>CAZJHX010000199.1:0-17060 GCA_964545715.1 uncultured Myxococcales bacterium
TCGTCGTCGCAGTCGCGCGGTCCGCCGCCCTGACAGACGCCGGCGGCGCACAGCTCACCCTCGGTGCACGGCTTGCCGTCGTCGCACGGCGCCGCGTTGTTGGTCGACACGCAGCCGGTCCCCGCAACGCAGCTGTCGTCGGTGCAGACATCGCCGTCGTCGCAGTCCGGCGCCTCGCCGCCCTGGCAGGACCCGTCGGCGCACTTGTCGGCGGTCGTGCAGGGCTGGCCATCGTTGCAGGCGACCGTGTTGTTGTCGAAGACGCAGCCGGTGCCGATCACGCAGCTGTCCGTGGTGCAGACGTTGTTGTCGTCGCAGCTGGGCTCGGCGCCCGGTACGCACACGCCTGCGGAGCACACGTCCGCCGCGGTGCACGGCTCGCCGTCGTCACAGGGCAGGGCGTTGGCCGGGTGGATGCAGCCCAGTCCAGGCGTGCAGGCGTCGTCGGTGCAGACGTTGTTGTCGTCGCAGTCGGTGGGACCGCCGCCGACGCAGGTCCCGCCGACGCACGTGTCGTTGGCCGTGCAGGGTTCACCGTCGTCGCACGACGCCTCGTTGGGCACCGAGGTGCAGCCGGCGCCCGCCACGCAGGTGTCGGTCGTGCACGGGTTGCCGTCATCGCATACGCGGGGAGCGCCCGGCTGGCACGCGCTGTTCGCACAGGCGTCGCCCTCCGTACATGCCTCCCCGTCATCGCACGGCGCGTTGTTGGGGAAGTTGAGGCAACCCAGTCCAGGGAGGCAGCCGTCCGTGGTGCACAGGTTTCCGTCGTCGCAGTCGAACTCGCTGCCGCCGGTGCATACGCCGTCGGAGCAGCTTTCGCCCACGGTGCATTGCTCGCCGTCATCGCAGGACCCGTCCTGGGGAGCCGCAGTGCAGCCGCCACCGAAGACGCAGTCATTGCTGGTGCATGGATTGCCGTCATCGCAGTCCTGCAGGGTGCCGGCCTGGCAGGCACCGTCGGAGCAGGAGTCGTTGATGGAGCAGGGATCGCCGTCCTCACAAGAGCCCGGGCCGGGGGTGTGGGTGCAGCCGATGCCCGCCACACAGGTGTCGATCGTGCAGTCGTTGTCGTCATCGCAGTCGGGCACGCCGCTACCAACGCAGAAGCCGTTGATGCAGGTGGACGTGGCCGTGCATGGCTTGCCGTCGTCGCAGGCGCCGGTGTGGGGCGGATGAATGCAGCCCAGTCCGGGGACGCACGCGTCGGTTGTGCACGGGTCCGAGTCGTTGCACGGCGGGTCGGTGCCCGCCTGGCATGCGCCGTCCCCGCAGGCATCGCCGGATGTGCAGGGGTCGCCGTCGTCACAGGGATCGGCGTTGTTCGGGTTGTCGCAGCCGCCGCCGATCAAGCACACGTCATCGGTGCACGCGTTGCCGTCGACGCAGTCTTGCAGCACGCCGGGGACGCACTCCTTGGCCACGCAGAGATCGCCTAATGTGCAGGAGTCGCCGTCGTCGCAGGACCCGCCGTACGCCAGGTGAACACACCCGAGCCCGGGCACACAGCCGTCGGTCGTGCACGGGTTGTCGTCGTCGCAGTCCGTCAGGCCCCCGGGCTGGCAGGTGCCGGAGACGCATGACTCATCGCCGGTACAGGGCTCGCCGTCTTCGCACGGACCATTGTGCGGTGTGTGCACGCAGCCCAGCGTCTCGTCGCAGGTGTCGGTGGTGCAGGCATCGGAGTCCGCGCAATCGACGGGAGTGCCCGGCTCGCAGGCGCCGTGGTTACAGGTGTCACCAACCGTGCACGACGCGCCGTCATCGCACGGCGCCTCGTTGTCGGTGTGGGAGCAGCCGCCCCCGTCCAAACAGGCGTCGGTCGTGCACTGATTACCGTCATCGCAGTTCTGGGTGCTGGCACCCTGGCACTGGCCCGCGACGCACGCGTCGTCCTGGGTACATGGGTCGTCGTCGTCACAGACGCCGCCTGTCAGGGGCTGCGCCTGGCAGCCGAGCGCCGCGTCGCAGCTGTCGGTCGTGCACGGGTCGCCGTCATCGCACGTGCCCGCCTGTGGGAGGTGGAAGCAGCCGGTGGTCGGCAGGCAGTCATCGGTGGTGCAGTCGTGGCCGTCGTCGCAGGACGGAGCGGCGCACTACTCCAATCCGATGGAGCTTGTGATTTGGCGTCCGACCAACGACCTGGCGCCACTGACGACCTACACGGTGAGCGTCCATATGGACAACTCCTGGATCGACTATTACACGCCGGACGTCGAGGGCACGTTTGACGTCGTGACGGCGGCCGGACCAGCGGCTGAGCTGCTGCCGCCCAAGATCCTCAGTGTGCAGCCCATCGTGCGTTTGCACGGCAGCTGCCGGGTTCCGGCGCTGCTCATTCGGCTGGAGAACGACGCTGCCGGGCAGCCCGACTCGCAGGTGACGCTGTCCTTGTCGGCTCCGCAGTCGGCGTCCCATGATTTTCACGACTTCGAGCCGTCCTCGTTCGCGAGCCTGGCGACGCCGCTGGGTTACGACCTGGAGTGGTTCGATCGAAGCGACGAGTATTGCTTCACCATCGAGTCCTACAGCCTGGCGACCAAGAGTCACGCCAAGATCGAGCACTGCGAGCAGCACCTGCGCCACTTCATCGAGCCCAGCGACGTCGAGTGGTGCGACGACTTTCAGCCCACGCTGAACATCGACGTGGATGGCGCGGCCGCCGACGAGGACATCGCGCGGGCGATGGACTCTGCGCCTGACCTGGTCGCGGGAGAGGGTCGTGCGGCGGGTTGTGCGGTGAGCGCGCGGAGGCCGGGGGCTCCATGGTTCCTGGTGGTGATCATGGGCCTCATTTCCATGCTGGGCATTCAGCGTCGAAGCCCTGTAAGAGCTCGTTGAAGCGGACCTCGTCCAAGTAGAGCCCTGTGTTGCAGTCGTCCGTTCCGCTCAGCGACTTGAATTCGATCCGCAGGTAGAAGTCGACGGAACCCGTGGCTTGGAGCACGTCCAGATAGGTCTGCGCGATGGGCGACGTGAGGGCCTCGGTGCACAGGAGGTCGGAGATGGCGAAGTTGTAGTGTCTCCAAGTGAAATAGTCGCCCTCGGGCGTGCCGCAGCCGGGATAGTTGAAGTTGATGCCGTTGGCGCACGGGTCAGCGGCAGCAAGCGTCGTGCACTCGCCTGAGTGGCAGACCAGGCGGGCGACCAGGAGGTCTCCCAGTATCTCGTTGGGCACGACCATGTCGATGGCGAAGGCCTCCTCCCAGCCGGCGGCTCCCTCAGCTTGTGACAGGTCGGCGAGCAGGTCGAATGAGATCGAGTAGTCATTGCCGGCCATGATCTGCATGGTCGAGCTGCGGGCCACGCCTGAAGGGTAGGGCTGGCCGCTTTCAGTCTCGCATTGCGGGGCGTCGCAGGTCGGATCGATCACGCTGCAAAGCCCGGGGCCCTCAGCTGCCTTGAGCGTCGACCAATGCCAGCGCACCGAGTCGCCGGCCGGCTCGACGCTCCAGGCGCCTGTACCGGTGTTGAAGCTCCTCCCAGGCGACTGGCGTCAGTGGATCGCAGAACCCATCCAGCACGTAGGACAGGTAGCAGTACATTGTGGACGTCAGCGACATCCGGCTTGGCGACGACCTGCTGTCCATCGTCCGGCTCAGCCGAACAGCCGGTCAGACACCAGACCACGGCCGCAGCCCGCAAGGCGCGGTTGTGCACGGTCTTGTCCTCCCAGCGTCCCGTCAACACGGTACCAGATGGGTGGGCGTTCGACTCCGACTCGGCAAGCACCTGGATTGCGCAGCCACTGGCAGCGATTCGGTCAGAGTAGCGAGCGAACGCGTTCGGCCTCTGCCGTGCGCCCCAGAGAGGCGAGCTGCTCGGCCGCGATGTCGTATGCTGTCCGGGCGCGCTCGTGTTTCCCGGCCGCTGCCGCCAGAGCGCCTGCGTGCTCGGCGACCATGGCAACGTCCTGCTCCACGAAGCCGGTGTCGGCAAGTCGCTGTTGGGTGGCGCCGATCTCCATGTCCCAGGTCTGCCAGTCGCCGGTGCCCGCGTAGCAGGCCAGCAGCTTTACGCCCACAGCGGCGACGAGCGGCAGGCGGCCCAGCTGCTCAAGCCGGGGCACGGTGCTCTCCAACAAGCGCCGGGCTTCGGCGAACCGCTCGCCGGCGATCAGCGTCAGCGCCAGGTTCAGCTCCACCCACGTCGCTTCGTCACCCACCGCGTCGTGCAGGGCCATGGACTCGCGATAGAAGGCCTCCGCCGCCTCCAGCTGTCCCGTGTGGCGCGCCAGCTCGCCCAGCTGGGCGACGCACTTGGCCTCCCCCGACCGGCTTCCCGCGCGACGGAAGCGGGCCTGTGATTTGGCGAGCACCTTCCGTGCGTTGGCCTCCGCGCCGGACTGCGTGATGAGATAGGACTGCAGCAGCAGAGCCAGCCCCGCCTGCTCGAGCTCGCCGGCCGCGTCCAGATCCTGCGCGGCCTGTGCACTGAGCTTCAGCGCCGCGTCGATGCGGCCCTGCTCCATCGCGATGGCGGCCAGCTCCCGCCGGCACTCGCCTATCGCCGCGCTCGGCCCACCGGCCTGACCGGCGCTCATCTCAGCCACCCGGACGGCCTCTACCAGAGCGGCGTCGGCGGTCTCCATGTCCCCACCCGCCCGGGCGCCGCAGCCCACCTCGAGCAGGCCGAACGGCAGCAGGTCGGTCCAGCCGTGGGTTCGAGCGGCGTCCGCCAGACGTCGGCCTGCGGACGTCATGCCGCCGACGCCCCCCAATCGGCGAGCGACCCGGCACCGCAACAGCCAACCACGGCCCCAGCGCGGATCGTCGCCGGAGGCGCCAAGCCGCGTCAGCACGTCGTCGCGCAGTGTCAGCAGCGTATCGACGTCGCGCAGGACGCCCGTGCGAAAGCTCTCCCAGGCGCCGTCCAGCAGCGGCTTCACCGCGTCATCCAGCCGCTCCGCCTCGACGAGGTGGCGGCCGCGACGCTCCAGCACGCTGCGACCGGTCCGGCGGTGCTGCATGTCGGCACACGCCCCATGCAGCTGCGTCCAGCGGCCGGTCTCCCGCGCACGGCGCAGCAGGCTCTCGCGCAGCATGGAGTGGACAAAGGCCCAGCCCAGCGACGCCCCGGTCAGCGTGGAGACCTGATCGTTGCCCGCAAGCAGGCGCGCCAAATTCAGGTCGACCAGCCGCTCAACCAGTCCAAAAGAGCCCTCGGCGCCGGCCCTGCGGCAAGCGCCCAGCCAGTCCGACATAGACGGGCTGCCGCCGAGCACCGCAGCGACCTCCAGCGCCACACCCTCGGCCTCAGACCGGCCCTCGAGCGCCTTGTCGATGCCGGCCAGCCACACCTCGTGCAGGTCGTCGGGCAGCCGCGGCGCCTCGCCGTCAGCCAGCTGGAAGCCGCCGGGCCCCGGCACGAGCACGCGCCGCGCCACCCAATCTCCGACCATCTGCACCGCGAAGAGCGGATTGCCGGCGGTGCGCTCTTCCACCTGCCGGGCCACATCGCCGTCGAGGCCGAGCAGGGTGCGAATGAGGGCGGGTCGGTGCTCCACGGGCAGCGCACCCACAGGAATGGTCACGGCCACCGGGCGCGCGCACAGCGCCGTGAGCATCGCCTGTTCCTCCGGCCGGGTGGCGATGGCGTCGTCCCGTACGGTCAAAACGACGAGCACCGGCTCGGGCCGTCGTGCCTGGCGATCCAGCAGCCGGGTGACGAAACCGAGCGTCCCCAGGCCCCATTGGGCGTCGTCCAGATGCAGGATGACGGGTCGCTTGGCGCAGCGGCGCTCCACGTATCGAATGATGGCCAGCTGGCGCTCTGCGGCGCTGCTGAAGTTCAGGGCGGCGTCCCCAGCGCCCTCCGCCGCCGCGGCGCCCGGGGAGATCAGCTCGGCCAGCGACAGCCACTCAGCGGGATCGGAGCCGCCGTGATGGCGAACGACGTCTTCCACGTGCCGGAGGATCTCGCGACGCTCGAGCCCGGTGGCACGGGCATCGCGCGCGACCATCTGCGCCAGACCATGGCTGGGGCCGGGCTGCGGGCCGTGAGTCGCCGTCATGATCTCCGCCACGCCAAGCTCGTGGGCGCGCTCTTTCAGCCAATGCGCCAGCCGTGTCTTGCCGCATCCCGAGGGGCCCTTGAGCACCGCCAGGCGGGCTGACTCGTCCTCGCAGACCTCGTTCAACATTCGCCACAGCCCATCGCGGGCCTCTTTGCGGTCGACCACGGGCAGCACGCGCACGCCATACAAAGCGAGCCCGACGCCGCGCAGCACGTTGGTGTCCGCGCCCGGCGTGACGTCGACCGGGCGCCAGTCGGCCGGGCAGTCCGGCACGGTGACCGGCATGGGTGAGAAGGCGGGCGCCGCGTCGGCCGATTCGACCTCGTCCCAGGGCTGCGCGGGTTGCACCAGGGTGTCGCCGTCGTCGCTCGGCAGCGCCATCTCCAGTGTGGGATCGGTGCTGGTGGCGTGGGGCGGGGCCCGGGCCCCCCCGCCCCGGGGGGGGGGGGGGGGGGGGGCGGCCGCGGCGCGGGGGACAGCAAGCGGCGGTCGGGCGATGTCGGTCTCCACGTGCAGGCCCAGCGCATCGAGCGCCCACGCCGCGTCAGCCGCCCGCTGAAAGCGATGGGCGGGTGATTTGGCCAGAAGGCGGCACAGCCAGGCGTGGAAGCCCTCGGGAACAGGCGCGTCGACGGGTGGACCTGGTAGCGCATCCCCCAGGTGCGCGCTCAGCGTCTGCCACACAGTTGTACGCTGGAAGGGCGCGGCACCATACGTCAGCGTCCAGGCCAGGCAGCCCAGCCCGTACAGGTCGGTCCAGGGCCCGAAGAGCCGCCACCGGCCTTCGATCTGCTCGGGCGCCATGAAGTTCGGCGTGCCGGTCATGCTGCCTTCGTCGCGCTCGGGCGACTCCCGGTCCAGCGCGTGTGAGACGCCGAAGTCGGTGAGCTTGACCTGATCGTCGCTGACCAGAACGTTGGCCGGCTTCAGGTCCAGGTGGATGACTCCGCGCGCATGCGCGTGCGCCAGCGCGGCCAGCAGACTGCGCAGCACGTGACGCAGCGCGGGCCACCCCAGCACCCGACGAGAGAGGTCGCGACCTGCGACGAGCTCCATGACCAGAAACGGGCTGCCCGCCTCAAAATGTCCCGCGGCGGCGTCCGCGTCATCGATGCGGCCCAGATCGTACACTTGAACCACGCAGTGATGGTCCAGCGACCCGACGGCGCGAACCTCCGCGCGAAAGATCCACTGAAACGCCGCCTCGCGCGCCAGTGGTGTGGTGAGGACCTTGAGCGCTACAGGCACCTGCTGCTCGCGATGCACCGCCTCCCAGACCTCTCCCGTCGCGCCCTGGCCGAGGCGCCGCAGAAGTCGGAAGGGGCCGACATCGAAGGATGTGATGGCTGAGTCGATCACGCCTGGCTAGTATCGTCGGAAAGCCTACGGGTCACAATTGACCAACCACATGCTTGTCGGGCCGGCCGCCGCCGGGTAGATCGCTGGGCATGGTGTTGTTCAATGTCGCCGGCTCCGCTGTATGAAGGCGATCCTCTCGACGCGCTACGGGCCGCCCGAGACGCTCGCGCTGGCGGAAACGCCAAAACCCGAACCAGGCGCCGGTGAGGTGCTGGTGCGGGTACGCGCCGCGGCGGTCAACGACTGGGATTGGTGCAGCGTGCGCGGCAAGCCGTACATCTATCGGCTGATGATGGGGCTGGTCAGGCCGAAGGTCTCCATTCTCGGCGCGGAGATAGCAGGGACCGTCGAGGCGGTCGGCGAGGGCGCCGCGCGGTTTCAGCCGGGCGACGACGTCTACGGAGACATCTCCGAGGCCGGGTTTGGGGGCTTCGCTGAGTACGTGTCGGTGCGTGAGGACGCCGTGGTGGCCAAGCCGGCCGGGCTGAGCTTTGAACAGGCGGTCGCGATCCCGCACGCCGCCGGGCTGGCCCTGCAGGGGCTGATAGACGTTGGGCGACTTCAACCGGGCGAGCGCGTGCTTATCAATGGCGCGGGCGGCGGCGTTGGCGCGCTGGCGGCGCAGATCGCAAAGCACCGCGGCGCCGCCGAGGTGACCGGCGTCGACAGCGGGGCAAAGCTGGACTCCATGCGCGCCGTCGGGTTTGACCACGTGATCGACTACACCCGCCAGGACTTCACCCAAAATGGGCAGCGCTACGACCTGATCGTGGACACGAAGACCAACCGCTCGGCGTTTCGCTACCTGCGCTCGCTCGAGGCGGGCGGACGCTACGTGACGGTGGGCGGCCACCTGCCGCGGCTGCTTCAGATCGTG
This sequence comes from uncultured Myxococcales bacterium, assembly GCA_964545715.1. Taxonomy (GTDB): domain Bacteria; phylum Myxococcota_A; class UBA9042; genus CAZJHX01. The sequence continues at coordinate 8,253 of CAZJHX010000199.1, forward strand.
TGTGTGGCGCCGCTGGTACGCCGCTTTACCGGCAAGGAGCTGCGGGTCGTTGCGCTGAAGCCCAACAAAGACCTGCACCTGATCAGCGACCTGGTTGAAGGCGACGGGCTCAAGCTCGTCATCGACGGACCGTACCCGCTGAGCGATGTGCCTGAGGCCGTTCGGCGCTTCGGCGAGGCCGCCCACCTGGGCAAGGTCGTCATCACGGTGGGGACACGCTGACATTGACGACATCCGTGTGCTGCAGGAAGCGCGACCACGCGTGGTACTGTGCCGTGATGAGCCACGAGCGGTATCTGCACCGCGGCCGGATCGTCAGCGAGTCGTACTGGCAGGGGTGGGACAAGCACTCTTCGCACGTCATCTTCTCGGCGACAAAGACCGTGATCGCGGTGCTGCTTGGCCTGGCACCAGGGCCGCGTTGTTGGTTTTCATGTCTGTCCTCCACCGCCACGCGAATCGTACGGGTTTTCCGGCGTCAATGCGCGATTGAATGCGTCGTCAGAGAGGAACTTTGTAGTCGGGTCACGCACGTGTAGGCTGCTACCCATGAGCAACCTGCTCGACGAGAGCTTGCGCGTAATCCAGGCGCTAAACGCGGAGGGCGTGGAGTACATCGTCGTAGGCGGTGTCGCCATGAATGTTCACGGCCTGTTGCGAGCTACCGAGGATCTGGATCTCTTCATCCGCCCAACCCCCGACAACGTCTCGCGGTTGAAGCGCAGCTTGCGCGCTGTCTGGGACGATCCGAGCATCGACGAGGTCTCCGCCGAGGACCTGTGCGGCGATTATCCGGCGGTTCGTTACGGTCCTCCACAGGGAGATTTGTACCTGGACATCCTCACGCGCCTCGGTGAGTTCGCGGAGTATGCGCAGCTTGACTTTGAAGTGATCCGCGTTGGGGGAGTGGATGTGCGCGTCGCTACTCCCGGCACCCTGGTCTGGATGAAGCGCGGTACCGTTCGCGCCATCGACCACAGCGACGCACGCCGCCTCCAAGAGGCGTTTGACCTGGATATCGAGGAGTAATCGGGTGAGCTTGAGCAAGTATCGGGACGCAGTCGACATGCCGCCGCCCCCTCGCGTGCAGGGAGCGGATCTGGCTGATAGAATCCGGGCGTTATGGGCCCGCGCGTTCGCCTTCTGCCCACTCGATCCACCACGCGGAGTTCAACGGTTTCGCTCCATCGAAGAGGCGGGGGCGGCGCGTGATCGGGCCACCACGCTGAGAATGCGTCAACTGCGGGAGACCCGGCAGGCCGAACGGACGTCGCGGTCGACGGCCGGCTCCTGACACCTGGCGGGTGAGCTGCCGAGCGCCGGACCGTGTCAGGAATAGGGTCCCGAGGTTGGGGGTATACCTCATGTGACCGGTGACAGCGCAGCCGCGACGGGCCGCTCTCCGACGAGGGCGCTCGCATCCAGAGAGTCCCGCTTCAACCGACTGGGGGCGCTGTCGAGCGCCGCGTTCTGGCTGGCGGGCGCTGCGGTCATTGTCTTGCTGGATACAACTCTACAACTCGCCGGGACAGCGACGACGGTGCTGCACACGCTCGGCACCGTCGCGTCCGCATTGCTTCCGCGCGTGATCCTGCCGCGCATGCCCACCTACCGTGTTGCCGAGGCCGTAGCCCGGTCCGGGGCTCAGTTTGAGCTGACCGCCTGCGGTGGCGACGCGGTGGCTGTGAGCGAGGATGTCGCCGACGAGTTTCGTGGCTTTGTCGGCGGTCGGTGGCAGGCCATCAAGGCGCTTACCGGGCGGCCCCCCGGTCTCGAGGACCTGTCGGCGCCCCAGGCGCACCAGCGGTCGGCTGAGCAGGAGGATCGGATCAACCGCCTCGGCAGGGCGATCTGCGCTGTGGTGTGGGTGGCGGGCGGAGTCGCTGTGATCAGCCACGGAGGGCGTGGGGACGTGACCGTGCCGATGCTCCTGCGCTGGTACGTGAGCGCCGTGATCGTCTCAGCGTTTGTGCCCCGCTTCCTGATCCGAAAGATCGGCGATCTACGTGACCGTGGCGCTATCGCCGCGCTGGCCCTGACATACGGCCTGACGACCGACTCTGTGAGCAGCCCGGGCGAGCGCGTTCACGGCGCCTGGGGCGTCACCGACGACACGCCGTGGTGCATCATGCAGCGCAAGAGCACGGCCGATTGGAAGTCCACCCACATGTTCTTTGCCGCGCCCTGTCCCATCGACACCCACGGCCGGTGGCGCCCACGCGCCTCGCTGCTGACCCGCAAGCGCGGCGGCCGATTTGAGCTGCCCGATGCGCCGCTCATGGGCTTTGCGGACATCGAGGGCCCCGTCGATGCGGACGACCTCCAGCACCCGCGCCTGCTCGCACTGATGGACGGCGCCGCGCAACGCGCCATCATCGAGTTGGTGCTTCGAGACGTTGTGCTGCAGCTGCGCGATGGCCGGTTGGAGGCCTTCTTCAACACGATCCAGCAGGAGCCGAGCGACCTGGAAGAGGCCGTGACCGAGCTGCTGGAGCTGCGCACGCATCTCCTCACCGCCGCCGCCGCGCCCCTGCCCGAGCGCCTGCTGCACCTGGTGCTGAACGCCGATGAAGCGCAGCGACACCAGTGCCTTGCCGCATTGCGCCGCCACTTCCCCGGCTCCAGCGAGCTGGAGCGCGCCGAGCACCTGCTGCGGTATGGCGCCTCAGGCCATCTCTCGCTGGCCGATGACGCCGGGGGTGAGCTCAGCGTCGCTCATGACGCGGGGGCGCTGCAGTTGGTGCCCAAGGGGACCTGAACCCTCGGTTTGACCGATATGCGCGCCGCCGACCTGTGGCAGTCTGCCGGTCAAACGACATGGAGGGTGGGCGACGTGAACTCGTATTGGATTCGTGTGTTGTGGGTGGGTGCGGTGCTGTTTCCCATGTGCGGGCTGGCCCTGCCTGCGCCGATGAGCGCGGAGGATTTGGAGGCGGCATCGGACCTGATCGTGGAGGGCGAGGTGGTGGCCGTCGAGTGTCTGGGCACCAGCAGCGTTCCCGACGAGAAGGACGTCACGAGCTATCTCGCCCAGCTGAAGGCGCTGAGCGTAACGAAGGGCGATTCGCCCGAGTCCTTTTACATCGACTTTGACGTGGTCGTGTTGCACGGCGCCCCGGAGCTGTGCGCGTGGAGTGAGCAGGAACATCCCGTGGGACAGGTCGGCTCCTACCATCTTGAAGCCGTCGACGGGAGCGATGCACTCTACGCATCGGTCTCGTGGAACGCGTTTGAGGAGACGCAGGCCGGGTCAGATGAGTTGCCCGCCTGTGGCGCGGAGGACACGGGCGAGACCGGCGACACGGGAGACACCGCTGATACGGGCAGCGCCGCCGGCACGGACGACACAGTTGGCACGGGCGAAACCCCTGACACCGGCGGCACAGAGGACACCGCCGGGACGGGCGACGTCGCCGAGGATCCAATCGACACGACAGACACCACCGCCTCGACCGGGCCTGAAGGGACCGGAGTGGATCCCGCGGCCGACGCGGGTGGCGCCGGCGGCTCGGCCGGCGACAGTGACAGCTCCGGCTGCGCCGCCGCTCCAGCGGGCAGCCGAGGCGTTCCCTGGTTCACAGGGACCCTTCTCCTACTGGTCTGTTGGACGATGAGGCGAGTCGTCAAGCCGACCAGTTGCTGATCCTGCGTAGTCCGCGAAACCCGTCTGCCGCCTCGTCCGTCGTGCGCGTATGCACGCACGATGCTGTCAGCCCTTCTCGCCTTCATCAGGGCGATCCTCATGCCCAGGGCCGCACTGGTGATCGAAAACGCGGCGCTCCGCCAGCAGATCGGGGTCTACCCCCGCACAAACAAGCGCCCGAAGCTCGAGCCGGCAGATCGCGTTTTCTGGGTAGCGCTCCGACGAGCGTGGTCGGGTTGGGCGCGAGCGCTCGTCATGGTGAAGCCGACCACCGTGATCGGCTGGCACCGCAAGGGCTTCAGCGCCTTGTGGCGACGAAAGTGCGGGCCTGGACGACCCCGGATCCCGAGGAAGCACATCGCCTTCATCAAGCGCATCTCCACCCACCACCCAGACTGGGGCGAGGACAGGATCGCTGAGGAGCTGGTCGCCAAGTTTGGCGTCAACCACTCGGGGAGCACGATCCGCAGGTACATGGTCCCCCGACGTCCACGACCGCCCAGAGGCGACCAGCGATGGCGGACTTTCGTGAAGAACCACGCCGACGAGATGTGGTCCTGCGACTTCCTCACGCAGTACACGGCGCTGTTCACCGTCGTCTACGTCTTCGTCATCATGGAGATCGAATCTCGGCGGATCGTGCATGCTGGCGTGACCACCGCACCGACGCTGCCCTGGGTGAAGCAGCAGCTCAGGGAGGCGACGGCCTGGGACGAGACGCCGCGGTTCCTGATTCACGACAATGACGGCATCTACGGGCAGTACCGGCCTCGCCACACGGTGGAGAAGGACGGGAAGAAGCGGAGCTACCGGAGCCACCTCGACCAGTGGCTCGACGACGCCCTCGACGTCCGGGGCCTCCCGATTCCGTACGGCGCCCCGAATGCGAGCCCACACGTCGAGCGATTGGTCCGGACGCTGCGCGAGGAGGCCCTGGACCACTTCATCTTCCTCGGCGCCGGCCACGTCCGACGCGTGCTGTCCAGGTATGTCCGCCACTACAACGGGGGGCGCCCGTCGCAGGCGATTCACGGGATCCCAGTTCCCTATCCAGAGTTGCAGGAGCCGCCCCCGGAAGATGGGAAGCTGGTGGCATTGCCGGTGCTCGGTGGATTGATCCACGACTATCGCCTCGCGGCGTAGAGATTCCGTTCTGGCTGGAGACGAGGACCGGGCAGCAGGCGCGCTGCCGGCGCTGGGTGCGCCCTGCCCGCCCCCACCGATCTCGGACCGCGACTCCAGCAAGCGATCGATCCGGTCGGGCAGGCGCGCGGACCACCTGCGGGGCCATGGGTTCGGCAGATCCGGCTCTCGAAGAGCCGAGACGGTTATTCGCGGACTAGGTCCTTTGCTCATCGCGTTGCGAGGGTTCCCAGGGTGATGGCGCGCGACCCCCACGACGACCCATCCCAGTCGAGGTCGAGCTACTGCCATTCGTGGTGCTGTTGCGCAAGAGCGTTTCGACCCCACCGTTTCTCGGCGGCTCGGTCTTGTCGGTGCGCTTTGCGTGCGCATCTCGCGTCGGGCGCGCGATGGCGGAGTCTCACGGAGCGCTGAGCAGCGGCTGGATGGTCTTGCGGGGAAGAAACAGGTGGTTCGCCTCGTCGAGGAGCGATTGGAAGCCGTACTTCGCGTAAAAGGATCGGGCCGTCTCGTCCTTGGCATCCACTACGAATGCGGCCCAGGCGACCTCATTCGCGAGCGATCGTGCGATCGCGTCCATCAGAAGGTGCTCTCCGAGGCCGACCCCGCGGGCACCCTCGGCAACCGCGAGGCGCCCAAGCCGAACGGCAGGAAGGGTCGGGTACCGGGGCATCTTCTTCCGAAGGCGTTCGGGAAGGAGCTCGAGGAGAACGGCGGCCATCGACAATGTGTAGAAGCCGTGTATGGCCTCCGTGACGAGGTTCTCGGCCACGAACACCGTTGCCACGTTGCGTCGGGCGTCCTGGTTGGCCTGCCGATGGAGGTAGAGGTCAAGCGCCTCGACGCCGCACCGGAACGCATTGCGGTCGTGTCGGCGTTCGAGGGGCACCACGGCATACCGCTCGTGGAGCGACTCGGACGCCATCAGCCTTGTCGCTCCCGGTAACGGCTTGCCGCTTCGCGGAGTGCTGGCGATGGAGCGGGCGGGTCTACGAGCGCCTCGGCGAACGCAATCTGGTCGCGGCGGGTCAGCTCCAGGACTTCGCTCTCCCGGATGACCCGACGAGCCTCCTCGGTTGCGGTGCCGACCACGAAGTCGGTCAGGCTCCGGCCTTGCAACGCAGCAGCTCGGCTGAGGATGGCCTTCACGTCCGGAGGAACGCGAGCCTCGAGGCGCTCAGTCTTGGCGGTATTTCGAACGGACATCGTTGCCTCCTTCTGCCGTGTCAGCGTACGGCTAATCGCCGTACGCGTCAAGTGGCGCCCACCGGAACGGTTGCCACTGCATGTCGACTGTCGTTTGAGAATCACTCTCCGAGCATCTGGAGCCCGTGGGGTGCCGAAACAGCGCCGGGGCCGCAGTACCGCGATCTCGAAACATCGGAGAATTCGTCGTCATCGCCCTCGTCAGGCCGATTCCACCGAAATCGACGGCCGAATGGTCCGCTCTCAGGTGGCGTTGCCCATCCCTGTTTGCAGGTTCAGGCCCGCCGACCGGCAGGATGGGCAGGACGGGCACTTCGGCACCGTCCGCCAGGCCCCTGGTCGGTTCGACTGCTCCACTGCTACGCCGCTTTTCGATGGTAGAAGTTCAACAGGCCGCCCAGCCGCTCGCGCCGTTTGACCGGGCTGTCGCAGCCGGCGACGGTGGGAGCCGGCGTGAGCAACCGGTTGCCCAGCCCCTGGTGATGACGCTCTGTGTGGTAGTGCGCGACATACTCCCTGACGACCCGGCGCAGATGGCCCTCGCCCAGCGGCACAATCCGGCTCAGGCACTCGGATTTGATCGACAGCACGAAGCGCTCGGCGTGGGCGTTGAGATTCGGGCTCCGCGCCGGTAGCCGTAACGGCGCTACACCGCCGTCTTTCAACAAGCCCCGAAACGCAGAGCTGTACAGCGGATCGCGATCGATGATCAGATGGCGGACCCCGAGCAGGAAACCGTCCTCGCAGTCCGTGAGATTGCGTGCAATCTGCGTCATCCACGCGCCGCTGGGACTGCAGCTGATGCCCGCGATCTCGACCCGGCGAGTTTCGAGTCGCATGACGAAGAAGACGAAGTACCGAACAAGGCCGCCGGCGGTGAGAACCTCGACCGTGAAGAAATCCGCACTGGCGATCGCGCTCCAGTGCGCCGCGAGAAACGTCTTCCACGGCGTACGTTTACCTCGCTGTGGGGCCGGTACGATGCCGTGATTCGCCAGAATCCGCTTCACCGTGTTGCGGCCGATTTCGTGCCCGACGTGTCGCAGCGCATCGCGGATCCGCGTGTAGCCCCACTTCGGAAAATGTGGAGCTCCACATTACGAAATGGGGAGCCGAGAGGATCCGCGGCCAACGCGCTGCGGGTATCGGGGTGTCCCCCAATTTCTCAAATTGTGGAGCGCATATTTCCTATGGGGGGAGCCGAGAGGATCCGCGGCGAACTGCTCAAGCTCGGGATTCGGGTCAGTAAGCGAACGATCCAGAAGTACATGAAACGGGCGCTGCAGCCGCAAGAGCGCGGCCAGACTTGGAGGACGTTGATAGAGAACCACGCTGACGACGTCTGGGCCTGTGACTTCCTCCAACTGTACGACGTGCTGTTCCAGCCCATCTTCGCGTTCTTCATCGTGAAGCACGGGACCCGCGAGGTCGTGCACGTCGGCGTGACCCGGACGCCGAGCGACCGGTGGCCGGCGCAGCAGCTTCGCGAGGCTACGCCCTTTCGGTGAAGGCCCGAGGTTCCTGATCCGCGACAACGACGGCAAATTCGGCCGACACGTCGCCGCGGTCGCTGAGGGATCTGGCATCGAAGTCGTCCGTATCCCACCCCGGTCTCCGAATTTGAACGCCATCTGTGAGAGGTATCTTGGCAGCGTCCGGCGCGAGTGCCTGGACCATGTCGTCATCCTCAACGAGGCCCATCTGCGGCGCGTCCTCGAGGAGTACGCCCACGCGTACTTTAACAAGGCGCGGCCGCACCAGGGAATCGGGCAGCGAGTCCCAGCCGCCGGTGTCGCTGGGGCAGCGGACGAGACGAGTGGCAAGGTCGTTGCTCTGCCCGTTCTTGGAGGCCTCCACCACGACTACAGGAGGGCCGCATGAGGCGCGGACGAGACGAGTAGCCAGCACGCTTCGCGAGGGCCAGAACCGCCGCTCCGTCCGCCCATGTCCGAGGCAATCAGAGATAACGGCGGGGTATTCGGGAACGACAACACGCATACAACTTCGGAAGGCCGCTCTTGGTCCTTCCCTCGGAACGAGTATACTGACGAGGTCATGACCGAACCTGCGAGCAAGCGCCCCGCCGCCGCTGCGGATCTCCTGGCTCTTTCAGATGGCACCCGCGCTGAGGTCATCAACGGTGTTCTGGTGGAGAAAGAGGCCGCCAGTGGAGAGCACAACAACGCCCAGAACTCCATTGGCACCCAGGTCGGCTGGCGGTTCAAGCGGGGCGGTGGAGACGACGACCGACCTGGAGGCTGGTGGATCCAGACCGAAGCGCAGATTCAATATGAGTCCGGCGAGATCTACCGACATGATCTGGCTGGGTGGCGCCGGGACCGCGTGCCACAGAGCCCAGGGGGCCGGATCATCAGCACGCTGCCCGATTGGGTCTGCGAGATCTTGTCCCCATCGAATGCCGCCAACGACACGGTTCGGAAGTATCGAACCCTGCACTGCGCCGGTGTGCCGCACTACTGGATCACGGACGTTGAGCATGGGACGGTGACGGTATATGAGTTGGCGGAGTCCGCCTACCTGGCGGTCGTGGTCGGGGAGCGTGGCGAGCGGCTGCGGCTGCCCCCGTTCGACGCCGTCGAGTTCGATATCGGCGTCCTGCTCGGCGACGACCCCGACTGAGAGCATCGCGTGGCGTTGTGGCGCAGCCCGGCCGTATGGGCGTCGTCGCTCACCGTCTGGTCGTGCTGGCTACCCGACTCATCCGTGGATCATGCAGCCCTCCGGTAGTCGTAATGGAGCCCTGTCCCTCCTCAAAACTCGGTCCGGCCCCGTGCCGCACTCCGCGGCGGCCATCC
>CAZJHX010000200.1:0-16852 GCA_964545715.1 uncultured Myxococcales bacterium
GCAGGATGTCGTTGGTGCCCTCGAAGATCCGGTTGATGCGGCTGTCGCGCACGATTCGCTCATAGGGCAGCTCACGCATGAAGCCGCTGCCGCCCGCCGTCTGCAGCGCCTCGTCGGCCGTGCGCCACAGGGCCTCGGTCGCGAAGACCTTCAAAATGGCGGCCTCCACCGAGTAGTCCTCGTAGCCCTGGTCGGACAACGCGGCGACGACGTTGACCGTGGACTCGGCGGCGTAGCAGTCGACCACCATGTGGCCGATCTTCTGCTTGATCAGGCCGTACTCCGCGATCGGCTTGCCAAACTGCTTGCGCTCCTGGGCGCGCTTGCTGGCCAGCTCGATCAGGTGCTTCATGGCGCCCACGCACCCGCCGCCCAGGCCCGAGCGTCCGCTGTTCAGGATGCTCATGGCCACCTTGAAGCCGCCGTTGGGCGGACCGAGCAGGTTCTCCTTGGGTACCTTGACGTCTTCCAGATACACCGACGTCGTGGAGCTGGCGCGCAGGCCCATCTTGTCCTCATGCGGACCGCTGGAGACGCCCTCCATGTCTCGGGTGACGATAAACGCCGACATCTTGGAGCGGCCGTCGACCTCGCCGGTCTTCGCAAAGACCGTGAAGAAGTCCGCGATCCCGCCGTTGGTCGCCCAGATCTTGGTACCGTTCAGCAGGTAGTGGTCGTCGTGCTCTACCGCGGTCGTGCGCACCGCGGCCGCATCCGAGCCCGCGTTGGCCTCGGTCAGGCAGAACGCCGCGATCATCTTTCCGGACGCCAGCTTCTTGTAGTAGCGCTTCTTCTGCTCGTCGGTGCCGAACAGCTTCAAGCCGCGCATGCCGATGGAGCTGTGTGCGCCGATCGTCACCGCCACGGACGCGTCATGGCGCGCCACCTGTTGCAGCGTGCGCGAGTAGGCCACGTTGCCGAAGCCCATGCCGCCGTCCTGTTCGGGCAGGATCAGCCCGAAGAGCCCGAACTGGCGCAGCTCCTCGATGATCTCCGGGGGCAGCTCACCGGCGACGTCCCAGGCGCGAAACTCCTCGTGTCGCCCCGCCAGCAGCGAGTCGACGGCCTCCACGACCTGCACCAGCAGCTCGCGCTCGGCCGGGTCGGTCTCGGGGTAGGGAAACAGCACGTCCTGCTCGATGGCGCCACCGAGCAACGAGCGCATGAAGCTGATGCTGAGATCGGTCATTTTCTTATTCTCCGTTTTTGGCGGCCTCGCCGACCGCCAGAACCACTTTGCCGCGCGCGCGGCTCGTCTCCAGATAGCGGTGCGCTTCCGCGACGTCGTCAAGCGCAAACACCCGATCCACGACCGGGGTCATGTCGCCTGCATCTACAATTGCCGCCAGCTGCTGAAGGTTGGCGCCGCTGGCCCTGCGCGTGACCATGGACAGCTTCACGCCCCGTGTCGCCCTGGCCCTCACCATTCGCCACAAGGTGGCGCTGATCATCGCCGTCAGTCCCAAAGCGGGTCCGAAGCGCTTTGTGTACTGCGGCAGACCCGCCGCGATGGACGCGATGCGACCGCCACGCTTCACGGCGCCGATCGCTCGCTCGAGATCGTCACCACCGATGCTCTCCAAGATCACGTCGACATCCGCGGCCTCCACGGCCCAGTCCTGCGTGCGGTAGTCGATGACGTGGTCGGCTCCCAGACCGGCCACAAGCTCGTGATTGCGCGGACTGCAGGTGGTGAAGACCTCCGCGCCCACATGCTTGGCAAGCTGAATCGCGATGGTCCCGACACCGCCAGATCCGGCCTGGATCAGGACGCGCTCGCCCGCCTGCAGCTTGCACGCGCCCATCAGCGAGTCCCACGCCGTCAGCCCGACCAGCGGCAGCGCGGCCGCCTGGGCATGAGACAGCCGGGACGGCTTGCGGGCCAGCTCGCTCTCGCGCACCGCGATCTGCTCCGCGTACGTGCCCATGCGCCGGTGGCTCGGCGAGGCGAACACCTCGTCCCCGACCGCAAACCGCGTCACCTGGTCGCCCACCTGCGCGACCACCCCGGACACATCCAGGCCCAGCACAGCGGGAAACGACAGCCAAATGACCGCGCGCTGCCCGCCGGAGCGGATCTTGTAGTCGATGGGATTGATGCCCGCCGCGCGCACGTCGACCAGCACGTCGCGAGGCCCGCAGACAGGCGCCGGCACGTCTTCGATCCGGAACACGTCCGGTTGCCCATAGCCGTGGATGAGGGCGGCCTTCACAAGCGCTCTTCAAAGTCGAAGAGCACTTTGACCGAGCGATGCGTTCGCTTCTCGCGCGCCGCCACAAAGGCGTCCCGGTACTGGTCCAGCTGAAACGTGTGGGTGATCAGCGGCTCGGGGCTCACGCGGCCCTTGTCCAGCAGGTCCAAAAACATCGAGAAGCCGTGGCTGCGCCGGCCGTCGTGCTCCTCCATGCCGCACCCGCTGGCGCCCACGAGGTTGACCTCTTTGAAGTAGAGCGGCGTCCATTCGAAGCGGGCGGGGGTGGCCACGCCGACCACCACGACCGTCCCGCCGGGCTGCACCAGGCGCAGGTCGGTCTCCAGCGTGCGAGCCGATCCGACCGTGTCGTAGACGGCGTCCACCCCGGCCAGCAGCCAGGGCAGGCCGCTCATCGGGTTGTGCACGCGCGCCTCCGCCATCTCGGCGACCGCCTCGATCAGGTCGCGGCCGCCCAGCGTCAGGTAGGTTGTTGCGCCCAGCTGCTCGGCCATCGGGCGCAGGTGCTCGTGCCGGTCGACGGCCACGATGTTCACGCCGTCAAACAGGCGCGACACGATGTGAATGACCATCATGCCCAGCGCGCCGCAGCCGACGACCAGGACCGTCGCGCCGGGCTTGGGTGGCGCCTTCAGGACGGCGTGCAGTGACACCGCGAACGGATCGGCCAGCGCGGCCTGCTCGGTGGAGACCCCGTCGGGCACCTTGAAGCACATCGAGCGATGGGCCGGCACCAGTGGCGCGAAGCCCCCCGAGACGTCGCGGCAGGTGCCGTAGTGCATGCCCGCCGCCAGGTCACCCCGCGTGAAGTTGCGGCAAAACGTCAGCCGCCCGGCCTCGCACGCGTCGCATAGCGGCAGCCCGCGCGCCTCGCAGGTCAGCCATGGATAGGCGATGACCCGGTCGCCGCGCTGCAGGTCCGACACGGCCGGTCCCGTCTCCTCCACCACGCCGAGCACCTCGTGGCCCATGACGTGCGGAAAGGTGATGAACGACGTCAGCGGGTTGTCGCGCGCGCCGTCCAGAAACACCTGCTTCACGTCACTGCCGCAGATGCCGCAGTAGCGCGTTTTGAGGATGACCCAATCGTCCGCGAGCAGGCGTGGATCCGGCACGTCCTCGTAGCCGATCGGGCCCAGCCCCGACAGATAGCCCCGCGACGAGAAGGCGCCCAGGAGCTTTGCGGCGGCCAGCCGGCCGTAGTTGAACGTGAACGTGAGCGCTTTCACCCGGACGACTCCAGGCGGCGGTGCAGCCACATGAGGCCCAGGCCGGCCGGGATGAAGAAGCCGACCTCGATGATCAGGCCCGACGACCAGCTCATCTTCTGGATGACGATCTGGAAGAGCGGGTCGAGCACGGCCATCACGAGAAAGAAGACCGCGATGCCGAACATGAGCCCGCGCAGCAGCCGGCGCCGGGAGATCGCGGCCATGCGCGCCGGCAGTCCCTCGGCGACGAGCACCAGGCTCCACAGCAGGCCGGAGAGCGCCAGCCAGCCGAGCGCCTCCCACTGCTTGTGATGCTGCAGCATCAGGCCGCCCTTCCACCACAGGATGAAGGCGAACACGGCCGCCGCCGCGCCCCACAAGACGGCGCTCCAGGGTCCACCGCGCGGCCGGATGAAGTCCCGATTTACGGCGTTGATCAGCAGCGGGATAAAGAAGATGCCGGCGAAGTAGGACTGGCTGTAGATGATCCACGCATTGGGATCCGTCTCCCAATTCGGGTTGATCCAGACCGGAAACCAGAAGCGCAGCTTGCCGGTCAGCAGCGACACGACGATCAGGTCCACCAGGACGACGCTGAAGAAGGTGACCAGCATGCGCATCATGTCGCGCTGAAAGTGCCCGGTGTCCGAGTCGGGGCGCGACGGCGGGTTGGTCTTCGGCGCGTCTTTGGGCCGGTTGAGGCGCATAGCGGATTGCGCGACGAAGGATCGCGGAGCCAGCCGTCCGCCAAACGTCAGCAGCTTGTTCAGCACGCCGGGCACGATCGACGGCTGCACGCCCAGCGCGTCCAGCGCCGCGGTGACGACCTCTTCGGAGCTGAGCACCGAGCCGTGCACCGGCATCTCGCCGGCATCTGCGACGGCCTGAAAGCCGGTCTCGACGTAGCCCGGGCACAGCCCCAGTACGTCCACACCCAACGGCTTGAGCTCCGCCCACAGCGCCTCGGCCAGCATCAGGTCAAACGCCTTGGTCGCGCCGTAGGTGGACAGGTACGGCGTCGGTTGAAAGCCCGCCATGCTGGCCACGATGATGACGCCGCCGCGCCCGCGGTCCACCATGGGTCGGGCAAAGCGGTGGGTCATCGCAAGGACGGCGCGGCAGTTCAGGTCGACCATGCCGGCCTCTGAGCCGGGGTCCTGGTCCAGAAACGCGCCGTAGTTGCCGAACCCGGCGTTGTTCACCAGCAGCCCGACCTCGATTCCGGCGGCGTCCACCTGTGCGAGCAGCGCGGTGTCGGCGTCAGGTGCGGTGAGATCCTGGGCCAGCACGGTGGCCGTGATGCTGTGTTGCGCCTGGAGCTCGGTGGCCAGGGCGTCGAGCTTCTCTTTGCGGCGGGCGACCAGGACGACGTCCATTCCACGAGCGGCCAGCGCCCGGGCAAAGGCCTCGCCGAAGCCGCTCGATGCGCCGGTGACCAATGCGGCGCCGCCATAGCGGTCCGAAAGCTGTTGCATGCGGCGAGCTTACCCTATGATGTGACCGCCGAGTAACCCGCGAAGGAGCCCGCTGATTTGACCCACGACAGCAACGGTGCCGTGCGATTTGCCCTGTTGGGCGCCGCCGGATACGTCGCGCCGCGCCACATGAAGGCGATCAAGGATACCGGCAACCAGCTGGTCGTGGCGTGCGATCCACACGACGGCGTGGGCGTGCTCGACAGGTACTTCCCCGACTGCAAGTTCTTTACCGAGGTGGAGCGCTTCGATCGGCATCTGGAGAAGCTGCGACGCAAGAGCGCGGCCGACGCCGTGAGGTATGTCAGCGTGTGCTCGCCCAACTATCTGCACGACGCCCACTGTCGCCTGGCGCTGCGGCTGCGTGCCGACGCCGTCTGTGAAAAACCCCTGGTGATCAGCCCCTGGAACCTCGATCAGCTGGCGCAGATCGAAGAGGAGTACCAGCGGCGCATCTACAACATCCTGCAGCTGCGGCTGCACCCCGAGGTGAAGCGTCTGCGGGCGGCGACAGCCGCTGTGGAGACGATCACCGACGTGGATCTGGCATACGTGACCTATCGCGGCCCGTGGTACCACCGCTCCTGGAAGGGGGACGAGCGGCGCTCCGGTGGGCTGGTGATGAACATCGGCGTGCACTTCTTCGACATGCTGATCTGGCTGTTTGGTCCGGTCGAGGCGTACGACGTCACCGAGCGCTCACCCGACCGCGTCGAGGGCACGCTGAGGCTGAAGCGGGCGCGGGTGAAGTGGCTGCTCTCCACCCGCATGGACGACGTCCCGGCCGAGGCGCTGGCGGATGGGCGCCGGGTGCATCGGTCGCTGATCGTGGGCGATGACCGCTTCGACTTCTCCAAGGGCTTTGAAGACCTGCACACCCGCGTCTACGAAGAGATCATTGCGGGTCGCGGCTTCGGTATCGAGGACGCGCGCGCCCCCATCGAGCTGGTCCACCGGCTGCGCACGTGTGACGTGAGCGGCTGATATGGCGGCGCCGTTCATTCACGAGAGCGCCTACATCGACGACGACGTGCAGATCGGTGAGGGCACCAAAATCTGGCACTTTGTCCACGTCTTGAGGAACACCCAAATCGGCAGGGACGTCGTGCTGGGCCAGAACGTGATGGCCGGGCCCAACGTGGTCATCGGGGACCGCTGCCGCATCCAGAACAACGTCAGCGTTTACGACGGCGTGCACCTGGAAGAGGGCGTGTTCTGCGGGCCGTCGTGCGTGTTTACCAACGTGCTGACGCCACGCGCGGAGCTCGACCAGAAGGACCGCTTTGCGCCGACCCGGGTGCAGCGCGGCGCGACGATCGGCGCCAACGCCACGATCGTGTGCGGGAACACGCTGGGCCGCTATTGCATGGTGGCCGCCGGAGCGGTCGTCACGCGTGACGTGCCGGCCTACGCGCTGGTCGCAGGGGTCCCGGCGAAGCGGATCGGGTGGGTGAGCCGGGTTGGAGAGCGCCTGACCGACGATCTGGTCTGCCCGCAGACCGGCGAGCGTTATCGTTTGGCCGGCGACGGTCTCGAGCCCGTCTGATGGACATCCCCTTCATCGATTTGAAGGCTCAGCAGGCGCGCATCAAGCCCGCGATCGATGCCGGCATCCAGGCCGTGCTGGCGCATGGCAGATACATCATGGGTCCCGAGGTCGCCGAGCTGGAGCAGCAGCTGTCGGCGTTTTGCGGCGCCGCTCACACGCTGACCTGCGCCAACGGGACCGACGCCCTGCAGCTGGCGTTGATGGCCCTGGCGGTGGGGCCCGGCGACGCGGTGTTTGTGCCCGCCTTCACGTTTGCCGCAACGGCGGAGGTGGTGCCCCTGGTCGGTGCGACGCCGGTGTTTGTGGATGTCGACCGGGACACGTTTGATCTCGACGCCGCCAGCCTGAGTCGGGCCATCGATGAGGCGCGCCGTTTGCAGCTGCGGCCACGGGCGGTCATCGCGGTCGATCTGTTTGGGCTGCCGGCTGACTACGACGCGATCACGGCGGTGGCCGAGAGCGCCTCCGTGTATGTGATCTCCGACACCGCTCAGGGCTTTGGGGGCACGTATCGCGGTCGTCGGACGGGCGCCATCGGGCATGTCGCCACCACCTCGTTCTTTCCAGCCAAGCCGCTGGGCTGCTACGGGGACGGCGGCGCCATCTTCACCGGCGACGCCGCGCTGGCATCGCTGATCGACAGCCTGCGCGTGCACGGCAAGGGCGCGCACAAATACGACAACGCCCGCATTGGGATCAACAGCCGGCTGGACACGCTTCAGGCGGCCATTTTGCTGGCCAAGCTCGCGATCTACGAAGACGAGCTGCGCGTGCGACGGCAGGTGGCCGCGCGCTATGACCAGGGCCTGTCGGACGTCGTTGAGACACCCACGATCCCAAGCGGTCTGCAGTCGACCTTTGCCCAGTACACGGTAAAGCTGCCCGTCGGAGCCGATCGGGCCGCAGTGCAGGCTGGTTTGAAGGAGCACGGCATTCCCACGGCGGTCTACTACTCTCGACCGCTGCACCAGCAGACCGCATATCGGAGCTTTGTGCGCGACCCGGCCGGGCTGCCGGTCAGCGAGGCGCTGTCTCAGCGGGTGTTGAGCCTGCCGATGCACGCGTATCTGTCGTATGACGCGCAGGACCGGGTTATCGAGCGTCTGCAGGCCTGCGTGCGTGGATCAGGACGTTAGCGAACGGCGTCCCCTCCCAGCACGGCTCGATCTGCACCGTCAGTCCCCGCTCGGTCAGCACGGCCGCCATATCCGCCGCCGGTCTAAGCACCAACGTCGCCCCACGGTTAAAGCGCACCAGCCGGCCGATGGCCTCCTGCACGCGGGTCGTGGTCGCCCGCCAGCCCGCGGCGCCGTCGATATCCCGAATGAGCAGGCGTCCTCCGGGCTGCAGCGCGTCGGCGGCGTCGGTCAGCATGGTGTCCTGTGCGTCGATGGCGTTGTAGTGCAGCACGTCCAGCATCAGGATCGTTCCGGCGCCTCGGCCGTCAGCCAGGCAAGCGGCGCGTATGTCGGCCGCCTCAAACCGGAGGTCGGTCTGGTCGCCGGCGGCCAGGCGGGCGCGCTCCAGCTTGGGCTCGTCCCAGTCCAGGCCGATGCACAGCAGGTCCGGCTGCAGCGCTTTGAGCAGCAGCATGGTCTGGCCCCGGCCGCAGCCGACGTCGATCAGCGGTCCCATCAGCGGCAGCAGCTCGGTCAGGCGCCGGTAGACCGGGTCGTGCTTGAACTTGCCGCGCACATAGCCGTGCACGAAGCGGCCCTGTGGCAGGTAGGCGGTGGCGACGGTCTCCATGGTCTCCAGGACCGGGTCTGGCGGCGCCTGCTCTTCCCGTCTCAGGCGCCGAACCGCGGCGTAAGTGACCAGCCCCGCTGGGGCGCCAAGTGCGCTGCCCAGCAGCAGTGAGCCGAGCAGCCAGCGGCCGAAGAAGTCGCCGGGATCGATGGCGCCCAGCCCGTCCAGGCTCAACGGCATCCAGGCCCCGCTGAGCGCCAGGCTGCCCAGCTGCAGGCTTCCGAAGATCAAGAACGGCGCGATCCACGGCACCGAGATGTTGGCCGCCAGGTAGGTGACAGCCCGGTTGAGGCGCAGCACGGTCGCGACCGCGATGCAGATCAGCAGATGAAAGCCAAAGAACGGGGTCGTGCCGATGAGGACGCCGACCGCCACTGCCCACCCCAGCCGCGCCGGGCTGTTGTACTCCGACGCGATCCGCACCAAGACGGCTTTGACCCGGTCCCACACCGGGTTGTCCATAGCGTCTGGGCGTGGTCCGCGCAATACTGCCGCCATGCTCGGCCGCGTCATCACGGCACTGTTGTTTATCGCGCTGGTCGTCGCCAATCTGGACGCGATCGTCGTGCAGTGGACCACCGGCGCGCCGCCGCCCGGCTCTGAGCCGGACACCGATCAGTGCTGGACGCGCGACCATCGCGGGCAGCACGTCCTGTACCTGGCGGGTGACGCCTTCACGCTCGGCTACTGCAACAGCAAGCTGCTGCGCGACGTCATGGCGCGGCAGGAGGACACGCTCCAGCACGCCCTGGACACGTTCCTGCCGTTCGGTCCGCTACAGCACACGATGCTGCGGGTGCTGGCGTGGGTCTACCGCGACTTTCCGGACCATCTGACGGCGTCGGAGAAGCTGGAGATCGCCGGCCTGGCCGCGGGTTACGACGACCCGTACCCACAGAAGGGGCCGACCTACTCGCGGCTGGTCTACTATCACGCGATTCACGACATCTCGCAGGCCATGGTCGACAACCCGCTGCTGGCGTGCAGCGCCTTTGCCGCCACCGGGCAGGCCACCGTGGGGGGGCACGCGCTGCTTGGGCGGCTCTTCGATTTCGAGGGCGGTCGCGTCTTCGATGAGGACAAGGTCGTGGTGTTTTACAAGCCGGACTACGGCCTGGGCTTTGTGAGCGTGGTCTGGGCCGGAATGATCGGCGCCGTCAGCGGCATGAACGAGGCCGGGCTGGCGATCACGCTCAACGCGGCGACCAGCGATGTCGGCTCGACGACAGGTGTGCCCACAACCGTCTTGCTGCGGCGGGTGCTGCAATATGCGCGCTCGATCGACGAGGCCGTGGCCGTCATCGAGCGTGCGGACGTCTTTGTGTCAGACATCTTTACGGTCGCGGACGGCAACACCGGGGAGGTCGCCGTCATCGAGCTGACCCCCCGCGCGGTTCACGTGCGCCGGGCCGCGTCGGTGGTCGTCGCGACGCATCACCTGCTGCACGCCGCGGTCGGCGGGGATGAGGAGAACGCGTATCGCATGGAGGAGAGCACCACCGTGTCGCGACACGCCCGCCTGTCCGAGGTGGTCCAGGCCGCCCGCGGTGCGCTCGATCCGGCGCGTGTGCTGAGCATCCTGCGCGACCGCCGACTGCCGGGCGGCGCCGATCCCGGCCCAGGTCATCGCGGCTCGGTGGATGCGGTGATCGCTGCGCATGCCGTGATCTTTGACGCCACGTCGCGCCGCCTCTGGGTGTCGCGGGCGCCGCACGCGCTGGGGGAGTTTATCGAATACGACCTGACCGAGGCGCTGTCGGGCAGGCTGCGGGACCACGGCGCGCTGCCGGCGGATCCGATGCTGACGGACGGTCGCTTTGAGCGGCTGCAGCGTGCTCGCGGGCTGCTGGAGCAGGGTGGACTGCAGAACATCCGCGAGGCGGCGGCGCTGCAGCCCGGCTATCCACCGGCGCAGCGGGCGCTGGCGGAGGCGTGCGACGAGGCGGAGGAGATCGAGTGCGCCCGTGCGGCCTATGCCCGCTTCCTGGCGCTGGAGCCGCCGCACCGCAAGCACCGCGTCGAAGCGGAGGCTCGTCTCAGCGAGCTGGGGGGCGCCCCTTGACGATCTCGGTCATCAACTCCCAGACCAACGCCGGGGCGCCGCTGGCGGTGCACATCGAGGGCGACGGCCCGCCGGTCGTGCTTGTTCACGGGCTCGGATTCACCCGGCAGGATTGGGCGCCTCACGTACAGACGCTGGTGGCCGCCGGATACCGCGCGCTGACGTATGATCAGCGCGGGTTTGGCGCCTCATCGCTGCCGGCTGAGCCGTACGACATGGCGGACCTGGCGGATGATCTCGGACGCGTCATGAGCGCCGCCGGCGTCGAGCGCGCGCATGTGGTCGGCCACTCGCTGGGCGGCATGGTTGTGCAGCAATTCGCGGTCACACACCCAAGCCGCGTGCTGTCTTTGCTGGTGGCGTCCGCGACCAGTCATAACGGTCGCCGCGCCTCGGCGTTTGGCCAGGCCATGGCCCAGAAGATGTTGGACAAGCGGCAGGATCCGGCGCGGGCGGCGGCCTGGACGGCAACCGTGGGCTTCTCCGTGAAGGACCGCCTGCACGAGCTGCAGTGCCCGACCCTGATCGCTCATGGCGGTGCCGACGCGCTGATCCCGGCTATCGCCGGAGCTCTGATCGCCAAGGCGATCCCGGGCGCCGTCTTCCAAGCGTTCGAGGGCGGACGTCACAACTTCCCAATCGAGGATCCACAGCCTTTCGCTGACGCGCTGCTCAGACATCTAGGACTGCCGACCCCGTAGTTTTTTTGTCCGCGGCATAGAGTGTTTATTGTATACTTTACATAGGCATTGATTGATGCGAGATGAGAGGGGAAACCGAATGGGTAAGTCAGTTGCCGCCGACGCGGCAGTTGCGCGCGAATACGTGCTGCGAAAGGCCGCGTGCGCCAGGCGCAAAGACCTTTATGCGCTGCTCTCCCTGAAGCCGGACGCGGATGCGAGCGCGGTGCGTTCGGCGCACGAACACATGGTTGAGCGGCTGCAGGCGGATGCGGCGGCCGGTCACGTCGTTGGCGACCTCACCTATTTGACGGCGCGCATCCGAGAGGCGGCGGATATGGCGCTGAGCGTGCTGACCGACCAGCGAAAGCGCGCCCGATACGACGCCGACCGCGGAAAGAAGGATGGCCCGCCGCGCTCGTTTCTGGAGCAGACGACGGTAGCGGTGGACAACGACCCGCACACGTATCCGCGGATGGCGATGAGCCCGACCGAGCTCGCTCTCGAGCGCAGCCGCAAGGCGCTTGCCCACAACCAACTCGAAGAGGCGGAGAAGCTGCTGCGCGCGGGACTGCGCCACAACCTGGAGGACGCAAAGCTCCTCGCGCTGTTGGGGCGAACGTTGGTGGAGGATCGCAAGCGCTACAGCCCCGCGCGGGACGCGGAGGCGCGCAGTATCTTAGAGCAGGCGTGCGCTCTCGCGCCGTACGACGCTGAGATCAGGTACACCATGGCCACCTACTGGCAGCGCCGCGGCGAGCCCAGACAGTTTCGGCTGGAGATCGAAGCCACACTGCGATGTGACCCGAACCACACCCGCGCCAGGTACATGTTGGAGCAGCTGCGACGGGCGGCTCCACAGCCCCGGCGGAGGGCCCGGGACTCCACGATTTTTGACCGCTTGATGGCCATCATCCGCCCCGCGTGACGTAAGCTCAGGGCCGGCGGCGCGCCATGAGCCAGGCGACGAACTCCTCGGCAAACGAGGCGTTCACCGACGGTAGGTGGCCACCGTCCTCAATGCGCCACAGCTCGATCAGCGCGTCGTCCTTGCAGCCGGTGTACCGCGTCCGCACGGTCTCCTCGCCTGCCAGCCCGGTGTCCAGGTCGAGCGTGCCCGCTTGCTCGGGCTCGGGGGCACAGCCGGCGATCGCAGCCCAGTGGGCCACGCTGTCCTGCGCGCCCGGATACACGCCGGAGTCGCCGTCAAAGAGCACGTCCTCGTCCAGCTCGCCGTGCACGTGCAGCACCGACACCGCGGCGGCGGCCTCACACGTCTGGGCGGCGCCGGCGAGCGCCATAATTCCGGCAAAGCGCTCGGGCGTCTCGCAGATCATCCGGTAGGCCATGTAGGCCCCGTTGGAGTGCCCGACCAGGTAGACGCGGGACGGGTCGACATGCAGCACCTCCTGCGCCTTGTCCAGAAGCTGGGTCAGATAGGCCACGTCGTCGACGCCGCTGTCGTAGAAGTCGCAGCAGTTGTCGGCCGCGTTCCAAAACTGTGCGTTGGTCTCGTCCACGGTGCCGCGCGGGGTCAGCTGGATGAAGCCGTCGGTGGTCGCTCGAAACGAGAGCTGCAGGTAGAAGTCTTGCAGCAGCCCGGCGTGCGAGTCGCTGGAGGCGTTGGCGTTGTAGCCGTGCAGCAGCACGATCAGCGGCCAGGCTTTGGCAGGATCGTAGTCCTCGGGCACCACAAAAGCGGCCGGCCGCTCGGTGTCGGCGAGGAGCTCGGCGGGAAGCTGTTCGGCGGATGGATAATCAACCGTCGGTGCGACGTCGGGCTCGGCGGCGGCCGCGTCGACCGCGGGGCTGCTCGTGTCACCGGCGGTCACCGGCTCGGTCTTGTCGGAGCCGCAGCCGCCGGCGCCGATCACACACGCGACCAGGGCGTAAATTGACCTCATAATGAGCAGATGTACCACAAGCCTCATGATCACGGCCAAGTGACCCGATTAGCCATGAAGTGTGGCCTCAGCCTCGGCCACCGGGCAACTGGAGTGTGCTTATGGGCAGCGTCGTGGTCATCAGGGAAAGAGACAAACGCCGTCATCCTCGCAGGGCGTTTCGCGCTGATGTTCGAGTTCGAGACAGCGAGACGGGCGCCGAGTACTCGGCGACCGCGGTGGACATCAACCCGCGCGGTATGGCGCTGCTCTCACGCACGCCGCTTCCGGACGGCTGCACGATCGAGCTGACGTTTCCGTCGCCCGAGTGCGGCGACCTGGTGACGGTCACCGGAGAGGTCGTGCGCTCAGACGCACGGGGCCGGTGGCAAAGGGTTCGCAGCGCCGTCGTGTTTTCGGCGGTCGAAGAGTCCGTCTTCACTGAGCTGTGTGACCACGTCTATCGCGTGAGCGACAAGACCCCACTGCTGATGCTGCTCCGATCCGAGTGATTGCGGTAGGCGCTTCCTGCTAGGGTGAGCCCCTTGGGCGCCGTCCTCACATACGGGACCTTCCCGCTGACCATGGGCGCTGCGCTGCTGGCGGCGCTATGGGGGCTCGACCGCTATGATGGGGAGCTGGTCGTGGGCGCGATCTCAGCGTGCGCCGCCGTGTTGATCGCGATCTTGGAGCGCGTTCATCCGCACGTCCCCGACTGGAACATCGCCAAGGGCGACATCAAGACCGACGCGACCCACCTGCTGGTATCTATGATCAGCGTGCCCAAGGTGATCTCTGTCGCCACTTTCGCCGCGCTCTACAGCACCGGCGCTTCGGCTTCCGCCGCGTTGGGAGTCACCCTGTGGCCGTCCGAATTGCCCCTGCTCGCTCAGGCCGCGCTGGCCCTGCTGATCGGTGAGCTGGGGGGCTACTGGGTGCACCGCTGGACCCACGAGTTCGACCTGCTGTGGCGCCTGCACGCCACGCATCACAGCGCACCGCGGCTGTATTTTCTAAATGCCGCGCGGTTCCACCCACTGGACACCGCGTTGGCCTATTTTCTGTCGGTGGCGCCCCTGGTTCTGATGGGCTGCCCGCCGTCGGTGCTGGCGCTGTTCACGGTGGTCACCGGCGTGCACGGCCTCTTTCAGCACTGCAACATCCGGCTGCGGCTGGGGCCGCTGAACTACGTCTTCAGCATGGCCGAGCTGCACCGCTGGCACCACTCGCGCACCATCGAGGAGTCCAACCGCAACTACGGCGCCAACCTCATCATCTGGGACCTGGTCTTCGGCACCTTCTTCTGGCCGCGTGACCGGCAGCCGCCCGACGAGATCGGCATCGCAGACATGCCGGACTTCCCCGGCGGGTACCTCGACCAGCTTCGCTCGCCATTTCGCTGGCCTCCCGCATAAAAAACGGTCGTCACGACGAGGCCGCCAGCGTGTACACTGCCACGATGGCCCCACGATGGATCCGGTACGCGTTCTCGGCGGCGCTCATAGCCGCTTTTGTGCTCTCCACCGCCTGCACCTCGCGCGGAGGGCGCGGCGGCGGCGGGAGCAAGGCCAAGTCAGACGCTCAGCAGATCGGCGACACCGGCGGCACCGGCGGCACCGGCGACGAGACGATCGTGCCGTTCGAGCCCAAGGACTGCGACGCCGAGTGCCCCGCCGGCCAGGCCTGTTGGGACGGCTTCTGTCTCCCGTGCGTCGGCGGTGAGATCCAGTGCCTGGGCAACAACCTGGTCGAGTGCGCCGCGGACGGCAGCGAGTTCACCCTGGCCGAGACCTGCCCCACGAACGGAAAGTGCGTCAACAACAAGTGCCTGGCCTGCTATCCGGGCACCAAGGACTGTCAGGGCAACGTCGCCGTGGAGTGCCGCGACGACGGCAGCGAGTGGATCGACATCCAGGACTGCGACCTGAACTCCACCACCTGTACGGTCGGCGTCTGTCTCAGCCCGTGCGCGGGCGACCTGAAGCAGAACACCAACGCCGGCTGCAGCTTTTACGCAGTGGACTTGCAGAACGTCGTCAGCGGTGACAACGACGCCGCCAGCGCGCAGTTTGCCGTGATCGTCTCCAACACGGACGAGAAGCACCCGGCTGAGGTGACGCTCAAGCACCCCGACGGGACCAAAGAGAACGCGTCCGTGGCGCCCCGAACGCTGCACAAGTTTGAGCTGCCGCCGAGCTTTGGGGTGGACGGCACTCTGGTCGACTACAAAGCGTTTGAGATCTCGGCGACCCGGCCGATCACGGTGTATCAGTTCAACCCGCTGTCCAACGAGGTGGAGGTCTTCTCCAACGACGCGTCCGTGCTGTTGCCGGTGCCCAACCTGGGCATGGAGTATCGTGTGATGTCGTACGCGTTCCAGGATCCAGCGGCCGCCGGCACGGATTTGCCCGGGTTCTTCACGGTGGTGGGCGTATCGAGCCTGCCGACTACGGTCCAGTTCACCGTGACCGCGCCGACCAACGGCGGGGGCGATATCCCGGCGCTGCAGGCCGGTCAGAGCCACAGCGTCACGTTGGAGCAGGGCCAGGTGCTCAACGTCGAGGCCAACGATGCGGTCGCCGACCTGACCGGCAGCCACATCCAGGCCAACGCGCCCGTCGCCGTCTTTGCGGGCCACGAGTGCCCCTTCACCGGCGAGCTGTGCTGCTGCGATCACCTGGAGCAGCAGATGCTGCCGGTCACGACCTGGGGCACGCAGTATCTGATCTCCAAGAGCTGGCCGCGTTGGAACGAAAAGGACTATGTGCGCGTGGTCGCCACCAAGGACGGCACCAACGTAACGCTGGACCCCGCGGTCGCCCAGGTGCCCGTGCTGCAGGCCGGCCAGCACCACACGTTCCAGATCGGCGCCAACGTCGCGATCCAATCGGACAAGCCGGTCATGGTCGCCCAGATCCTGGCGTCCAGCTATGAGATCCTGGGCAAGCCCAAGGCGCTGACGTGCACCGGCGACTCCGACTGCCCGTCGGGCTTCTCCTGCGACATCTTTGCCCAGTTCTGCCTGGGCCCCGAGTGCGACAGCGACGCCGACTGCAGCAACGGCACCACCTGCGAGTTTCAGCTGGAGGGCTTTCCGCCGGGCAACTGCGCGCCCATCGGCGACCCGGCGATGATTCTGGCGGTCGGCGAGGCCCAGTTCACCAAGGGCTACGTCTTCCTGACCCCGGACGCCTATCTCGAGGATTACGTGAACATCATCGCGCCCCTGGACGCCACCAGCGTGATGTTGGACGGCATGGCCATCGATCTGGGCCAGATGACCCCGATCGGCAGCAGCGGCTTCGGCGCCTATCGCACCGTCGTCGGTGACGGCGTACACACCGTCGAGTCGGACGCCCGCGTCGGCGTGATCGCCTACGGCTACGACAACGACGTGTCCTACGGCTATCCCGGCGGGATGGCGCTGTTGAACATCAACAACTAAGACGCTCCATGCCCACCCCGACGCGGCCGAAGGGTGAATACACACAGTCCGTGCGGTTGCTGGAGCTGTACGATCGCCTCCACCGGGGGGAGTCGCTGCGGCCCGAGGAGACGGCGCGCAGTCTCGGCGTGCATCGGCGAACTGTCTATCGCGACCTGGCAGTCCTCAGCCGGGTGCTGGCGGATCGTCTGGAGCGTTTGGAAGAGCCCGATGGGCGTGTGCGATGGCGGCTGGCGCGCGACCCGGACCGCTGGGGCGTCACCGAGTCCCAGGTCCTCGCTGGTATCGCGCCCACAGTCTGTCGGTCACGATCTACGATGTGGCGCTGTTGGCCGACCCGCACTTTGTGATGGCGGCCCGGCAGGCGATCGTGCGCGTCCTGCAGCCGACGCCGGACTTGGACTGCTAGGAGTCCAAGTCGCGTCGACATAGCTCCCTCTTGGGCGCGTGCGGCCCGCCGCCTCAACGGCGTGTGGCGCCGGCGGGGCAAGGTCTTCGATGGCCGCTACCACGCCCGGGCGCTGACGACGCCGCTGGAGGTTCGCCGCGGTCTGGCCTATGTCCTCAACAACGCGCGCCGCCACG
>CAZJHX010000201.1:0-16832 GCA_964545715.1 uncultured Myxococcales bacterium
CACGAGGGGCGCAACGCCGTTTGGCACCAGTCACCTAGCGGAATTACAGGCGTGGTGGGTCCGTTGCCGGAGCATGCTCCGAGTACCCGCCGCCTTCGCAGTTTTGGCCTTCAGTGCAACGATCAGCGTCATGCTGGCCGAGATCTTTCGCGGGCGGAACTACTCCGATGTTGGTGTGCCGATGTACACGACGCCGTCGCTGGGCTTCCTGGCCGGACTGGTGGGCTTTGTGCTGGTCGGGGCGCTGGCGGCTCGTCAGGTCGACCGGGTCGCTCCCGGTGCCGGGCCCTGGGCATTCGGTCTGCACGCGCTTTGGCTGTTGCCCCAGCTGATGATGTTGGGCTGGCTGACGGGTTAAGGCGCTACGCAGGGGGCCGGGTTGTCAGCGCATGATTTGCCCGCCGCTTTGATGCTGCCGCTGCAGCACTTGGCCGCCCCGCCCGGTAGCGCGCCACAGCCCGTGCCGCCGCAGACGCCGCAGGACTTGGCGCAACAGACGGTACCCGAGGGGATGCCGTCGCACTCGATCGGGTTCTTGGGGATGGTGTCGGCCAGCGCCGCTTTGCCGGCCCACCCGTTGAGCAGGTTCCAGATCGGCCCGTCCAGCTGCTCGGGGATTGCGACGGCCGCGACGGCGTCAGGGCCGAGGCGATCGGCCAGCTGAGCCAGGTACAGGCTGCGCGGCAGCACCGGCGCGCCTTGCGACTCCCACCAGCCGAAGGGCTCACCCGGGGAGTAGCTGCTCTCGACCTTTTTGCCCTTGGTGCCGACCGCCCAGTTCATGGCGCCTTTGGGGGCGTCACAGCGGATCTCCTTGGTCGCCAGTATGTTCCAAAAGAGCGTCTGCGCGCCCGCCCAGCCGTGCCCGGTGCCGGAGCTGGTCCGGTTTTGCGCGTCAAAGACCCGGGACATGTCGCTGTCGAACAGCAGCCCGGTCGCCCAGCGGTGGTGCGGGCCCTCGTCGCTGTTGTTCTTCATGGACAGGCTGTCCAGCCACACGTGCGGGCCGGGGACGCGGCTGCCGGTCACGAAGTTGTGTCGCCCGTCGCGTGCATAGCAGCGCGTAAACAGGTTGCCGGTGCCCCCGCTGACGTTGAACGAGTAGCGCCGGCCGCCCGAGACCTTGGACTTGGGGTCCAGCTGCGCCACCTCGGCGATGGTGTTGAAGCTGGACTCGTCGTGCAGCGTGACTGCGGCGAAGGCGAAATGCACGGCCGTGACGCGCTGCACCCAGCTGTTGGCGGCGCGGGTGAATTTGACGGCGTTCCAGCCGTGCTCTTCGTCCTCGTCCCCGGCGTACTGCGACTCCAACCGCAGATCTTCCACGCCGCACTGCTGGATGCGTCCGCTGACGTCCGCCAGGAAGATCGCGCCTCCGCCGTACTTCGACTCGATGGTGTCCACAATGGGGATGTCGACTGTGATGGCATTGTCCGAGATCGCCGTGATGACGCGCTCATGCTCGATCTCGTAGGACGCGGCCTTCCACCCCCACTGCGCCATCTTCAAGTCGTCGATCCAGGCCTGGTTGGGCGTGCGCGCTACGCCGACGGTGTCGCCGACCTTGAAGCCGGCCGCCGATTCGACCTCAAATGTGTTGGCGCCGACCGGCACGTAGGCGCTGGTTATCGGGACACGTGACCCGGCCACCTCGCCAAGATCCTTGCCCTTGCCGGCGAGCCGGATCAGGTCGTGCTGGGCCTTCTTCGTGGCGACGAGGACCGTCCCGCCGGAACCCTGGCCTGCACCGCGCAGCACGACGCCGCTCTTGGAGATGATGATCGTATCGCTGACCTCGTACGTGCCCTTGGCGAGCAGCACGGCGCCGCGAAGTCCGGCTGCGTTGGGCTCCAGTGCACCGACCGCGTCGACGGCCGCCTGGATCTGGGCGTGGTTGTCGCCCGCTTTTGGAGACAGGGTCTGCTTGACGTCTGCGTCCGGGATGGCCACGCCGCCGCGCATGTAGCCGGCCCATGAGAAGTCCGGCAGTACGTGCACTGCGTTGCTTTGCCCCTGGGCGGCGTACGTGCCGTAGCTCAGCTTTCCGCAGCCGGGATCGACTTTGACCAAAGGGGACGCAGCGCCGTGGATCAGGCGACCGTCGACCAGCTCGGCCTCGCACACTTTTGGGGGTGGTCCCGTGTCCTCGGGCGGCGGCGCAGCGTCCGGCACGTCCTCGGGAGGCGGCGCAACGTCCGGCACGTCTTGAGGCGGCGGCGCCGGAACATCGACCACGTCTTCGGGCGGCGTCACGTCTTGGGGCGGCGCCACGTCTTGGGGCGGCGCCGGCACATCCTCGGGCGCCTTCACCTGCTCCACAGTCGCGCACTGCGCCAGCAAGAACGCCAAGACTACGAATCTATGCATGGGGCTTACTGGACCTCGATCGGATTACTGTAAATCCAGGGGAACTCCTTGTGCAGCTGCTCGTGACCCTCCACATACGGCATCAGATGCGTGGTGTTGACGTGCACCTCGATGCGGTAGCGACCGGGCTTGTCGACCGGATACTCCAGCGGATCCTGGGTCTCCATCACCACCTCCGACTCGTCCGCCGTCACGCGATAGACGCGGGTCGATGCCGTCGGTTGCAGGGAGACATCGGCGATCAGCGCGGCCGCGGCAGGCGCTTTCAACGTGAGGCCGCCTCCGGTGCGCGCGTCCGTGGGCACCGTGTCGCCCATGAGCCAGGTCTTGTCGCCGGCCTCGGCGCGGTAGTCGAAGCCGATCGGGCTGCCCAGCACCTCAAAGACCATGTACAGGCGCCCTGCCTGCAGCGCTGCCTTGGCGTTTGCCGGCGTGCGGTCGGGCACCATCAGGTGGTTGACGTACCACTTCATCATGCGGCGATAAGAGTCGGGCCGGTCGCCGTCACTCAGCGGGGTGGGCAGCACGTTCTGGTGCACGTCGTTGCCCGCGAAGCC
This sequence comes from uncultured Myxococcales bacterium, assembly GCA_964545715.1. GTDB lineage: Bacteria > Myxococcota_A > UBA9042 > CAZJHX01. The sequence goes on from CAZJHX010000201.1 coordinate 2,925, forward strand.
GGTGATCATCTTCTCCATCAAGACGGCGTCCCACCACCACAGATACGAGTCCAGGCGCTCGTGAAACTCCAAGAAGACCAGGTCCGGCGGCGGCTGGTTCTCGCCGTCGAAGAGATAATCGGTAAACGCCAGGATGGGGGTGTCCGGATTCAGCCCGATCAGCTTGCGCAGGTCGGGCGCGACCAGCACGTGCAGGTTGCCCACCTCGATGGCGTCGATGTCCGCCGTCTTCAGCCACCCCTCGGGCGCGCCCTCGATGTGGATGGCCACCGGGATGCCGCCGTGCGCCCGCATGTTGGCGATGCCCTCGGGCGAGGCGTCCTTGTACGCTGCCTCGACCTCCTCGGGCGTGCCCGCTGACGGGTGTGACGTCATGCCCAGCGGCGACACGCCGTCCTGGTTTCCCTCCAAGCCGGGCATGATCAGCGCCCGGTGGCCGTCCTCGCAGACGACCGTGTTGGCGACTTTGATCCCGCCCTCTTCGACCCACTCGTCGTCGCCGCGGTGCAGAAACAGCTGCTGAAAGTCGGTCTCGTCCGCCATGCGCGACGTGTGTTCGGTCAGCATGACCAGGTCGATGTGGTCCGTGCACAGCGCCGCGCGAAACGACTCGAGGCACTCTTCGTTGGCCGTACCGTCCTTCAGCACGGGCTCGCCGTCGCACGCGTCGTGTGAGTAGATCGTGTGCGCGTGGATGATCGTGCGCATCGGGCTCAGACCCTGCGTCTCTCCCAGCAGCGTCGTCGACGGCATGCCGAAGGGAAAGATGTCAGGCAGCGTTTTTGGCGGCGGCGTCACGTCGGACTCAGGCGCGGCGTCCTCGGCACCCGGGGTGTCCGGCGCGTCGTCAGCGGGGGCTGAGTCGGCTGGCGTCGACGAGTCGGAGCACCCCACCATCACAAGCAACAACAGCGCAGTCAGCGGTATACGGTCCATAGCGCTGAATCATGCGCCCAACGGCTCGGAATCGCCAGCGGAGCTCGGCTTACAGCCCGTACTTCTTTCGCTTGCGCCACAGCGTGGTCCGGCTCATCCCCAGGCGCTCGGCCGCCCGTCCGATGTGTCCGTGCGTAGCAGCCAGTGCAGCGCGAATTCGGGTGGCCTCGTCGCCGTGTCGTGCCGTTGGCCGCGTCGGTGTCGGTGCCTCCGGCTCCCGAAAGTCGGTCGGCAGGTCGCTCAGGCTGATCTCCGGTCCGCGACCGACCGCAAACGCATACTCGACCACGTTCTTCAGCTCGCGCACGTTGCCCGGCCAGTCGTAGTCCAGCAGGGTGCGCATGGCGTCGGGCGTGACTGTATCCACCACCCGTGGTCCCGAGGTGTTGCGCGCGCCGATGAATCGCCACAACAACACCTCGACGTCTCGGCGGCGCTCCCGCAGCGCCGGGAGGAAGATGGGGACAACGCGCAGCCGATACATCAAGTCCTCGCGAAAGCGACCGGCGCGCACCTCGGCACGCAAGGACCGGTGGGTCGCGGCGATGATCCGAACGTTGATCGACACGGGCGCCGCTCCCCCGACCGGAACCACGACCCGCTCTTCCAGGACGCGCAGTAGCTTGGCCTGAAACTCCAGCGGCAGCTCCGCGACCTCGTCCAGAAACAGCGTCCCGGTGTCGGCTTGCCGAAAGATACCGTCGCGATCGCGCACGGCCCCGGTAAAGGCGCCCTTGACGTGTCCGAACAGCTCGCTCTCCATCAGCGTCGGCGTCAGCGCCGCACAGTTGACGGCAACGAATGGCCTGTCCCGGCGGCTGCTCTCCGCGTGAAGCGCCCGCGCGATCAGCTCTTTGCCGGTCCCGCTCTCCCCGCGAATGAGCGCGGTCACATCGGTCTCTGCGACGTTGCGACAGGTCTGAAAGACCCGGTGCATGGCTGGATCGACGCTGGCCAGATCGTGAAAGATCGTGGCGCCGGTCGGCAAGACGTCCGGCGCTCGAATGTCGTCGCGCGCCGGGGCCGGCACCAGCACTTCGATACCGCCGGCAAACTCGCCGTCGGCGTCAAAGAATGCGCGCGCGGTTTTTCGGAGACGCACGGCGGCTCCGTCGGCCTTGTACAGCGTCAGCGGCACGGCGCGAATCGCCTTGTACTCCGCGATACCGCACCCGACCATGCATTGCTGGCAGCGATTGGCCTTCAGGCAGTACTCGCCGAGCACGTCCGCCGCGCTGTACCCCAGTAGCTGTTCCGCGCCTCGACTCCACATTACGATATTGCGCTCTCGGTCCACCGCAAAAACGGCGGCATCCGGCATGAGCTCGGACAGCGCGGCGAACGCGTCCTGAGGCCCAACCGTCGCCAACCAGCCAGCGAGCGTTGTCATGTTTCAGAGTGTTTCATGATGAAACATGTATTTCAATCTTTGATGTTTCATATGAAACATCTCGGGTGTTGGAGGTGTGTGATTACAGTGGGTTATCGGGTTGGCACGCCTGGTGCTCATACCCGGGGCGGAGGTAGACAATGATCTTCAGACAGCTCTTCGATTCCGACACATCAACCTACACGTACCTGCTGGCCGACGAGGTCACGCGCGACGGCATCATCATCGACCCGGTGGCCGCCCAGGTGGGCCGTGACGCCGCGCTCGTCGCCGATCTCGGCATCTCGCTCAAGTATGTGCTGGAGACGCACGTGCACGCCGATCACGTCACAGGGGGCGGGTCGCTCAGGGATCGCCTGGGCGCGAAGACCGTGGTGTCCAGGCTCGCCGGCGTTCACTGCGCGGACGTCCACGTGGACGACGGTGACCAGCTGGCCTTCGGCGCCCACGTGTTGAAGGTGCGCGCCACACCGGGGCACACCGCGGAGTCGCTTACCTTCGTGTTGCATCACGGCGACCAGACCCTTGCGTTTACCGGCGATGCGCTCTTTGTTCGCGGCTGCGGTCGCACGGACTTTCAAGCAGGCGACGCTCACGCGCTGTATCGCTCGGTCTGGGATCAGATCTACAGCCTGCCCGACGAGACGTTGGTCTATCCGGGCCACGACTATCGCGGCAACACGGTCACGACGGTGCGCGAGGAGAAGGCGCACAACCCACGGCTGAACAGCCGGATCACACAAGAGCAGTTCGTCGCCATCATGAACGGGTTGGAGCTGGCGCGTCCTCGCCACATGGACGTCGCGGTCCCCGCCAACCTGGCCTGCGGCGCCGGAGGCTGATCATGCGAGTCATCGATGTAAGAGAACCCCGTGAGTTCTACGGCGACCTGGGGCATCTTCCCGGCGCGCAGCTCGTGCCTCTGGCCAGTGTGCCCGAGGCGATGTGCGGGTGGGACCCGTCTGAGCCCATCCTGGTGGTCTGTCGATCGGGCGCCCGGGCCGGCCGCGCATGTGGCCTGCTGACAGCCAACGGGTTTAGCGACGTCCGCAATCTGACGGGCGGCATGTTGGCCTGGCACGCTCGGGGCGGCGACGCGTGCCACGTCCGGCACAAGGAGGCCGCGTCATGCTCGTCCTGGGTCTGATTCTGGCGGCGCTCATGGGCGTTGTCCTGGGCCTCCTCGGAGGCGGCGGCTCCATACTGACCGTCCCCATTCTCATCTACGCGCTCGGCCTGGAGGCCAAAGCCGCCATCGCGACGTCCCTGCTCGTCGTCGCCGTGACCAGCCTGGCCGGCGCCGCCCAGCATGCGCGCGCCGGCAACCTCTGCTGGCGCACCGGGCTGCTGTTCAGCGCCGTCGTCATGATCGGCGCCTACGTCGGGGGGCGCGCTGCTGCTTATGTGTCCGGTACGTCGTTGCTGCTCCTCTTCGCCGGCCTCATGGTCGTCACCGGTGTCGCCATGCTCATACGCCGCGCCCCCACGGTGCGACCTGCGACGCTCCGCTTCGGCCCGGTAGTCATCGAAGGGCTGGTCGTTGGAGTCGTGACCGGCCTCGTCGGCGCGGGCGGCGGGTTTCTGGTGGTTCCGGCGCTGGTGCTGCTGGGCGGCATGGATATGCGTCGCGCCGTCGGCACGTCTCTGCTCGTCATCGCGCTCAAATCGTTCGCGGGGCTCGCCGGGCACCTGGCGCACGTCTCCATCGACTTGCACCTGGCAGCCATGGTCGTCGGCGTCGCCGTGCTCGGGTCCCTGGTCGGCACGCGGCTGGCGCAGGTCGTCGCACCAGAGCGGCTGCGCAAGGCCTTTGCCACCTTCGTGCTGCTGATGGCCGGGTTCATGGTCGCCAAGGAGCTCCCGCCGGTGGCTGTCGAAGCGGTCTTCGTCGACCGATGGCCCTTTTGGGCCGGCGGCGCGGCCATCGCCGGGTTTGTGCTCTTCTTTTTGCTGGCCGGCGGTCGCGTCCTGGGCGTATCGACCGGCTTTCAGGACGCGTGCGGCCTGCAGCGTACGTGGCGTATTCCGTTTCTGGCGGGCATCGTCGCAGGCGGCCTGATCGCGGCGCTGCTGTCCGGCGGCTGGAGCCCGACCTCCGGCATGGGCCTGTTCGATGTCGCGATTACGGCATCGCTGCCCGCGAAAGCGGCGCTGTTCACCGCGGGCGGAGTCCTCATCGGCTTCGGCACTCGGCTGGCGGGCGGCTGCACGTCCGGCCATGGCATCGTCGGCATGGCCCAACTCGCGCCCTCGTCTCTCATCGCCACCGGGGCATTCATGGTGTCCGGCTTTGTGGTGACCAACGCTCTGTTCACCCTGTTTGGAGGCTGACTCATGCTTCGCCTGACCCTCTTCGGCGCCCTCTTCGGCTTCATCCTCTCGCGCGTCGGGGCCACCGACTACGACGCAATCGCCCAGATGTTTCTGCTGACGGACCTGCATCTTGCGGGTGTCATCGGTATCGCGATTCTTGTCGCCGCTCCGGCGCTGGCGCTGCTTCGGCGTCGTGGGATCGCCGGTCCGAATGCGCCTATCACGATCCGCCCCAAGCCTCGCAAGCCGGGCAACGCGATCGGCGGTGTGCTCTTCGGCGCGGGCTGGGCGCTGACCGGGACGTGTCCGGGGACGGCGCTCGCGCAGCTTGGCGAGGGGCAGCTTATGGCCGTCTTCACGCTGATCGGCATATTGGCGGGAGCCGCCCTGTATCGCCGGGTGGGCTCGGCCGTCGAGGCGCGGCTGCTGCCCCCGTCGCGGCCCCCTACTGCTGTCCCCGTATGAGCTCGGCGCTCACAGCCGTGCGGCCACCGTCGCTGGGGCTGCGCGCCAACTGGGCCCAGTTCTCGTTGCTGGTTCTGGTCAACGCCTTTGTCGGCGCCATGATCGGCATGGAGCGCAGCATCCTGCCTGCGCTGGCCGAGCAGGAGTTTCAGCTTGTCGCCCACACGGCGATCCTGTCCTTCATCGCCGTATTCGGCGTCGTGAAGGCCGCGGGCAACTATGCCGCGGGTCGTCTCAGCGACGTCGTCGGTCGTCGGACGGTGCTGATCGCGGGGTGGTGGATGGCGGCCCCGGTCCCGTTCGTGTTGATGTGGGCGCCGTCCTGGGGCTGGATCCTCTTCGCCAATGTGCTGCTGGGCGCCAGCCAGGGGCTGACCTGGTCGGTCACCGTGATCATGAAGATCGACCTGGCGGGCCCTCGAAACCGAGGCCTGGCGATGGGCATCAACGAGTTCGCGGGGTATGTCGCGGTGGCGCTGTCGGCGCTCGCGACAGGTTGGATCGCCGCGTCCAGCGGATTGCGGCCCTATCCGTTCCTGCTCGGCGTCGTGTTTGTCGCCGCCGGGCTGGTTCTGTCGATCTTTGCCGTGCGCGAGACCCGGCACCTGCCGGCTCTCGAGCCCGCAAGGCCGGGCCCGCAACCGAGCTTCTTTGCGGTGAACCAGGCGGGGTTGGTCAACAACCTCAACGACGGTGTGGCCTGGGGGTTGTTCCCGTTGGTCTTTGCCGGCGCGGGACTTGCGCTTGGCGACATCGCCGTCCTCGTCGCGGTGCTGCCGGCGGTTTGGGGCGTCGGCCAGCTGTTCACGGGCGCCCTGTCGGACCGGTTCGGGCGCAAGGGATTCATCGTCGCCGGTATGTGGACGCAGGCCGCGGGGCTCGCTGTCGTGGCGACCTCGGCCGATTTCTGGGGCTTTTTTACGGGCTCCGCGACGATCGGCGCAGGAACGGCGATGGTCTACCCGACGCTGTTAGCGGCTATCGGTGACGCCGCTGATCCCGCGCGCCGGGCGTCCGTGGTCGGAGCGTATCGCCTGTGGCGCGACCTCGGCTACGCAGCAGGGGCGCTCGTCGCCGGTGTTCTCGCCGATTGGACAGGTCTTCGCCCGGCCGTCTTCTTTACGGCGGCGCTGACGCTGGTTTCCGGAACAATCGTCGCTTTTCGGCTGCACGGAAGGCGCGTCGACCTGTACAGTGCGTGGCGATGATCGCTAGACAACTGACTTTTGTAGGTGCCCTCTTGTTTGCCGCGAGCAGTGCGGCGTCCGGGCCGACGCTTTCGCCCGGTGAACCGCTGTCCTTTCGCGTGGATGGCATGAAGCGTGTCGGCGGCGGCTTGTGAGGTGGGTGACCCCGCGGGGTCCGAGCGGCTCTGGAAGAGCTGCCAGAAGTAGCCAAGGTCGACTTTGAGAAGTCGCGCGTGCTGTTTACCGTGCGCGCAAAGCCCGACAAGACGCTGGTGCAGGCCTCGATCAGCGAGAAGGTGCTGGGCCACGCCAAAAAGCGCGGGCAGAACTACAAGCTGGTTTGGGGTAAGAGGGCGACGACCGGCGCCAGTTCATCGGTTGAACAAGCCGTGCCGTTCAAGGCGCCGCTGTTGGCCGGTGGGGAGCTCGACGTTGGCGCCGTGATCGGCAACCGCCCGCTGGTCCTCGTGTTTTTCGCCACTTGGTGCAAGCCGTGCCTACAGGAGGCGCCCCACATTCAGGCGCTGTACCGCAAATACAGCCCCAAGGGCGTCGTGTTTCTGGGTGTGAGCATCGACAAGCCGGAGGCTCGGGACAAGCTGCGCACGGACGTTCGAAAGCTGGGGCTGCATTATCCGGTCGCGCTGGACCCCGACTCGTCCGTGCTCGGCAAATACGCCACCGGCAAGAGCAAGGGCATTCCGCTTACGCTGGTCTTTGCCGAGAGCGGCAAGCTGCTCTATCAGCACGGCAACTACCAGCCTGGAGACGAGGTCGAGCTGGGCCGCGTGCTCGGCAGCCTGCGCTTCGATTAGGGATCGTCCGCGGGCCGCCGCAGCATCCCGTTCATAAAGACGTCAGAGAGCGCGGTAATCGCGGTCTTTTCGGGCACCCCGTAGTGGTTCTTGCCGCCGAAGAGCGTCTCCACGCAGTAGTAGTTGAACAGGTGCATGTAGACCATCACGAAGGCCAGCTCCGGGTCCACTCGCAGCAGCCTCTCTTCGCGTAACCAGTCAAAGCGCGTCTGCAGCTCGGGCTGACCGATCAGCGCCTTGGGCGCGACCTGGGACTGGAAGTGCTTGCCGTCAAACTCGACGATGTCGATGTACCAGAGCAGCCAGTAGGCCCGGTTTGTGCGCACCAGATCACGAATGGCACGCGCCAGCCGCTCGATGTCGTACGGAAAGTCGGTCTTTGTCAGCGCTTTACGTAGCAGCGTGGAGGCATGGTCGCCGACAAGGCGGCGCTGGTAGCTCTTGACGACGGACGCAAACAGCGCCTCTTTGCTCGCGTAATGACTGTAGAGCGCGCCTGCGGTCAGTCCGGCGGCACGCGCGATCTTGCGGGTGCTGGTGGCCGAGTATCCATTGCGGATGAACTCTTCCAGCGCGGCGGCTTCGATGCGCTCGCGCACCTGCTCGAGGGTGTCTGATTTCAGGCGTGGCACCCCCGCAATGTGGCTCCCCGCCGGGGATCCTGTCAAGGATTAGATTTACTAAACGATCGTTTGTTTAGTGTTTGACGACCGCTGGTGTGATCGGTATATGCTCTCGCTAGCTAAACGATCGGTTTTTTTGTGGAGGTTGATGATGCAAGCGGAAAACACAGAGATCAGCTGGTGGCGGGAGCCGACTCGGGCTCAGTGGAGCGCCTTTATCGCGGCCTGGTCCGGTTGGGTGCTGGACGCCTTCGACTTCACGATCTTCTTCTTGGCCGCGCCGTACATCGCTGCCGAGTTCGGCGTCAGCATCACGGCGGTGATGGGGTCGCTGACCTTGACCCTGCTGGTGCGTCTGCTGGGCGGCATGGTCGCAGGCGCGGCGGCCGATCGGTGGGGACGCAAGCTGCCCCTGATGATCTCCATTGTGTGGTTTGCGCTGTGCGACGGCGCCATCTACTTTGCGCCGTCTTTCACGTGGATCCTGGTGCTGCGGGCTGTCTTTGGGCTCGGTATGGGCGCCGAGTGGACCGCCGGGACGACGCTGGCCATGGAGAACTGGCCGGAGCGCAGCCGTGGAATCGCCTCGGGGATTCTGCAGGGCAGCTGGGCCATCGGCTTTCTGCTGGCCAGTCTGGTGTCAGGCATTGTCATCTCCGCCTGGGGCTGGCGGCCGCTGTTCCTGATCGCCGCGCTGCCGGCGCTGATCGTCTTCCCGATCCGATTCTGGGTCACCGAGAGCGATGAGTGGAAAGAGAACCGGGCCAAAGCGGCGAAGAAGTCGTTTCGTGAGCTGTTGACCCCGGAGATCGTGCGCAGCCTGATGTGGGGCACGCTGGCGATGGGCCTGGGCTTCGGCGTGTACTACTCGATGGTCTCTCCGTACGCGATGATGCTGCACCGCGAGCACGATATGGCGGCCGTGGGCATCGGCAACCTGTCTGCGATCTTCAACATCGGCATGTTGTGTGGCGCCATCGTGATCGGCTGGGTCGCCAAGAAATACGGCGTGCGCTGGGCTGTGACGGCGCCGGCGTTCTTGATGGTTCCGCTGCTGCCGCTGTACGTCGGCGGCGTCGACGGCGGGCTGACGGCCGGCGCCTTCCTGGGCGGGCTGGTCGGTGTTGGGTTTACCGGCGTCGTGCCGCTGCTGCTGACCAGCCTCTTCCCGGCCGCGATTCGGGGGCGCTGTGTCGGCTTCGTTTATCACGCGGGGGCGTTCTTGGCGGCGTTTGTGCCACCGGGCGTGCCGGCGCTCGCATCGGCGGCGGGCATCTCGTTGGGTGCGGCGATTGGGCTGGCTAGCGGGACATTCCTGGTGCTGCTGGGGCTGCTGATGCTCAAGCCGTTCGATATCCCAGAGGAGAGCGCGCTGGCGGCGGAGGGCATCTAAGTGGCGGACTGGCTGGCGACACGCGCCACCCTCAGCCCACAGCGCGTCGCCTTGATCGATGCGCAGACCCGGCGCCGCGTGAGCTATCAGCGGTTTGACGCCGGCGCCAACCAGGCAGCCCATCGTCTGCTTGAGCTGGGCATCTCGTCCGGCGAGCGTGTCGGTGTCATCAGCCGAAATCGCATCGAAGTGCTGGAGCTGCTTTTTGCGTGCGCCCGCGTCCGCGCGGTGTTTGCGGGTTTGAACTGGCGCCTGGCCGGCCCCGAGCTGGCCGCCCAGGTGGCGGCGTGCCAGCCGACGCTTGTGCTGTACGAGGCGGAGTTTGCAGAGCAGGCCAGCGCCCTGGGTGTCCGAGCGGTGTCCCTGGAGAGCGCGCTGTCCGGCCTGGATGCGCTGCCCACAACGTCGCCGTCGGGTGAAGGTGCGGGTGAGGACGACCCATGGGTGCTGTGTTTCACGGGCGGCAGCACGGGGCGCGCAAAAGCGGCTGTGCTGACGCGCCGGTCCTTGACGGCCAATGCGCTGAGCACGATCGCGGGCTGGGGGCTGTCGCAGGATGACGTGGCAATCCTGGACGCGCCGCTCTTCCACACGGGTGGGCTCAACGTGCTGACGACACCGCTGATCGTGGCGGGTGGGACGTCGATCGTGTGCTCGCAATACGATCCGGGGACCGTGCTGGGCCTGATCGAAGAGGGCCTGCCGACCGTGCTGTTTGGCGTGCCGACCATGCTCCTGATGCTGACCGAGCACCCGTTTTGGGGCAGCGCCGACCTGAGCGGGATCCGGTTGGCGATCACCGGCGGCGCACCCGCCCCGGGCGTGCTCTATGACCGCTTTGGCGACAAGGGCGTGGCGTTGCGGTTGGGTTATGGCCTGACCGAGGCCGGTCCCAACAACTTCTGGATGGCCGCGGATGAGGCCAAGCACAAGCGCGGGGCGGTGGGATATCCGCTGTTCAACATCGAGGCGCGGCTGGCGGACGGTGAGCTGCTGCTGCGCGGACCGCACCTGATGGCCGGGTACTTCAATGCGCCTGACGCCACCGCGGCCGCGGTTGATGCCGAGGGCTGGCTGCATACGGGCGACATGGCCCGGTGTGACGCTGATGGCGCCTACACGATCGTGGGGCGAAAGAAAGACATGTTCATCTCGGGCGGCGAAAACGTGTACCCGGCCGAGATCGAGGATGTCCTGCATCGCCATCCCGCGGTGGTCGAGGCCGCCGTTTTGGGTGTGCCCCACGCCCGCTGGGGTGAGGTCGGCGCCGCCGCCGTAGTCTGGCGCGGTGCGGCGGTGGACCTCAGCGCGTACCTGGGTGAGCGTCTGGCTCGCTACAAGGTGCCGCAGTTCTGGACCGCGTTTGAAGCGCTTCCTCGCACCGCGGCCGGCAAAGTTGACCGGCTCCAGGTGCGCTCATTGCTGACTGGAGGGGATGAATGACCCGTTGCTGTGCTGTGCTCGCCACTGCTGTGCTGATGATGAGTGGCTGTTTTGAAACCATGTCGCCGCCGCCGGGTACGGTGGGGGCGGTCCAGCCCGCTGTGGGTGGCGATGGTGGCCTGGCGATGGTCGATACCATCTCGTATCGGGACAATCTGGCGCTGCATGCCGGGTGCTCCACGGCCGGGCTGACGTACGTGCCGGCCGTCATCCCGGGTTATCAGTGCGCCGCCAAGGCCTATCCGCTAGCCGGCGTTGCGGAGGACACAGAGCGGCCGATCGTGTTGTTGGTGCACGGCAACTCGGACACCCCGGATTCCTGGGAGCGCTTTCCCGCGGAGAGCGGGGCACCGATGATCGCGGAGCAGCTGACGGCGGCCGGCATGCGGACGTACGCGATCGATCTGCGCATCGACCTGAACGACGACCCGCAGGGCAATAACGATACTGAGAACGCCGCTCGCAATATCGATCATGGGTGGGCGGTGCCGCTGGTGGAGCACTTCGTGGAGGCGACGCTGGCGGCGTGGCCGGACCGTCGGATCAGCCTGGTGGGCTTCTCGCTGGGGTCGACGGTGATCCGCGATGCGCTGCGACGCATCCATGGGCGCGGTGAGGTCGCGGTGTTCGAGCGGGTGGAGGACGTCGTGCTGCTGGCGGGCGCTCATCACGGGGTGTCGACGTACGCGCGGCTGTGCGGACGCAACCCGACGATGCGTGGGCAGATCGCGTGTGAGCTGGGCAGCCGGGACAGCTATGCGCCGACGGACTTTTTGATCCCGTTGAACGGGGTGGGCGGGGCCGATGAGACCCCGTGCTTTGACGGCGGCACGGTCTACGGCGCGGTCGATGCGTGCGCGGGCAACGTCGTGACTTACACCACCGTGGTGATGAGCGACATCGCCGACGGGTCGTATCAGGACGAGTTTGTGTCGGAGGCGTCCAGCCGGCTGGACAACGCCGACAACCACCTGATCGCGCTGAGTGATGTCGATGAGAGCGGCTACTTCTTCAACGGGCTGCTGAAAAACCACTACGGGGCGGCTCGTAGCGCGGCCGCGGTCTCGATCGTCGTCACCGCGCTGACGGGGCAATAAGGGGATGACCATGAAGACGAATCTGGGTTTGACGCTGGCCCTTGTGGTGTTGGCGACGTCCTCCGCTGGCGCGAAAGACGTGACGCTGGAGCCGTTCATCTCGATTGTGGGCGGCATGGGTTTCGAGACCATTCAGGCGCGGCCCGGGGATGACCGGGAGGACCGCGGCTACACGGTGGCACTCAGCCGTCTGGGGATACGGGCGTATCTGGGGCGGCATGTGTATGTCGAGAGCGAGTTTGAGGTCAACGCGGGGCCGCACGGCACCAGCATGTGGGAGGGGCAGGCTGCGCTGCAGGTGCGCAATCAGCTGATTCGGCTGGATTACGGCGGCTTCTACATGGACGTGGGGCGTATGACCGACCCGTCCAGCCTGGACTACTTCTCGATGCATGTCCTCGACCAGCTGCTGACCGATACCTTCACGCGCAATCCGCTGCTGGCCGGCGGCTTCAATCGCGGCCTGGGCGTCTTGGCGCGCTACGAGCTGATCGACGGTTTGACAGTGGGCTTCACCGTCAACTGGGCCAACCCGACCAGCACGACGGCCAGCCTGGTCGTGGGCGGCACCTACCCGCCGTTTTCGCGGTTCTATTTTGCCGCGCACCAGCAGGTGGGGCGCGACGCGTCGAAGTTTCCCGCCGACGAGTACGACATCGTGATTATGACGCCGTCGATCACGTACGAGCACAAGTATGTAGAGGCCCAGGCGGCGGTGCAGATCTTTCGGGTCGACACCAATCGGTCCAGCAGTGAGGACCAGCCGATCGATGGGCTCAATATGCGTGTGGGCGCCAAAGCCAAGCTGCTCGACGGTGCACTGCGCCTGTTCGGCAACTTCGCCTTCGTACAAAACGAGGTGGTCGACAAAGACGACGGCAGCCGTTTGTCGGGCGAGGTCTTCAACGGCCTGTCGGTCACAACGGGAGTCGACTTCGACTACCTGGACAAGAACGGCGTCGGCGTCCAGTACGCCCTGGTGCGCGACCAGCAGGGCTTTGGGACGCGGACCACCAGCCACTACATCAACGTGGGCACGACCTGGTGGCTGACCGACACTACCGCGGTAGGCGCGCGCGCGAGCGTGCTGGTCAACTGCGAAGAGCCCGACACGCGCGGCTGCCCCGAAAAGGACGGCCTGCGCACCTACTTCACCACTGTTCGGACCATTTTCTAGATGTTGCTGTTGGAGGATGCTGTGAAAACGCTGCTGCTGAGTCTTGTGTTGACCCTCACCGTGCCTGCCCAGGCCGCCAATCTGCAGCCTGTCGCGCAGTTCGGCTCGAACCCGGGTGGCCTGCAAATGTTCAAATATGTGCCGGCGTCGCTACCTGACGGCCCGGCCCCGCTCCTGGTCTTGATGCACGGCTGCTCACAGACCGCCGCCGGCTTCCAGGGCACCGGCTTCAACGAGCTGGCGGACGAATACGGCTTCTATGTCGTCTATCCGCAGCAGACGTCGGGCAACAACCCGGTCAGCTGCTTCAACTGGGCCGGCGAGTACGGCGACGAGGCCAACCTCGTGCGCGGAGAGGGCGAAAACGAGTCCATCATGCAGATGGTCGACCATATGAAGTCCGAGCACGACATCGACGACGACAAGGTCTTCGCCGCCGGCTTCTCGTCGGGAGGCGCCTTCGCGGTCGTGATGATGGCCACCTGGCCCGACATCTTCGCGGGCGGCGCCGTGTTCTCCGGCGTTCCATATCGCTGCGCAACGACGGTGCAGGGGGCCTATGACTGCATGTCCCTGAACTCTCATCCCAACCAGAAGAAGGACCCCGCAGCCTGGGGCGACCTGGTGCGCGCCGCCCACCCGTCCTACGACGGCGAGTATCCGAGAGTGGCCATCTTCCACGGCACCAGCGACTTCACCGTCCACTCCGACAATCAGCAGGAGCTCGTCGATCAGTGGACCGACGTGCATGGCCTCGACCAGGTCCCAGACGAGATCGGCGCCGTCAACGGCCACGAGGTCACGCGCTTCAAAAAGAACGGCGTCACAGTCATCGAGAGCTATCGTGTGGGCGGCATGACCCACGCTGTCTCCATCGGTGCCGCCGACCCGGCCTACGGCTGCGGCTCAGCCGGCGCTTTCTTGAGCGACAAGGGTCTCTGCGCGGCCTACCACGCCGCAAACTTTTTGGGCCTGTTGGGCGATATCACCACCGACCCGGGCCCTTCTGAAGACGGGGCGCGCGGGGGGGGGGGGGGGGGCGGGGGGGGGGGGGGGGGGGGGGGGGGGG
>CAZJHX010000202.1:0-16782 GCA_964545715.1 uncultured Myxococcales bacterium
GAGGAGGTACAGGACCGAGGCGATCTTCAACACACCACTTGACGGGACACTAACATTCTGTTGGGGTGCGAATATCATGATGGTGCCTCACGAACGGTCTGTTCTGCCTCTGGGGGAGCTCGCGAGAGTGCGCGCGGAGGCGCTCTTTGTCGGTCGCCACGACGAGCTGGCCGTCATCGAGAGCACGTTCGAGGCCGATCGCTGGCCGCACCAAATCCTGTTCATCAGCGGCCCGCGCGGCATCGGAAAGACAACACTACTCACCCACTGCAGGGAGCTGGCGCGCGCGCACGCGATCCCCTTTCACCTGATCACGGCCGCATCCCACGACCCGGCGACGCCCGCGTTGCGCGATGAGCTCAGAGCGCTGCTCCGAACGACCAAGCGAACGGTTGTATTGCTGGACGACTACGACCGGCTGCAGCCCTTACAAAACTGGCTGGAGGACGACTGGATCCCTCGCCTGCCCGCCTGCATCCTGCTGATCACCGCCAGCTTGCACCGCTACACCAAACAGTTCGACAGCGCCGCCTGGTGGCTGCCGCTCGTCCGCCCTATGCCGCTGGACCCGCTCACACGGGCCGAGTCGCAGAAGGTGCTAAGAAACCTCCGGGTGCCCGAGTCGGCGCACGCGGCGATCGTGGCTTTTGCGGGCGGACACCCCGCCGCGCTTGCCCGAATCGCGTCGCTGCTACGCAGTCACGGCGGCAAACGCTTCGACCCGACGGACCACCTGGAGTTCCAGCGCGCACTCACCGCCGAAGCGCTGGAAGAAGTGGCGGAAGACCTCGTGCCGGCCGTCGAGGCGCTGGCGGTGGCGGGGGGGCTGACGCCGGCCCTGCTCAGCGAGCTGCTGGACGTCACCAACAGCGACGTGGTCTATCAGAGACTCGCCAACCTGGCCTTTGTGCGGCCCATTCCGTCCGGTATCGACTGCATCGGGGCGGTGAGGAACGCCATCGCCCTGGAGGTCGCCTGGCGAGACCGCGATCGCCATCAGGAGCTGGTGCGGCGCGCGTTTCGTTTTCGAGCCCGCCACATGAGCATCTCGGTGGGCGCGGCCCAGAGCCACGTCACCGCGGGACTGCTTCGTCTGCTGCAGAACGAGCCCTCCGTGGCGCCCTATCTGGACTGGGAGCATCTGGCCCACGGCCGCTTCAACGCTGTCGTACCAGAGGACTTCGACGTGATCGTGCAGTCCGCCCGTGCCCACGAGGGCGAGGCATCGGCGGACCTGATCCGACGTTGGGCGGACGTCATGCCGACAGCCTTTGAGGTCATCCGGCGCGGCACCCGTCCTACGGCTTGGATGATGATGATGGCCGTCGGCGAAGAGGTTCCGAGCGACTGGCCCGACGACCCGGTGGTGACGGCTGCCCGCGACTTCTTCAACGACAAACCGCTACGCTCCGGCGAGCAGGCCTTGCTGCTGAGAGCGTGGATGGCGGTTGACACATATCAGAGCGTGTCGGCTGGTCAGACGGCGATTCTGCGCGAGACTTCGCGCGCCGTGCTTCGATCGCCGGGATGCGCTGCGCTGCTGGTCGCGGCCCGCGATGCCGAAGCGTGGGCGGCTCCGCTCAGGTTCTTCGGCAGCGCCGACCCTGCGATCGAGGCGTCCGTGGGGGAGCATCAGTGCGCCGTTTTCGGCATCGATTGGCGGCGCTGGGTGGCCTCGAGCTGGGAGTCCACGCTGGCCGCGCCGACCCGCCCTCTCAGCAGCGCACCACACGAGCTGCGGGCCCGTGTAATAACCGAAGACGACTTCAAGGCCGCGGTGCGGGTCGCGCTCAAGCACTTCAACGACCCCGACGAGCTACGCACGAGCCCGCTGATGGAGTGCAGGGTGACCCTGGAGGTCGAGCGCCGCACGCACGCCGACCGAGAGGACGCGCTGCGAACCGCCATCGGCGACTCGGCCATGGCGCTGCAGAACGACCCCAGAACCGTCCGCTATTACCGCGCGATCCGAGACTTCTGGTTGAGCCCGCGCGGCACGCAGCAGGCCGTTGCCAAAGAACTGGGAGTCCCCTTCAGCACCTTTCGACGCCACCTCTCCCGCGGCGCGGACCTGGTGGCGCGGACACTGTGGAAACGGGAAGTCCCCCACCTCAGGTACGCCGACTAGACCTCGCCGCCAGGGTCCTGAAGTGCTCACCATCGGGTCGCCGTGGGCGGCTTTGTCCCGAATGGGGCCGCCGGTTTACCAATTGCGTCCCGCGCAACGCGCACTGTGGCGCCGTAAGTTGGCGAGACGCCATCTCCGGGCAAGCTGACCTGCGTCAGCCTTCTCGACGGGGCTCTGGCGGCTCAAATTACCCGTTCTGCGGCTGCGGGGTTGAGGCGCCCCCGAGTTTCCCCGATACCCGCTCATTCGGGTGTCATCCGGTGAGGCAACGCGCCCCATGCGGGACACAATCGGCTGGGACAAATGCGGGACCCCGCCGGCCATCCTCCGGGCCGGGGCGAGCGGCCGCGCACAGGGGCGCTGGTGCACGTCTTGCACCACTCACGGGTGGTTCAACGGCCTACGAAAGGTGGACTGAACATGACGCGCCCGAGCGAAAACAGCCTCGACACCGGCGAGCAACAGGTTGTGCGAAAAGCAATTCTGCTGACGACGGACTTCAGCAACCTCGCACAGCAGGCGTACCCACACGCGGCCTACATGGCCAAGCGGCTGGGACTGCCCCTACGCCTGATCTATGTGGTGGATCGAACGATTCACTTCAATCCCGGAGAGATCGCCGCCCACGAAGCGTGGGTATGGAACGTGGTCCAGACGTTCCGGCAGCGGCTGGAGGATACCGCCGCGGTCCTCACCGAGCGCTTCGGCGTCGAGACGCAGGCGTACGTGTTGCCGGGCCGGATCGTCGCCGACATTCTGGCCGAAGCCACCGCCAACGCCGCGATGATCGTCACCGCCAGCCATGGCTACAGCGGCCACCGCTCGCTCTTCCTGGGCTCAACCGCCAGCGCGCTGGTCCAGCTGAGCCCGATCCCCGTCCTGGTGATCAAGGAGAAGACGCCACCACGAAGTGTGGAGCACGCGCTATTCGCGACCAATCTGGACGAGGTCAGCCGCCGCGCGCTGGACCAGTTCATCCCTCTGGCCCGGACGCTGGGCCTGTCCGCGGAGGTGCTGTACGTCGAGGCTGAGCCCACGCTCCTGGCCATGGTCCGCAAGGAGGCAGCGCTGATGCCGCCGACCGGAGGCAGAGCCGCCCGCCTGAAGTGGATCCGCGAGCAGCTGGCCGGCATGACCGAGCAGCTGACCAACGCCGGAATCAAGAATACGTCGCTCGTGGAGCCCGCCGCGCGAGCGGCGCCTCTGATCTGCAGCCGAGCCGTGGAAACCGACGCGGACGTGATCGTGGTCGCGAGTCACGGCCGGGGTAAGCTCTCCAAGGCCTGGATGGGCAGCGTCGCCGACGAGGTGCTGCGACGCGCCGACCGTCCGGTCCTGGTGTTGAAGCCGGTCTAGCATGTATCGCCGAATCCTCATCCCACTGGACGGCTCGCGGCACGCAGAGGCCGTGTTTACTCAGCTGCACCCGCTGCTGGTCGTTTCGGGGGCGCGGCCCATTCTGCTCGGTGCGATTCGCTCGCAAGACGAGCACGTCTCCGCCAGAGAGTACCTCGACGGGGTGCGCGCCCGACTGCTCGACTGTGGGGCCCACGCGCGCGTCGATGTGCGGCGCGGCCGTCCCGCGGAGGCGATTCTGGAGGCGTGCCACAAATACGAGGCGGACCTGATCGCGATGGCCTCCCACGGTCACACGGGGCTGGAGCGGCTGGTCTTCGGGTCCACCACCGAGCGGCTGCTCCGTCAGAGCCGGGTGCCGTTGCTGGTCGTCAAGTCCGACGTACGCCGACCGGGTCCGGCCGACGTGGGGGCAGCCCTGCCGATGGCCGCGATGACCTGGCGTGACGTCCTGGTCCCGCTGGACGGGTCCGTCAACTCGGAGCAGGCGCTGGGCCCGGCGCTTGACATGGCCGGTATCGCGTGCGGCCGCCTGCACCTGCTTCACGCCGTGCCGCCGGTGCCCATGACCAGCTTCGGGGGCCAGGCACAGCGACTGCGGAACGCCTCGGACCCACCGGATTACCTGCCAAAGCTGGCCGCTGAGCTCGCGGGCAGCGCGGCCGAGGTCCGAACCGCCACGGTCGAAGGCGCGACGCTGCAGAGCATCGAGCGCTACATCGCCGACCACGGCATCAGCCTGGTCGTCATGACGACACACGGGCGCAGCGGGCTGGGCCGCTTCCTGCTGGGCTCGTTTGCCGAGACGGTACTACGGACCGTCAACACGCCGATCCTGCTGCACCGCATCACCGGCGACTCGCTCGACCTCTCTGAGCCGGTGTCGTCTCCGCAGTAATCGCGCGAAGTCGAGCCAGCGGCATCAGGTTGTCCGCCGTAAGCAGGCCAATGAACCGGCCCTGGTCGACCACGCCGATAGCGCTCGCCCCCGAGAAGGCGCTCAGCGCATCGGAGACCGGGACTGTCGCCTCCAGCGTCACCGGCAGGCGGGTCAGCGCAGCTCCGATAGGGCTGTCCGGGCCGTGCACCGATGCCGCCTCGAGCAGCTCGTTTCGGTGGACCAGCCCAAGCAGCCGTCCGCCGACCACGACCGGCATCTCGCGCTGAAAACAGGTCATCAGCAGCTCCGCCGACGCGGCGATCGACAGCTGCGGCGCCGCAACGATCACGTCGCGTATCACCACGTCGCCCACGGTCAGTCCAGCCGTGGCTGCGGCCAGCTCGGAAGACATCTTCTCCGCTTCGGCCCCGAAGATGACGAAGACCCCGATGAAGACCAGAAAGATGTTGCCGACGAGCCCCAGAAATACCAGCCCCGCCCCCATGACCTTGCCCACGGCGGCAGCGAACCGGGTCGCCTTGACCGGGGAGATGACCATCGAGAGCAGCGCGCGCAGCGCCCGCCCACCATCCAGGGGGAACGCCGGCAGCAGGTTGAACAGGCCGAGCATCGCGTTGACGACGGCCATCGTCGGCAGCAGCGCCCCCGACTGCAGCGTCTCCACCGAGAAGCCGGCTTCGCCGTAGAGAGCGTGCGTCAGCGGGATGAGCACCAGCGCCAGCACAAAGTTCACGGCGGGACCGGCCAACGCCACCATCAGCTCCTCCGACGGGCGCTCGGGCATCCGCTCCAGCCGGGCGACCCCGCCGATGGGCAGCAGCACGATGTCGCGTGTCCCGACGCCGAAGCGCCGGGCCGCCAGGGCGTGGCCGAGCTCGTGAAGCACCACGATGACGAACAGCAGCGCGACGAGCAGCGAGGAGCCGACGAAGCCGGCCATGCCCACACCTGAGCGCACCGAGCGCCAGGCGATGTAGGGCACCAGCAGAAGGAAGCTCGCATGGATGCGAACGTCGATCCCAAATACGCGTCCAAGCGACCAGCTCCACCGCATGGCGAGTCTAACGTGCAACGCCCGGACCACTTGGCACCGGTGTAGAGGCGGCGCTGACATGGATCAGGGGCCCCGGGTCGGCTGGTCTGAATCCTGCCTGTCTCTCAGGACATGAGCGGACATATCACCGTTGGACTGAGCGGCGAATCCGACTGGCGGGACCTGGGCGAGACCGTTGCGCAGGTCGCCGTGGGGCTGGACGCCGCCGTGCGCCTGGTGCACGTCGGTGAGCGCGAGCCGGCGCGCGACACCGAACGCTGGCTGGCTTCAGTCCGCTCCTGGTACCGGGCGCGCGGCGTCCAGCGGGTCGACGCGCACTGGGTGGAAGGCGACGCCGAGAAGGTGCTGGTGCGCGCCGCTGAGGACCCAGGGGCCCTCATGCTGGCGCTCGGGGCGACCGACCTGCGCACCCGCCGCCGCGGCACGGTGGGGGGCACGACGGTGCATGTGCTGCGCAAGTCCCAGATCCCGGTGTTGGTGGTGCCCTGGGGGGCGCCCACGCGGCCGCGGAGGCTGACGTCGCTGGTGTACCCGGCCGACTTCTCACAGCGGTGTGAGCGAGGCCTGGCCCAGGCCGGGAGGCTGGCGAAGAGCTTGGACGCCGACCTGCATCTCGTACACGTGTACCAGCCGTTGGCGGGCATTCGTCTGTGGCTGGACGACGCGGATAGCGGCCCCCACACGCCGTACGCCGATGATGAGGAGCTCGCAGCGCTTCGAGACCGCCTGGAGGACGTGACTGTGCCTCACGCGCCGCGTGTCCACCGGCAGGTCGTGTTGCACCGCAGCCACGCGCTGGCCATCGTCGAGCATGCGGCGGCGCTGGAGACGGACCTCATCGTCATGCCGTCGCATGGACGCGGCGCCATCGGCAGCCTGCTGCTCGGCAGCGTGACAGAGAACGTACTGCGACTGGCGGATCGCCCCGTGCTGGTGCTCAAGCCTCTTCTTCCGGTGGCCGGAAGATCAGCACCGGGACCTGCGCTCTTCGAATGACCTCCTCGGTCACGCTGCCCAGGAAGAAGTGCTGCACGCGTGAATAGCGATGAGCGGGCATCACGATGAGACCGGCGCCGATCTCATCAGCGCGCTCGACGATGCCGATCGCGGGGCGCACCAACTCAGCGACATACCCGGACGAGTTGATCCCCTGTCCGTGAGCGACCGCCGTGAGCTCGTCCATCTGCTCGTTGGCGATGCGCACGCGGTCTCGCAGAACCTTGCCGAGCGCCTCCTCGCCCCACAGCATGCCGGCGGCGCCGTAGCCGGGGTCGACCGCGTGCATCACTTCCACGTCGGCGCCGAACACAATAGGCCACTTCAGCGCCTTCAGCAGCGCATGATATGCGCCGGTCGACGGCACGGGGATCAGGCATTTATCGTACGGCCGGTCCGGCGTGTCGCGACCGACCACCAGCATCGGCACCGGGGTAGACCGAATCACCTTGTACGCGCAGCTGCCCAGCAGGAATCGTGCTACAGCGCCGTAACCGTGGGTGCTGATCACGCCCGCGACCGCACCGTTCTCCAGCTCCCGCAGGATCTCCCGCCAAGGCGACCCGGCGCGGTAGACGGTCTCGACCGCCACACCCAGCTCGTTGAGCGTCGCCACAATACTTTCCAGGCGCTTCTCAACCAGATCCGTGACCCGCCACTCCCAGGTGGTGTTGGGCACGAAGCGCTCCGCCTCCCCGGTTGTGAATGCCTCGATAACGTGGAGGACACGAATCGGCAGCCCCAGCGCCTTGGCGAGACGAGCCGCATGCGGGATCGCGCGGTCCCCAAACTCGCTGAAGTCCGTGGTCAGCAGAACGTATTGCTCATGTGTGTCGGTCGTCATGTCGCCACCCGCCGCAAGAGAATTGGAGTATGAATCGTGCGCAGAAGCCCCTCCGCAACGCTACCCAGCAGGAAGCGGCTGAACCCGGATCGCCCGTGGGTCGTCATGGCGATGAGCCCCACATCGTGCTCCGCGACGTAGCGCGTGATGCCGTCGATCGTCGTACCGTGTCGGATAGCCACCCGCACGTCGCAGCCGCCCTGGCGCAGCTCCCCTGCCAGGGTGTGAAACCGGGCCATCTCGGCTGTCGAGTCGACCGCCACCAAGCCCTCCGCAACGTAAAAACCCGACCGCGGGACCACGGGCACCACCCGCAGCAGATGCAGCGGTACGCCGTGGTGGCGCGCTACCCGTGCGGCGTCGCCCAGGACGATCTCGGCGCTCTTGGACCCGTCCAGAGGCGCCAGCACGCTGCGAACCCTGGACGGGGTCAACACGATCGGCTTGTAGTCGTCCCCGCGCTGGTCCCAGGTCTGGCGTGACCGCAGTAACAGGATGGGCGTGCTGGCCGCGCGTAAGACGCGCTCAGTAGTCGACCCGTAATGCAACCTGTCGAGGCCCGAGTAACCGTGGGACGTGATCGCGAGCAGGTCGAAGTCGCGCGCCTCCTCCAACGCCAGGATGCCGTGCTCGGGCCGGCGCGCGGTGCGCACATCGATATCGGCCTGTCGCCCCGCATCGCGCAGCCGGCGCGCAACGCTCTTCAGATAGCGCTCGGCCTCCGAGCGAGCAAGAGCGATACGCTCTTTCACGTCGGGTCCGTGCGTATCGGATACCTCGACCACACTGACCAGCGTGAACTGCGCGTCCTTCAAATCAAACAGGGTCTCTAGATGCCTGAAGATGTGCTCCGCGCGCTGCGAGCCATCCAGCGGAATCAGAATCTTGCGATACACAACTCACCTCCCCGTCACGAAGCAGCCTCTTTCACAGCAAGGCGCGTACCAGCCCTCGTCCGGCGCCACTGAGCACCAACACCGGACGGTCAGCCATACGCACCAGCCCCGTGGCCACGCTGCCGGCGAACGCGGCCGCAACCGCACCGCGGCCGCGCGACGGAACGACGATCATGTCGCTGTCCAGACGGTCCGCCTCCAGCAGGATGGCCCCGACCACGTCCGGGCTTGCGGAGACGTGACAAGTGGCCGGTCTGGGCAGGATCGATTGAATCCCATGCAGGCGCTTCATCGCCGACTCCACGAGCACCGTGTGCGCGCCGGGAGGCTCCGGCACGCCGCCGTCGTCCAGCCAGACGCCGGGCTCCAGCCTCGTCTTGACGATGTGCAGCTGATCGACGTGTGCGCTCAGCACCTCCGCCAGCCGCTTCAGGGCGCTTCTCCCCTCCAACGAAGGCGCCGAGAAGTCCGTCGGGTACAGCAGACGCCACGGCCCCTCCCGGGGCACCGGCCGAGACTGCGGCGGAGCCAGCAGCACGTCGCCGCGCGCCCGATGCAACACCCTCATGCCCGTACCCCCGAGAAACCCCCGCCGCCTGGGCAGCGCCGACGAGCCCATGATCAGCAGCTCGGTGGTGGGACGCTCCGCCAGCCGGCACAGCTCCTCGACGCGATCGCCCGTAACTTGCGAGAACGTGCCCTGCAGCTCCTGAGAATGCAGCCATGACACCAGCATGCGACCCCACGCCTGCTCCCTGTGCAGGCGTCCCGGCCGTGCGATATGCACGAGCTGCAGCCGCGCATCCAGCGCCCTGGCCAGCGGTCGCGCGAGGTCCGTGAGCCCCCTCAAGTCCGAGTGGAAGTTGATACCAACGACGATCGACTGCATCCCGTCCTCCTTAGTCAATGCAACATCGGAGGCAGCGGGGCCCGGCCCAGCACCTCTTCAGCGTGCTCCAGCGTCTGGCGTGCACGAGCCAGCCGCACCCGCGCGGCCGGGGTGACGCGCCCCGAGACCGACTCCAGGACGCGCCGGTTGTAGGCCAGCCCCAGCGGCGACCCCTTGCTCCGGTTCAGCTCGATCGATCGCAACAGGTGCTCCACCGCTTCGTCTGCCTCGCCCTGCGCGGCCAGCTGCTCCGCCCGTGCGGCAACCGAGCGCGCCAGGCCCATGGCGTCGTCGATGCGGGTCTGCAGGTCGATCGCCTTGGTCAGAAAGACCGACGCCTTCGACGCATCACCTTGCCTGAGCGCCAGCCGCCCCATCGTCTCCCATGCGCGCCCGATGCCGCGCGAGTTCTGGTCAGCCGTGAACGAGGCCTGGGCCTGCGCGGCGTGATTCAAGCCGTGCTCCAGCGCCTCATCTTCACGGCCGGGCTTCGCCTCGACGTGCAGCGGCAGCCGTGCTGACAACAGATGCGTCTCGGCCAGCTCGGATCGCGCGACCGGATCGGTGGACGCGCGCGCTTTGAACGCATGCAGCGACTCGGCCAACAGCGCGTTGGCCCGAACCGCGTCGCCCATGCGCACATACAGGGCCGCCTGGTCGTTCAAGAGGCGAGCCGCCGCGACCGGCTCCCCGGTGTCCACCAACTCCCGCCCTGCGCGCTGCAGCTCTGCCATCGCGCGCTCCAACGACCTCAGATCGCCGACGTCCGCCAGCACGGTCGCCATCGACTGGGCCAGGCGCGTTCGCACCTCCAGCGGCCCCTCGCCATCCAACAGCTCACGCGCCTCCTGCAGCGTTCCCAGCGCCGCGTCCAGTGTGAACCTGCCGTCGGGTCCACTTGACTGCCACTGCGCCAGGCCCAGCTCGATCAGCGCGCCGGCCTCCAGGAAGCGCCGACGATCGACCGGCGGTAGACGCGACAGCAGCTCCAGCGCCCGATCCGCGTGATGCTGAGCGATCTGGGCCGCCCCGTGGTCGTTGCCATCGGCGGCCGACTGAACGTAATGGGCCGCCGCTTCATACAGGTCCCCGGCGCTCTCCAGATGATGACCCGCCTCCACCGGATCCGCGACGGCAGGGGTCGGACCGCCGGCGGCCGGCGGCGCCGTTTGAGCCTGAAGGATCTCCGCGGCGCGTGCGTGCCAACCCGCCGCCAGGGACGGCAGCATCGACTCGCGCAGACGCGCCCGCAGCCCGGGCTCCAACGCCATCGTCCCGGCCCCGTCGTCTTCTATCGCGACGCCGCGATCTCGCGCTTCCTGCAGACCCATCAGCACGGTCAGGCGCGACTGACCCAGCAGCGCAGCCAGCAGGTCCGCCGAGAACGCCGGCCCCAGCAGCGTCGCGGCCCGCAGCACATGCAGGGTGTCGCCGGGGGGCAGATCGGCCGGCGGCGGCGCCTGCGGGGTGAGCACATCCTGGTGATGAACCTTCAGCCCGGCGCGCTGCAGCAGTCGCAACAGGCCGTCGGACGCCGGCGGCAGGCCCTGCTGGGTGCGAAAGTGCACGATTACAGGCACTTTCAACCAGCCCTCGCGGGTGATGGCGCGTCCCAGAAAGTCCAGCGTCGCAGCATCTGCGCGGTCGGCGTACTCAAACACGACAGCTGCCGGTCCGGCGCCGGCCAGCCGATTGAGCGACTCCAGGTGCGCCGCGTTGGTGGCGCGCTCCGGCGAGTCCCCGAAGAGCCGGTACCGTACCGCCAGGCCTCGGGGCATCGCGTCCCGGTCCTGGGTGCTTTGGCCCGTCAGAGCGTCACTGCGCCGCGCCGCCTCCCGGATCGGTCCCAGCGGCTGCCGAAGAACGTCGCAGCGCACGCGCACCACCCGATCGCCGAACTCGGGTGGCGCCGCCGACGGTACCGCCCCCACGACCACCGCGTGATCCCCTGCCACGACAACATGCCAGTAGGTGCTCATGAGCTGTCCTCCCAGTTGTACGACGAAGATCAGATGCGAAGCGCGTACCAACCGGACTGGTCTGTTCCTTGCGTGCACCACGGATGAACCCGGCGAGGTGATAGACGCATGTACGATCCGATTCTCATCCCCCTGGACGGCTCAGAGCGCGCCGAGAAGATCCTTCCGTACCTCGGGCCTGTGCTGGCCTACTGCGACGCCCGCGTGATCGTCCTGGGCGTCATCGACTTCTCAGACACGCGGCCCGACCGCTACGGATACGTCCGGGACGCGGCAACCGACTACATTCAGGGGGTCACCCAGACCCTGGTGGACCATGGACTGCGCGCCGAGCCGATGCTGGTGGAGGGGACGCCGGTTGAGACAATTCTCAACGTCGCCTCGTCCTCAGGGGTGCAGCTGATCGCCATGGCTTCGCGAGGCGCCGGCGGCTTCGAGCGACTGTTGGGGTCAACCACCGAGCGAGTGGCGCGCCGGGCCGATGCAGCCATGATGGTTTACAAGGCGGGCCGCTCCCACGGCCACCCGTCCGCGGCGCCGCCCCTGCCCCACCCCGGACGCTTCACGACCGTAGCCGTAGCGTTGGACGGCTCGCCGGACGCAGAGATCGTGCTGCCGGACGCCGTGGAGCTGGCCCGAAATACGGGGGCCCACCTGGCGCTGGTGCGCGCCGTGGATGACCGCCCGCGCAGCCCGTTCAGCGACGCATATGACCTCCCCACGCTGCAGGAAGAGGCCAGGCAGTACCTCGATAAGGTGGTCGAGCGACTGAAGCGGCTGGACGTCCGCGCGTCCGCGACGGTCCTGTCCGGGCACCCCGCGATGGCGATCCCGCCGTGGCTCACCCAGGGCGGCGCCGAGCTGCTGATGATGGCGACTCACGGGCGCTCCGGCGGAGCCCGATTCTTCCTGGGTAGCATCGCCGAGAAGCTGCTGCAGCTCTCCGACGTGCCCATTCTGCTGCGTCGGGTCCTGGGGTGACGCCGGAGGACCGGGACGCGGGATGCCGCATCGTGCTCAGCGGGGGCCCGGGCGGCGGCAAGACTACGGCGGCCGATCTATTTCAGCGGGAGCTCGCCGAGCGCGTCATCCTGGTGCCGGAGGCGGCGACGCTGCTGTTCGGGGGCGGCTTTCCGCGATATCCCGACGTCGGGGCGAGCCGCGCGGCCCAGCGCGCGATCTACTACACCCAGCGCGGCTTGGAAGACGTCCAGGCGGCACACTACCCGGGCAAGATCCTGTTGTGTGACCGCGGCACGGTCGACGGCGCCGCCTATTGGCCCGACGATCCGGCCCAGTCCTTCTTCGCCGCGGTCGGCACAACACTCGAGGACGAGCTGGCGCGATATGATGCTGTCATCTTCTTTGAGACCGCCGCCGGAGGTGGACTCCCCATCACCGCCAATAACCCGATCCGCACGGAGACCATGGACGAGGCGGTGCGGCTGGATGGGCGCCTGCACGACCTGTGGTCCGCACACCCGCGCTTGACGTACGTGTCCCACAACCCCTCGTTCTTCAAGAAGATCACGTTCGGACTGGTCGCGCTGGAGAGCATCGTCGCGCGCATCCACCACGAGCGGCGCAACGACAGCCAACCGGCGGCCGGAGGAGCTTCGTCATGAAAGCTGGACACATCTGCACTCGCGACGTCTGCGTCATCAGCCGCGACGAGACGATACAGGCCGCCGCCCGGCGCATGCGAGACTGCCACGTCGGCTGTCTGGTTCTGACGGACGACCCTGACTCGGACTACCCAACCCCGCGCGGCATCATCACCGACCGCGACATCGTTGTGCGCGTCGTCGCCGCAGGCCAGCCGGACATCGGCAGCATGCGTGTCGGGGATATCGCCCACCGACCGCTCGTAACGGCAACCCGCGACGAAGCGATGGAGACCGTGCTGGCGCGCATGGAGGACGAGGGCGTGCGACGCATCCCGATCATCGACGAGGCCGGTCGCCTGGTGGGCATCCTGACCATGGACGACATCCTGGCCATCATCTCGGATCGCCTGCTCGCCATGGTGGACTTGATCCGCCGCGGTCCGCGATTCGAGCAGGCGATGATGTCCCGGTAGCCGTCAGTCGGGCATGATCTCGTCGCAGAGCACCGGGTCCGGCGTCAACGACCGAAACAGACGCCGGCGCAAACGCCCCGAGCTGGTGACCAGATCGCAGGCCATGCGGTCGATCGCGGTCACGGACATGACGGTCTGCAAATAGCCCTCGATGAGATCGTCGAGGCCCAGTCCCAGCGTGTTGAAGTCGCGGCCGTCCATCAGCAACAGCCGCTCGGTCTCGGTTTCCCACCCGCCGTCCGGCAGACGCATAGACAGATTGGTGCCCAGCATGCTCCACGAGTCGGCGCCCGGGGGCAGGGTGGAGGCCATCGGCTGTCTGGCTCGCCGGGCGTAGATCGACACCGGCTGGAAGCCGTCTGCGCTCGCGGCGACCATGAACCGGACGTCGGTCACGAAGATCTCGTCGTGCCGGTTGGGGACGGTGCCCACGTGGTACAGCGAGCCCTCGGTGCCCCGCGAGCTCCAGCTCTTGTTGCCGATGAGCGCCTGAACGATAAAGCGCTTATAGCGCTGCTCCATCGCCATGAAGCGCTCCAGCTCACGACTGTTCGTGATCGTCCATACCGCCTGCCCGGCGTTGCTGTACGGGCTCTTGACGACCGCGACCCCGCCCAGCCTCGCCACGCACAGCGGCACCTCACCGCGCGTCACATCCGACATCGTCTGCGGCGCGTTTATCCGCAGCCCCTGCCCAGCCACGTCTGCGTTGTAGAGGTCGTACGCCTTGGCCGCCAGCAGCTTGTTGCGCCCCCCCGCCAGGCACACCAGGACCGGGTTGAGCATCGCCGTGCGCGGCAGGGCCGGCAGGCGGTTCCAGGGCCGCTGCGTCACGTAGCGCATACAGGCCCGGATCGGCTCCCATCCCCCGTTGATCCGCACCCGCAGCACCCCGTCATCGACGCGGGCCGGCTGCCCCTCCCGGTCCCAAAACGGCACCACGTGTACCGTCTCGCCGGTCGCATCGGCCAGCATCGCGGCGTAGCCGGACGCCTCCATCAGGTTCTTGTCGTAGATGACGGCCAGCCCGCCGGCAGGCAGCCCGGGGCGACACAGCAGCGGCAGAAAGACCCTCTGTATCAACGTCTCGTACCCGCCACGCTCCTGCCGCTCGCTGAGCCGCGGCATCGACTTCTGACCGCTGGGGCACGAGTTTGTCTCGATGACCATCACCCGTCGCGCCCCCCGCTCGGTGGCGACGTGAAACAGGTCGCATCCCGCCCACCGGAACCATCGCGTCGGCCGACTCAACAGCGCGTGCACGGCCTCGGGCGCCGCCTCCGGGTGCAGGTGGCAGTATCGGTCCGCGACCCGCTTGTTGCCGAGGTCCATGAAAAACCGCACGAGCGGATGGATCACCGCGTTGCGGACGCGCGGGTAGAAGTGACGCTCCGGCTGAAACTCGTCGGGCCGTACCTCGCTCTGGGCCATGTTCTCGTTGATCGCCACACTCCGGGGCCTGGGGTTGCTCCCAAACAAACGCAAGTCTCGTGCCACGACCGCGCGAGCCGGATGGCACGGTGATCGCATATGCACCGGGGCATGAGCTCGCCCGTCCATCTGCTGGCCGGCGCTCGCATCGCGCCGGAGCTCGACATAGAGGCGCTGCCGCTGGGCCACGTCACGCGGCTCCTGATACCGATCGCGGACGACGCCATCGGGCGCGAAATGCGCCTCCCCGTGGTTGTGGTTCGAGGCGCCCAGGCCGGCCCCGTGCTCGGCCTCACCGCTGCTCTCCACGGCAATGAGCTGAACGGCATCCCCGTCATTCATCGCCTGGTGGAGCGTGTGGATCCCAAACAGCTCAAGGGGTCCCTGGTGGCCGTCATCGTGGCCAACCTGCCGGCCTATTTTCTGCACCAGCGTCGCTTCACCGACGACGCCGACCTGAACCACACGTTTCCCGGCGTGGCCGACGGCAGCGAGAGCGAGGTGTACGCACATCGGCTGGTCGAGCGCGTGGTCTCCAAGTTCGACTTGCTGATCGACCTGCATACCGCCAGCTTCGGGCACATCAACTCGCTGTACGTGCGCGCGGACATGGATGACGACGTCACCGCCACCATGGCGCGACTGCAGCGCCCACAGATCATCCTGCACAACCCGCCGTACGACCACACGCTGCGCGGCACGGCCGACGGCCTCGGCATCCCGGCGATCACATTGGAGATCGGCAATCCCCAACGCTTCCAGGCCGAGTTCATCCGGCGCAGCATCGCCGGCGTTCGGGCGGTCATGGGAGAACACGGCATGCTGGGAGGCCGCCGCCTGGGAGAGGTCGCTCTACCCGTGATCTGCAGCAGGTCTTACTGGAGCTACACCGACAGCGGTGGGCTGCTGGAGGTCTTTCCCAGTGTGGCGGACCACGTGGTCGCCGGCTCCGTCGTCGGGCGGCTGTCCAACATCTTCGGCGACGTCGTCCAGGAGTATAAAGCGCACGACGACGGCATCGTCATCGGCAAGAGCACCAACCCCGTGGCCCGCACCGGGGCCCGCATTCTGCACCTTGGGATCGAGGAGACCGAGGCGCTGTAGGCGGCTGGCACGGCCGTTGCGTCTGGGTAGCTCGAAGGAGTGACTATGGACTTGTTCGAACACTGTCGCCGCTACCGGGACGCCGACATCATGCGCGCCGCCGGACTCTACCCCTACTTTCAGCCGCTATCAGGCTCCGACGGGCCGGTCGTCTACCTCAACGGACAAGAGGTTGTGATGATGGGGTCCAACAACTATCTGGGGCTGACCCATCATCCGGATGTCGTCGAAGCAGCGCACGACGCCATCGATCGTTTTGGAACCGGGTGCACCGGCTCGCGCTTTCTCAACGGAAACCTGGCGTTGCACGAGGAGCTTGAGAGCGAGCTGTCGGACTTTCTGGGCAAAGAAGACACCCTGGTCTTCTCGTCGGGATTCTTGGCCAACATCGGGGCGATCTCGGCGCTCGGCGAGTCGCCCAGCACCGTGATCTTCTCCGACAGGGAGAACCACGCCAGCCTCATCGAGGGGACCCGTCTGGCGCGCGCGGAGGTGCGCATCTACGACGACCCGAAGCACCTCGAGTCGCTGCTCGGGAAACACACCAGATGGCCCAACACCCTGGTGGCGACCGACGCCGTCTTCTCGATGACGGGTCGTGTCGCCGACCTGAAGCGTCTGGCCACCTTGCGCGGTCGCTTCGGCTTCCGCCTGTACGTGGACGACGCCCATGGGCTGGGCGTCCTGGGTCCTCAGGGGCGCGGCACCGCGTTTGAGCAGGACGTGGACGGCGACGTGGACCTGGCGTTCGGCACATTCAGCAAGTCACTGGCCAGCCTGGGCGGATTCGTGGCCGGCGAAGTCGACGTGATCGACTACCTGCGCCACAAAGCTCGCTCTCTGATGTTCTCGGCCGCCTTGCCCCCGGCGTCCGCCGCCGCCGCCCTGGCTGCGCTGCGCATCATTCGGACCGACACGGCGCTGCACCGACGGATGTGGGACCGCCAGCGCCACTGGAGCGCGGGCCTGCACCGCATCGGATGGCAGACGCTGGGGAGCCGCACCCCGATCCAGCCGCTGTTCGTCGGGTCGGAGTCGCTGGCGTTCTTGTTGTGCCGAACCGCCCTTAACCGGTTAGTGTCCCGTCAAGTGGTGTGTTGAAGATCGCCTCGGTCCTGTACCTC
>CAZJHX010000203.1:0-16643 GCA_964545715.1 uncultured Myxococcales bacterium
GAGCCCACCGAGGAGCCCGTCGAGGAGCCCGTCGAGGAGCCCGTCGAGGAGCCCACCGAGGAGCCCGTCGAGGAGCCCGTCGAGGAGCCCGTCGAGGAGCCCAACGAGGAGCCCACCGAGCATGACTTCGTCGTCGTCAACCCCCAGACGCCGCCGGTTGTGACCACCGTCGTGACTCCCGACGACACCGCTGAGACCGGCGAGACCGGCGAGACCGACTACAGTCGCGACACCCCGCGCACGACGCTGACCGCCAGCAGCCCATCCGGGTGCACCGTCAGCGTCGGGCTGGGCCAACCCGGCCAGGGCCCCGCCGCCACGATGATCTTCGCGCTGGGTCTGCTGTGTGTCCTCCGCCGGCGCTCGCCCGACGGCCGGCAGGACGCGTAGCGCTAACCGTGCGCTGACCGTCAGCCGGACAGCAGCGCCTCGACCACCGCGCACCAGGCGCTACCCACCCCGGCGGGATCGTAGCCGCCGCCGCCCAGCACCAGCAGACGACCCTCAGCGAGCTCGTCCGCAACCGCGCGCACCGAGCGCGTCACCTCACGGATGGCGCGCTCGGTGATGAGCTGATTGGACGTCGGATCGTTGTGCAGACCGTCCACTCCGCTCTCAAACACGATGAATTGTGGCCTGGCTGCCCGAATATGGGCCTCCGCCTCCACCCACAGCGCCAGATACGCGTCGTCGGTGGTGTTGGGAGCCAGCGGGATGTTGAGCTTGGTCCCCACCGCCGCGCCCCGCCCGCTGGCCGAGCGGCGGCCCCAGAACTCGCCCTGGCCCCGCGCCTCGGGCGTGTACGGAAACAGCGTGCTCGGGTCCTCGTGCAGGTCGGCGATGACCACCCGGGGCTCCGCCGCAAAACCCTCGTAGACACCGTCGCCGTGATGGATGTCGATGTCGACGTAGGCCAGCGTCCCGTCCAGCGTCTGCAGCGCCGTGGCCAGCGCCAGCGCCGGGTCGTTGTACAGGCAGTACAGCCGAGCCTCCTCGCGGTGCGCGTGATGGAATCCGGCGATCGGCACAAACGCCTTCTTGAACTCACCCGCCACAATCCTGCGGGTCGCGTCGATCGCGGCGCCGGCCACCCAGGTCGCCGCCGGCTCGATGTGCTTGCGCGCAAACGTGGGCCCGCTCAGACGACGCTGGTCATCCGCCAGCCACTCGACACCCGCGGGGGTCAGCCGCAGCACATCGGTGGCCGCGTCGTGCGTCATCAGCCCGCAGCTGGCCATGTAGCCCAGATAACCTTCAAAGGTCATCGACGGGGTGAACGTGGGCTCCACGCGCGGGCGCACCTGGGCCGCCAACGCCCCGGGATGGTTGCTCACCGCCTCCAAAAGAGCGCGCGCGTCCTCCACGATTCGCGGGTCGATGACGTCCAGGCTGCCTTCGTTGGCCTCACAGCGCCGACGAACATCATCGAGGTGCGCGCGGCTGTGGAACAGCATCAGGTCCTCGTCGGTAGCCGGGCCCGCGCTCCTAAACGCCACGCGCTTGTCGTGCCCGCGGCGCTTCAGCTCGGCCAGAAAGCCCTCCAGCCGTGCGTGCGGCAGATACCACGGCTTCTCGTCGTAGCCGTAGGCGCCCAGCTCGCGATCCGCGTATAGCTGCAACATCAACTACCCAGATAGCACACCGCGCGGTGGGTCCGCTGCCTCTCGCTTCGTCCGTCGCAGCCGAAACGCAAACGCGTCCAGCTTTCGCTCATCCAACGGCGTACCGTCGCCATAGACGAACAGCATCGGGATCTCGCGACGATGCTTCAGCAGCGCCTCCGCAATGAGCGCCGGGCCACAGCCCCACGGACTGACCACCACCGCTCCGTCGCAGTGGCCGCTCTTGTAGTGGTGCAGCACGCTGCCGACGGTGGCGGGCGCCTCACCCACCGGGTGCTTGTCCAACATCGTCTCTGCCTCGCGGATCATCGCGCGGGTGTCGTTGTTCGGCAGCCACGGATGCACCTGCCGTACGCGGGCATACCAGTCCTGGCGCATGTTGCCCATGAACGCCTTGCGCATGATGTTGTCCACCCGATCGGTGGGCAACCCAAGGATCTCCGGACTGCGCAGCTCGGTCAGATACTCGCTCAGCGACACAAAGCCCTCACCGATCACCCGCAGGCCTCGCTGGTTCAGCCGCCGTATGAGCTGGTCGCTGGCAAAGTCGTCCACCCTCAGGAAGATGTCTCCGGCGACCAGCACGGTCCGCAGGTCCGCCCGTGGACGCTGCCCGACCGCCGCGAACGCTCGTGACGCCCGCTCCACCATCGCGCGGGCCTGGCCCATCAAGCGCGTGGTCGTCAGCGAGCGCGTCAGCCCATCACCGGCAGGCCGCCGCAGCAGCGTGCGCAGCTCCTCGTTGAACTGATCCACCAGCAGGTCGACCTCGCCCGGCACACGCTCCGCGGCCCGGTGGTACGCCGCGAGCTGAAAGAGGATGTCCCAGGCCAGCGTGGCGGTCCAGATGCGCCCCATGAACGACCAGCCCAGCTCAGCCTCGGCGCCCAGCGGCCTTGGGGTCACCCGATCCTGCAGCCCACGACGCTCCAGATTGATCCGGTCCTTGGTCGTGAACATGCAGTTGCGGCACGCGCCCTCGCCCGTGGCCTGCAGCAGCACCGTCTGGCGATCCGCCGGAGCCGCGTCGATATGCCGCCGGAAGCCGCCCCAGATCAGCTGATACGGCAGGCACTCCTTGCCCGAGCAGTCCTGCCGTCCCAGCGCCAGCGACTCGCCCGTGGTCGGCCCTGCCGAGATCGCATCCACGCCGAACGATCGGTACACCGACGCGATATGGTCCGAGTAGTGCTGGGCCACCGACAGCACCACCACCTGGGCGCCGTTGACCTCGGTGATGGGCTCGATGTGCTCACCCTCCAGCCGCGCCAGGGCGCTGTACGCCGGAGCCGACGGGGCGCGGTCGTGCGAGCGCACCGCATGCAGAAACGCCTGTACCCGCGTGACATACCCCGCGGTCCCGCCATGGCCGTCGACCTCCAGCACGGTGTGCGGGTACCCGGCCAGGAGATCGGTGAAGATCTGCTCGGAGAAGGACGACGGCCCACACCCGAACGAGGTCAGCAACAGCGGATACACGTCACCCCGACCGCGCGCGGTCACGGCTGCACGCAGCGCTCGATTGGCGTCGGCCCAGGGGACGCCGGCCAGCGGCGGAACCGTACCCGGCACCGGCAGACAGTCCATCGGCAACGCCAGCACGCCATTCTCCACCAGCAGGCGCGGTATCGATCCGTTGATGCCGTCCTCGTGGATGATGTGCAGCGATCCGGCGACCAGCACCACCGGCACCTCGTGGGTGCGCCCATAGCTGAGCGTGCGCCGGCCCACTGTGGCCAGCTCCTCGTCGAACCGGCGCTGCGCCACGTCCGCGCGTTGTGCCGCGGCCAGGGCCAGCTCGCCATCGACGCCCAGACGTCGCGCGGCCTCGGCCAGCTGGCGCACGCGGTCCAGCACATCCGGCGCGCCGTTCATGGCCAGCGACAGCGCCGGGCTGATGATCTCCGTCGTACCACCGCGCGCTCTCAGCGCCTCCCGAATGGTCTCGGGCAGCGCCTGCTCCATCGGACAGGTGCGCCCCCCCGCGCCATCGGGATCGCCCAGCGTCAGCAGCTTGGGAAAGAAGATGGTCCCAACGTCCGCGTCCAGCACGCCATGCGCCACCTTCACCGGGGCGCAGGCGTCGTACGCATAGCAGCGCTCCTCACCGCGGGCCAACGATCGACCGTCGCCCTGCAACACCGTCACCCCGAGGCCCAGCCCGTCCAAAAACGTGACCAGCCACGGCAGCGCACCGATGCAGGCGCCGACCGCCGGGACCCCGACCACACGCTCGCCGGGTCGATCCTCCAGATAGGGCGCCAGCAGCGCGCGGCGCTCATCAAACGCGCGCGGCGCCTCCAGCGGCAGCTTTTGCGACCCGGCGCGCGCGATCTCGTACTTGGGACACGCCCCGCCAGACACCACCGTCTGGACCGTCTCACCGACCTCCACGCGCACACGGTCGATGGTGCACAAGGTGTCGCAGCGCTTGTCGCGGCACTGAAACTCGCGACGGCTGACCACCTTGGCCGCAGGCACCGCGGCCGCCGGCAACCCGCCCTCCGTCAGCAGCCGAGCCCGCCCGAGCGCGTCCACCGCACACAGCCCGATTCCCCACGCGCCCATCGCGCCGGGATCGTGCGGCACGATCACATCGCGGTCCGTCACCGCCGCCAGCGTCCACGCCAGCGACGGCCCGGTCGCGGGCTTGCCCTGAAAGAAGATGCGCCGCCCAAACGTGCGCTGACCCATGACCCGGTTGATGTAGTTGTGTACGACCGAATACTGAAATCCGCCGAACAGATCGGGCACCGAGTAGCCGCCGTTGTGCGCCTGGGCCGCCGCCTCCGCCACAAAGACCGTGCACATCTGCCCCAGGTCCGGGGGCCGCTTCGCCTGCTGCGCCAGGTCGGTGAAGACCTCGATGTCGGTGATGCCGTAAAACAGGCCCTGCTCCTCCAAAAAGGAGCCGGTGCCGGCGCTGCACGCCTTGTTCATGTCGCTCTCGACGATCTGGCCGCCCACGATCTGGATGAACTTGGCGTCCTGCCCGCCGATCTCCACCACCGACAAGCTCTCGCCGCCCTGAGGGTCCGCGCGAATCGCGGCCGTGCCGTGCGCAACGATCTCGGTCAGGACCACGATTCTGTCGCTCTCGTCCGGCCAGGCGGCGCGCAGCACCGTCGCCACCGCTTCCCGGCCCGAGCCGGTCACGCCGACAGCGCGGATGTCGGGCGTCGTACGCGCCAGCAACGTCTGGATCAGCCGCCGGGCGGCATCCACCGGGTTTCCGCGCGTGCGGTCGTAGATGGACAACACCGGATCTCCGGTCTCGATCGAGGTCAGCACGGCCTTGCTGCCGGTTGATCCGAGATCCAACCCCAGGACGCAGGGCTCGGGCTCGGCGCCGACCGACACGACGGGCGCCGGCAGTCGAGTGACTCGGTCGGCCCAGCCCACCGACGCCGGCAACGTCTCAAAGCGCTGCTCCCGGCGACAGATGAGCGCGTCGGGGCTGCCGGGCAGCGGGGGGAGCACCGCCGCCGTCGCCTGCTCACCGGCCAGCAGCGCAGCGCCGAGCGCCTCGATGTACAACGCGCCTTCAGGAACCCGCACCGGGACGCCCGTCGAGGCGCTCAACCCCGCGATAAGCGAGGCGATGCGCGTGCACCCACCGACCGCGACCACGGGGCCGTCGACCCGGGTGCGCGCCAGCAGCGCCGCGACGTAGCCGGCAACGGAGCGAAAATACCCGGCAAAAAGCGCTGCAGCAGGCCGACCCTGGTTCCCGAAGTGAGTCATCTCGCTTTTGGCGAACACAGAGCATCGCGCCGTGATCGGGATCGACTCCGACGCATCGAGCGCCAGCGCATCGGCCGCCTCGATGGACAATCCGAAGCGCCCCGCGATCTTCACCATCGTCTCGCCGGTCCCCGACGAGCACTTGTCGTTTTCGACATACCGGGTGCGCCCATCCGCGTCCCGCACCAGCACCGCGTAGCCGCGCGCGCCCACGCTGACCACGTTCACAGGACCGGCAGGGATCCCGGCAGCCGAGAGCGCGGCCTCGACGCATCCGTCCTCGGGCAGCGGTCCCACTATCGGGCCTCCCAGCTCGGAGGCGTGTACGCCCGTCGCGGCCAGGGCGGCGCAGGTGTGGATCGCCTTGTCGCGGTACCACACCCCAAAGGCCTCCATCGGCCGCCCCTCGTGGGCGACGACGTCTACCGCCTCCACATCCAAGCGCCCGTTGGTCCACGTACCGACGACAAACTTGGCCGCCGCCTTGCCCAGATCACATCCTGCTATGCGCATCTACGAGGACTCCTCTAAAATCCAAACCCCAGGTGACCGGCGGCGATGCGCCCGATCAGGTAGTCGTCCAGCGCCTTGTCGCCTTTTCGCGCGCGTCCCAGCCGGACGGCGCGCATGGTCGACGCCAGCAGAAAGCTCGCCAGCTCCGCCTCTTTCATGCCGATCCGATCGGCCAGCGCCGGGTCCTGACGCTCGATGCGATACGGCGTGGCGCGGTCCCGGTTCGCTCCGTCACCCTCGTAGATGTACCGCTTGTACGGCTCCTCTTTGGGGTGCCGATTGAGCGGGTCGAAGAACTCCTTGATCTTGAACGCCGTGACCATGGCCTCGGTGGACGCCGACAGCGCCTTCATCACAGGCGTCGGCTCGCCCATCAGGGCGCGATACTTGGCGTCGATCTTACGCACACGGCGCCGCACGACCCCGTTTGGCGCGTAGCGATCCATGGCGGCCAGGCTGGTCCACAACGTCGCCGACTGCTTGCGCAAGAACTCGGCGCGGTGGCGGCGCAGCAGCACGTTACTGGAGTTGCGACACCAGGCGTAACCCGTCAGCTGCACGTCCAGGCGGCGCAGCACCGACGGCCCCCAGGTGCGATACAGCAGGTCATAGCCGTACTCGGTGAGGTTCAGCGTCTCGTGCGCCTCGAAGTTGACGTTTTTTTGCGCACCCGACCAGAAGTGGACGTCCTCCCACGGCACGTCTGAGATCCGCCCCTGCTCGCGCAGCTTCTCCCACAGCGGGGTGCCGGGGAAGGGCGAGACCCGCGTGAGCTGCTGGTAGGTCGGATACAGCGACACGAAGTAGTTCAGGTCTTCGTAGACGTTGGTGTGGTCGTGGAAGTCCCAGCCGCACATCCACGCGCCGATCGTGCGGATGCCCATCGAGTGCAGGCGCGAAAAGATCTCGCGCGCGTCGTGCTTGGACCGCTTGTCGTAGCCGTGGTCGCCGGCAAACTTGGACTCCACGCCGATAAACAGCGCGCCCAGGCCCAGCTCAGCGATCGCGTCCCAGCCGAAGCGGTCGGCGTACTTGCCGATGTGGTCGATCGAGCCGAAGCCGAACCAGTCCAGGTGGTCCAGCACCTCGGGCGAGTCGCGCCACGCCTCTCGGATCTCGGTCAGGTAGCGAGGATGCCGGAAGTGGTCCTCCTCGATAACAAACACCTGGGTCACCGACGGGAAATGCTCGTGGTACAGACCGATGTGCTCGACCAGCTCGGACGGACTCAACAGCTCCTGCCGCTTGCGATCGAACAGGGCGGTCGTCGAGCAGAAGTCGCAGCCGCCGATGCAGCCCAGCCCCGACACCAGAAACGCGATACTGCCGCACGGATAGCGGCTCACGTACGGCGGCGCGCCCCCGGCTTTGGGCATCAGCGCCTGGCGAATGGGGCGGTCGGTGGGCTCCCCAAGAAAGCGCCGCAGCCACCGCACGCCCTCGCCGTGAATAATGTGATCCACATACTTCTTGCGAGTCTTGGCGTCGTAGCTGGCCTGAAACGCCATCCCGCCATACGACCCCAGCAGGATCTTGGTGGACGGGGAGCGGCGCCGCACGTGCATACACATGCGCATGACGGTGTCCAAGTGCGGCGGGTAGGCGCTGATGCCCACCACCGGGTAGCCCTTCTCCACCTCACGCGCAAAGTCGTCCCAGCGCGGGTACTCCAGCAGCGTGACCGGGCCCTGAACGTTCTGCGCCAGGATGTGGTTCGCGTAGCAGTGGGTGTGCGAGATGATCGTGAAGATGTCGTCGCCCTTGGTAAACCGCTGCCCGGTGGCGTCGGTCAGCGAGTCGTTGGCGGGCAGCGTGGGGTACGGATAGGTGGGCGTGGTCAGCAGAATGCGACCGGGCAGGGCGATGTCCTCGCGCACAGGCGGGGCGGGTTGGACGATTGGGCTGACGCTCATGCGGCCTCCTCGGCTGTGGCGACAACCGCGCGCGCCTTAACCTGCTTGGCCAGAAAGCGCCCGATATGCGCAGCGAACTCGGCCGGGCGCTCCTCCTGCCAGAAGTGACCGCAGAACGGCACCAACTCGAAGCGCTCGGCGCCCGGGATCTCCTCGAACAGCCGCTTGCCCCAGGACGGCGACAGGTACGCGTCGTCCGCAGCCCAAACGACCAGCGTCGGCGTCTGCAACGCGCGCAGATCGGCGACGACGACCTCGGTG
Organism: uncultured Myxococcales bacterium; assembly: GCA_964545715.1. Lineage (GTDB taxonomy): Bacteria > Myxococcota_A > UBA9042 > CAZJHX01. The sequence continues at coordinate 8,054 of CAZJHX010000203.1, forward strand.
TAGCGCTTGTGGCCGGCCAGCAGAAACTGTTTGAAGTTCTCGCGCGCCTGGGGGCCCGACCGCAGCGGGCGCAGATACTCGGCGATGGTGTCGTCGCTCAGGCGATCCGGGGTGAAGACGCCGCGGCGAAAGTTGGAGAGCGGGGTCGAGGTCTCCAGCCACTGCGCCAGCCCGGTGCGGCTGAAGAGGTCGCCCAGCACCGGCAGCGCAGACAGCGCCTGTAGTCGAGCGACCGCGGGTACGGGCCAGTTGTCGTAGCAGACGCAGTCTGTGAGCACGAGCGACGTGACCCGGTCGGGCTGCCGTGTGGCCAGAATCTGGGCCGCCGCGCCGCCTTGATCGTGGCAGACCAGGTCGAACGCGGGGTGGCCCAGGCGATCCATAAACTCCAGCAGCATCTCCGCCTGGGCGTCCATATCCAGCGACTTCACGGACGACGCGACCTCGGTGTCGCCCAGCCCCATCAAATCGGGCGCAATGCAGCGATATTTGTCCTGCAACATGCGCAGAACATTGCGCCACAGGTAGCTGGAGGTCGGGATGCCGTGGACAAACAGGACAGGCGGCGCATCCGCAGGCCCGGCCTCGATATAGGCCGTGCGGCCAAAGGACGTGTCACAAAACTGCTTGCGAATAGTGAGCTCATTCATGTCGGCGCAACTCCCTGACTGACCGGTCAGTCAGGGAGAATATGGGTCGCAGTCACGTTTCGCATGGGTCAGACGACCGACCGGCTGCTCAGGGCGCGGCCGAGGTCACCGCCGCGCGCGCGGGAGCCGGCAGCGTCTTGCCGCTAAGCGCGACCGCGCTGATCACCTGAATCTCGTACACGACATCTCGTTGCAGAGTGATCGGGCCGGAGCACATGCCGTGGCCCACACGGATGCGCCCGGTCTTGGCGTCCACTGTATACAGCCAGCGCACAGGCTGCCCCTTGCCGTCCTGGCGCCGCACCTCGGCCAGAACACCTCTCACGGCTGTGTTGGTCTGGATCTCGACGCTGATGCGTACGGCGGGCCCGCACCCGAACTCAGTGCGGTCGCCACCACGGGCGATGGGCGCGCCCAGCCACTGCAGCACGGGGGCCGTGGGCGTCTCGACGGTCCACTTCAGTCTGTTCAAGTCACGGGCGTAGAAGGCCTCTTTATGCTCGGCGCTCAGGCGGCGGCCCAGCTTCAGACGCCAGGTCTTGCCGACCGTCAGCGGGCTCACCGGGCGCAGGATCGCCTGGGTCACATTGAGCTGCCCCTCGTGAATCGCCACCACGGTGAGCGGCACGCGGTGTCTGCCGGACACGACGCTCGGGCGCAGGGCGGCCAGGTCCCGCAGCACGGCGCGCGTGGGACCGCCGCCCTCGATGACCAGCCAGCCGTTGGGCGTGGTCGTGTCGTGGCGCGAATGCAGCCACTTGTAAGCACAGTCAGCAGCTGCAGAGGCGGGCGCCAGCAGAGCCAGGGCAAAGGCGGTCATCAGAATTCGGCGTGTCATGGCGGGTGGTAACGGGCGACATCGCCGGACGATCTATGACAAGCAAACCTGACAACGCGACATCCACAGGTGACAGCCGCCGGGTGCCGCGGCGATTGCGTGCAGCGTTTACCGGCTGGCACAACCGTTGCTCTAACTCCCGGCAGACGACAAGTGGAGGATTGAGATGAAGCTGCTACGAGTCCTGGCGCTGGCCGGTATTGCGACCGTCACGCTCGCCTGCGAGCAAGCCGTGGAGCCAACGGCGTCTGCGGATCCGGTGACCGAGGCCGGCGACGAGCCCGCTGAAGAGCCCGCCGAAGAGCCCGCCGAAGAGACCGTTGAAGAGCCGGCGGACAATCCGATCGCCGAGCCCGTCGAGCCGGTCGTCGAAGACGAGCCGGACCTGCCGCAGGGCGAGGGCTACGAGGTCGGGCAAATCGCCGAGAACTGGACCCTGAAAAACGAGAATGGAGAGGAGGTCAGCCTGCACGACTTCTACGGCAAGGTGATCTTCTTCGAAGACGGCAGCCAATGGTGACCCCCGTGCCGGCAACGGCTCGCCCAGTTGGGCGATTGGCAGAAGAACGAGCTGGCGGGTGAAGAGGACATCGTCTACCTGGTCGCGATGCACGCCAACAGCCAGAAGGAGACCCCAAGCTCTACCGACCTGCTGCACTGGCAGGACGAGCTGGACTTCTACGGCGACGAGATGCTGCTGGATTACAACCGCGTCGTCATGGATACGTACATGGACGCCAACCCGGGTCCCAAGTACACCCAGGCCGTCACGGTCATCATCGACCGCGACATGACAATCCGCTACGTGGGCGGCACTTACGAGACCGACCACTCGGCCAACCTGGACCTGGTCCTGGACATCCTCGCCGAGGACTAAAAGGCCGCCCCGACGCTGAGCATCCCGCCGCCTGCGAGCGGTACGACCGTGGCTGTGGTGCTGCTCACCCGCGGCAGCGCCCACCAGATGATCGCGCTGGCGATAGCCGCGCCACCGATGCTCAGCGAGACGACACCGCCGGTCGTCAACGAGTTGATGCGGTCCTGCGTCGCATTGGCCTCGTTCTCGGTGATGCCCTGGACCACGCCGTGGTCGTCCACGTCCTGCTTGGCCAGGTCGAAGTCGTCGACCTCGGCGCCGCGGATCACCATCAGCGCGACGCCGACACCGGCGGCGGTCACGCCGAGGCCAGTGAGGATCCACGGCCCGGCGCCGGCGCTTGTCGAGAGGGTCGGGGGCGGGACCAGCGGTTTCACCGGATCCGGCGCCTTCGCAGACGCGACGCCGGGCAGCGCAACCGCCTGGTCGGGCAGCACACGCACGGTGACCTCGCGTTTGGAGTCGCCGGCGGTCAAGGCCAGCGTATGTTCCCCGACGGCCAGGCCCAATGACACCATCGAGCGCACGTCCAGAAACAAGGCGACGCCATCGATCGAGACCAGCTGAGGGGCGTCTTTTTGGGGCCACTCGATCCGTCCGCGCAGCCCCTTGGCGCTGACCGGGGGCCACGTCAGCCGTCGACCGGCCGGCAGCTCCCGTTTCCAACACGACAGGCGATCGCCGGCAGGCGGGCGCAGGCAAAGCTGGTGCGGACCTGGATCGCGCACCAGGTCCAGGGTGGGATCAGCCACCAGCGCCCCATCCAGCTGATAGATTGAGCCCTCCGGCTGCTTGGAGAGTCGCAGCACAGCGCGGCCCAGCAGGGGCGCCAGGCGCTTGGCCTCGTTTTCTGCCTGCTCCACGACGGCACGCTTGGCGCCCGGTTGAGTGCGGCTGAGCAGATAGGTGTCGTGGGCTTGCTGCAGGCGCCCCATTCCCTCGTACGCCCGTCCCATGGCAAACACGTAGGCCGCGCGCGGCTTCTTGCGATGGGCGTACTCAAGCCACCGCAGCGCACGCTGGAACTCACCCTGGTCGAACAGAGGCCGCGCGTTTTTGTAGGCGTCGCCGGCGCTGACCGATCCGTCGGCCGGCGGCTCGCCCTGTGCACCGGCGGGCGGCGCCATAAAAAGCATGACTGCGCCCAGAAGCACGACGATAAATAACAGACGCCTCGGCATGGGCCGCATGATAGCCCCACAGTGGCATATACTCCACGTGAGGCCCTGAGCGTTGTCTGAACCCAGCCGATATTGCCCGATCTGCCAGAGCGCGACCGACGACGAGGTCTGCCTGCGTCATGGGGTGCCGACCATCCCGCGCCGGCTGCTGGTTCCAGCCGCCGCCGAGCAGCTGCTGCCAGGCTGTGTGCTGGGCAACGCCTATCGTATCGAGCGCGTGTTGGGCACCGGCGGCATGGGCTGCGTCTATGCGGCCACGCAACTAAAGCTGCAGCGCGAGGTGGCGTTGAAGACGCTGCATCCGCGCCTGCTGTCCGCGCCGCGGCTGCTCGGCCGCTTCTACCAGGAGGCCCGGGCGTGCACCCGCCTGCACGAGCCGCACGTGGTCCGCGTGTACGACTTCGGGGTGGACGAGTCGACCGGCACGCCGTACCTGGCCATGGAGATGATCCGCGGGCGAACGCTGCGCAAGGAGCTGAGCGCCAACGGTCCGATGCGTCCCAAACGGGCGGCCGGTATCCTGGCACAGGTGGCGCGCGCGCTGCTGGAGGCCCAGCAGCAGCGGATCGTGCATCGCGATCTCAAGAGCGAAAACGTCATGCTGGTCGACACCGTGGCCGGCGACGACTTCATCAAGGTCATGGACTTCGGCATCGCCAAGCTCATGGATCCGGAGAACGGCGAGCCCGACCTGAGCCACGGCGAGGGCCTGACGGTGACCGGGGCCGGTCCGATGGGCACACCGCGGACCATGGCGCCCGAGCAGATTCTGGGCAACCCGGTGGACTTCCGCACGGACCTGTACGCGCTGGGCTGCATGCTCTACGAGATGTTGACCGGTCACGGACCGTACGACGGCGCCGACCGCCTGGACGTCATGTCCGGACATCTCTCGGGTGAGCTGCCGACGCTGCCGTCCGGGTCCGACGAGCTGACGACGCTGGGTGCGCTGCTGCTGCGCAAGCGGCCCGAGGAGCGGCCGTCGAGCGTGCGCGGCGTGATGGACGTGCTGCTGGCTGTGGCAGCGGGAGAGCGCTGTAACACCGCACTGCTGCTGGCGGGTGAGACGTCGCCGGTGGGCGAGGCGCGGGTGGCCCGACAAACCGGCAGCCACAAGGCGGTCCCGGACGCCAGCACCATCCCGACGTCCACGAAAGAGAGCCTGATCCGGCCGCGCCGGTGGCCGTGGGTCGTGGGCTCCCTGGCCGCGCTGGTGGTGGTGGCGGTGTTGACCTGGGCGGTCTGGCCGAGAGCCGAGGAGAGTCCGGTGGACAAGCCCGTCGCTGAGAACGCCGACCCGACGCCTGAGCAGGAGGTCGCTGAGCCGCCGGCGCCCCCCGCGCCCAAGCCGTCCGTCGACACGCCGACCCCGACACCCCGACGCACGGAGACCTCCGAGGCGCGACGCCCCCGAACAGCAGCAGACGAGCCGGCCGCGCCTCAAGTCGCAATCCGTGAGTATGTGGTGGACGCCACCACAAAGGCGCGGGTGATCATCGACGGCAAACCGGCGGGCACGACGCCGTTTACAGTAAAGCTGGCGGACGACGCCGCGCCCGTGTCTCTTGTGCTCAAGCCGCTCAGCAACAAGCATCGCAGCAAGACGATCTCGATCGCGCCAGGCGGCGCGCCGACCCAGAAGATCAAGCTCCCCAAGCGCCGAGCCGCACCGAGCCCAGGTGGGGGCGAAGGGCTGTGGCCGCGTCACGGCGGGCGCTAGCTCGATCACACGGCGGTCACGCCTGATCACGGCGACCCGATCACGGTCCAACCTCAAAAGCAGCGCTGTCTAACGATCAGCGGTCTGGCACCGGGCGTGCACATCCCATGAGCATCTCAACTGAATGAGGATGGAGGTTCTTTGATGACGCGGACACACCGATGGCTACTGGCAGCGCTCGCGATAACGATGATCAGCTGCGCGCCGGATGCGCGAAAGGGGACAAACGACAAACCGAAGATCGAGCCGAATCGGCCGACGGAGACCACAACGCCACCGGTCGACGACCCCATGCCTCCAAATGACGACCCAGTGCCTGTCGACGACCCCACACCGCCCGTCGACGATCCCACACCCCCTGGCGATGATCCGACGCCGCCCGTCGACGACCCCACACCGCCCGTCGACGATCCCACGCCGCCGAAAGACGATCCGACACCGCCCGTCACACCCACCCCGATCGAGGCCTGGGAGTCCCGCGGAATCGGCGGCGGCGGCGCGCTGTACTCGGCCACGATGAGCCCCCACGACCCCAACCTGGTCTACATCTCTACCGACATGTCGGCGATGTTCCGGTCCGTCGACTTCGGCGGCCAGTGGACCACCCTGCCGTTCACCGAAATCCAGGGCGGCGTGGACACCGAGGTGCGCTTCACGTCGGATCCGGCCGTCCTCTACACCATTCACCGCGACAACAACGACGGCGCCTTCCCCATGCGCAGCGCGGACGCCGGCCAGACCTGGAGCCCGCTGGCCGACGATCCGACCTGGGGCGAGGTCTGGAGCCTGCACGCCGATCCCGGCTCGACCGAGCGCGTCCTGCTGGCCGGCTGGGATAACCTGTACGCCTCCAACAACGGCGGCCAGAGCTTCACTGCGGTCTACCAGGGCGCTGACGGCGGGGCTGGTCTCCGGGTCGCAGGAGTCTTCTTTGACGGCAACGATATCTACGTCGGCACCCGCGACGGGCTGGTCGTCTCAAATGACGGCGGGACCACGTTCAACCTGTCGACCGCGGGCGGCATCCCCGCCAACGAGGCCATCGTCGGGCTGGCCGGCGGCAAGAGCAACGGCCTGGTGCGCCTACTGGCGGTCACGCACGAGGCCGGCGACGTCTACGGCGGCATCACCGGCGCCGATCTGTGGGGCTACCGCGGCATCTACCGCCTGGACTCCAACCAGCAGTCCTGGGCCAAGGCCGGCAACCTCCCCAGCGGCGAGCACGCCTTCTTCATCGGCATGGCGGCCAACAACATCGACGTCGCGTACGTCGGCGGCGGCAGCTTCAACACCGGCGACCCCATCGTCTACAAGACCACCGACGGCGGCGGCAGCTGGGCGTCCGCGCTGAACACCACGGGCAACAGCAACATCGCGACCGGCTGGTGCGGCTCCGGCGGCGACCTCGAGTGGTACTGGGCCGAAGCGGCGCTCGGCTTCGCGGTCAGCCCCATCGACCCTGACCGCGTCATCATCACCGACTACGGCTTTGCCCACGTCACCGACGACGGCGGCGCCTCCTGGCGCTCGGCCTACACGATGGACAACAACCAGTCCGGCGCCGGCACCCCCAAGGGCGGCGCGTACCAGGGCAACGGCCTGGAGGACACCAGCGTCTGGTGGCTGACCTGGACCGGCGACAACGATCTCTTCGCGGGCTACTCGGACATCTCCGGCCTGCACAGCGCGGACAGCGGCGTCACCTGGCGAGTCGGCTCGGCCCTGGGCCTGCCGCACAACAGCACCTACCACGTGGTCACGCACCCCGACGGCACCCTGTACGCGGCCACCTCTTCGGTTCACGACCTGTACCAGAGCACCTACCTGGAGGACGGCAGCATCGACGGCGGCAGCGGCCACGTGATCGCCTCCACCGACGGCGGCGCCAGCTGGTCGACGCTGAGCGACATGGGCCACCCCGTCGCATGGCTGGCCCTGGACCCGGCCGATTCCGAGACGCTTTACGCCAGCGTGGCCCACAGCAGCCAGGGCGGCATCTACGTTACCCACAACTTGTCCACAGGCGCCGACTGGACCAAGCTGGCCGATCCTCCGCGCACCGAGGGCCACCCGCACAACATCGTGGTCCTGGACGACGGCGCCCTGGTCGTCACCTTCTCCGGCCGCCGCTCCAACGGCTTCACCACCAGCAGCGGCGTCTTCATCAGCACGGACGGCGGCAACAGCTGGCAGGACCGCAGCGACCCGGGCATGCTCCGCTGGACCCGCGACGTGGTCATCGCCCCCGAGGACCCGACTCAGTCCACCTGGTACGTCACCGTCTTCAGCCACTGGGGCAGCAACCCCAACGAGGTGGGCGGCCTCTACCGCACCACCGATCGCGGCCAGACCTGGACCCGAATCAGCGACAGCTACCGCGTCGAGTCGGTCACGGTCGACCCGAAAAACCACGACGTCATGTACATGACGACCGAGGACCTGGGTCTGTGGCGCACCGAAAACGCCACCGACGCCAACCCGACGTTCACGCTGGTCGAGGACTACCCCTTCCGCCACCCGATCCGCGTCTTCTTCAACCCCAACGTGGACGGCGAGATCTGGGTCACCAGCTTCGGCGGCGGCCTGCGCGTCAGCAAGTGATGCCCCGCGACCCCGCGTCAGGAGCCGGGGATGGCGTAGATGCTCAGCGCGCCGCCGCCCCGCTCCCGCCACCCGGTTGACCGCAGCCACGAGCGGGGCGCGGCGCAACCCACCTCCCCGGGCGGGTCGGGCCCCGTCGGCGCGTCCAACCACCCATCGAACGCCAGGCTGCTGGACCACGGATCGTGCGCCTCGTGCGGCATCGGCTCACCGCGCTGCCACGCGTGTCGCCGGCTGTTGTTGAGCACGTAGAGCAGCGCGTTGCGCATCTGGGTCGGCGTGGCGAGCACCTCGGCGTGATAGCGGTGCGGAAACACGGCTCCCCGACGCTTCCATCGCCTGTTGACGCGCCGGGCCAGCCGAACCGCCAGCCCTTTCATGGCTTGTCCGAGCGTGCGCGCGTCACCGACCTCCACGATCAGGTGCAGGTATGCGCGTCCACGCAGGTTGGGCAGGCCCCCCTTGATGCGCATCGTCACGTGCACCGGCGTGTGCCGCGTCACCCGCGCACGCCGCTGGTGACGTAGCCCACTACCACCGCCTGACTTTCGGCCCGCGCCATTGCGGGCTCCGCCCCAGGTTCGACACCAGCTATGGCGGCGGCCTGCGCGTCGTAACGGATTGCGGCCACACGCCTCGCCGCCCCCGCCGGTCGGCACCTGGGATGTCGTAGATGCTCAGCGCGCCGCCGCCCCGCTCCCGCCACCCGGTTGACCGCAGCCA
>CAZJHX010000204.1:0-16477 GCA_964545715.1 uncultured Myxococcales bacterium
TTCGACATTGAGCCTTTTGGCGGAGATACCTATCTGGTGCGGGCTGTGCCAGTCCAACGTCGAGTGTTTCGGTGGCCAGTGTGCGCAGCCTCAGTGCGTGCCCCAGTGCGAGGGCAAGCAGTGCGGCGACGACGGGTGCGGCGGCGTCTGCGGCGTGTGTGATGCCGGGCTCAGCTGCGAGGGCGGGCAGTGCCTGAACCTGTGCGTGCCCCAGTGCATTACCGTCAACGGCCAGCCCAAGCAGTGCGGCGACAACGGCTGCGGCGGCGTCTGCGGCGTGTGTCCCAGCGGTGCGTTCTGCAACGGCGTGGCGTGTCAGGGCGGCGGGGACACCTGCAAGGGCATTTTGGACTGCGCGCTGGCCTGCTCGGGCGACATGTTGTCCTGCGCCAAAGAGTGCGCAGCGGCGGCGCCGGGACCCGTAGCGGATGTCGCGCTGGCGTTGGGCGCCTGCCTGATCCAGGCGTGTGGGCCGGACGTGTCGGCACAGTGCTTTGCTAAAGCGGTGGGCGGCGCCTGCTCGGCGGAGTTTGTGAAGTGCGTATCCTGCACGCCGCAGTGCACGGGCAAGGCCTGTGGTCCCGATGGTTGCGGCGGCTCCTGTGGCACGTGCCCACCCGACGCCCAGTGCTCGCTGTCCAGCTCGGGCGGCAGCGTCTGTGTGGACGTGTGCGTGCCGCAGTGCGCCGGCAAGACCTGTGGCGCGGACGGCTGCGGCGGCGTGTGTGGAGTGTGCGCGGGCGGCGCGAGCTGCGAGGCGGGCAAGTGCCTGACCACGTGTCAGCCCAGCTGTGCGGGCAAGGCGTGCGGCGCCGATGGATGCGGCGGGCAGTGCGGCGTGTGTCCCAACGGTGGGCAGTGCTCTGACGGCAAGTGCATCTCGGTGTGCGTGCCGGCGTGCGCGGGCAAGAGCTGCGGGGCCGACAGCTGCGGCGGCATCTGTGGCGTGTGTCCCGCCGGAGAGTTCTGTAACGGCGGTCAGTGCGAGGGGGCGTGCGCGCCGAGCTGCGTCAGCGCGGACGGCAACGTGCTGGAGTGCGGGCCGGACGGCTGCGGTGGGACATGCGGGGACTGCCCGGCCAGCACGGGCTGCCAGGCCGGCACCTGCATCGGCACCGGCAGCTGCGACGATCTGCTCGGCTGCATGCAGACCTGCATGGGTGACCAGACCTGCGAGGGCAACTGTCTGGATCAGGCGGCGCCCAACGCCAAAGTCCAGTTGGTGCAGCTGTTTACGTGCATCGGGGAGGTCTGCCAGGGCTCGCCCGGTGGCGGCTGCTTCTTCAAAGCGATCGAGGGTGAGTGCGCGCCGCAGTACAACAGCTGTACGGGGTGCACGCCGGTGTGCGTGGGCAAAAACTGCGGGCCGGACGGCTGCGGTGGCGACTGCGGAGAGTGCACAGTGGGGACGACCTGTGACGCCGTTGCCGGGATCTGCACCTGCGTGCCTCAATGTGTGCTGAGCGACGGGACGCCCAAGGACTGCGGTCCGGATGGCTGCGGGGGCTCCTGCGGATCGTGCTTCGGCGGGCTTGTGTGCACCTTCCTGGGCACCTGCGAGTGTCTGCCGCAGTGCGTGGGCAAGAGCTGCGGGCCCGATGCGTGCGGTGGTGACTGTGGCCAGTGTCAGCAGGGCGCCAAGTGCGACGCGGGCCAGTGCGTGGTCGGCTGTACGCCGCAGTGCGCGGGCAAGGCGTGCGGCGCGGACGGCTGCGGCGGCTCGTGCGGGGCGTGCCCCGGCAAAGAGGTGTGTGAGGTCGACCAGTGCGTGGCGCCGTGCTTCCCCACGTGCCTGAACAAGGAGTGCGGGGACAACGGGTGCGGCGGAAGCTGCGGCAAGTGCGGGTCGGGCGAGACGTGCAACTCGGACGGCTTCTGTTACGGCGCGCTAAGCTGCTCGGCGCTGATCGAGTGCTTCCAGGACTGCCCACCGCCCAAGTTCTTGTGCTTTAACGCGTGCCTGCCCGAGGGCTCCAAAGAGGGGCAGGAAGAGTTCTCGGACGTCAGCGAGTGCATTCAAGAGCAGTGCCCGCCCGGGCCCGGCAACCCGCCCGGCTGCATTCCGCAGGCGATCGCCGGGCCGTGTCAGGACATCTGGCAGCAATGCGGGGAGTGCACGCCGGACTGCCTCAACAAAGAGTGCGGCCCCAACGGTTGTGACGGCTCGTGCGGAGACTGTCCGAACGGGCTGGCGTGCGAGGACTTTACCTGTGAGCTGACGTGCCAGCCGAGCTGCGCGGGCCAGCAGTGCGGGTCGGATGGTTGCGGGGGAAGCTGTGGCGGGTGCCAGGTGGGCTTCACCTGCCAGCCCGACGGCAAATGCACGCCACCGTGTACGCCCAGCTGCGAGTCCCCGTTCGGGCCCAAGGCGTGTGGCGACGACGGCTGCGGCGGCAGCTGTGGGGAGTGCCCTGCGGGGACCGCGTGCGACGGCTTCCAGTGCGCGTCGGTGTGCGTGCCGCAGTGCTTTGCCAAGCAGTGCGGTGGTGATGGCTGTGGCGGCGTCTGCGGGACATGTCCGGCCGGGTTCAAGTGTGGGACTGCGGGGCTGTGCGAGCCGTCGTGCGTGCCGGATTGCTCCGGGGCGTCGTGTGGTTCGGATGGCTGCGGCGGCATCTGTGGCCTGTGTCCCCCGGACACCGCGTGCCAGCTTGGGACGTGCATCGGCGATCTCAGCTGCCTGGATATCTGGAACTGCGTGTTCGGGTGTCAGGGCGACCAGAACTGCGAGGACACCTGCCTGGCGGACACGTCGCCCGAGGCCAAGCAGCAGTGGGTGACGATCTTCTCATGTGTAGTCGCCGAGTGTGGTCAGCCGCCCCAGGATGGCTGCGCGGGGCAGGCGATCTTGAATGGGGCGTGCTCGGAGGAGTTCGAGTCGTGTCTGGCCTGCACGCCCAGCTGCACCGGCAAGCAGTGCGGGGCAGACGGCTGCGGTGACGTGTGTGGTGAGTGTCCCCAGGGCTTCGCGTGCGGCAGCTTTGGCCTCTGTGAGTGTCAGCCGCAGTGCATCACGCCCTCGGGTCAGCAGAAGCAATGCGGCGCCGACGGGTGCGGCGGCGTATGCGGGTTCTGCCCGGTCGGCAGCGTGTGTGCGCCCGACGGGCAGTGCCTGGGCGACGTGGATCCGCCTTGCGAGCCCAGCTGCACCAATAAGGAGTGTGGCGGCGACGGCTGCGGCGGGTCGTGCGGCGCGTGTCCGGCGGACGAGGAGTGCGACTCGGGTCAGTGCGTCGAGGTGGAGCTGACGTGCGCCGAGATCGTGACCTGCACGTTTGGCTGCGGCGGCTTCGATCTCAGCTGCATGGCGGAGTGCTCCCAGCAGGGCTCCCCCGAGGCGCAGGGCAAATTCAATCTGATTCTGCCGTGCATCATCAACACGTGTGGCTTTAACCTGGGGCCCGAGTGCATCTTTGAGGCGCTCGCCAACGAGTGTTCCGACCAGTGGGAGAACTGCCAGGAGCCCTGACATCAGCACGACCTATCCGCCCGGACCCCCGCCGCGTACCAACCTGCTTCAGACGCTCGCTTACTGGCGGGCGATCGGCGCCGATCCGGTCGCCTTTGTAGGCAAGCGGTTCGCGTCTTTTGGGGACACGTATCACGCCCAAAACGGGGATGAGCACCTGTACGTGTTCAAGCACCCGGACCACGCGCACGAGGTGCTGGTCAGCAAGGCCGCCAGCTTTGAGAAGCGGCTGACGGGGCTCGATTACTTTGTGGGCAAGGGGCTGCTGACGTCCGAGGGCGACCTGTGGCGCCGCCAGCGACGGATGATCCAGCCGGCGTTTCATCGCAAGGCCATCGCGGACTACGGGCGCGTGATGGTGGCGTACAGCGCCGAGGCGACCTCGCGCTGGCGTGACGGCGAGACGCGTGATGTGGGCGACGACATGATGGCGCTGACCCTGCGGGTGGTGTGCAAGTGCCTGTTTGACCACGACAGCCGGGGCGAGACGGACGCGGTGGCGGACACCATGCGCGCCGTGCACAAGTACGCGGGTGGGCCGGAGCTGCTGCCCACCTGGGTGCCGACGCCGGGCCGCTATGCGATGAAGCGCGCGCGCGACCAGATGTGGCGCCTGATCGACGACATGGTGGCGCAGCGGCGTGCGGCGCCGGACGACGACGGCCCGCGTGGGGATCTGCTGTCGATGCTGCTAACGGCCACGGACGACGAGGGCGACGGGCAGGGCATGAGCGCACAGCTGCTGCGCGATGAGCTGGTCACGCTCTTTTTGGCCGGCCACGAGACCACCAGCCATGGCCTGACCTGGGCGCTGTACCTGTTGTCGCAGCACCCGGACGTCGAGGCGCGGTTTCACGCGGAGCTGGCCCAGGTGCTGGACGGGCGCGACCCCGGCATGGACGACCTGAAGTCGCTGCCGCTGACCGGCTGGATCGTGCAGGAGGCGCTGCGCATGTACCCGCCGGCCTACGCGCTGCCACGAAAGGCTGTGGCGGATGTGATGGTCGGCGAGTACGAGGTGCCGGCCGGCGCTGAAGTGATGGTCTGGCTGTACCACACGCACCACGACGCGCGCTGGTATCCCCAGCCCGAGGTGTTCAGGCCGGAGCGCTTTGCGCCGGACGCCGATCCCCCGCTCAACAAGCGCGCCTTTCTGCCGTTTGGCGGAGGCCGGCGGCTGTGCATCGGCAAGAGCTTCGCCGAGATGGAGATGGCGCTGGTTCTGGCGACGCTGTGCCGCCGATTCCGCTTTCAGCTCGACCCCAAACAGAGGGTCGCGATGTCCCCCCGGATCACGCTAACCCCCCGATACGGCATGAAGATGCAACTAATCGCACGCTAGCTGCATTATTTTCCACGTAAACATAACGGCGTAAGCTATACTTGTTCAGTAGGGGTTCCTGAACCGGAGGAAGAATGGCGAGGCTTATCAAGACGACATTGGTCGTGTCCGCGGCGCTGGCGCTTGCGGCATGTGGGGTGGCGCAAGACGCAACCGGCCACATCGAGACCATCCAAGACAACAGCAACGACGATCGCACGGCGCCCAGCGAGGCGCTGCAGCCCGATCTCAACACATACGAAGCGCCGCTGATGCTGGGTGACGGCGTGCTCGCCGGTGACTACGGCGGCGTGGCGTTTCCGACCGAGACCGTCGCGGACGTGTCCGGCTACGCGGACTGGGGCTTTGCCCAGATCGAGGTCCTGGCCGTAAACGGTGACGGCGCCGGGATGGTGCTGCTGGACTTCTTCGAGGATCCGCGCAGCCTCTCGCCCGGCACGGTGATGACCTACTCCTGGGACGAGTGGGACGCCATCGTCATGGCGGTCGGCTGCGCCGGCGCCGAGCCCGGTGACTGGGCGTACGACGATCTGGCCGCCGAGGTGACCGTGTCGGTCGAGCAGAAGCGGCCCGGTCTGAACGTGATCCACTTCGTCGCGAGCTTCAGCGACGACTATGGTTACGGGTGGGGCGAGTACGACGGCACGTACTCCGGCAGCTTCGAACTGACCGTTCCTTAGACGTCCGCTCCCGGACTCTCGCTCCCGGCCATAATTAATGCTACGCACAATCCATGAAGGCAACGCGGGTGGGGTCCGTCGAAGGGGCGCGTTTGACGCAATTCGTGACGCTGGCGCGCGGCCACGCCTCGCTGACCCTGCCTATCGCGCAGGTGCCTGATCTCCTTGCAGTTATCAATGAGGTCGTCGAGGGCGAGGCCCACATCACGGTGGCGCCTGCGCCCAGGCGCGGGCAGCTGTGGAAGGCGGCGCGAGCGTTTCTGGAGAGCAGCCCCCGAGCGATCTCGTTTCGGGCGATCCTGCAGGCGGTGGCGCCGGGACGGGGTGATGAGCTGGCTCACAGTCTGCGTGTGGTTCTCGGCCGGCGTGTGGCAGCGGGGGATGTAACCCGAACGGATGCGGGACGTTATCGCCTGGCGCCCGGAGCGCGCCCCGACGCGTAGCCTCCTGGCGCGCCCGCCCGAAAAACCAATGGACTACATGAGCTTATGGGGGGTATAGGAAGTCTTGTGAGACACACCTGCCTGTTGTTGGTGGTGTTGCTGGGTTGCAGCAGCGACCACGATATCGTCGATCCCTACGCCGCGGACGACGGCCTGACAGTCGTACTGCCCGGTAAAGAGGACAACTTCTTTGCCAAGTCCGCGCGTGAATACCTGGTCGAGGGCCGCACCGAGATCGTCCTGGACGATGCGGACGCCGATCTCAGCGACTCGGAGAAGCTGGAGAAGGTCAAGCGGCTGATCCCGTACAAGCAGGTCGCCATCGCCTGGTTCCTGAACTCGTACGTGGCCCCCAAAGACAGCAAAGACAAGAACGCGGGCTACGGTGGCTTCAAGGCGCTGACCAAGAACGGTTCGTACGAGGATTTGCGGATCTCCGCGTTGGCCGACGGGCTGACCTATCGCTTCACGTTCCGCCAGCAGCTTGGCGGGCAGCTCGATCTGTTGGAGCACCTGCCTGTCAGCACGAGCGCCGGCGGTGAGATGACCTTCAACCTGGCGGTTGGGATCGTCAGCAACGAGACGATGCAGAAGCTGGACTTCAATGACGAGTGGTACCGCGATCCGCCGTGGAAACACTTCGATCCGACAAAAGTGTCGCCTGAGCTGCTGGAGACGATCGAGCTGTCGATCGAGCCTCAGCCCCGGTCCGACGACGCATGGCCGGACTACAAGCGCCTGTTCGCGGACGGCGAGGTCACGATCGGCGTGCACTTCGGCTGGGACTACAACAACGCGGACCACCTGAAAGACTCGCGCCGGGTGTACTACCACCTCAAGAAGGCCGGCTTCAGCGTCCCCGACGACTACGATCTCATGACCCGCAAGAGCGGCGCGTTCAAGCGGACGATTACGGCCGGCGGTAAGCCGGTCAACGTGGAGGTCGAGCTGTTCTGGGGCAAGCCGGGGACCGACACCGATCCGGACACGGACAAGGGCGGCAAGAACCTGGAGAAGGACATGTACAAGAGCTTCGCCGAGCGCGAGGTGATCGTGTTCTCGGGGCACTCAGGTCCGTTCTACGGCTTTGCGCTGGCCAACTGGAAGAAGACGGACGAGGGCGATCTCGACGACTCCAAGATCCCGGGCATGGAGATGCCGGACTACTACCAGATCGTGTTGGCTGAGGGCTGCGAGACCTATGGGATGGGGGAGGCCTTCTTCGACAACCCGGCCAAGTCCGAGCGCGACAACCTGGACATCATCACGACCACGACCTACTCGACAGCCTACGACGCGCTGCCGGTCAAGGACTTCCTGGACGCCATCATCGGGACCAACGACGACGGGATCCACATGGCGACCACGTATGGGACGCTGCTGGGCAACCTGGACTACTATACCTATGAGGCCGCCATGTACGGCGTGCACGGCATCGACGACAACCCGCACCTGCACCCGTGGGCCAACCCCAAGGACTTCTGCACGTCCTGTGAGAGCGACTGGGACTGCGGTGATGCGTGGGGCAACTTCTGCGTGAATCTGGGCACGGATGGGCGCATCTGCACGGGCGAGTGCACGGCGGACGATGGGTGCCCGAAGGGGTACACGTGCGCGGCGGTGGCCAAGGGCAAGAGCGTGACGGGCCACGTATGTGTGCCGTCGGACTTCAGCTGCGAGGGCCCGGCCCCCGAGCCGACGGGCGTGATCATCAACGAGGTGCTGGCCGATCCCGAGAACGGGCAGGAAGGCGACACGAACTGGGACGGCTTCTACGACTCGGTCGAGGATGAGTTCGTGGAGATCGTCAACACGACGAACAAGGGTGTGGCGCTGGGTGGCTGGACGATCGCGGACGGCGTGAAGGTGCGCTTCCGCTTTCCGAACGGGCTCACGCTGGCGCCGGGCGGCGTCGCGGTGGTCTTTGGCGGTGGCGACATCTCGCAGCTTCCGCCGGCGCCCGAGGCGCTGGTCTTTGCGACCGAGGACGGGCTCAGCCTGGCCAACAGCGGCGACTCGGTGATCCTGCGCACGGCCGAAGGCGACGTGGCCGACCGGCTGGTCTACGGCTCAGAGGGCGGCAATGATCGCTCGATGACCCGCGAGTTTGACGGTGATCCGGACAGCGGCTTCATCGTGCATCCCGGCGAGTCCTTCTCGTCCCCCGGCACCGCGTCTGACGGCTCCCCTCTGTAGCTGTCGCAAAAACAGACAAAATTGTCGGCCAATCACGCGCCGACGACAAAAGTGTCGGTTATTTGTTGAGCCTAGACTGTTGGGCGAGATCGTTTAACTCCCTTTAATTGCAGCCAAATTCCGGAGATCGAGCGGGTGGCATAGCTCATGCTCTTTGGGCGAGCAACGGCTGCAAACAAGTAGGTTTGCTCCTGTAAACCGAGAACGCCTGGGAGACCACGAGAGAATCATGAGCGTATACAAGGCCGAATACATCTGGATTGACGGCACCGAGCCGACCGCCATTCTCCGTTCCAAAACCAAGATCATCGTTGAAGGCAAAGAGCCGCCGGTGTGGGGCTTTGACGGCTCCAGCACGAACCAGGCGCCCGGCGAAGCCTCTGACTGCGTGTTGAAGCCCGTGCTGGTTGTGCCCGACCCCGTTCGTGGCGGCTCGGCCAGGTTGGTGATGTGCGAGGTTCTGAACACCGACATGACCGCGCATGTGTCGAACTCGCGCGCTGCCTGTGTGGCTGCCGCTGAGCGCTTCAAGGATCAGAAGTCGCTGTTCGGTCTCGAGCAGGAGTACACCTTCTTCCAGAATGGGCGCCCGCTGGGTTGGCCCGAAGGTGGTTACCCCGGTCCGCAGGGCCCGTACTACTGCAGTGTGGGCGCCGACACGGCCTACGGTCGCGACATCGTGGAAGAGCACATGGACGCCTGCCTGGCCGCCGGTCTCGCGTACTGCGGGCTGAACGCTGAGGTGATGCCCGGTCAGTGGGAGTTCCAGATCGGTCCGATCGGTCCGGTGGAGATGGGCGACCACCTCACGCTGGCGCGCTGGCTGCTGAAGCGTATTGCGGAGGATCACGGCGTGTCGGTGAGCTTCGACGCCAAGCCGGTCAAGGGCGACTGGAACGGTGCGGGCTGCCACACGAACTTCAGCACCGAGGCGATGCGAAACAGCTACGACGCGATCATCACCGCCTGCGAGGCGCTGGGCGAGCGTCGCGCGCATCACATCGAGGTTTACGGTACGGGCACCGCCGAACGCCTGACGGGGCTGCACGAGACCTGCGCGTATACCGAGTTCCGCTACGGTGTCTCGGACCGTGGCGCGTCGGTGCGTATCCCGTGGCAGGTCGCGCGCGACCAGGCCGGTTACATCGAGGATCGCCGTCCCAACGCGGACTGCGACCCGTACAAGGTGACGTGCGCCATTGTCGAGACGTGCTGCAGCGCGCTCGAGTCCACCCGCCTGTCCGACGCCGCGTAAGCGCGCTCCCTTCTCCCGCCGTGCTGCGGTGCATTCGCTGTAATTCCGCCCCGTTTTCACGTACCTTTCCTTAGATATCCACGCGCGCATGAAGGGCGTGGTGCGTGAGGGTGAGGCAAAAATGCACAAATCCGGTTGGAAGGTCGCCGCGACCGTGGTGGCTTTGTTGGCAGTGGGCTGTCCCGATGATGCGAATCGGGTGAGCGATGATCCTCCGTCGGACGATGTGCCGACGCAGCCGGACGGTGGGACCGACGGCGACGTCGAGGGCGGCGTCTCGGATGTGGGCATCAAGGCCGATGGGCAGACGCCCGGGCCGACGGCGGACCCGGATGCGACCCTGACCGATCAGGCCGGGCCGATGTGTGGTGAGTTCGGCGACCCGTGTACGAAAAACGGCGACTGCTGCAGCGAGTACTGCGTGGAGACGTTTGACGGGTTCCAGTGCACGACGACGTGCATCGACAACTGCCCGGACGGCTTTGAGTGCAAGGCCGTGTTGAACACCTTCCCTGACATCGCGCTGATCTGCGTGCCCAACGTCTCCAAGCTGTGTCGCGAGTGCGAGCTGGACCTTCAATGCAACGGTGGGCAGTGCATCGAGATGGGCGGTGGGACGTTCTGCACGGTGGACTGCTCCAAAGAGGCGTGCCCGGATGGGTTCGACTGCGTGGAGGCGGAGAACGGCGCCCAGCGGTGCCTGCCCGTGAACGGAACATGTGACTGCTCGGCGGCGACCGACGGGCAGGTGCGGCCGTGCGGCAACCAGACGGAGTTTGGCGCGTGTACGGGCGTGGAGACGTGCAACGCGGAGACGGGCTGGGGCGAGTGTGATGCGCCGATCCCGACGGCTGAGGTCTGCGACGGCGTGGACAACGACTGCGACGGGCTGGCGGACGAGGACTTCAAAGAGGCGCAGCCGTGCGAGGTCGAGAACGACAACGGCGCGTGTGTCGGGATCTCCTCGTGCCAGGGCAGCAACGGGTGGGTGTGCAGCGCGGATACGCCGGCCCCGGAGGTGTGTGACTTCCTGGACAACGACTGCGACGGCACCGTGGACGAGACGTTCAAGACCGCCAACGGCAAGTACGGAACGCCGGAGCACTGCGGCGGCTGCGGCAAGAGCTGCGAGGGGCTGTTCCCCAACGGGACGGCGACGTGCGACGACACGAAGCTGGTGCCCGGGTGCGTTGTCGATACCTGCGATGACGGGTTCTACAAGAGCAACGAGTACCAGTGCCTGCCGGAGCTGGATGCGCTGTGTCAGCCGTGCTCGGCGGACTTCCAGTGTGGTGGCGGCTTCTGTGTGACGGTGGGCGACGGGTCGTATTGCTCGAAGCCGTGCGGGCTGGGGGAGTCGTGTGGGATTGGCTATCTGTGCCTGGCGGTGGAGTCGCCGGATGGCGCGCCCAAGGGTCAGGGCTGTGTGCCGACCAGCGGTACGTGCGGCTGCACGCCGGCGACGGATGGACAGAAGAAGCCGTGTACGTCGACCAACGAGATCGGCGAGTGCCTGGGCTTTTTGACGTGTGACGGCGCGGTGGGCTGGGGCCCGTGTGATGCGACGCCGCCGGGGCCGGAGCTGTGCGATGGGCTGGACAACGACTGCAACGGGCTCGTGGACGATGGGTTGCCGGAGTCGAAGCCTTGTGAGGTGACGTGGGAAGGGATCGGGACGTGCCAGGGCCAGGCGACGTGCTTTGGGGACTCGGGCTGGGTCTGCAACGCGCCGACGCCGGCGGTCGATATCTGCGACTACAAGGACAACGACTGCGACGCGGATGTCGACGAGGACTTCAAGGACGAGGCGGGGCTGTACGCGGGCGACCAGAACTGCGGGGCGTGCGGGACCAACTGCGATAACGCGATCCCCAACGCCAAGTCGGTGTGCGATGCGAGCAGCGGCAACGCGCTGTGCGTGGTCTCGGAGTGCGCTGAGGGCTTCTATAACGTCAATCCGTATCTGTGCTTGAAGGCGGGCGAGAGCGCGTGCAAGGCGTGCACAGCGGACGCCCAGTGCGACGGCAAAGAGTGCGTGACGGTGAAGGACGGCACGTTCTGCGCGGATGCGTGCACGGTGGACGCGGACTGCGAGGCGGGCTCGGCGTGCGCGACGACGGGCGACCCGGACACGGGGGTGGACGGCAAGTTCTGTGTGCCGCTGAATGGGACCTGTGACTGCAACGCGGATACGGCGGGTGCCAAGAAGCCGTGCCAGGTGGCCAACGACGTGGGCACCTGTGTGGGGTTTGAGACGTGTGATCCGGCGGTGGGCTGGAGCGCGTGTACGGCGGTGGAGGCGACCGTTGAGGTGTGTGACGGCATCGACAACGACTGCAACTCGTTGATCGATGATGGGCTGCCTGAGAAGCAGTCGTGCCACAACGAGGGGCCGGCGGGGATCTGCTACGGCGACGAGACGTGCCAGGGCCCGCTGGGCTGGGTGTGTGGGGCCGAGACGCCGGCGGCAGAGTCGTGCGACTTCGTGGACAACGACTGCGATGGTGAGGTCGACGAGGACTTCAAGACCGCGGATGGCAAGTACGGGACGGCGGAGCACTGCGGCTCGTGTAATACGCAGTGCGGTGCGGCGATCTCGGGCTCGGCGGTGGAGGCGTGTGATGACAGCAAGCCCACGCCGCAGTGCATCGTTGAGGAGTGCCAGGAGGGGCTGTACAAGCTGAACGACTTCCAGTGCGTGGATCAGCCGGACACGGTTTGTCTGCCGTGCGCGGAGGACGCGGATTGCTTCGGGGGCGCGTGCACGGAGCTGCTGGATGGAAAGAAGGCGTGCCTGTCGGTGTGCGATGGGCCGGACCAGTGCGCCAACGGCTTTACGTGCGACGGTCAGCACTGCGTGCCGCTTTCGGGCTCGTGCGACTGCACGGAGGCGACGTCGGGCGTGAAGAAGTTCTGCTCGGTGGAGAACGAGGCGGGGACGTGCGTGGGGTTCTCGACGTGTGATCCGGCGCTGGGGTGGAGCGAGTGCGATGCGGTGACCCCCGCCGTGGAGACCTGCGACGGTATCGACAACGACTGCAACGGCATCCCGGATGATGGGCTGCCGGCCAGCAAGCCGTGTGAGAACACGAACGGCTTTGGGACGTGTATGGGCGACTCGGTGTGCCAGGGGCCGCTGGGCTGGGTGTGTCAGGCGAAGGTGCCGGCTGAGGATGCGTGCGACTTCCTGGACAACGACTGCGATGGGGAGGCGGACGAGGACTACAAGGACGACAAGGGCAAGTACTCGTCGGTGTTCCATTGCGGGACGTGCGGCTCGGAGTGCGGCGGGACGGTGGCCAACTCCAATGCGGAGGTGTGCGATACGACCAAGGTGGTGCCGCAGTGTGTGGCGACGGGGTGTCAGCCCGGGTTCTTCTTGAAGAATGAGCTGGAGTGCATTCCCAACCCGGCCATCTCGTGTGCGCCGTGTGTGTCGGACGATACGTGCCTGGGTGGCAAGTGCCAGACGGTGGGGACCGGAAAGTTCTGTCTGGAGGAGTGCGCGGCGGGCTGCAAGCCGGGGTACTCGTGCTTCAACGGGCTGTGTAGTCCGATCAACGGCACGTGCGACTGTAATGAGTCGACGGCCGGGCAGAAGCGGACATGTACCAACGAGAGCGACCTGGGGACGTGTCTGGGGTTTGAGACGTGCGACCCGGATGTGGGCTGGACCGGGTGCACGGCGGAGACGCCGGACGATGAGGTCTGTGACGGCAAGGACAACGACTGCAACGGGCTGATCGACGACGGGCTGGACGAGACGCAGGTCTGCTTCAACAAAAACGTGTTTGGCGTGTGCGCGGGGCTGGCGCAGTGCTTTGGGTCGGCCAAATGGGTGTGCCTGGCGCCGGCGCCGGCTCCGGAGACCTGCGACTTCAAGGACAACGACTGCGCCGGCGCTACCGACGCGGCCTACAAGGACAACTCGGGCAAGTACACGCCGGCGGCGCATTGTGGGACGTGCAACAACGCGTGCGGTGACCAGTACCAAAACAGCAAGAGCGAGGTGTGCGACGCGTCGGGGACTGTGCCGCAGTGCGTGGTGAACGAGTGCGAGGACGGCTTCTTGAAGCTGAACGACTTCCAGTGCCTGGAGATCCCGGACGTGGTGTGTTCGCCATGTGCGTCGGATGCGAACTGCTTTGGCGCCAAGTGCGCGCAGGTGGATCAGGGGCAGTTCTGTTTGACGGCGTGCGAGGGCGATGTGTGCCCGGAGGGGACCTTCTGCTCGGAGGGGCTGTGTCGTCCGAACAACGGGACGTGCGACTGCAACGCGGACACCGAGGGCGCCAAGCGGACGTGCTCTTTGACCAATGAGTTGGGGACGTGTTTCGGGTTTGAGACCTGCACGGTCGAGACCGGCTGGGGCGGGTGCGATGCGTCGCCGCCGCAGGCGGAGATCTGTGACGGCAAGGACAACGACTGCAACGGCTTCCTGGACGATGCGCTGCCGGCCGAGCAGGACTGCCAGCTGACCAACGGCTTTGGCACCTGCACCGGCAAGGCGTCGTGCTTTGGGACGGTGGGCTGGTTCTGCAAGGCGACGGTGCCGGCGGAAGAGAGCTGCGACTTCGTGGACAACGACTGTGACGGCACGACCGACGAGGACTTCAAGGACGGCGCCGGTAAGTACTCCAGCAACGAGCATTGCGGGCAGTGCAACAACGCGTGTGAGGGGGCGATTCTGAACGCGACGTCGATCTGCGACGGCGCCAAGGACGTGCCGCAGTGCGTCGTGTCGGATTGCGGCACGGGCTGGCAGAAGTTCAACGAGTTCTTGTGCGTGCCGATCACGGCCGCGCTGTGCGAGGACTGCGATATCGATGAGAACTGCATCGCGGACGGCGCCAAGTGTGTGCAGGTCGGCGACGGTCAGAAGTGTGGCATCGCATGTGACGTGGATGACGACTGCCCGGATGCCTACAAGTGCATCGATCCGGGCATCGGCGCGCTGCAGTGCGTCCCGGCGACCGGGTCCTGCGATTGTGACGGCTCCAACCTCGAGCTGCAGAAGGCTTGCAAACAGGAGTTGGTGCCCGAGGGCGGCGGTCCGACCCAGACGTGCTTTGGGACGAACTTCTGCACGGCGACCGGCTGGACCGGCTGCACGCTGCCGACCGAGCTGTGCAACAGCCTGGATGACGACTGCGACGGCCTGACGGACGAGATCTACAAGGACGGCGACGGCAAATACGCGCTGGACGAGCACTGTGGCAAGTGCAACCGCAACTGCGCGGAGCTCGACTTCGCCAACGCGGCCGGCAAGTGTGACACGGAGCTGGCGCTGCCCGACTGCACGTTCGTGTGCCTGCCCAACTTCTTCGACACCAACAAGAACCCGGCGGACGGCTGCGAGTGCGAGTATGTGTCCCAGACCGACTACCCGGACGGTACGGATTGGAACTGCGACGGCATCGACGGCGAGGTCGACAACGGCGTGTTTGTGGCCAAGACGGGCGACGACGGCAACCCAGGCACGCGCATCCAGCCGATGCTGACGATCCAGGCCGCCATCGCCAAGGCCAAGGCCGACGGCAAGCGCGATGTGTACGTCAACACCAGCGTGTACTCCGAGAACATCGTGCTGCAGCCGGGCATCAGTGTGTATGGCGGCTACAGCGCGGACTTCGGCCAGCGCGATATCGTGCTGTACGAGACGGCCATCATCGGGCAGCCCCCCGCGGGCAACAAGATCGGGGCGGTCAACGCGGTCGGTATCTCGGGCGGCGGTGAGAGCACGGTGATCGATGGATTCACCATCTTCGGCCACAGCGCGCAGACCGCGGGCGCGACGGGCTACACCGTGTATCTGCGCAACTGCGACCAGCGTCTCAAGCTGCGCAACAACCGCATCCTGTCCGGCAACGGCGCTCCCGGCGGCATCGGAACCAAGGGCCAGGACGGCAACACCGGCGCGGCGGGCAACAACGGCGTCAACGCCAAGGACATCGGCACCTGCGGCCAGGGCCAGTTCCTGCAGTCCGGCGGCTCCGCGGGCACCAACGCCTGCGGTGGCACGGTCGTCAACGGCGGCAAGGGCGGTGACGGCTATTGCCCGAACTACTCGACGGGCGCCCAGAACTCCAACGAGGCCGGCAAGCCCGGCTCCAACGGCGGCGGCGCAGGCGGCGGCCACGGCTATGACGGAATCATGGCCCCATTCTTCGGCGCCGGCGGCTGCTCAGTGGGCCTTGGATGTGGCACCTGCATCATCCCGCCCAACCAGCTGCCGATGGCCGGCTCCGACGGCAAGGACGGCTCGGTAGGCTCCGCGGGCGCGTCAGGCTCCGGCTGCTCCCAGGCCACCGGCAGCTTCGTCAACGGACTGTGGCAGGCCGGCGCAGGCAGTCTCGGCGGCGGAGGCGGTCATGGCGGCGGCGGAGGCGGAGGCGGCGCGGGCAACGGCGTGCAAACCTGCCTGTGCGGCAGCTACGGCGGCAGCGACCAGGGCGGTCTCGGAGGCGGCGGCGGCGCAGGCGGCTGCGCCAGCTCGGGCGGTCAGGGCGGCACCGGCGGCGGAGGCTCCTTCGGCGTCTTCGTCTACTACGACGCTCCCCCGCTGAACGCGCCAATCATAGAGAACAACCAAATCCAGCGCGGCCTCGGCGGCGCCGGCGGCTCCGGCGGCAACGCAGGCGTAGCAGGCCTGGGCGCAATAGGCGGCAAGGGCGGCGCCAGCGGCACAGGCTCCAGCTCCACCTTCTGCGCAGGCAAGGGGGGCAACGGAGGCAAGGGCGGCGCCGGCGGCCAGGGCGGAGGCGGAGGCGGCGGCTGTGGAGGCGCCAGCTACGCCATCTACGCAGTAGGCCAGGGCGGCGCCAGCCTGGCGGCCATAAAGTCCGCCAACACGGTCCTCGCAGGTGGCGCCGCGGGCCAGGGAGGCCAGGGAGGCCTGAGCCTGACCAACAGCGGGCAACAAGGTGCAGCAGGCGCCTTCTCGGTGACCAACTTCTAGCCCCAGCGTCCCACCCGAACCGTCGGCCCCGAGACGTTCCGATTTCGCCGCGGATGAATCATCCTCGCGAAAATCGAGCGGTTAATCGCTCGATTTCGCCTCCGATGAATCATCCTCGGGAAAATCGAGCGGTT
>CAZJHX010000205.1:0-16458 GCA_964545715.1 uncultured Myxococcales bacterium
AAGAAGTGCATGGGCTTTATAGACACCGCGGACTGGGCCAAGCTCGAGTGCCCCGCGGAGTGTGGCTGACGCTACTCGACGACGGGATGGGCCGTCTGCAGCGCCTCTGAGATGCGGCGCTCTCCGGCGATCTCTGCGTAGATGGCCGAGAAGGGACGCGCGGTTCGCGGCTTGGTCGGGTCTTCGATGTCGACGCCGAAGAGGCCGAAGCGCAGGTCCATGCCGTGGTTCCACTCGTAGTTGTCGATGAGCGACCAGTAGAAGTAGCCACGGACGTCTCCGCCGTCGGCGATGGCCCGCGCGACCCAGCTCAGGATGCGAACCAGCGTGTCTTTGGCGACCGGATCGTCCTGGGTGTCCTCGGTGCCGTTCTCCGTGATGATCGCCGGTAGTCCCAGGTCCTCGTTGACCACCTTGATCATCTCGTAGATGCCGCGCGGATAGTTCTCCCAAACGGTCATCGTCGTGGGGTCGAAGGTCGACAGCGGCGACAGCTCCGGGAGCACGGCGCCCTCCGTGCCGGCGACCGTGATGCGGGTGTAGTAGTTGACCCCTACGTAGTCCATGCGGTCGACCAGGTCGTCCCTCAGCTCAGCGTTTCCGTCCAGGTTCTCGTCCAGCTTTCCGAGCGCGACGGCGTTCAGATAGACCATGTTGTAGATGTAGAAGACGTTCTTGGCGGCCTGGACGTCCAGCTCTTCGTCCGGGTCGGCCGGGATGACCGGCACCATCGAATAGACAACTCCGATGGACGAGTTCTCGCCGTCGCCGTCCGCGTCCTCGGTGTCGCCGTCTTTCAGGGCGTCGTACATGCGCGCGTGGGCCTCGATCAGCGCCACCAGCACGATTTTGGCTTCGTCGGTGGCCAGAAAGACCGCCGGCGGGTTGGTCCGGTCCTCAGACGGCAGCAGGTAGCCCGGCAGCAGCACGGCAAATGGCTCGTTGAGCGTGACCCAGTGGTCGATCTCGCCGCCAAACTCCTGGGCGACGAAGCCCGCGTACTTGGCGATCTCTGTGACCGTGCGATCCTTGTCCACCCAGCCTTTTGGCGAGCAGTTTTTCAGGTCGACGTGGCAGCCGACGCCGTCGTGGATCCAGGTGGGCAGCGTGTAGTGGTTCAGCGTGACCATCGGCGTCAGGCCGTGCGCCTTCAAGGAGGCAAAGATCGCGTGGTAGTGGGCCACCGCGTCCGGGTCCGCCAGCGCCTTGAGCTCTTCAAAGGTGGTGGCCGCGTCCGTCGCCGTGGGAAAGATGCGCGACCACTCGATCGACAGGCGCAGCGCGTTGTTTTTCAGCTCGTCGGCCGCGCGCGCATGGTCCTGATCGTACAGCTCCCAGTACCCGGGGCCGACGGTCGGCGCGTCACCTTTGATGAAGGTGCCCGGATCGTCCTTCGTCTCGGGCGACACGATGTATTGGTACCAGTCGCTGTTGCGGTCTTCGCAGGCCTCGGCGGCCATCGTCGGGCAGCCCATGTCGACCTGAAAGCCGGCGATCGCCGTCCCGAAAAAGAACGTCTCGGGAAACGTAAGCGCGGGGTCGTCCGGTGTGGTGTCGGCGGTGATGGAGTCGCCCTCGACCGTGTCCGGCGCGTCGGTCGTGACGGGCGCGGGGTCGTCGTCACTGGACGAGCAGGAGGCGACAAGAAGAGACGAAACGAGGAGGATTCGCAGGCTCATGGCGGGCCATATATCAGCGACCCGCCATCCTGCCCAGATCAGTTCTGGATGGTCGTGATGCTGCTGAACGCAACCGGCTTGCTACAGCCCGGTGCACGCGCCGCTGCCCGGAAGTGCCAGGAGCTGCTGGGCCCCGCGTACTTGGACAGGTCGACGGTCGTGACGTCCACCGACGGCAGGTTCGAGGCCACAGACACCCAATCGGTGGCGTTGGTCTTGAACTGGATGTCGACGCTGAGGTCGTCGGCGCCGTTGGCGTTCCATTCAAACATGCCGTCCACGGCGAACCCATTGGGGTGGCCGTTGACCAGGAAGGTGTGGATCTTCACGTCCAGCGAGACGCTGACGCCGTCCGGACACGGGTCGACGGCCGGCTCGGGAGCGGGCGCCGAAACCGGCTGGTCCGTAATTGAGTTGCCGTCGAAGTCGACCGCGCTCTCGTCGGTCTCCGAGTCGCCGTCAAAGTCGACCTCATCGGGATCATTGGACTGGTTGTCGATGCGCTGGTCATTGCCCGCGCTCGGGACCTTGAAGTCGGGTACCTGACTCGGGTCGAAGACGCAGCCCGAGGCGCTGGTGAACAAGGCCGTACAGAGAATGAAGCGTGCGAATTTCTGAGGTGTCATTTTGAGTCTCCCTTTTGTTGTCGCCTCATCGTTGCGAGGTCTGTGCCATTCGGGCGGCCCAATAAATTCAATGGGTTATTTGCAGTTCGTGTAAGGCCGGACGTCTTTCGGACGTCTCAGGCAGGTCGCTAGAAGCTCCATTCCAGTGTTGCGGCCAGCGAGTCCCGGTCCGCCAGCGTGTGCAGCAGCGAGATCGGCCCCTCATCGCCCTCCACGATCACGTTGGCGTCCAGATGCAGCGTTATGTCCCACCCGAGGTGGCGCGCCGCGGAAAAGCGCAGAAGGGTGTCGTGCCGCCCGAGGTCGATCGCCGCTGCCGCGCTCAGCACGGTGTCGTCCAGGTCGTCAAAGCGCCATCTGAGACTGACGAACAGATCGTCCTGCCACGGTCGAAACGTGGACTGCGCATCCAGAAACTCCCGGATCTCTCCGAGATACTCGACCTCGATAGTCAGGTCGTGATCGCCCACCAGGTCCCATAACGTGAGCTCCGCCCCCAACACGTACGCGGCATAGCTGTCCGGAATCGGCTCGGTCCACGGAAACGGGTTCTGCGGCACCACGAAGTCCTGCCGCCGCGTACTGCCCACCCACGCGATCTCACCGCGCAGCATCACCGGGTCCAGCGCCCACAGCAGCGATCCGCCCAGCACATCGACCGGGTAGGTCACGCTGCGCATCGTCAAGTCGTCCAGCCATGGCCCGGGCAGACGCGACGGCCCGCTCATCCACGTCAGCTCGGCGTCCACGGGTCCCAGCGTGGCCGACACGCGCGCGGCAAACGTCATGGTCTCCAGCCGGATGTCGTCCGTGAAGCCCTCGTCCAGATCCACTGCCAGCGCGCCCAGGCGGCCCAGCTGGATGCCCAGCACGTCGTCGCCGCCCGGGTAATGCGGGTGCTGAAATACCGGCAACCACGCCAGCTCGATCGTCACCGGATCCAGCTCGAACGTCGTGCTCACCGCCGGCTCGCCCAGCTTCTCGGTGCGATAGAAGCCGGTGCCGTAGTCCAGCTGGTTCAGGGTGTCCGTCGGCCGATACAGCGTCGAGACGCCCCAGTGAAAGCGGTGCAGTCCGGCCTTGATGGCAACCGGCCCGCCGAGCACGATCAGCCAGGCCTCGCGCGGGATCACGCGGTTACGGCTGCTGTCGACAAAGTCCCAGCGAAAGCGCGGCGCCACTTTGAGGAGCACCGACTTCCAGGGCCTGGCGTGCAGCGACGCGTCCAGCAACACGCCATAGAAGATCGACTGCGCGGCGTCACCCACCTGGGGATACCCGACCAGCTCGGTCGAGACCGCGCCGTTGAGCACCGGGCCGGAGGTCGGCGCGGCGGTGGCCAGCGTGGCGCACAGCAGCCAGGGTGTCATCGGGACAGGGCCTGCTTTGATACCGCGCCATCCGGCAGCGTCACGCCGAGCGCCCGGTTTTTGAACGAGAGCGTGGTCTGCCGTCCGCTCTGCGCGTTTTTGATCACGTACGTGTTCGGGCGCTCGTACCGGCCGTGCTTCTCAAAGCCGGAGAACGCGCCCTCTTTCACCAGCGAGTCGCCATCGCGCCCGAACCAGGCCACCTTCACGAGTCGATACGACCCGGTTTGACGCCACAGCACGATGCGCGAGTAGCCCGTGTCCGGGTCTTTGGGCCGCGTCTCGACCACGTGACAGGTCGCCTTGCCACAGGCCTCGTCGCGCAGCCAGCGGTGGGTGTAGTGCTTGGACTTGCGCGATCCCAGGTCCTCGTAGGTCAGCTCGCTGCCCAGAAAGCGGCCGGTGCGCTTGCGTCCCACGATTCGGCTGGTCCGTGCATGCCGCGGAAAGTGCACCCAGACCGTCTCCGCGCCGTCCGCCGCCGTCACCGTGAGCACCTTTAAGCCGCGCTGCCGGGCCGGCTGCAAAATCTCGATCAGCGACCGCTCTTCGGGGGCCTCGACCAGCGTGAGCCGAAACCCGCGCTGCCGCGATTTGCCGCTGGGCTGGGCGATGGTCAGCGTGGCCGACACCACCTCGGTGAGCCAGCCGCTGTCTGCGGCGTCGGCGGCTCGCGCGATCTCCAGGCCGCGCTCCTGCGGCGACACGGCCAGCGCAGCCGTCGCGATCAGAGTGATGATCATGTGCGCCTCCAGGGGCCCAGCCCCCACAACAATATGGCGGCCTCAGCGACCAGCAGGCTCGCGTTGACCAGATTGTGCTCCCAGCTGACGCCAAGACCCTCGTGCAGCGTGTCAAAGAACACCAGCCGCGTTCCCGCGCGCAGGCTCTGCAGCATGATGACCGCCCACACGATGGGCCGGTATCGAGCGGGATCCGTCAGCGCGACCCCACACAGCGCCCCCGTGAACAGCGCATACATCCCCAGCGCTTTGAGCGTATAGACAAAGCGCGCGTCTACCGTGATGTCTGTCCCGTAAAACCAGTGCGCAAAATCGGCCGTCAGCTCGGCCGACGCCATCGACGCCAGCCCGATGCACACGTGATAGGCGCACAAGAGCCCCAACACGGCCTTCATCGCCACCGTGCGGGTCATGCCCGCCTCCTGCGCAGCACCGCAAACAGGCCGGCACCGATCACCAACAGCATCCCTGCCGTCCACGGCCACGCCGCCCACTCCGAGCCGGCGCTGGACTCCTTCATGGTGAAGATCGCGCCCTGGCCCTGAGTGAGGACCAGCCGCCTGCCTGCCGCGGACCCGTCAAACCGCTCGCGTTGGCCGCCGGGCCACCGCACGTCGATGGCGTCCACGCGGTCGGTGTCGCCGAGCCCGAAGACCTGCTCCAGCGAAAACTGTCCCGCATACCCGTGCCCGGCGCCGACCAGCCGCGTCAAAGTTTCGTGGCCGCTCTTGATTCTAATCTCGGCGCCGATCGCGGCCTTGTTGACCCCGGCGCCGACCAGCCGGATCGCCAGCCACCGGCGCCGATCGCCCAGCCCGTTCACAAAATACGCGGCCTTGCCCTCGTAGTTGTTCACGATGAAGTCGATGTCGCCGTCGTGGTCGAAGTCGGCCGCCGCCAGCCCACGAGCGTCCCCGAGGTGGTCCAGCCCAAGCGCGGCGCCCGCCTCCACAAAGCGCTCACCGCCCCGATTCAAGAGCAGGTGATTGTGCTCGCGGCCGTTCCACGACGCGTTGCCCACAAAGGCGTCGGTGTAGATCCGCCCCTCCGCGAGGTCGTCTTGGGCTGCAACTGCATCCCGCGCAAAGTCCAGTCACAGGTCGTGCTTGTCGGTGCCCGTGATCCAGCCGTTGACCGCCAGCACGTCGAGGTCGCCGTCGTTGTCGACGTCGAAGAAGCCGCTGGACCAGTACCAGCCGAACGGCCGCGCCAGGGACTTGTCGCTGACGTTGGTGAAGGTGCCGTCCCCGTTGTTGCGCAGCAGGTGGTTGCCCGCCAACGCCATTTGTCCCAGCTGGTCCCAGCGGTCGCCCAGGTGCTTGCGCAGGTCCAAAAACAGCTCCTGCAGCCGCGCGCGGCGCTCGGTCTGGACCACATTCAGGATATAGCCGCGGATGTTCACGTCCGTGCTGAACCAGCGCTGATTGCTGCGAATCGAGGACACGTACAGGTCCAGGTCGCCGTCGTTGTCGAAGTCGCCGAAGTCTGCGCCCATCCCGGCCGAGACCGCCAGCGCGCCGGCGTCTTTGGCCACGTCGGTGAAGCGCGCCTTGCCGTCGTTCTTCAGCAGCACGTTTCGTCCAAAGTCGTTGGCCAGGTACAGGTCCTGGTCGCCGTCCCCGTCGTAGTCGGCCGCCGTCACGCCCAGCGTCAAGCCGGTGTCGTCCGCGCCGGACTGGGCGCTGATGTCGGTAAAGGTGAGGTTGCCGCCGCCCAGGTACAGCTTGTTGGGGGCGCCGTTGCGCGCGTAGTGGATCATCTCGGGGATCGTCTTGCGCGCATCCAGAAAGCGGCCCAGATACAGGTCCAGGTTGCCGTCGCCGTCGAGGTCGGACGCGGACAGCACCGCCGTCATGTCGTCGGCGCCCAGGCCCGAGGCCGCCGTGACGTCGTTGAAGTGGCCTGCGCCGTCGTTGGCGTACAGCTGGTTTTGGCCGTAAAAGCGCGCCAGCACCAGATCGGCGTCGCCGTCGTTGTCGAAGTCCGCGAACAAGCCGGCGTTGACCTGGACCTGCCCGTCCAGGCCGGCGGCGGTCGTCACGTCTTCAAACGAGCCGTCGCCTTTGTTGCGAAACAGCTTGGCGGGGCCGCCGCCGACCAGCAGCACGTCGTCGAACGTGTCACCGTCGATGTCCGCCGCCGAGGCGCCGCCGACCGCGTGCCGGATGATCTGAAAGCGCAGCTTGGACGACGGCGGCAGAAAGCGTGCGTCGGTGGCGTTGTGATAGTCGATTCCAAGCTTGGCGGCGCGCTCCGCGAACAGGTCGCCCGGTCCGGAGACGGTCTCGCCACCCAGCAGCTGCGCGTCCAGCAGATGACGGCCCTGCCAGCGGGTCATGAAGCGACCCCGAAAGATGCGCCCTTTGGCGTGCCCCTCCAGCCGGATCTCCGCCGTTGCGACGTCGGTCACGGACTGCAGCGCGACCAGCTTGAGCTTGAACGCTGGCGGCCGTGGCGCGCCGGTGCCCGCGACCCATTTGCGAACGGTGACGGGGCCCTCCGCCAGCGGCGCGGCCTCCTTCCAGCCGGGCAGCTGGTCCAGCGTGAGATCGACCAGGCCGGTGTTGATGTCCACACCCGCCTCGTTGTAGCGCCGCGCCTCTTCGGGGGTCACGGTGGCGGTCAGGGCCGCCAGGACGACGATGAGTGCGCTCACGACAGATACTCCGACCAGTCGGTGGCCGGATGCAGCGCCGCCGCCTTGATCTCGCCCGCGCGCATGCCCCGCGCGATGCAGCCGGCCTCGTACCCGCGCGCACCATGCGCAACCCGCTGAACGGCCGCCGGTCCAAGCTGTCCCAGGTCGCGGCAGCGGTCATAATGGTGCCCCTGGCGCAGCAGTCGCTCCAGCTCAGTGGCGTCCGGTATGGCGTCCCCCTCCGCGAACAACACGTAGTGCGGCGGCGACCCCAGCGTGGGCGCCAACATCGCGAAGGGCAGGGCGCCGGCGCCCAAAGATGTCAGCACGGCCTCGACGCGGTCCGGCGTCAGCTTCTCGCCGCAGATGTCGCTGCCGCCGTCCGCGCGTCCCAGAAACTCGATGAGCGGGGTCTGCTGCACGCGGCCCACACAGCGCACGCGGTCGGCCAGGTGGTAGCGATACAGCCCGCCCGAGGTGGTCAGCAGGGGCTCGTACTGGGCGCCGGTCTCCAGTTGGTGCGCCATGAAGACGTCGTCGCCCGCTTTGAACTCCAGGTAGTGCGACGTGATCGCCAGCGCGCCGCCTTCGTGCCCCAGCAGTGGGATGGAGATGACGCCCTCGGTCGCCAGCAGCCCCTTGCTCTGAATCGGCACGCTCGGTAGGCGTCGCCGCAGCTCCGGGATGAAGCGCGCTGACGTGGCGGAGGTCCAGCAGCTGATGAGGCTGAGCCGCGGCCACACCTTCGCGGGGTCGAACGGCTCGGCATGGTGCGCGGCCCACTCCTGCTCAATGGCGTCCAGCAGCAACGTCAAAAACGTGGGGCTCCACACGGAGATCAGGCCCAGATCGGGCGCCTTCAGAAGGTGCTGCGCCGTCACGCGCCGGCAGGACTCCATGTCCTCGATCTGTGAGACCGAGCCGGGGACCGCGAGAATGGCCTTGGTCGCATGTCGCGCCAGCCAGCCGAGATACTCCGTATCGTCGGCCAGCCCGATGGGGATGCCGCCTTCCGTGGTCTCGCCGCGGGCGCCGCCGGGGGAGACCGCCCAGTAATGCTGTGTGGTCTGCAGCGCGGGCACGCCCACCAGCAGGTCGTGCACCCACGCCGCCGTTGCCTGCTGAAACTCCGCCAGCAGTCCGGGCGTGTACGGGATGGTCTTGGAGGCGCCACCGCTGCCGGACGAGCACTCGAACGCGCGGATCGGCTCGGCGGTCAGCACGCCCGCCTCACCGGCGCGAGCGCGCACCAGCCAGGGCTCCAGGTCGTCGTAGGTGACGACGGGGACGCGCTCAGCGTACTCCTCGGCGGTCTTGATGGTGGCAAACCCATGTTGCCGGCCGTACGCGGTGTCGGCGTTGGCGCGCAGCATGGCCTCGAGCGCGGCCCGCTGGACCGGCTCGGGGGCGCTGAGCGCGCGCTTGAAGCGCCGAGCTTGGGGCCACAGCGCCCAGCGTTGGGCGCGACCGACCACCTGCAACCACATCGGCCGGATCCTACACGGCTGTCACGATCGGGTACACTGTGCCGGTGATGCGGGCCCCTCTCAGGGTTCATCAGGCCACAGTCGAAGGCCTGGATGAAGTCCAGGTTGCCCTGCTGAAGCCCCCCGGTCGCTCGTCGTCTATGTACGCGGTGTGGTGGCGTAAGTCGCGCTCGATGTTGTCCGCGGCGGCGCCGTTGATGCCGCCAGCACCAGGCGCCGCAGTATCAACCCCCTGATCCGTCCGCTGGCCTTGTGCGCCGACTCCTTGGGTCGCATCTGCACGAGTTGCGCGACCGTGTCACCGACCAGGACCGCACCCTCCCCACGTTCGTGCTCGATGAGCTGCGGGCGATCAGCGGCTGCGGCGACTTCACGCGCGGCTTCGCGCATTTTCGCTGCATGTCGTGCCGCCAAAGCCGTGTGGTCCCGCTGTCGTGCAAGTCGCGGCTGTGCCCCAGCTGCGGCGCGCGCCGCATGTGTGAGCAGGCGGCCCACCTGGTGGACCGCGTCCTCAGACCCGAGCTTCGGTGGCGTCAATGGGTGTTCACCTTTCCGCGCGAACCTGGCGATCGGCCTGTGCTTCCAGCCCGACCTCGCCTCCGCAGTGCTTCGGGTGTGCATGCGCGTGCTCTTACAGGCCTGTGCGCTCGCCGCGGCCTGCAGCCCGTCGGCCGCGACGGCGCCCTGCTACGCGACTGCGCATCCGCACCGGCTCAACCCGTCCGCCGACCCAGGCCACCCCCATCGCGCGCCCGTCACGGCCCACTGCGCGCCCACGCCACGCACGATCGTCCCCGGTGCCCATTTCGGTCCATCATGTCGTCGCCGCTCAAGCCGACCAACCGAAGCAATACCGCATGGCGGGCACCCAGACGGCACAGAAATTCACCCAACTCAGACCAGGAACAAGCAGCCCCATGGGCTTCTTGTTCTTATTCTCATTCTTAGTGCGAGGGCGAGACGATTCGCGTCTATGTCGACCGCATCGACGACTCGGTGCTGAGCGCCGGCAACAAAGCGATCGTGCGGGAGGTGCTGACCTGCTACCAGCATGAACACCGGCGTGGTTCGACTGGCTAGAGGTAATGC
Organism: uncultured Myxococcales bacterium; assembly: GCA_964545715.1. GTDB lineage: Bacteria > Myxococcota_A > UBA9042 > CAZJHX01. The sequence continues at coordinate 9,633 of CAZJHX010000205.1, forward strand.
CCGCCGGCGATCTTGGACATGTCTGACCGCAGCGATAATCGCCTGCAGCGCGGCCGTCGCCTTGCCGTTTCTGCGCTTCGCGGTACAGACTCAGGGCCAGGCGTCCGGGCCAGAATCCGACGGCGGAGGGCCAGTCTCGTCCGTGGTGGTAGCGTCCGGGACCGACGTCGCACAGGGTAGCCCGATGAGATCGGCGGCGGCAGCATCCGCAGCTAGACCCTTGCGAGCTTCCTCCCATGGCATAGTGTCGCCTGTGAACCCGTACAGCAGTCCATCCTCAATTGGGAAGGCGTAGACCATCTGAAGGTGCCCCGGCGGCTCCGCCGCGCAGTTGATGCTCGCCGCCAGGAGAACACGCCCGGAGTTGACAAACCAAGATGAATCCGATGAGAATTTGCATAGCCCATTCGGAGCGCACTTCGCCGGTACGTAGAGGTGCAGTTTCTGCTTTGTTCGGTCGATGAATACCTCGTTTACAGCGAGTATCTCCACCGGGACTACCGGGTCGGGCGCGCCAGACACATCGACTCCGGCTAATGGATCATATGCAATTTCAACGTCTGCGATGTATTCGAGCCACTTCGTCCCTGCAAAACCGTTCGTAAACATATCCACCGCTGCCGGGCCGCAGCTGGATCCATCTCCGACGCAGTCCAGGTTGGTCCGCGCTTCCTTTGGAAGAACTTGCAAAGGGCGGGGTCCCGACGCGCTCTTTCCGCCGGACGCCTCTCCGCCCGATGTGGAGTCGACGGGCCGAGAGCAGCAGCCCAGAGTCAGCAAGAGCGCACCATAACCCGCTAGTTTGGCAATTCGCACGTCGACCCTCCTCTCCGCGCCATCAGCGCCGAACATAGTAGTAGGCGAACTCGCCCCAATGAGCGTCGAACGCCACCTGTGGGCTCGCGAGCAACAAGCTCTTGGGGAAGGTGTGGTCGATCCAGTTGGGCCAGCCCGTGTCTGACATGCGCGCCGCGTTACCCCAAGTACTGCCATCGTCGCCCCGCCACCCGGTCACGTAGAAGCCCTCGCCGTGGGCCAGCGTCACCCCCAGCCGGCTCGAATCGATGTCAGCTTCGACATTGCCCCAAGCGTAGAAGTAATCGGGGGTGCCGATCGCGAGCGAACCCTGAACGGATCGCAGCTCGTACGCACCCGCCGCGTCATTGGGGGTGTGTCGCAGCACGCAATGGTCCACACCCTCGGCATTACACGCCAATCCAGGCGGTGATTGGGAGACCAGCGTGGATAGCTGATAGCACCCCTCCCAGTCCTGCACATCCGGGGCTGCGTTGACGCAGGTGCTTATCCGACCTTGCTGTGCGATGGCCTTGTCGGCTTCAAGTTGGGTGAACGCCAGGACGAACCTGTCGTCAGCGGTGTTGTATGCCAACTCGGGCTCCCACTTCGACCCGTAGCTGATGGGAGTATCGGAGTCGTTGAAACGATACTTCAGGAACGACTGGTACCTCCAAGTCAGCCCGATGTCGTCGCTGGTCCACCACGCAATCCGACGATCTAGGAAATTGCTGGACGTGGACGCGTACGCAAGGGCGACCACGAACAGGCCGTTGCCGAACGCGACTGACGGGCCACCGTAGGAGCGAAAACCGGTGCCGTAGTTATTTGCCGGCGGCGTCACTCCGTTCGTCGTGAACATCTTGACCCGCCGGTCGTCATTCGCGTCCGAGTAAGCCACGACATAGGTGCCGGCACCGTTGGACGCCACCCCGATGCGATCATTAGAGACCGGAGCGCCACTCATCGTCTCGTCCACCCAAGACTGTCCGCTGTCGGTTGAGCGACGATGCTCGATAACCCGGGTCGTATCTAGCTCGTAATGCGGCGAGGCGGTGGAGTCGGTAGTACGCTTGATGTCTGCCCACCACAAGACCATCTGTTCCGAGTTGACCGCGCCGGGCGTCATCACCGAGTGGGTGTCGTCGGTCTGGTGCTCGAAGCCGACGGTATGACCCAACTCGTGGAGCAGCACATGGTAAAAGTCCACATTGTATGGAAGCGGGAACGTCGGATTGTTGTCGGTCGTGGAGTCGTAGGTCCAGACGACCAACTGACCACCCCCATCCCGATCGCACAGATCCCTGAAAAACACGATCCTGGCCCGGATGGTATCTCCTTGCGCATCCTCCCTCTCATCCGCGCCGGCCAGGACACCTCCGCAAGCTGTAGCCCAAGCGTCCCCCTCGCCCCGAATCGTCACATAATCCCCCGTGGGCCACTCCGCCTCGCCCGACCCGCAACCGTCGCCGCCTGGCGGTTCGCCGGACTGCAAAACGAAGCGAAAGTCCGCACCGGTCCTGGTGTTCCATTCGTCGATCGCTGCTGCCGTCGTTGCGCGGAGCCGCACGGTGTCGTTGCCCAAGTCTGGAATATTGTTCTGGAAGGAGGTGGTGCAGAGGTACACCGGGATCGTGCTACGTATAGCAGGGCCCCAGACTTGAGATAGCTGAGCGGCGAAGGCCCCCCCCCCGCTCAAGGAGCAGATGAGCGCAACGGCTGGGAAGATTGTCAAGCGCAGGCAGCGTCTCACGGTGGGTTCCGCTCCTCACTAGAACCAGAGGTTCTAAGGAGATGCTACAGTTGCCCATTCACGGGTCAAGTGACCTCAGTCAACATCACACCCCGCGGTCGAACACCTACAAACGCGCGGATGGGCTCGGCGGTCAGCACGCCCGCCTCACCGGCGCGAGCGCGCACCAGCCAGGGCTCCAGGTCGTCGTAGGTGACGACGGGGACGCGCTCAGCGTACTCCTCGGCGGTCTTGATGGTGGCAAACCCATGTTGCCGGCCGTACGCGGTGTCGGCGTTGGCGCGCAGCATGGCCTCGAGCGCGGCCCGCTGGACCGGCTCGGGGGCGCTGAGCGCGCGCTTGAAGCGCCGAGCTTGGGGCCACAGCGCCCAGCGTTGGGCGCGACCGACCACCTGCAACCACATCGGCCGGATCCTACACGGCTGTCACGATCGGGTACACTGTGCCGGTGATGCGGGCCCCTCTCAGGGTTCATCAGGCCACAGTCGAAGGCCTGGATGAAGTCCAGGTTGCCCTGCTGAAGCCCCCCGGTCGCTCGTCGTCTATGTACGCGGTGTGGTGGCGTAAGTCGCGCTCGATGTTGTCCGCGGCGGCGCCGTTGATGCCGCCACGACACGAGAAGCCGCCCGTCCACTGCTGCGCCGACTCAGTCCACTGGAAACACTCGTACCAGGACGTCCAGACTTCCGTTCTTAGCCGGGTCCGTCTGCCACCCCACCATGAACGAGTCGGGACCGTCGGCCGCCACAAACGGCGCATTCTGCGACCCCAGGCGGCTCCGGTTGGCGACAACACGTGGAGTCAACGCGTCACCGGTCGCGCTACGCAGCTGGTATTGGACGGCGGTCAGATCGCCATCCACATTCGGAGTCTCCCAAGCGATGACAAATCCCGACGCAACAGCCGCTACGCCCGGACTGCGCTGGTCGCCCTCATGCACGACGTGTGGCGTGAACTCCGCGCCCACACCCGCCGCCGCAGCGCCGATCGTGATGGCGCGGCAGACGACGGTAAGCCCGACGTCCAACTCGGAGTCGGACTCCCAACAGGCCATACCCTTGTCCCCAGCCGCGTTGGCGGCGACCGCCGGTCGTGTCTGATCGCCGGACTTCTGCACGTTCAGTACGGTCTGATCGCCGGTGGCCGCCGTCCCGGTCGCTCGCCCGACCATGATCTCCGCATGCTCGGCCAGCCGCGACTCCCACACGACCAGCAGCGCGTCGACGCCCAACGATGCCACCGCAGGATGCTCTTGAGGCCCCCCGGTCGCGGTGTTCAGCACGATGTCGGCCGACAACGGCGCCCCGGTCGAGGAGAATCGGCGCATCGACACATCCTGACTCTCCGCCGGACCGTCCCACAACAAACTGATGACACCGTCAGAACCCACTGCGACGGCCGGGTGGCGCTGGGCTCCGGCGGTCACGGCGTTGCCGGCGATCTCGCCCGTCAGAGGCTCCCCGCCAGCGTCGTAAACTCGCAACGCAACCCCACGCCCGTCCGTGTCCTCCGTCTCCCACGCCACAGCAAAGCGTCCTGCTGCCGCGGCAACAGCCGGGGCCGACTGCGTGCCGTTGGTCACTTCATTAACCAGCAACTCGGGACCTTCCGGCTCGCCCTGCCCATTGACGCGCTGGGCTCGGATCTCTTCGCTGCCGGCGTCCCCGATCGGAGTGACAAATGCCACCAGCGCGCCGCCATCCACAAACGCCCCCGCGGGGGCCGACTGCGCGCCCTGGACCGTGGCGTTTACCCGCCTCTCCAGCCGACCGGACGAGGCCGACCCGTCCTTGGCGAACCGTCGAGTCCAAACGTCCTCGCCTGAGACAAACGCCACGGCCCACTGGTCGTCCGCCAGGACAGCGAGCGATGGTCGGACCTGATCGAGCGGCTCGTAGCCGCTCACCGCCAGGGGCGCACCGGCGGGTGTGCCAAACTTGTTGAATCGCTGCGCCATAACCGCGAAGCCGTCGGAGTCACCGTTCTCGTCGTCGTATACCGCGACAAAACCGCCATCGGAGAAGACGCCGACGTCCCCCAGACGCTGATCGCCCTCCCCCGCGACGGGACTGACGGCAAACGGGCCGGTGATGGCATTCAGCTGCCCGTCGTACAGTCGCCCACGCACGGCGCTCTCCACGGTCCACATGACTACGACCCCAGTGCCGCCGCCCGCGCCCGATTCCACCGCGACAGAGGTCACTTCGCCGGCCTCATCAGCGACATCGATAATGGCCGTTACGGGCGCGTCATTCAGGTATTCACGCAGCTTGACCGCCGTTTGTGTGGCGTCGACCCAGGCGACCGCCAGCTCCGCCACCGTTCCACCGACCGGCGCCGCATCGAAGCGCGCGAAGCTGGTGGGCGATGCGGCGAGCGTGCCGCCGGCCGACGAAGCCAGCCCCTGTGCGTACCGGCGAAAATAGAGGAGGTCCGCTTCGGGCTCGAAACTCCCGAGGCCCCCAAACTCTACTGCGTACGAGTACACCAAGAGCCAGTTCCCGTTGCTCAAGGCTACCGGCACCGCCCGAAACGCCTGCACGTCCACGCCACCATCGGCAGATCCCCCCTTGAAGGTCACCACGTCCGCATGGCCCTTAAGCGCGCCCGACTCGGCGTGCTCGCGCACCCTCAACTTCGGCGACAGGACGCTGATGTCACAGTTGTTGGGACCGCAGGTGGGGGGAGGGTTCCAGAACACGGACAGCAAGAGGCCGTCAGACGCCGCGATGCCGGTGTTAAACTCCCCCGGGCCATCGTCAATAGCGAGCTCCTCGTTTTCTCGGCTGCCGTGCGCGTCGGTGATTCGCGCAAACTTGCCGTCCGGCGCGGCCCAATGCGTCACAAAGCGGTTGCCGGGTAGCGCGGCCAGGGCCGGCGCACCGGTGGGATACAGTTTGGAGCCCCCGGGGAGCGGGTGCGCGCCCTCGATAGAAGACTGGAACGCTGCGATGTTGATCGACTCTTCCACACACACCGCGACTGTACCTACGCAGACGCCGCCCAGACAATTGTCACTTGCGGTGCAATTGTCGCCGTCATCGCAGAAGGTGCCGTCACCAAGCTCCGTGAACGTGCACCCGATCACCGAGTCGCAGACATCATAGGTACAGGGCTTGCCGTCGTCGCAGACCTCCAGCGTGCCGACGCAGTCCCCGTTCACACACGTGTCCGCCGTCGTACACTTATTCCCATCGTCACAGGCGCCCTGGACCGGGGCGTTCACACAGCCGACCGCCGGCTCGCAAGAGTCGGCCGTGCACGGGTCGGAGTCATTGCACTGCGGCGCAGCGCCCTCACATTTGCCGGCAACGCACGTGTCATTGACCGTGCACTCGCTGCCGTCGTCGCACGGCTCGTCCACCGGGGTTGTCTGGCAGCCCACTTCCGGATCGCACACGGTCGTCGTACACTGATCGCCGTCCTCGCAGATCGCTTCGTCCGTCACGGTTTTGCAGCCCTCAGCGACATCGCAGGTCGTCGTCGTGCAGTCCAGGTTCTGGGCACACTGGGAGTTGTCGGGCGTGCTCTCACACTTGCCGGAGTCCTTGATACACTCGTCCACGGTGCAATCGATGCCGTCATCGCAGAGGCCGTCGTCGGTCAGGCCGTTGCAATCGTTGTCTACCCCGTCGCACACCTCCGCCTCCGGCGCGGCTGCGTCGCACTCGGTCAACCCCGCCAACGTGCATGTCCGAATGCCGCCACAGCTACCAAGCGCGTTGGTCACCTCACAGGCAGATGTCAGCGCCAGCTTTATCGACAGCTTGTTGCACTGGCACAGCCCTTCGGTTCTCACGCACATCGCCGCCTCCACGCCGTCTATCGTCGTCTTTGCCTGGCATGTGTAGCCCGCCGGGCAGGCGAAGGTCTCAAAGCAATTCACGGCGCAGAAGGCGCCGGCACCTGGGTACTCGACACAACCCGACGGCAGCGCCGGATCCTCTCCAACGGCAGCGCAATCCGCGTCTTTGGTGCACGGCTGGCACAGCTTTGCGCTTTTTGGCGCGCAGATCTGGACCGGCACTGACGTCCCATCGCTGCCAGATGGTACGCAGTCCATCCCGTCCGGGCAGTCATCGCCAGCCGAGCAGCTGTCGGAGCAGACTCCGTCCTCGATCAGGCACACGTTGCTGTCGCAATCCGCGCTGACCTCGCACGGGCAACCGACCTCGCCGTCAACTGCACAATCGAAGGGCCCACCTGTATCGTCCGTGCCCGTGTCGTCCGTGCCCGTGTCGTCCGTGCCCGTGTCGTCCGTGCCCGTGTCGTCCGTGC
>CAZJHX010000206.1:0-16414 GCA_964545715.1 uncultured Myxococcales bacterium
GGGCTGTTTAGTAGCACGGGTTGTTTTTGGACGCCATAGGACCCCCGCGCGGCGGGCTGCACGGCCCCCCGCGCGCCACGATCGCGATCGTGGCGGTGTCGCTGTTGCTGTCGGTGTGGCTGTGGGTCCAGCGGCACTACGAGACGGCAGAGGCGCACAAGGTCGCTGACGAGATCGTCGACATGTGGCGTGAGGCGTCGTACGTCACGATGCCCCAAGCTGTGCTGGACCGGCTGGATCCCGTGACCGAGAACAGGTACGCGGACGCTCAGGCCGTGATGCAGAAGTACCGCGCCGACCCCGGCAGCTTCAAAGGGCGCCTGGACCCGGAGCGCGCCGACGCCGCAGTCGATCGCGCGCGCTGGAAAGAGGGCCCCAACGTGCCGGTCGGCGTCTCCGTCGACTCGCTCATCCAGGACAAGCTGACCATCGCCGCCCTGGCTCACAGCACGGGGGGACGCCGCCGCCTCATGCAGGAGCGCATCGATGAGCTGGGCGATGAGCTGGAGCGCACCGAGACCGCCTCTCTGGTCCGGGTCGGCTTCACGCCTGCGACGCCCGGCGTGCCGGCGCTGTTCACGTACAGCCTCTTCAACCCGTACATGCTCCACGGCCTGGCCCTGCTGATGTTCCTGTTCGTCGCCGGCGGCAGCCTGGAAGAGGTCTGGGGTTGGCGACGCATCGTCGAGCTCTTCTTGCTGTGCTCGGTGGTGCCCGCGCTGGGTCACACGCTGCTGTATCCGGGCTCCCCCGTGCCGCTCATCGGCGCGTCGGCGGCGGTCGCGGGCATCACGATGGCGTTTGCGGTACGGCTGCCCGACCGCCAGGTGGAGCTGACCTCGATCATCCCGTTTTTTCGCGGCCACTCCGACACCCGCTCTTTTCATGTGTCGGCGTGGCTGCTGGTGCCGATGTTCTACGGCGTGGATATCGCCGCGACCCTGGTGCTGGACGGCGCGGAGCTGCAGCAGTGGCATCTGATCGGCGGCATGGTCACGGGCGCGATCTCGGCGGTGGCACTGAAGGCCGTGGAGCGTCGCGGCGGCGGTCTGGTCCCACAGCGGGCACCGGTGGAGTTCGCTGACGTGGGGCTGGCCGAAGAGGCGCCCACCGTCGTCGCCCCGCCGCTGCTGGGGTCCCAGCTCAAGCTGAGAGACGCCCTGTCCCGCAAGGACATGGTCGCCGCGCTGGAGCTCTATCGCAAGCTGCAGCGCAGCAACTTCGTGCCCGAGCTGCTCCCACTCTTTGAGCACCGCCTGGCCCGTGCGCTGGAGGACGAGGGCGACTTTGCCGAGGCCGCCCGCGCCGACTACCGCGCCTTCGCGGCCGATTCGGGCCCGCCGAACGGCCCCCGCGCCCTGTTCAACTATGGCCGCCTGCTGACCGCCCATCTGGGCAACGTGGAGGCGGGCATCCAGGTTCTGGAGCAGGTGCTGGAGCACTATCCGACCAGCGAGTTTGCGGGTCCGGCCGGCGCTCTGGCGCAGACCTACAGCGCTGCACGTTAGGGCCTGGCGATCTCGCGATAGCCCGCCTCGACGTCTTCCAGTACCTGCTTTTCGCCGCCCGGCCAGGTGATCTCCACACGGTCGGCCTTGTTGTGCGTGCCCAGGCCGAAGTGCAGCGCGTAACTGTTCTGGCTCAGGTAGCTGGAGCCCGCCAGGATGACGCGGGCCGTGCGTGAGGTGGCGGTGATCACGTCGACGCGGGCGCCCACCGCGAATGTGTTGGGGGCGGCCTGGCTCAGGCGCAGTACCAGCGAGGCGTTTGTGGTGGTGCGCGCGCTGACGTTCTCCAGAAGCATGAAGCGCTTTCGGAAGTCGTCGACCCGGCCGCTGCCCACGTCGTTCGTGGCCTCGCGGTCGATGCCGACCAGGGCGTCCAGATCGCCGTCTCGGTCGATGTCGCCCACGGCCAGGCCGAAGCCGTTGACGTCCTCCCACATCACCTCGCCGGCCTGGTCCGAGGCGTCTACCAGGCCGCCCTCGGCGATGCCCAGGCCCATATTTTCGTAGAGCGTCATCCGGCCCATGCGAAACACCGGGGTCACCTCGTAGCCGACGCCGTCCGCGATGGCCGACGTGGTCAGGATGTCCGGATCGCCGTCGTTGTCCAGGTCGGCAAAGGCGCAGCCCCAGCCTGTCCACAGTGCGCCCGGATCCAGGCCGTCGCCCAGCAGCAGCTGCATCCGGTCTTCAAAGTGGGGTTTGACGTCCATGCCCTGAAAGTTGATGAGCTGGTCGCTGCCCCAGTCGGTGCCGAAGATGTCCAGGTCGCCGTCTCCGTCGAAGTCGGCCACGTCCAGCCCCATCAAGCCGCTGCCGAACTTGTGCAGCCAGGCGTCGACCGACTCGAAGAAGCGTCCGTCCTCTTTCTGCAAGAAGAGGTTGTCGCGCTCGAAGTCGTTGACCGCGAAGATGTCCATGTCACCGTCGCCGTCGGCGTCGAAGATGACGCTGCCGAAGGTCTCGCCGCCCTTGAGCCCGGCCAGGTTGGCCTGCGTGGTGGCCTCGGTAAAGTGGCCGTTTCCGTCGTTGTGAAAGACCAGGTTGGTGTCCCCGCGCTGTCCGTGGGGGGCCGGCTGGCCCTTCTGGGTGCCCTTGCTGATCGCCAGGTACAGGTCCAGGTCCCCGTCGCTGTCCAGGTCGCCGAAGCTGGCGCCCTGGGAGTTTGTCAGGCGCTTCAGGCCGCGCGCCTCGGTCTCGTCTGTGAACACCGCCTCGCCGTTGTTGATAAACAGCGCGTCGTTCTCCTCCGCGCGGCCAAGGTACAGGTCCAGGTCGCCGTCGTCGTCCACGTCGACCCAGGTGACGGCCTGGCCGGAGAAGGTCGCCAGCGAGTAGAAGCCGGCGCGCGCGATGTCGTCTTCGAAGGTGCCGTCGCCCAGGTTTCGATAGAGGCGCAGGCTGCTGAAGGCGGCGATAGTGACGTCGGGCCAGCCGTCGCCGGTGTAATCGACCAGCGACACGCCGTGCGCGGAAAGTGGCCCCTCATCGATGCGATCGGTGATGTCGCGCAGCTCCAGCGGGGCGGGCGGCGTGTCGACCGGGGGCGTGGTGTCGGCGGCGGGTTCCACGGCCGTGTCGGCGACCGGGTCCGTCGAGTCTTTGCAGCCGCCGAGCAGGACGATTGCGATGGCCAAAGCGGTGCGCATCGGTCGCAGAGCCTATCACAGCGCCGTGTTGTGGTAGGCTTCCGCGCATGGCCCGACACCTGCTCAGTGTTGCCCTTTTGGCTCCGGCCGCCGCGCTTTTCCTGGTCGCGTGCGGTGACGGCGATGACGACCCCGTGCCCGTCCCGGATGTGGTGGAGGCGCCGACGGATCGGCAACAGGCCGACCTGCGCTTCACCGACGTCACCGACGAGCTGCTGGACCTGGAGGCCGACAAGATCCTCGGCGTCTCCATGGTCGACTACACCGGCGACGGCTGGCCCGACATCACCCTGGCGGCTTTCTCGGGCATCAAGCTGTTTCGCAACCTGGGCGACGGCACGTTCGAGGCCGACACCAAGCGCGCCGGGCTTGCCGCGGATGATCGCAAGTCGACCATCGGCGTGGCGTACGGCGACGTGGAGGGGGACGGCGACCTGGACCTGTACGTGTCGGTCTTCAGCGACCGCGACATCCTGTACGTCAACCAGGGCGACGGCGTGTTTGTCGACGGGACCGAGGCGGCGGGCTTGATCCACGATCAGATCAGCCAGGGCGCCAGCTTCGGCGACCTGGACGGCGACGGCGACCTGGACCTGTTCGTGGGCGCGCTGCCCTGGAAGGAGGGCGACTACGAGCGGGATCACACCACGGCCATGGAGAACGGCTCAAACGTGTACTGGCGCAACGACGGCAGCGGCAAGTTCACCGACGCCACGGAAGCGGCAGGGCTGACCGGGCTGGACTTCACCTACACCTTCGGCTCGATCATCTTCGACGTCGACGGCGACGGGGACCAGGATCTGCTGGCGGTGCACGACTTCGAGCGTGACCAGCTGTTCTTGAACGACGGCAGCGGCAACTTCGTCGACGTGGGCGAAGAGTGGATCGGGCCGGAGCCGACCGGGCGCATGGGCCTGGACATCGGCGACCTGGACGGCGACGGCGAGCTGGATATCTACGCGACCAACTGGCACTCGGACCTGGTGTTTTCGGCCGGCGCGATCGACGCCGAGACCACCCTTGGGGACATCTTCAGCGCGATGATCGGCGACGGCATCAACAACGCGGCGATCACGACCGGCTGGGGCTGCGCCGTGATCGATATGGACAACGACGGTGACCAGGACGTGGTCACGATCTCGTCGTACACGGACGGCTTTGGCGTACGCCGCGACCCGGTGGACCGCGAGGGCCAGATCATCGTGCTGGACAACGGCGGCATCGGGCAGGTGGCCGGGGCGCTGGTGTACGCCAACGACGACGCCGGACCAGCCGTCGAAGAGCTGATGAACGGCTACGGGCTGGCGGTGGGCGACTACGATCGGGACGGCGACCTGGACGTGCTGATCGGCGTGGACGAGGACACCTTGATCGAGGGCCAGCGGGTTGAGGATGTGCGCCGAAAGAGCATGCTGCTGCGCAACGACGGGCGGCTGGCCAGCACCCACAAGTCGGTCACGCTGGACCTGCGTCAGCCCGGGACGAAGAACCCGCGTGCGGTGGGCGCTCGCGTGGATGTGACCACCACCGACCAGCAGACCAGTCGCGTGCTGCTGGCCGGGTCGTCGTTTCTAAGCTCGTTCAGCTATCAGCTTCACTTCGGCCTCGGCGATGCCGCCGTGGCTGAGAAGATCGTCGTCACGTGGCCCGACGGGATGAAGCAGACGTTTCTCGGGTGGCCGACGGGGGCTCACGAGCTGACGCGATCGGACGACGGCACCTGCTGCGTCTTTGACGAGGGCTGTACCGAGCCGGCCGGCGAGTGCGAGTACAAGGCGCCCGACGCCGAGGCGCCCGAGGTCTTTTGCGAGAACCTGTGCAAGCGCCTGGTCGACTGTCCCAACCTGGCGGAGATCGGCCTGCCGTCGGACGACGAGCAGGGCTGTCGGGACGAGTGCCTGGCCGAGCCGCTGTCGGGTGAAGAGCAGGTCTGCTTCAACGCGGCCAAGGACTGCACCCAGATGATCGCCTGTCTGGGCGAAGAGTAGAGGCTACTGCGCCAGGCGGCGACGCTTGGCGGCCGGTGACTCGTCCGATGTCGCCGTGCGCGTGACGTGGCGCGCGATGCGTAGAAAGCGCACGGTGAGGGTGATTCCACTGACAGCCAGCCCACACGTCAGCCCGTACCACAGGCCGCGCGGGCCGTAGTCCAGCCCCCAGGTTGCGATCAAACCCACCGGCAGGCCGACGATCCAGTGCCCGAACACGGTGACCTGCATGGCGACGCGCGTGTCCCCAGCCCCCCGTAGCGCACCGGATGCGACCGCTTGCAGGCCGTCGACGACCTGGAAGATGGCGGCGATATGCAGCAGCGGCACCGCCAGCGCCAGCACAGCCTTGGATTCGGTCATGATTCCCGCCAGCTGCGGCGCAAACGCCAAAAACGTGACGGCGGTGAGGCTCATAAAGAGCGCGCCCGTCGTGATGCCGATGATGCCTGCGCGCAGCGTCGCCTCCGGGTCGCCCCGGCCGATCGCGTAGCCGACGCGCACCGACGTGGCCGCGCTGAGCCCCATGCAGATCGTGAACGTGAAGGCGGCGAGCTGCAGCGCGACCTGGTGACCGCCGACTGCGACGCGCCCCAGCGCGCCCATGAGGACCGTGACTGTGACGAACATGCCGCCCTCAGCCAGGTACTGCAGCGCCAGGGGCCAGCCGATCCGCACCAGCTCCCGGGTGCCGGCCTTTGTCGGGCGCCCGGTGTTTTCCGGGACCGGGATCGCGCGCACGACCCACGCCAGCACCCCGACCTGCGCCGTCATCACGATGGTGGAGGCCAGCCCGATGCCGACGGTGCCCAGGTCCAGGCCGAACGCAAACCACAGGTCCAGCGGCACATTCACCGCGTTGGCCACGAGCATGCCGATGAAGACGGGGCGCGCCCGGTGCAGCGCCTGCAGGTAGCTGCGAAGCACGATGAACAGCAGCAACGGCAGCATGGACGGAGTGCGCGCCAGCAGGTACCAGCCGGAGGCCGCAAACGTCTCGGGCTCGACCCCGGTGGCTGTGAGTCCGCCATACCAGGCGGCGGCAACCAGGGCCATCGACGGCGGGGTCAGCCATAACGCCAGTCGGACGGCCTCGCGCAGGTATCGCCGCGCGACGTGAGGCTCGTCGGCCCCGACCGCCTGCGAGGCCAGCGGGTCCAGGCCCATCAGCAGCCCCATCGCCAGCAGGGAGCCGACGAAAAACAGCGCGCTGCCCAGGCCGACGCCCGCCAGCGCCACCTCGCCCAGGTGGCCGGCCACGATTGTGTCGACCAGGCTGAGCAGCTGATTGCCCGCAAACGCCGCCGCCAGAGGCCACGACAGCGCCAGCGTGGCCGCGAGCTCGGTGCGCCAGGGGGTGCTTGATGTCGATGTGGTCAGAAGAGAGGCCTTTTTGGCGCTAAGATGCCGGCGTGAATGTTGTGCCGCCCATCGTAGATCATCCCCACGGCATCAGCACGGTGGATGCCGGTTTCCTCGGCACGCCGGGCTTTGCGTGCGTCCACTTGATCGTGTCGGAGGGGCGCGCCGCGTTTGTCGACACCTGCACCACACACAGCCGGCCGCTGCTGCTGGCCGCGCTTGCCCGCAAGGGGCTGCAGCCGGAGGCCGTCGACTACGTGTTGGCGACGCACGTCCATCTGGATCACGCGGGCGGCGCCGGCACGCTGATGCGGGCGCTGCCCAACGCGACCCTGGTGGTGCACCCCCGCGGCGCGCGCCACTTGATCGACCCGTCAAAGCTCATCGCGGGCGCGTCGGTCGTCTATGGCGCGGACGAGGTGGCCCGAAACTACGGGGAGATCGCGCCGACGCCGGCAGACCGTGTCATCGAGGCGCCGGAGGGCTTCACCCTGAAGCTGGGCGGTCGCACGCTGGCCTTCTTGGACACGCCGGGACATGCTCGTCACCACTACTGTGTGTGGGACGCCCAGGCCCGGGCCGTGTTTACGGGCGACTGCTTTGGGCTGGCATATCCCTGGTTTACCACCGCGGCGGGCCCGTGGCTGGTGCCGTCGACGAGCCCGGTGCACTTCGATCCCGAAGCCATGCACACGACTCTGGACCGACTGGTGGCGCTGGGGGCAAGCCATGCGTTCCTGGCTCATTGGGGCACGGTCGGCGACGTGCCGTCCGGTGCCGACGACCTGCGCCGGCGGCTGGACGCGATGGTGGAGCTGGGGCTCGCGCTCCGCGATGTGCCGGAGCGTCACGCCAGGCTGGTCGAGGGGCTCTGGGCGCTCTATCTGCCCGACCTCCAACAACACGGGTTGACGTTACGCGAAGATCGAGTTCGGGAGCTGCTGGCGACGGACGTGGAGCTCAACGCCCAAGGCATTGCGGTCTGGTTGGCCCGACGCTGATTCCAGTGCAGCGATCGTTTGCTCTTGTGACCTACGTCAACGGACCGATGCGAACACTGAGGGCGAACGGTGCTACGATTTTGTAGCCATGGAGAGCTACACGGGCTCGTCGGCGTGGTCGGCGAAAGACATCGCGCTGTTGGAGTCCAGTTTCGGTCGAATCCACGGCCGGCTGCCCGCTCACGTGGCCGGCTTCTACGCACTGCTATTTGAGCGGCGTCCGGATTTTCGTGCGCTCTTCACCGGCGATCCGGCGGCGCAGGCCCGCAAGCTGAGCGTCGCCTTGTCCTCCATTGTCGTCAGCGTCCGCGCGCCTGAGATGATGGCGTCGTCACTGGACTGGCTGCGAGACCGGCACGCCGGCGCGGGCGTCAGCGCTGAGGACTTCGGCCCCTTCATCGAGGTGTTGGTCGAGGCCCTGGAGGCAGCGCATGGAGACGGATGGTCCGCGGAGATCGAGGCCCTGTGGAGGCGCGGGCTGAACCAGGTGGCGAGTGTGCTCAAACACGGGGCGCATCGGGTCGACGCGCGCCCCGCAAGGGTCGACACGGACCTGTCTGCTCGGACGATCCGGATCGTGCAGTCCTCGTACCCGCGGCTGATGGCCGACGTGACGCTCTTTTATCGGTTCTACCGCCGCCTGTTCCGACGGTATCCGCACTATCGGCGGCTGTTCAACTCCGACCCGGCCACACAACAACGCAAGCTCTCGGTGGCTCTGGCTTCTGTCGTCAGCAATCTCTCCAGCCCAGTGCCGCGCCTGGCGATGTTCAGAGAGATCGGTCGTCGCCACCGCGAGGCCGGCGTCACATCCGCCGACTTCGAGCCCTTCCTGGACGTGATCTGCGCGTGTTTTGCGGAGTCCCTCAACGTCCCCACGGACGACGAGTTGGTGCTCGGATGGCGAGCCGCGTTTGAGCGCGTTGCCGCCGTCATGACGGAGGACGGTTGACAGGACCGAACACGTCACGGTGTGATGCCCGCATGTCCACATCGGAGACGAGTCGCGAGGCCCTACAGGCGGAAGTCGCGGTGCTGAAGCGCAAAGTGGCCGAGTACGAAAGTCGGCTGTCGTCGGGCGGAGCGGATTTCCCGTTTCTTGACGCGATGGAACGCATCAACGCCGCGATGCGCGGGGCTCAAAACGTGCGCGGCATGCTCAGCGCGGTGCTGGACGAGATGCTGGAGCTGTTCGCCTGCGACCGGGCGTGGCTCTTGTATCCGTGCGACCCGGACGCCCCCTCGTGGCGGGTGCCGATGGAGCGTACTCGCCAGGAGTGGCCGGGGGCGTTCGCCCTGAGCGTGGAAGTGCCGATGGACCCAGGGGCGTCTGACCTATTTCGGTCGGCGCTCGAGAATGATGGTCCACAGCCGTTTGACAGCGTGTCCAACCGCACCATTCCGCAAGAGGTCGCCGAGGCGTTTTCCATTCGAACGCAGATGCTGGCCGCGGTGCACCCGCCGACGAGTCCACCATGGGTTTTGGGCATCCATCACTGTGAGCGCCACCACGATTTTACGGAGCATGAGCAGCGCGTCTTTGGCGAGATCAGCCATCGCATGGCGGACGCCCTGGGCACCCTGCTGGTCATGCGCGATCTGAGGGAGAGCGAGCACCGCTTCCGTACGTTGGTGGAGCACGCGCCCGAGGCCATCGTTGTAATGACGGCCGACGGTGGCTTTGTCGACGCCAACCCGCTCGCATGCGAGCTGTTTGGGCTGGACCGCGCCGCGTTGTTGAACACCACCTTTGCCGCGGTCAGCCCCGGCGCGCAGGCGGAAGGGGCGGCGTCGGCGGGCGCGGCGGCTCTGGCGATCAAGCGGGCCGCGGGCGGCCGCGGGCAGCGCTTCGAGTGGATTCACGTGGACACGGCCCAGCGTCGCCGGGTGTGCGCCGTGCACCTGGTGGGCCTGAAGGGCGGCGACGAGCCCATGGTCCGGGGGAGTATCACGGACATCACCGAGCAGCGCGCCCTGCGCCAGCAGGTGACTCAGCTGCAGAAGATGGAGGCGATCGGAGAGCTCGCCGGTGGTATCGCGCACGACTTCAACAATCAGCTCACTGTGATTCTCTCGTACGCCGATCTGTTGCGCCGCCAGTCCGATCTGTCGGGCCGGTCGCAGGATTTTGCACAGCGCATCCTCAAGTCCGGAGAGTCGGCGTCGGCGCTGGTGCGGGAGCTGTTGGCGTTTAGTCGTCGTGCCGAGCTGGAGGCGCGGCAGGTTGACCTGGCCGAGCAGGTGTCGGCGGCGGCGACCATGCTCACGGCGGCGCTTGGGAACGCGTTTCAGGTGACGACGACGACGACGGATCAGCCGGTGCTGGTGCGGGTCGACCCGCAGCAGCTCGAGCAGGTGCTGATCAACCTGGGTACGAACGCGCGAGACGCGATGGGCGACAGCGGCAGGTTGGAGATTGCGCTTGGTACGGTGACGTTTGGGGACGGCGCGGATTGTCCGCCGGGGCTGCATCCGGGGCACTGGGCGGCGCTGCACGTGGCCGATAATGGGTCCGGGATGGATGCGCAGACGGCGGATCGCGCCTTTGAGCCGTTCTTCACGACCAAGGAGGCAGGCAAGGGCACGGGCCTGGGCCTGTCGACAGCGTACGGGGTCGTGCAGCAGTCGGGCGGCACGATTACGGTCGAGAGCACGCCAGGAGAGGGCACCCGATTCACCGTGTATCTGCCCGTGTGCGGTACCGGCGATGAGCCCGCCGAGGCCGGCGCGTTGCCTGCGAAACCAGCGCAAGGCATGGGGGAGCGCGTCCTGGTGGTGGATGATCTCGCCGACGTCGCGATGGGGGCTGTCCACACGCTGCGGGAGGCCGGCTACAACGCTACCGCGGTTCAGCGCGGCTCGCTGGCGCTGGAGATCATCGGGTCGGAGGAGCCTCCACATGTGCTGCTGACTGACGTGGCCATGCCTCAGATGGATGGCGTCGAGCTGGCTAGCCGCGCCCTGCGACTGCGTCCCGACCTGCCGATCCTGTTCACGACCGGCTTTGCCGCCGGAAGCATCCGCCTGCTGAGCCACTCCACCGTGCCTGTGCGCTTGCTGCAGAAGCCGTATCAGCCTGATGCGCTGCTGGAGTTGGTGCGGAGCGCGCTGGACGAGGGCGCTACATGACAGCCCCTCCGTATTCCACGGTGGTTCTCCAGATGTCCCACAGGAAGTCCGTCAACCCGGGCAACCCGTCCCCCGCGTACGCGAGCGTGGCTCCGTACGATACGAAGTTGGCGGCAGGCAGGAACGCAAAGGCGAATGGGAAGCCGACGGAGTGGAGATCGTTCTGATCTCTGTGGGTCTCCCGAAACGTGGAGATGGCGTGATAACTGACGGTTGCGCCCAGCGCTGCACGGACCCAAACGAGCCCCCAATCAGGCAGGAGGAGATGCGTGATGATCACGGCTACCGAGAACGTGTTGAACCAGTACGGCGCGATTGTGATCAGCCAGTTACCCGTTCCGCCAACGTATCGTACGTGGCCGCCGTCCCGCCACGTAAGCCGCATGCCAACGACCCTGTGGAACGTGGCAAGCGCAAACACCGCGTGAGTCAGCTCGTGCTCGAAAGTGGAGAAGACGCTGCCCAGGGCCGGCCGCCTGAAGAGCAGCTTCCAAAACACCCAGTAGGCTGCGACGCCGGCGAAGAGGGGCCACATGACCGCGGGGTCCAGAGCAAGTCGCAGCGCCGTCTGGAGCAGCGCATAACCCGTGGCCGGGGCGAGAATGACAGACGCCAGCGCCACGGGCCACTTCAGTACGCCGAGTAGTCTGTCTGCGCCCGCCGGCAGCGTTCGAAGCAGGCTCACCTGGTACGTCGCCACGTTCGGAGCACAGCGTCTGCCACAACGCGCGCCCGTGCGAGCCCCACGATAGTCTGATCGATCTTGTCTTCGGAGACGTCCAATGCCCAGCCGATGGCTTTGGTGAGCAGTCCACCCAACTTCGGGTGCTCTTTCTGAAAGGCCTCCAAACGCCCGAAGAACTCGCTGACCTGGGCCCGCACAGCGGTGCGACCGAGCCGTGCTCCGAGGGCGGCTTTGCGCAGATCGACCGAGATTTCGCGCTTGTCCCAGCCCTTGATCGGGACCCACTTTCTGGTCGTGCCTTCTCTGAAGCGGCGCTTGACCTTCCGCAGTGCCTTGATCGACACCGCCAGCGTCACTTTGCCGGGCTTCGCAGCAAACGCCGGGACAGCGATCGTCAGCTCCCACTTCGCTTTGGCGAGCGCTGTGCCGGCGCCGAGGGCGCGGGGGACGAACCGATGTGTTGCCTCTTTGTGAAACACGACGCTTCGCCGGTAGCAGAGCTCATAGTGCACCAGCGCCCCGAAGGTCTTGGACTCCCTGGTCCAAGCCGAGTCAACGTCAACGGCGAACACATCCGAAGACGCAGGACGAGCGGTCAGCACAGTCATGGAGAGACAAAGCAGACCCACCAGGCGTGTCGCTATCTGTCCGGTCATTGGCGATTCCTCTTCATTTGGGGCGTTTGAACTGTCCTACCATCTGCTTGGAGAAACAGGAGCCGAAGCGTAAATAGCCCTCATCGAAGATGTTGTCGCGGATAGGCTGAAGACCCGCAACATCCAGCGCTGTTGCGGTACAGTCTAACAATGCTGCAGTGGCTCGTCGCGGTCGTGGTGTGTGCGCAACCCCAGCATCGGCCCCTGATCGTCGCGACCTGGAACATCAAGCACCTGCACGCCGACGTAGGAAAAGGTAGCGCGCGACGCACTGAAGACGATTTCGCCCGTTTGGCGGGATATGCGCTCCGACTCAACGCCGACGTGATCGCCCTGCAGGAGATCGCAGGCCCCAGGGCGGCCGCGCGCGTGTTCAATCCGCGGATTTACGCGTTCCATTTCGCCGGCGGGGGCGGAGCGCAGCGGGTCGGTTTCGCCTACCGCCGAACGCTACGGGTTCGAAAGCTGCCGGATCTGAGGGAGATGTCGTTAGGGGGGACGGTGCGCGCGGGCGCCGATATCGAAGTTACGGTCGGTGGCGTATCCGTGCGACTGTTGGCTGTCCATCTGAAGGCGCGATGCGCCGAACAGCCCCTGGATACGGCGTCAAGACACTGCCGGAAGCTGAAGCGTCAGATACCGCTGCTCGAGGCGTGGATCGACCGCCGCGGCCGGGAAAAGACGCCCTTCCTGGTGGTCGGGGATTTCAATCGGAGGTTCGTTCCGGCAGACGAGGTCTGGCGTGACCTCGACGACGGTGAGCCCCCAGACGCCGATCTTACGGATCTCAGCGGCGGCCGCCGTCCCGCGTGCTGGGGTGGGCGCTACAAACGGTTCATAGACTTCATATTGGCAGGCCGGGTAAGCGCAGCGTGGGCGGTGCCGGGCTCGTTTCGTGAGTGGACGTATGAACAATCCGATGCGCCGTTCGAAAGGCAGCTGTCGGATCACTGTCCGCTCTCCGTTAGTCTCCGTCCGAGGTGACGCTCACCGATACCGCGCCAAGTGCGCCCACAACGCGGTCTGGGTGGTCCGTCATCAGTCCATCCACGTCTTTGTCGAGAACGCGCTTCGCCTGGGCCGGATCGGACGTGAACCAACATGTGCGAATCATGCCACGCGCCGACAGCCGCCGGAGGCTGCGACGGCTCAGCAGTCGGTGGAACGTGTCGATGCCGTCGACCCCGCAGGCCGTCGCCGTCTCGCAGAGAAAAAAGGGCGAAAACGGTGAGACCACCACGCAAACATCCGGACGCTCCCGCTTCATGGCTGAGGCCTCGCCGAAGCTCTCCCAATCCACGATGACGCGGCCGGCCGCGGTGGTTGCATCGACAACCCGTGACAGCTCCTGACGCGCGCCCGTAGTCCTCTTCATGTCGATAAACAGGACCATCTCCGCTAGCTCCGGGAGCGCGAGCACTTCCTCCAGCGTCGGCACGCTGTAGCCGCTTCGCGTTTTCAGCTGTCGCACGTCGGCAAGTGTCAGACTCTCCACACGGCCCTGTCCGTCCGTGGTCCGCCCGACGGTCGTGTCGTGCATGAGGACCAGGGCGCCGTCGGACGTTCGCTGCACGTCGATCTCCACCATCGCGAGACCCAGCGCCGCCCCCGCGAGAACGGCCTCGACTGTGTTTTCGTCCGAGATTCCTGCGGCCCCGCGATGCCCGATAACCACGCGCTCGCCGCGTCTCAGACGGTCTGGACGTGAAAGCGATGACGGCCGGCCGTCCCACGCGCGCTGCACCCACCACAGCGCCACCACACTGGCCGCCGCAGTCGCTCCGTACGCGGTATAAACCGACAGCGCCCCGCCATACGCGGCGTCCGACACGTCGGCGAGCAGCCCGTAGCCCAGCTGGTCAAACAACGAGCCTGCAGCGGCGCCGAGCACCGTAGCAGCGGCGAGACGGGGGAGAAATCGCCACCCGCTCCTGCTGGCGAAGGCGCCCACGATCAGGGCGCCGATGACCCCGTGGTTCCAATGGTGTACCTCGACCCCCCCAATGAAGAGGCTGCGCTCTTCGTTCGGGATGTGCTGCGTCGCTGAGAAGGCCAACCGGTACGCGACGACTGTGAGTGCGGCAACGAAGACGACCCACGTGGACATGGCCGGGTAGAGGGTGGGGCCCGCCGTGTTCCGATCACCGGGGATCCGTGACAACGAGAGGACCACCGCCAGGCCGATTCCGGACCCCAGCAGCGCGGCGGTGCTCCAAGGTCCGTGATGCGGCGACGCGGCTCCCTCGCGCACGACAAGCCAAACGAGAACGTCCGCGGACCAGCCGGCGCAACCCCAGAATACGGGCCCGGGCCCGCGCCTGCCGAAACAGGCGACGAACGAAGCCAGCAACAGCGCTGGGCCCGCCATCTGGGCTGGCGTGAGCCAAAGCGACCCGACGAGCAAAGGCGGGAACAGCGCGAGCGTCAGCCGGGACAGCGCCCACCCGCCGATGGCGGCTTGGGTGTTCACGACTCGGTGGGCTGTAGGCTGCGGTGCACGCGATGCTCGATAAGTGGCACCAGGAGCAGACCGAACGGCGACAGGATGATGGCGATGGCCCGACCGAGCAGCTCCGTGTCGAAGGGCCATGCGGCGAGCTCATTAGCGGCGTCCCGTCGGATTTGGAGGGCAGCCAATTCCCGGCTCATGGCTGCCGATTGACCCGCCGGCGCGCTGCTGATCCGCGCCACCCGGTCGCCGATCTCATCCTCTAGCGCACCAACATATTCGTCGCGAGCGTCGTCCATGGTCTGATGCGCGCCCCACAACGGCGTTGCAGTGACCAGGCAGGCGAAGACCAGGTACGCCAGCGACGACGTGACGTCGACAAGGTGGTACTGCGCCATACCCCGATGCAGCAGCACAGACGACACGGCGAACGTCCCCAGCACCGCTACCGTGGTCGCTACCCACAAGATGATAACGCCGACGTCCTCCAACCCGCCCATGGCGTCTGGCGCGCTGACGTCGTACGGCAGCTCGTGGTCGATGCCCAGCTTGACGAGCAGCATTACAATGGCCGCCAGGCTGACCATGAACAGCGGCAGGATGAACCAGTCCAGCCACACCATCACGAGTCGTATCCACCACCCCTTGGGCATGATTCGATGGTCCCACCAGAACACGTTGAGATCCGACTCACACCGCCGCTGTTGGATGGTGAATTGCTTCATGGCGCTGAAAGTCGCGATCGCCACGGCGAGCACGAGCCACGCCGGATGGGTCACGAAATCCGTAAAGTTCTGAGCCGTCTCGATGACTTGCGCTGACGGCTGTTCAAAGAGCTCGTCCAGGCGATGAGACGCCTGACTGATCGTGATCATTGCGAAGAGCGCAAACGGGATGAAGATGAACTGATGGATCGTGTAGAACGCGTCCTTCGAGAAGGGCTGCACCGCTCCGTAGATCGCGCCCAGCCCTTTGCCGTTCCATCGCTTCTCACCCAGATCGATGAAGGCGTCGACGCGATTCTCACGAGCCAGCGCGCGAAGCCTGAGCCAGCTGACAACCAACAGGGCGAACCAAACCCAGGCCAGAACGGGCAACCATGCCGGCAACAGCACGAGTGCGCCTTCGAGGGACGTTGTCTCAGGGACGAGCTTGGCCAGGGCGCCAAGCCATCCGACCCCGAGCGCATCCAAGACGTTGTGGATGCCGATGACGCTGGCAACGATCACAGTTGCCGTGATGACACGACCGGCCGTCGGGTTCAGCGCCGGCGTCCGGCGCCACCACTGTGACACCTCGTCGATCGGCCGGGGCTCATGGCTGGGGGGCGTCGCCGGTTCGCGTCTGCACCTCAGACGATTCAACAGCTCTCGGCACGAATCGTCGCCCATGGCGTCGGAAGTCGAGGTCTCGAGTAGGTAGATGGCCAGGTCGAGCGCATCCCACCGCGCGGCGGCTGAGGCGACCGCATGCAACTCTGACGCGTGCGCCTCCGCCGGGACGTCGGTCAGCTTTTCGACGGCATTGCGCAGAACGTCGGGTCTTGCCGGCGGCGGCGGACCGTCCGCATTGAATCCCGCGAGATACGCGCTGGGCCCTGCTCCGCGCTCCACCATGAAGCGGATAACAACGCGACGAACCCTGTGCTGTCAACCGTACCGGCTGCACACATCAGACAGGTGCTACTATCGGGCAAAGTTCGATAGTCGGAGGTGGGTATGGGCCAGGTCGTCGTCGCTGACCGCCCCATTCGCGGGGCCGTATTGTGGCTGGTCGTGTGGTGGATGTTCGTATTCGGACATGACGCATCGCTTGCGGACAAACTGTTGGGCGCAACCTTCGTCGCGCCGTTGGGGGCTTCGATCGCCTATGCGCTGATTTGGCGCTTTCTGTTTGCAATGCTGGCTGAGTTGCCGGTCCTTGGCGGTTTGTATCGTTAGTGTCCCGTCAAGTGGTGTGTTGAAGATCGCCTCGGTCCTGTACCTCCTCA
>CAZJHX010000207.1:0-16301 GCA_964545715.1 uncultured Myxococcales bacterium
TTTCCTTTTTCTTCTTTGTTTGTTTATATGACGTGATGTTGGATTGTTTCTACTGAATCGTGTACACGACCGGCTGTACGCCCGACTGCGACGGCAAGAACTGCGGCGACGACGGCTGCGGCGGCAGCTGCGGTGGATGCCCGGACGGGCAGACCTGCAATGCCGGCCTGTGCGCGGCAAACGGCGCGTGTGGGGACGTGACGACCAAGGGCGTGTGCGACGGCAACACGCTGAAGTACTGCTCGGGCGGCGAGATCAAGACCTTCGACTGCACCGAGTTCAGCAAGGTGTGCGGTTATGACGCCCAGTTCGACTGGTTCGACTGCGTGGAGAGCGATGAGCCGTGCGTGGCCAGCTGCGACGGCAAGGTCTGCGGCTCCGATGGCTGCGGTGGCAGCTGCGGCAACTGCCTGGCCGGCCAGACCTGTGATGCGGCGGGCCAGTGTGTCGGCGGCGACAACGGCGACTGCGGCAACATCACCAGCAAAGGTGTGTGCGAGGGCAACACGCTGAAGTACTGCTCGGGCGGCGACCTCAAGACGTACGACTGCGGCGAGTTCAGCAAGGTGTGCGGCTACGACGACCAGTTCGACTGGTTTGACTGCATCGAGGACGGCGGCGCGTGCACGCCCAGCTGCGCGGGCAAGACGTGCGGCGACGACGGCTGCGGTGGGTCGTGCGGTAGCTGCGACGCGGGTCAGACCTGCAATGCCGGCCAGTGCGTCGCGGACGGCGGCGGTACCGGCGCGTGCGGGGACATCACGACCAAGGGTACGTGCGACGGCAACACCCTGAAATACTGCTCGGGCGGCGAGATCAAAACGTATGACTGCACTGCGTTCAGCAAGGTGTGCGGCTACGACGACCAGTTCGACTGGTTCGACTGCATCGAGGACCCGGACACCTGCACGCCGAATTGCAACGGCAAGTCCTGCGGCTCCGACGGCTGTGGCGGCTCTTGCGGGACATGCCCCAGCGGCCAGAGTTGTAACGGCAGCGGCCAGTGCCAGGCGGACGGCGGCGCGTGCGGCAGCCTGACCAGCAAGGGCAAATGCGACGGCAACACGCTGAGCTACTGCTCCAGCAACGAGATCAAGACCTTCAACTGCACTGCGTTCTGCAAGGTGTGCGGCTACGACGCCCAGTTCGATTGGTACGACTGCATCGAGGATCCCGACACCTGCAGCGGTGGCTGGTCGTGCATGGCGGGCGTCGACTAAGGCTGCGGAGGCTCATGCGGCGCGTGCCCCAGCGGCCAGACCTGCAACACCAGCTTCCAGTGTGTGGCCAACAACAACTGTGGCGGCGTAGACGGCAAGGGCGAGTGCGACGGCGACACGCTGAAGTACTGCTCGGGCGGCGAGCTAAAGACCTTCTGGTGCCCGAACTACGACAAGATCTGCGGTTATGACGCGGCCAACGACTGGTACGACTGCATCCAGGACAACTCCTGCACCCCGTCCTGCTCGGGCAAGGACTGCGGCGACGACGGCTGCGGAGGCTCCTGCGGCACCTGCGGAGCGGGCGAAACCTGCTCCAGCAACCAGTGCGTAGACACCGGCGGCGGCTCCAGCTGCGGCAGCATCACCTACGTCGGTGTCTGCGAGGGCAACACCCTGAAGTACTGCAACAACAACGAGCTGCAGACCATCAACTGCGCCGAGTTCAGCGGCGTCTGCTACTTCGACTCCGCCAACGGCTACTACGACTGCAAGTACGATTAGGCCCGGTGGGACGTGTCCCACCCGCAGCATGAGATAACGGCATAACCTCGCCTGGCATCAACCAGGAGGAAGGATATGCGTCGTCATCTGTCGGTCTTGATACTGCTGGCCGGGCTCTTCGCCATGGGCTGCAGCTCCACTCCCGTGCGCGGCCAGAGCGAGGTCACGTGTCAGAGCGTCTTGGCGGGCGGCACGTGCTGCTGCCCTAAGAACAGCAACTGCTCCTTTGCGCTGTGCACGAACGGCGGTGACAAATGCTGCGTGGCTCTGGGCGCTGCTCAGTGTCTGGGCGCCGGCGGAAAGCAGAAGGTCACCGTGGCGGCGTGCGCGGCGGCTAACAACCAGTGCAACTGATCGCTGGTCCTGGGTTGCTTGCACCTGCCGCGCAGGGGTCCCAGAATTGAGCTGAAGACCAACGCTGGGGAAGCAGGAACACAGACATGTCCGGTGCCGACAACCTGGAGCGAGGGTATTTCGGGATCGGAATCCAAAACGGCAAGACTCCTGCGAATTTGGGTACGCTCTGGCGGTCGGCTCAGAGCATGGGGGCGAGCTACCTCTTCACCATCGGCAATCGGTACGCAAAACAGGCCGGCGACACCCATGGAGCCGTCGCAGCGATGCCGTATTTTCACTACGAGTCGTTCGAGGACTTCTACAAACACCTGCCCAAAGGGTCGATGCTGGTGGGCGTCGAGTGGTCTCAAGACGCTGTCCCGCTGGAGACGTTTGAGCACCCGCTGCGCTGCGCGTACCTGCTGGGCGCCGAGGATCACGGCCTGACGACCGCGGCGCTGGAGCGCTCGCATCACGTCGTTGGTTTTGACACCGCGCGGAGTCTGAACGTCTCCGTCGCGGGCAGCATCGTGATGTACGACCGGCGATCGAAGGCTCTCAGACAGCGGCAACGGTGACGCGGGCGCGATCTGCGGACTCCTCGGTGAAGGTGACCCGGCAGCCGGTCCACAGACGCAGCACCTCGGCGTTGCTTCTTGTGTGCTGTGAGACGGCGCGCGTGCGGAAGGTGCCGCCGCCCGCCATCCACATCGGGATCAGGAGCTGGTCGGCCAGGTACACGCCGACCGGGACGCCTGCCTGGAGCCATCGCTCAGCCTGGCGGGCCACGCTCTGACCGACCTTTTCAGCCGTTACCGCGCGCGTGCCGAAGGCGCTGAAGACCGCGTGGATGTGGTCGCACCCGACCTCGACGAAGCAGACGTTGCCCGGGCCGTCCGCCTCATCTGTCAGCTGAAGCACGCGGGCGTCATCTCGGGCGATGACCAGGCGCCGGCGAATGACCGCCAGCTCTCGCTTGCCGATCTTCGGAGAGAGATTGGCCACCATCGCCTGGGCGGTGGTCGTGCGGATCTCGCCCCGGTCCAGCAGCTCGATCGGCTGGAGCGCGGACGGCTTGATGTCGGCGACGATGCGGCCGCCACCCGCCGGGAAGAAGCCTGGGCGCTCCAACGTGAGCGAGACGTCAGCGCCCATCTGCCGGAGCACCGGCAGGAAGCAGCGATCGATGAAGTCGAAGGGCGGCGCCAACGGGTTGTGGGTGCCGCCTTCTACGGTCACTCGTGAGGGACCCGGGGCCGACAGGAGCGCCGGCAGGACCGTGTGCAGCACCAGACAGGCGCTGCCTGCGGAGGCGACGGCGAAGTGGTACTCACCCGCCGAGATGGGGCCCGGCGCGAAGGTGGCTTGTGTTGAGTTGATCTCGTCGCCGGTCACTTTGGCGCCGCACACCGCGGCCGCCGCCCTCAGCGCGGTCAGGTGTTGCCGCATGAGGCCGGGACGGCGACGCTGTGCGCGAATGTTGGTGAACGACACGGGGCGGCCCGTCAGAGCGGAGAGCGAGAGCGACGTACGCAGAACCTGCCCGCCGCCCTCGCCCATGCTGCCGTCGATGTTAACAGCGCTCATCACACCTCACCCCTTCACGCACACTACCTGTCGCAGTGTGTGCACGATATCAACCAGATCGGCCTGCGCCGCCATGACGGCATCGATGTCCTTGTAGGCTGCCGGCGTCTCATCGATGACGCCCTCGTCCTTGCGGCACTCGATACCGGCGGTCGCCGCCACGTGGTCTGCCACGGTGAAGCGCTTCCGTGCCGCCGTGCGCGACATGGCACGCCCGGCGCCGTGGCTGCAGCTGTTGAAGCTGAGCGGGTTGCCCTTTCCACGCACGATGAACGACCGGGCGCCCATGCTGCCGGGGATGATCCCCAGCTCGTCCAGGCCGGCTCGCACCGCGCCCTTTCGGGTCACCCAGACGTTGTCGCCGAAGTGGTGCTCCTTGGCCACGTAGTTGTGGTGACAGTTCACCGCCACGATGTCGGACTCGAAGTACGGCAGCTCAGCGCACAGCTGAAGTGCCTCAACGGTCTGAGTCATCATGAGCTGCCGGTTGACCATGGCATAGTCCTGCGCCCAGCCGACCGCCTCGACGTAGTCGCCGAAGTAGGTCGAGCCTTCCGGCAGGTACGCCAGGTCGGCGTCCGGCAGGCTGATGAACCAGCGCTCCATCTCCCGCTTCGCCAGCCGGATGAAGTGGCTGCCGATCCGGTTGCCGATGCCGCGTGATCCGCTGTGCAGCATGATCCAGACGCGGTCGGTCTCGTCCAGGCAGAGCTCGACGAAGTGGTTGCCGGTCCCGAGTGTACCCAGGTGGCTGTAGTGGTTGGCCTTGGAGATGGCCGGGTGCTTGGCCACGATGGCCTCGAACCGCGGCAGCAGGTCAGCCCACGCCAGCTCCTGCCGCTTGGGCAGGTGCTGCCAGGCCCCGCGATCACCACGACCACCATTACGAGTCCGTCCATGCGGTACAGCGGCCTCGATGCGGTTGCGGATTCCAGCCAGGGAGTCGGGCAGATCGCTGGCGGTCAACGTCGTGGCGCTGGCGATCATTCCACAGCCGATGTCGACACCAACGGCCGCCGGCACGATGGCGCCGGACATCGGGACGACGCTGCCCACGGTCGCGCCGTAGCCCAGGTGGACGTCCGGCATGACGGCGACCCACTTGCGCACGCACGGCAGGGCCGCCACGTTTTCGAGCTGACGCCGCGCCTTGTCTTCGAGCGCAACGCCTCGCGTCCACGCCTTGATGGGCACGCCGGTGTGATCGGTAAAAGTCTGGTGACTCTGGCTCATTTTTGGCCTCCCAGTTTCTTGGTCTGGACCTGTCTCATTCCACGAGCCGTGCCAGAGGCGCAGTACCACGATCACGTTTCGACAAGAGCGCCGTTACTATCCAATTGCATCACTAATTGATACAATCAGATAAGAATGCAGACGGTCGTAATCGGTTTTCTGGGCGCCACGCTCGATCGAGGGATTGGCGCCAAGCGCTGGAACAAGTGGCGCCCCACGGTCAGCCTCTGCGAGCAGCCGGACCTGGTGGTGGATCGATACGAGATGATCTACCAGCCCGGCTTCCAAGCGCTCGCCCAAACCGTTGCCGACGACGTGCGTCAGGTGTCGCCAGAGACTGAGGTGAGGCTTCACGCGGTGCCTTTGGCCGATCCATGGGATCTCGAAGAGGTCTTTGGCGCGCTGCACGACTTCGCTGGGGGCTATCCGTTTGATGTCGAGCGGGAGCGGTACCTGATCAACGTCACGACAGGCACGCATGTCGGTCAGATCTCGTTGTTTCTGCTGGCCGAGTCCCGTCACATGCCGGGGGAGTTGGTGCAGGTGCATCCGCCGCACGTGCGGTCCAGCGGGCAGGCCCAGGTGCGCGTCATCGACCTGGACCTGTCGCGCTACGACCGGCTGGCGGCGCGCTTCTCCGGCGAGCAGGCGGCCGCCGAGACGGTGCTGAAGTCGGGCATCGAGACCCGCAACGAGCACTTCAACGCGCTGATCAGCCGCATCGAGACGGTAGCCGTTGCGTCGGCGGACCCGATCCTGCTGACCGGCCCGACTGGCGCCGGCAAGACGCAGCTGGCCCGGCGCATCTACGACCTGCGACGAGCCCGGCGGCAGGTGTCGGGCCGCTTTGTGGAGGTCAACTGCGCCACCCTGCGAGGAGATCAAGCCATGAGCGCGCTCTTCGGGCACGTGAAGGGGGCGTTTACCGGGGCGTCCGGTGTCCGGCAAGGGCTGCTGCGATCGGCCGACGGCGGGGTGCTGTTTTTGGATGAGATCGCTGAGCTCGGCTCGGACGAGCAGGCGATGCTGTTGCACGCCGTGGAAGAGGGGCGCTTCCTGCCGATGGGCGCAGATCGCGAGGTGGAGTCGAACTTTCAGCTGATCGCCGGCTCCAACGCGGACCTGCCGTCGCTGGTTCGAGCGGGCCGGTTCCGGTCGGATCTGCTGGCACGAATCGACCTGTGGACGTTCGCGCTGCCCGGGCTGAGCGCGCGGCACGAAGATCTGGAGCCCAACCTGGACTACGAGCTGGCCCGCTGGACCGGACGAACGGGAAAGCGGCTGACGATCAGCCGGGAGGCGCGCGCGGCGTTTGTGCGCTTCGGCACGGCGGCCGAGGGGCTGTGGGCCGCCAACTTTCGGGACTTGAACGCCGCGGTGACCCGCATGGCGACGCTGGCCAGCGGTGGGCGCATTCGACGCGAAGAGGTGGACGAGGAGATCGAGCGGCTGCGCAGTGCGTGGCGCGAACCGCGGACGAGCGCGCAATCGCGACTGGAGCGGGTGCTGGGCCTGGCGCGGGCGGAGTCGCTCGACCGCTTCGAAAGGGTTCAGTTGAGCGATGTGCTGGAGGTCTGCGAGCGCGCGGCGAGCCTGTCCGACGCGGGCCGGACGCTGTTTGCGCAATCGCGAAAGCGGCGCACGTCGGTGAATGACGCGGACAGGCTGCGCAAGTACCTGGCGCGATTCGACCTGACGTGGCATGCCGTCCGTGGGGGTGAATAGTGGCCGACAAGCGAACGTTTGTGTGCCTGCTGCGCGGCATCAACGTGGGGGGGCACAACCGAATCAAGATGGCCGATCTGCGCGCCATGCTCACGGCCCTGGGCTTTGCAGATGTGCGCACCTACATCCAAAGCGGCAACATCGTATTCTCCGCATCCGGCGTAGATGAGCGGGCGGCGGAAGCAAAGATCTCGGCCGCGTTCGACAAGCACATGGGCTTTGTGCCGCGGGTTTTGGTGATCGATGGACCGACGTTTTCGGTGGCGGCTGCCGACTGTCCATATGCTAACGCCGCGGCGGCAAACCCAAAGTTTGTTCACGCGTATTTTCTGGCGGAGCGGCCGTCGGACGACGCGCTGAGCGCGCTGCGAGCGGTCGAGACGACGACAGACGAGTGGGTGTTCGAGCACGGCATCGTCTTTGTGCACACGCCGCTGGGGCTGCTGAAATCAAAGACGATCCCGGTGTTGGAGCGCCGCCTGAAGGTCGCAGCGACCGGCCGAAACTGGCGCAGCGTACTGGCGATCGATGCGCTGGTGCGGGCTTAGGCCGCGGGAGGCGACACCGAGTCTTTCGGGCCGGCCTCCAATGGAGGGAGCATGGCGCCGGTCATCGCCGGCAGCAGCGTGCCCGCGATCGCGCCTATGCAGACGCCGTATGCGAGCCGGATCCACATGGTCCAAACGGAGTCTTCGACGGTCAGACCGTCCTCGAGCATCCAGACAAAAGCGCCGACGCCGATGAGGACGGTGGTTAGAAACGTACGCCGCCAGCCGGCGGGTGCTGCGCCCTCGTAGGCGGCGGCCAGGAGCGCCAGCACGCCCAGCACGATGAGCGCGATTTGGACCGGGAAGCGATGCGGGCGATAGGCGACGTGAACCGAGACCTTCTCCTTGGGGCTGATGCCCATGAGGCCGACCTTGGTGTCCGCGCCCAGTGCGTCCAGCCGAACGTTGGCGGCAAGATTCTCAGGTTTGGGGTCGGTCTCGGACTTTTTGGGTCCGTTCTGAAAGCGCGACTGGCTCTTCTGCTTGCCGTCGGCGCCCGTGATAACCAGGCGCACATCCTGGACGCCGTGAGTCTTCTCGGCGCCCTCCAGGGATTCGCACACGACGTAGAGGACTCCACCGGAGACGTCGCCCAAAGCGACCTCATCGCCCTCGTTCAGCAAGACGCCCTCTTTTTGTGGCTCTGCCGGAACGAGCGTCTCGAAGATCAGGGCGGCGCTGATCCCGGCGGCGATGAGCGAGCCGGCGATGACGACCCGCCTCAGCGTGGTCGACTTCACCAACTGCGCCGAGTTCAGTCCATTGGAGACGACCAGACCGGCCGCAACGATCGCGAGGACGCACGCTGTGATGAACATGCGTGGAAGCTACATCGAGTTGTGGGGGATGGCCAATCGGCCGGGTGATCAGGCCTCGACGGCGGCGGAGAGCTGCAGCGTGGTCCAGGGTTTGGACAGCGTGCCGTGAATGAGATCGCCAAACTTCGCGCGAGTGGAGCAGATGCGGTCGGACATCAAGATGCGCCGAATGCCCGGGTAACGGATGGCCATGAACTCGACGAGGCCCATTCCGTCATCATCGAGAACGTCGACGTCCACGAGCGCTGTGGTCAGGGTCTGATCGGACCAGAAGAGCTGCTTCTTGGCTTCCGCCGGGGAGGACGCCTCGAGCGCGGTGAAGCCGCGGGTGCCCAGGTCTGAGCACAGGTTCGCTCGCGTGGCGCTGCATTGATCCACAACCAGGATCACCGCGGAGTCCGGACGCCCGAGCAAGGCCTTGTCGACTGCAACGCGCACCATGTCCTCGCTCCGTGACGAGATGTGATGAAACTGCATTGCGGCGAGCACGTCGTCCTCGTTTGGGTACTCCACGCGCGCCACCTCTCCAACGAGGTTGGCCATGCCCACGTCGGGCAGCTCGAGATCGATGCTGAGCAGGTCGCCGTTGTTCAGCGAGCAGTCGCCGATTATCAGCGCGCCACCGGTGGACAGGTCTTTGACGCGGTATTTTCCGATGCAGCGGTCCTTCAAATACAGCGTGGCTGTGGTGTGAACGTCGATGCGTGGATTGCGGCGTCGGTCTCGGCCGTTCTTCTGGAACGCGCCGGCTTGATTTGTACTCACAGTCTCCCCCAAGAATGGCAATAACGCCTAAGAACAGAAGCAAGAGGGATGCCGACACTGGCGCGGGAACCACATGACCGCAGTGCGTCGTTTATTATTGCGAACGGTGGTGATTTGGGCGGGTCGAAGCCGCCCCGGAGGGTAAAAAAACACCCACCGTGCCATCATCCGCGCGATGCCTCCGAAGCCATCAACCGAAGCGCCCCGAAAGCCCAGGAGTTCCGTAGGACTGGCGCTGGTGACCGCGGTGGTCGCGATCTCGTTTGCGGCGATCTTCTTTCGTAAGGCGGCGCCGACCCATCCGATGGTCGCCTCGGGGATTCGCTTGACGACGGCCGCCTTGCTGCTGCTGCCGGTGGCCATCCGCGCGTGGCTGCAGGGGCGCCTGACACCGCGGCTCGTACGCGCGGCAGCGCTGGGCGGAGTGCTGTACGGCGTGCACTTCGGCACGTGGGTGACGTCGCTGATGCTGACGTCGGTGGCGGCGTCCGTGACCCTGGTAACGGCGACGCCTTTGTTGCTGGCGGTGGTGGCGTTGTTCACCGGGACCGACCGCCCCAGCCGCCGGCTTTGGACGGCGCTCGGGCTCGCCTTTGTGGGCGTGGTGTTTATCGGCTGGACCGACCTGGGGGTCGGCAGCGACGCGCTTTTGGGCGATGCGTTCGCGCTGGCGGGCGCGGCTGCGATGGCCGGGTACTTGGTCGTGTGCCGGCGCCTTGGCGACGCCATGGATGTATGGCCGTTCATGGCGCTGGCGACCGGGGTCGGTGGCGTGACGATGCTGGGTGCTGCGGCGCTGCTTGGCGTGCCTCTGCAAGCAGCGTCGTCCGAGGCCCTGCTGTACCTCGTTCTGGCGGCGCTAATCCCGCAGTTGGTAGGGCACACGCTGCTGACCTGGAGCCTGCGCTACACGACGCCGACAGCGGTGGGCATCGCCACGGTCGGTGAGCCGGTCGGAGCGGCTTTGCTCGGTTGGCTGTGGCTGGGAGAGGCGGTGACGCTGCCGATCGCGATCGGCTGTTCGATCACGCTGTCCGCGGTCGTGCTGGCGATCCGCGCCCCGGATGTGGGGTAATACACGGCCATGGGATACATGCTGGCGCACCACATGATCGAGACGGGCGAGGCGCGACAGACCGCGATCGTCGTGCACGGGATCATGGGGTCGTCGCGCAACTGGCGCAGCTTCATCCGCCGGCTGGGCGAGCTGCGGCGCGACTGGCGCTTTCTGCTGGTCGACCTGCGCGCCCACGGCGAGTCGATCGACGCCCCACCGCCGCATACGGTCGAGGCGTGCGCTGACGACATCGCGCGGTTGACCGACGCGTTGTTGATCGAGCCTGCCGCCATCATCGGCCACTCCTTCGGCGGCAAAGTCGCCCTGGCCTTCGCCCAGAAATACGGCCAGGTGTTGGAGCAGGTCTGGGTGCTGGACTCGCCGCCTCACGCGACGATGGGTCCGACCGATCAGCTGGAGGTCGAGCGCATTGTGCGTCAGCTGCGGGAGATCCCGGTCCCGATCGCGGACCGCCAGACGGTAGACGCGGCACTGCGGGCACACGGCCACACCAAGAGCCTCGCCGGGTGGATGACCACCAATCTGCAGCGAAGCCCAGACGGGTTTGTGTGGCGCTTCGACATCGACGCGGTAACGGAGCTGCTTTCGGACTACCGGGGCGTTGGCTTTGACGACTTTGTGCGGAGCCCGCCTGCTCACATGACCGTGCACATGGTCCGCGCCGGCCGCAGCGATCGGTGGCCGGCGAGGGCGCTGGACCTGCTGGCGCAGCCTCAGCTCGAGGGCCGCGTGCATGTGCTCGAGGAAGCGGGGCATTGGCTGCACGTCGACGCGCCGGACAACCTGCGGACACTGCTGAGCGAGGGGCTGACCGATGAGCGTTGATGACGCGGGACGCCTGGTCGCGACCGTTCTGGGCCTGGAGGCCCAACGCGTGCTGGCGGGAGCGGCGGTAGGGCGCGTCGACGGCGCAACGCCGGCGGACGTCGAGGCGATCGACGCTGATATCGACACGGTAATGACGGGCTTGCAGCGTCGTGGCGTGGCCTATCCGGGCCATGTTCTGGCGGCACGGTACGAGCTCAGTGGCGCGGAGTACCTGCTGCTGCAAATCGCGCTGATGCCGTTTCACGCGCCGGACGCCGCGATCCGTCTGGGCGAGATTCTTGGCGGTCCCGACGGCTGCCCGCGATTGACCTATGCGGTGAAGTTGCTGAACCCGTCCGCGGAGGATCTGACGGCGATGCGCGCGCTGGTGAGCTCTACGCCGCTGTTCGCCGAGCAGCTGGTGCTGTTCGATGACCTGGGGGACGGCGACGCGCAGCTGCTGCCTGGACTGGCCGTGTTGGAGCTGTTCGGCTTGGGCTGAGCGGCGCAATCCGGCATAGTCATCGGATGGCTTCGCCCCCCGGCTCCAACCGCCGCCGTCGTCCCAAGCGCAAAGCGCCACTCACTGTCGAAGCACGGGCAAAGCGGGTGTTGGAAGAGTTACACCGGCTGGGCCAGGCGATTGGCCGCCGCCATGGGGTCAGCCCCGAAGACCTGCCGGACGCCGCCCTGAACATCCCGGCGCGACTGCTGCTCAACGGCGAGATTCCGGATGGGGAGATCGAGTCGCTCGTGACCGCGGTGGACGCCCGGGTCGCGGCTGCGCTGAAGGCCGGCGTGGCTTATCGGGCGGGACGCGTCTACTGCTTTCTGTGCGGCTCGATCGACTGCACGCACGCGATGCCGTCCGACGTGCGCGAGACCTTTGCGGGCTATCGACCGACCGGCAAGCCCAAATGGCAGACCTTTACCAACCTGTGCATCGAACGCGGCGAGGCCCGGGTCGACCGCCTGTTCGGTGATGCGCCGGAGATCATCGCCCTTGTTCAGCCGGCCGCTGAGCTCAAAGAGGGGGTCATGGCCGGGTTCGGCAAAGGAAGCCTGGTCTACAACGTCCTCGGACAGGTTGTGTGCGGCCTCATCCCCGCCAACCTGGACACCCGACGACCCAGCGACACCCGGGTGGCGCTGACGCTCCAGATCGTCGAGGTCTGCGCGGGCGACGCCGAGCGGCGGCTGCGCCTGAACATACTCGGGCTGACGCTGGAGGACGTGGTCAACGCGGCCACGGTGGCGCAGGGCCGCGGTCCGGCGGAGGCTATCCGCCGCACAATTCGAACCACGCGGGAGCGCATCCGGGCCGAGGCGCGACGGCTCCAAGCCGAGGCCAAACGGGGTGAGCGCCCGGATGTAGAGGCGCGCCTGGAGCCGCTGCTGGTACGCATCCGCGGCGATCTGGAGCGCTGCTTTCGTCCGCTGCGCCGCCGCACGCGCCACGCTCAGCAGCGCCATGAAGACGGCGAGCGCCCGACGAGCACCGCGATGGCCGACGCCTCAGGAGCGCCCAACGAGCGCTTCCTACGCGACCTGAAGCGCGACACGATCGTGGTACTGGGCCCCAAGAGCCGGGCCCACATCTTCTCGCCGGAGGGCCGACACGTGACCAGCCTTCAGCTGCGCCCCGGCGAGCTGGACCGAAAGACAGAGCACAAGCGATGGCGCCATATGAGCACGGCAGACATAGAGGACTTCAGGCAAACGCTGGCGTAGCAACCGCCGGCGTCACTCCACAAAGCGCTGTGCAGCCGGCAGCAGCCGATTGAGATTGCCGCAAAACACTTTTGCCGCGTCCTCCCCCGACAAATTCAGCGCGTCCACAACGGCGATAAAGGACCGCGGGTGGTTGAGGTTGTAGTCGCTGCCAAAGATCAGGCGGTCAGCCCCCAGGCGCTCAGCCGCGTGCCCGACAATCCAATACTGTCGAATGCTCTCGGTGCCCAGATACACGTTGGCCGGCCCGTCCGCGGCCGCCAGCGCGTCGACCACGCCTTCGATCAAGTCAGTCGAGTCGCCACCCATGTGGCACAAGACAAAGTCGACGTCCGGATGCCGCAGCCCCAGCTCCACGCCAAACCGCCACGACGACATCTCCTGCCACCGCCCGCAGTGCACCAGGACCGGCCACCCGTGCGTCGCCGCAGCCCGCAGGTAGGGCCCAAACCCGTCATCCGTCGGCCGCATGCGCAAAAACGACGGATGGATCTTCAAAGCGGCGATGCCATCCGCATGCGCCTCAATCCAGTCCAGGTTGCCGGCGCCCCGCGGGTCCACCCAGGCATTGAAGCGCAGCGCGACCCCATCCGCGTCCCCGTGCGCCGCGATCTCAGCCAACAAGCCGGCGTTGTCGGCCGTGTCGGTCGGCATCACCAATGCCCCGCCCACACCGCTCTCCCTAAACACCGCGATCGCCTCACGCAGAGACGTCGCGCGCCCAGAGAAAGCAGGCTCGGCCCAGGGCCCCACATGTACATGCGCGTCAACGATCACGGGCGCACTCGTACCATCTCAACAGCGTCCGACTCAACGGAGAACCCCACCCGCACCAACGCGTCCCCCACGGGATCGTCGCTGACCACGTTGATCAGCCGCTGAGCCCAGGTAGCCTCCGCCGCCGCCATCGCCAGCGCCCGCACCACCTCGTCGTCCACAGGCCGCGCCCCATAATCCAGCACGGCCCGGCCGCGCTGCATCACCACACCCACGAGCCCACCGTCGCCACCGCGGACGCCATGGCAGATGATGCCGTCCCTAAACGTCTCCACGTAGAACCGGCGCCGCTGATACGCCGGCTCCTCCTCGTGCAACCGCACCATCGCATCCAGCGCCTCGGCGTGTGTGACCCGCTCAGCCTTCACAGCCCCGGCTCGCAAATCCGACCGCCGCGACGCCAACACCCGCAGCGACCGGCCCGCAACAAACCCCAGGTCCTCATACAACGCGATGGCGGCCACGTTGTCGGGCGCCACCTCGAGCGTCACAAACCGCGCTCCCGCCACGTCCAGCAGCCGCAAAACATCGCCCACCATGCGCCGTCCGACCCCACGGCGCCTGGCCCCGGGGACCACACCCGTCGCACCCACACGCGCGCGCCCACACGGATGCCGGTTGGTCAGCGACGCGCCCACGAGCGCGCCACCGGCAACGGCCACCAGCGAGCACGCCATATCCAGGCGCCCGCCGTCGGCCTCGCGCCGCAGCAGCGCCGGCCACGCCTGGTCGCTGTCGTCACCGAAGGCCGCCGCGAGCACGTCGGCGACTGCCCCAAGCCGATGCTGCGACAGGGGTTGAAGTTGCAGTTCCTCCACGCCGCGAGCGTAACAGAGCGCCACCGCAGCACCATGCGGCGCGGGCCTTAGGACGTTCTTAGGACGTTCAAGACCGGGACTAGAGCCGCTCGATCCCACGCCCACCCCGCCGCTCCGAACGTCGCCTCCCAATGCATGCCGT
The DNA here is from genome assembly GCA_964545715.1 of uncultured Myxococcales bacterium. Classification (GTDB taxonomy): domain Bacteria; phylum Myxococcota_A; class UBA9042; genus CAZJHX01. The sequence continues at coordinate 14,090 of CAZJHX010000207.1, forward strand.
GCAGCGAAGGCGTGGACGCTGAGTTAGCGGCATTGGCCTTGGGACCGCGGCACGTGGCGCCCAAGGGCCGGCCGCGGACATCAGAACGGGATGTCGTCGTCCTTGACCGCCGGTGGCGGCGCCGGCGGCAGGGTGATCGGGGGGCGGCCCTGGCCCGCCGGCGCCATCGCCGACTCTAGTTGTTGTTGTTGTGGGGCAGCGTGTTGTGGGGCTGCGCGCTGTGCGGCTGCGTTGCCGTACTGTTGGGCGGCGCCGCCGTACTGCGGACCCGACGGGCGGGCGCCCGGTTGGCGTGTGTCGGAGCCGACCGGGGTGCGTCGCAGGTTAGTGACCTCGTGGGCTTTGACGCTGCTGTAGGTGCGCTTGCCCGTTTGGTCTTCGACGACGTCGTTGCGGATGGAGCCCAGGACCAGGACGTGGTCGCCTTTGTGCAGCCAGCGCACGCAGTAGTCCGCCGTCCGGCCCCAGACGCTGACGCGGTGCCAGTCCGTGCGCTCGCGCTTTTCGCCCGTGCCCGTTCTCCAGCTGTGGCTGGTGGCCAGACGCAGATCGACGACAGTGTCGCCGCTGGGCAGGATCTTGGGGTCCGGCTCGGCGCCCAGATGGCCGCGCAGCATGACCAGGTTGTTGGATCTCATAGTTGCTCCTTTGGGGATCTTCGGGTGGTTCAGGCCGCGGCCTTTTTCTTCTGCGGCGAGGCCCAAGCGGCGCGGATGGCGGTCTCGAGCTCCTGGGCCAGCTCCGGCTTGTTGCGCAGCTGGGCGCAGGCTTTGACGCGGCCCGGGCCCAGGCGGTTGTCGCCGAAGCTGAGCCAGGTGCCGCGCTTTTTGCACAGGCCGAGGTCGACGCCAAAGTCGAGCAGCTCACCCTCGCGATTGATGCCCTTGCCGAAGATGATGTCCATCTCGGCCTCGGTGTGGGGCGGGGCGACCTTGTTTTTGACCACCTTGACCCGAGCGCGCGCGCCGTAGGGGCGATCCCCATGTTTCAGAGTGCCGATACGCCGGATCTGGACGCGCACCGAGCTGTAGAAGCGCAGCGCTCGACCTCCTGTCGTGGTCTCGGGCGAGCCGAAGGTCACGCCGATCTTGGTGCGGACCTGGTTGATGAAGACGACCATGCTGCCTTTTCGGTGAATGACCGGGGTGAGCTTGCGCAGGGCCTGACTCATGAGCCGGGCCTGCAGGCCGACATGGTGGTCGCCCATGGATCCCTCGATCTCAGCGCGTGGAACCAGGGCGGCGACCGAGTCGATGATGATGAGCTCGACGGACGCCTCGCGAATGAGGCTTTCGACGATCTCCAGCGCCTCTTCGCCGCAGTCGGGTTGGGACAGCAGCAGGCCGTCGACGTTGACGCCAAGGGCCTGGGCGTACTGACGATCCAGCGCGTGCTCGGCATCGATGAACGCGACGAGACCGCCCGCCTTCTGGGTCTGGGCCGCCAGGTTCAGGCTGAGGGTGGTCTTGCCGCTGGCCTCGGGGCCATAGATCTCGATGACGCGGCCACGCGGCAGGCCGCCCACGCCGAGCGCCCGATCGAAGCCGATCGAGCCGGTCGAGACGACCGGGACGTCGGCGGCCGGGGTGTCGGACATCACCTGGATGGACTCGTCTCCGAAGTTGCTGAGAATGGCTTCGGCGGCGCGGCGGGCTCTGTCTTTGATGGATTCCAATCTGTTCCTCCAAGATCCGTATGTGGGTGGGCCCGACGCGAGATGCGCGGGGTCCTCGCCCCAAAAGCAGTGCGAGGAGTGGGCCAGGATGGCGGCGCTGTAAGTACGGTCAGTTAGAGGCGGACGGCGGTCTCACGCAGTCCCATTCGTGAGACTGTGGTCCAAGAATGGGAGTAAATGAGACAAATGCGTGACGGATTGGCGCGGCTGTCGCCAAGCAATGATCACATTGACTTTCGCGGGTGCGCGCAGGTAGTATGCCGCACCTTTTTCCGGGCCCGGGGCGGCCACCCTACGTCGTTTTTGGAGCGTTCCTGACATGCGTGTTCTGGTTGATAAGTTGGCACTTCCGATCATCCTCTTCGCGGCCATCGGCCTGACGTCCATGGGCTGCGGCGACAGCACAGCGGATGACACGGGCGACGCGACCACCACCGGCGAGCCCGACACCACGGACACCGGCACCGGCGACACCACCGATACCGGCGAGCCCGACACCACCGATACCGGCGAGCCCGACACCACGGACACGACCGA
>CAZJHX010000208.1:0-16231 GCA_964545715.1 uncultured Myxococcales bacterium
AGCAGGTCCCAAGGGTTTGGCTGTTCGCCAATTAAAGTGGTACGCGAGCTGGGTTTAGAACGTCGTGAGACAGTTCGGTCCCTATCTTCCGTGGGCGTAGGAGATTTGATGAGGGCTGTCCCTAGTACGAGAGGACCGGGATGGACGAACCACTGGTGTACCTGTTGTCTCGCCCGAGGCATCGCAGGGTAGCTATGTTCGGAAAGGATAACCGCTGAAAGCATCTAAGTGGGAAACCCGCTCAGAGATAAGATCTCCCGTACCGTTATGGTACCTCAAGGCCCGTTGAAGACTACAACGTTGATAGGCTGCAAGTGGAAGCGCAGTAATGTGTGAAGCTGAGCAGTACTAATCGGCCGTGCGGCTTGACCATCATCATGACCACTCCTAAGACGAAGTTCATACGTCTACCAATCTAGATTCGATTTCAATTTCCGGTGGCTATGGCAGAGGGGCCACACCCGATCCCATCCCGAACTCGGAAGTTAAGCCCTCTAGCGCCGATGGTACTGCCAGGTCTCCTGGTGGGAGAGTAGGTCGCCGCCGGATTCTTTTTTGAGCCCCCTTGGTCCTTTTGGACCAAGGGGGCTTTTTTTTGTGTACCGTCACCCCCAATGCCGCAGATGAAGCCAGTCACCTCCAACCGAGACCTGCTCGGGCACGTGCTCCTGCTGCTTGGACTGGTCGGGTTGTCCGTCCCGTTCGTCCTGGCGACTGCGCCCACACTCGATCTGCTGAGCCCGGAGGCGGCTGCGGTGGAGTTAGTGGAGGGCGAGTGGCGGCCAGCCGACGATGCCGACGACCGCTTCAAAAACCCGGGGCGGGTTCGTGCCGGCTGGGACTACGCGGACGGCAACGCCACTTACCAGGGGCGGGCGGAGCCGTTGCCCACCGAGCTCGCGCTGGCGGACATCTCACTGCTGCCGGACGGACGGGTGATCGCGGTGGGCGAGCAGGGCGTGGTGTTGGAGCGCGGAGCCGACGCCAGGTGGCGGGTGACGCGTACGGGCGGCCCTGACCTGACCAGCCTGGCGGTGACTCCCGACGGTCGCGCGTACGCCGTTGGCGACAACGGCCTGCTACTACAGCTGACCCCAACACCGCGAGTTCTCACAGCGTCCGGCCCCAACTTGCGCGAGCTGCGGACTGACTCTGACGGCCGACGCTTCTTCGCCCGGCCGGACGAGCAGCGCTCAACCCTGTCCGTGGTCTTTCAACTCGGCATGGGGGTTGTCGTCGCGCTGCTGGCGTTGCTGATCCTGCGCATCACATGGCAGCGGGTCAGCCGGCTGCTGAAGGCCAGCGCCATGAGCAGCGCGCTGGGTCCCATTCATGCCGCGGTCGAGACCCCGTCGGAGGGCGTCCTGAGGTATCGCCTGAAGGCGACCACGCGAACGTCGCTCGATGCCGGCGCCGGTCACGTGCGGCTGCTGCTATACGACGTGGGTGACGCCCATCGAGAGCTCGCCCATGCCGTCGGACAGGATCACGCCGTCGCTGCCACCGGCGCCGGTCAGGAGTTGATCATCGAGGGGGAGCTGGAGGCGCGCATGGACACGGTGCCGGACGCACCGCAGGTTGTTTTAGAGCTGGTGCTTACGGCCGGTCGGGGCCGCGACACCTACCGGGTCACGGTGTAGCGCAGTCCTTTCGGGAGATGCCCACCTCGTCGCACGCGGCCAGGCACGCCTCTTTGGCGGCCGCGTCGTTGCGCTTCAGCTTGCGATAGACCTGGCACAGCGGCCCTTTCACGCCCTTCAGCTTGGGCGCCAGCTTCACGATCTTCTCAAACTGCTTGGCGGCGGCGGGAAACTGACTCGTCTGCACGTACAGGCCCGCCAGGCCCAGGTTCAGCTCGCCGTTTTTGGGGTCCAGCGTCAGCGCCTTCTTCAGATGCTTCTCAGCCAGCTTGAAGTTCTTCTGCGAGGCGGCGATCAGCGCGAGCACCTTGTACGGCTGCGCCGACTTGGCGTTGAGGCCCACCGCCTTTTGCGCGGCGGCCGTGGCCCGCTTCGGCTTGCCGGCGATCAGGTGCAAGTTGGCTACCGCCAGCTGCGCCGTGAAGCTCTTGGGGTTCATCTTGAGCAGCTTGTTGTACAGGCGCAGCGCAGGCTTGGTCGCACCAAGTAAGGCATATGCCGCCGCGATGGTCTCGATGGCGCGCGGATCGTTGTTGGTCAGCTTCTCCGCCCGCTTCAGCGTGCTCTGGGCCTTTTTGGTGTTGCGCTGCTCGGCGTAGATGCCGGCGAGCGTCAAAAGCGGAGGCAGCGTGGTCGGCGACAGCTTTACGGCCTTCTTGGCGTGCTTCACCGCCAGCTTCAGCTTGCGAGCGCCCCGATACAGCGACGCCAGCGCGCGATGGGCGTCGGCAAACTTGGGGCGCAGCTTCACGACCTGCTTCTCGGCTTTGATCGCCTTGTTGAGCTTACCCGTGGCCAGATAGATGTCCGCCAGCTGCTGATGCGCCCGCCAGTTCTTCGGACCATGCTTCGCGGCAGCCTGGCCATGCTTCACCGCCAGCTTGGGCTTGCGCTGATGCATGTAGGTCAGCGCCAGAAAGCGGTGTCCGTCGACCGACTTGGGGTTGGCCGTCACCGCTTTGGTGAGCCACTCGGCCGCCTTGGGCATGTCCTTCTTCGCGCCGTAGACGCGGCCCATCGCGATCAGCGCGCCCGCATCCTTCGGGGCCATCTTCAGCGCGGTCTCCAGGGTACGAAGCGCCGCGTCAAACTTGCCCAGATCCTTGGCGGCCAGCGCGGTCTCGACAAGCGCATCCACCTCGGGGTTGGCGGCCGCGGTGGAGGCCACACACGACACCATCGCGATGACAGTCACAATTCGAATAGTCACGATCGACTCCTGGGAACCTAGCTGTCTCTGCCGAGCACGTGAGCGCGTCGCTCGACGGAGATCCCATACGCGGCGAGCTTGTTGTAGAGCGTTCGGCGGTCGATGCCAAGCTGTTCCGCTGTCCGTTTCTTGTTTCCGCCGTTGACCTCGAGCGCATAGATGATCGCCTCGCGCTCGAGCTCGGCCAGCGGGCGCACAGCCCGAGTCGTGGGAGCACGCGCCTCGGTCTCGCCGGCGGTGTCGCCGACGATGTTGGGGAAGTTGCTCAGGTCCTGGGGCTGCAAGATGTCACCTTCACAGAAGATTGAGGCGTTTTTCACAACCGTCTCTAGCTCACGCACATTCCCTGGCCATTGATATCGCATCAGAAATCGCAGTGTTTCCGAGGAGATGGCGGACACAGACCCCAGCCCGGCGGCCTGGTTTTTCTCGATGAAGTGGCGCACTAGAATGGGGATGTCGTCCGACCGATCCCGCAGCGGCGGCAGCGGGATCGTCACCACCGCGAGACGGTAGTACAGGTCCTCGCGAAAGCGCTTGGCCTTGATCATCTCGCGCAGGTTGCGGTTGGTCGCCGCGATGATTCGCACGTCTACCTTCACTGGACGCGCACTGCCGACCTTCTGGATCTCCCCCTCTTGCAGCGCCCGCAGCAGCTTGGCCTGCATCTCGATCGGCATCTCGCCGATCTCGTCCAGGAAGAGCGTGCCACGGTGCGCGACCTCAAAGACGCCTTTCTTGTCGGCGGAGGCGCCCGTAAACGCGCCGCGCACGTGACCAAAGAGCTCGCTCTCGATCAGCGTCTCGGGGATGGAGCTGCAGTTGATCGCCACAAACGGCCGGTTCTTGCGCGGACCATTGTAGTGCACCGCCCGCGCGACCAGCTCCTTGCCCGTACCGCTCTCGCCGGTCACCAGCACCGAGATCTCGCTGGTACAAACCCGATCCAGCACATGGAAGACCTGATTCAGCGCTGCGCTGTCTCCAACGATGCTGTCGTAGCCATGGCTACGCTCCAGCTGACGCTGCTGAACAGCGACGATGCGCTCGGTCTCAGCCAGCGCTTTCTGTTTCTCTTCCAGGCGCGCCTTCAGCTTCTCGTTGAGCTCCTCGACCTTGGCCTGGCTCTCCGCCAGGTCGTTGGCCACGCGCTGGCGCTCCTCCAGGATCTGCGCGTTGGTCAGCGCGATGGCGGCCTGGTTGGCAAACGCTTCCATGAAGGCCAGGTCCTCATCCGAGAAGGCGTTGCGCTGGAAGCGGTTATCGATATACAGCGCGCCCAGCACCTTTCCCTGGCGGCTCATCGGCAGACACAGCACGCTGCGCAGCTTCAAGTGGTGAATCGACAGGTACTCGCTGTAGCGCTGGTCGCCCATGGCGTCCGTCGTCAGCACCGCCTCGCCGGACTCGATGACGCGCTCGGCGATCGTATAGCTGACCTTGTGCCGCTTGTTGCGGATGTTCTCCTGATCGATGTTGCGGGCGACGACCACCTTGAGCTCGCCGTCTTTCTTCGACTCGTCGACCATCAGCAGGAAGCCGCGCTCCGCCCCGCTCAAGAGGATCGCGGAGTCGATGATGTATTCGAGCAGGCGACTGAGGTCGAGCTCCTGGTTCAGCCGCTGATTCACGTCCAGCAGACGGGCCAGCTTGCCCGCGGGCTCGCCCCCGTCCTTGCTGCCGGCGGACAGCTCCAGCAGCCAACGCAGCTCACGCATCGCATCACGCCGATTTCGAACACTCAAGAACTGCGCGCGCCGGGCCTCGGGCAGTCCGGCCGCCAGCGCCTCCAGCGCCTCCAGCGCCTCGACTCCTACAGCCATCGCTCGCTCGCCCTCGCCACGGGCGCGGCGCACACGGTTCAATCCCAACAGCACCTGCCAGTGCAGGTCCGGGCGCGGCGGCGTGCCCAGCTTCTCACGAGCCTCTTCCAGCCGAGTCAGCGCCTGGTCCAGATCACCACCGTTGCGCCGGCGCTCGATGTCCGCCAGCGTCAGCCGCGCCAGGATCTCGACTCGCGGCACGCCCTTTTCGGTCGCCATGCGGAGCGCGTTATGCGCGTGGGTCTCAGCGGTCGTGATGTCGCCGCGATCCAGCGCCGCAGACGCCAGGCTGCGCTCGCAGTCCGCCACCTCGCTCACGCTGCCCACCGCGTTGAAGCCCGCCAGCGCCTGGGTCAGCTGCTGCGTCGCCTCAAACGGCTTGTCCGCCAGCCACGCCATCTCCCCCAACAGGGTGCGGTTGTGGCACTCGATGTACCGATTGCCGTCCGCCTGTGCGATCTCCAGCGACTGCTCGATGTATATGGCAGCTTTGTCCAGCTCACCGAGATAGCGATACAGATTGCCGACGTTCTGGCTGACCTTCATCGCGCCGGAGCGGTGTCCCAGCACGCGAGCCATCGACAGCGCCTCGTTGTACCGCGTCTCCGCCAGGCCGTACTCGCCCCGCTCCTGGTGGATCGTGGCCACGTTCATCAGGGTCAGCAGCATCCGCTCGCGATCACCCGACTTGTCGGCGATTGCGATGGCGGCGCGAAAGCGATCCTGCGCCCGCCCCAGCTCGCCCTGGCGGAAGTGGATGAGACCGATGGCGTTGACCACATTGGCCTGGCCGATCAGCTCCTCAGCCTCGGTCCACGCGTGCAGCGCCGCGTTGAAGTACGTCATGCCCGCGGCATAGTCGCCGCGATAGAACTCGACCAGCCCGCGCAGGTAGTCCACCCGCGGTCCCACCGAGGCCTCACCTATCTTCTGCGCGCGATCGCACAGCGCCAACGCCGAGTCGTACTGGCTCTGCATCATCTGAGCGCGCGCCATCCACGCGAGCGCGTCCGCGGGCAGCTCGTCCTGTGACGGCTCCAACCGCGCCAGCGCCTCGGGATAGCGGCCAAGGCGAATCAGCAGGACGCCGGCCCGCTCGTTGGCTTCGTGCTCCCCAAGCGTGGCATACGCGGTTAGCGCCGCCTCGTCGTTGCCGAGCATGGCGTGGGCGTCGCCGAACACCCGACCATCCGGCGAGTCGACCCGATCCAGCAGCAGCAGGGCCTCGGACGCCTTGCCGCGCCTGACCAGCTCGCGCGCGACCTCTGTTGCCCGATCGGAGTTGCTCGCGTCCAGCGCCAGCCCGGCCTCCGCGTGCGCCACCTGCCCGGCCAGCGACAGCGAATCAGCCTTCAGTGCTGCGATTCGCTTGAACAGGGCCGGCGGCGGCGCGCCACGCTCGGCTGCAGCGGTGGACAGAATCGGCGTCGCAAACGAGAGCCTCGCCTCGCCTTCATCGACAGCCCAGCGAAGCACCCCGATAGCGCGCAGTGACTCAATGAGGCGACCGGCCTCCGCGTCCTCCACCCCCATTGCCGCGGACGCCAGGGACGCCGGCACAGCCGTGGCCGACCAGGCCATCCACGCCAGCAACGGCCAGGCATCGTCCACTGTGTCCAGGCGCGAGACCACCGCGTCCGCCGCCGATGTGGGCACGGTCAGCGGATCCGGCGCGCCCTCGGCCAGATCGACGTCCTGCTCGCCAAGCGTGATCCAGCCCTTTCGGAACCCAGCGGACACCGCTTCACCGATCACCAGCGGGTTGCCGCCGGTCACCTGCGACACCGCCTTCACCAGGCGATGCGTAGGCACTCGCCCCAGGAACGTCGTCGACAGCAGGCCACCGATGGCGCTCTCGTCGAACGCCGGCGGAGACTTGGTCCGGCCATTTGCGCCCGCATCCGCCAGCAGGGCATCCAACGCGTCACCCGGCGTCCCAGCCACGACCAGCGCCAGCGCGCCCGCTTCGTCGGGTCGATGCGCCACATATCGGGCCGTGGCCCGCAAAACCTCCCAGCCCAGCGTGTCCAGCTCGTCGACGTCATCGACAAGGACCACCAACTGCCGGCGACGCCCCAGCCACGCCAGCGAGCGGGCCAGCCGGTCGACCGCCATGCCACGCGCCTTGGCCGGCTCCTGCGACTCATCCACCTGCAGCAGGCGATCCTCAGCCAGCGCCTCCAACGCTTGCGCGACCTCCGGCGGCATCGCCGAGCGCTCAGACGACGGGATCTGGGTCATCAGCCGACGGATCGCGCCGCCATCCGCATCACCGCGAGCGGCAGACGTCGAGAGAACCAGCGGCGCGGCGGGTCGCGATTGCAGCGCCCATTTGATCTCGCGCAGTGTTCGAGACCGCCCACTGCCCAGCGCGCCCGAGAGCGCGATGATGCCGGCTTTGCCCGTATCCAGTAGATCGCCGGCTACGGCGTCCACGTGCTCCGCGGGCCAGCCGCCGACCTGGCGCGTCGGACCGTTGATCAACGTGGCGTGCACTATATCGTGGGTGATCAGCGGGATCTCCCGTCCAATCGCCGCGGCGATGGTGGACAGCGCCACCGCCGCATCCGCCGGCCGCTGATCCGGCTTCTTGCTCATCAGCTGCAACACCACGTCCCGAAGCGCGCCCAGCGCATCCGCGCCTTCCGCTCCGCTTTCCGGAATGTGCGGGTAGTCCGGATACGGCAGACTGCCGGTCAGCAGCCGGTGCAGGGTGACGCCCACTGAGAACAAGTCGGACGCGGGCGACGGGGGCAGTCCCTCCAGACGCTCAGGCGCCAGGAAGGGCAGCGCGCTCATACCGCCACTGCGCGGGGTGCCGGGCGACAGATCCAACACCTTGACGTCCAGTGCATCCGCGCGCTCGCGCACGATCAGGTTGTGCGGGTGCAGGTCGCCGTGGGTCAGGCCGCGCGCGTGGATGTGAGCCAGCGCCCGCAGCAGCCCGGTCGCGATCTCCGGTACCCGGTCGGGACCGATACGAGCCGCGACCTTGTCGGCGGTGTCGCCGTCAACCTCTTCCAGGGTGTACCCGGGCCGACCGTCGCCCACATCGTCGTGATAGTCGTAGATCGTCGGCAGGTTGCGGTGCTGGACCTGGGCCAGCGCCAGAAACTCGTTGAGCAGCTCGCTGGACTGGATGTGCGCATGCTGCCGCTTTAGCGCGAGGATGCGCCCCGGCACGGCGCGGTCGCGAACCCGCAGAATCTCCGCCAGCCCGCCGCTGCCGAGCTGCCCGAGCACCTCGTAACGGTCCAATAATACGTCCATGTGCCGCAGTTATGAGCTATCAGCTATTTCAGGGGTCAGCAATCCCCACGCAGGTATTTACCCGTCAGGCTGTCGTTGGCCGAATCGCCGATCAAGTCGGTCGGCGGGCCCTCGAACATCAGCCGGCCTCCGCGCTCGCCACCGCCGGGGCCCAGGTCGATCAGCCAGTCGCACGCCAGCACAAAGTCCATGTTGTGCTCGATTACGACCACCGTGTCGCCGCGCGCGACGAGCCGGTGCAGCACATCGATGAGCAGCGCCAGATCGGACATGTGCAGCCCAGTGGACGGCTCATCCAGCACGTACACCGTCCGCCCCCGGGACCGCCTGGCCAGCTCCGCGACAAGCTTGATCCGCTGAGCCTCCCCGCCGCTCAGGGACGGCGACGACTGCCCAAGCGTCAGGTAACCAAGCCCGAGATCCGCCATCAGCTGCAATGGAGCGCGGATGCGCGGCTGGGCCTCGAACAGCACCAGCGCCTCGTCGATGGTGGCCGCCAACACGTCTGCAATGGAGTGCCCGCGGTAATGCACGCGCAGAGTCTGCGGGTTGTAACGCCGGCCGCCGCAGTCCTCGCAGGGCACGTATACGTTGGGCAGAAAGGCCATCTCCATGTTGATCGCGCCCTGCCCCGCACACGTCCCGCACCGGCCGGCCGCCACGTTGAAAGAGAAGCGGCCCGGCCGATAGCCACGCACCTGCGACTCGGGTAGCGCCGCAAAGAGCTTGCGGATGCGGTCCATGATCTTGATGTACGTGCTCGGCGTAGACCGCGGGGTGCGGCCGATTGGGCTCTGGTCGACCTCGATGACCCGATCGACGCCCTCGACCCCGGCCTGCAACCGACCCATCAGCTGATCGCGCACCAGCGTGCTCTTGCCGGAGCCGCTCACGCCGGTGACCACAGTCATTCGCGCCCGCGGAAAGCGCACCGTGATATCGCGCAGGTTGTGCTTGCTCACCGCCTCCAGGGTCAGGAAGTCAGTCGGTTCGGCGCGGTCGCCCGGCGGCGTCGCCTGGGCTCGGTCCAGCCACTGCCCGGTCAGCGAGTCCGGGTTGGCGCGGATCTCCTCGGGCGTCCCGATGGCGACGACATGTCCGCCGGTGGAGCCGCCCCCCGGGCCCATGTCGATCACCCGGTCCGCCTTGGCGATGGTCGCAGCGTCGTGCTCAACGACGACAACGGTGTTGCCGCGAGCCTTGAGCTCATCCAGCGCGCCCAACAGCCTGTCGTTATCGGCGGGATGCAGTCCGATTGTGGGCTCATCCAGGACGTACAGCACACCGCACAGCCGTGACGCCAGCTGGGCGGCCAGTCGTACACGCTGCGCCTCCCCGCCCGACAGCGTGTGACCGCCGCGGGAGAGCGACAGGTAGTCCAGACCGACGCGGACCAGAAAGCGGCATCGCTCGATAAGCTCGGCCCGTATGGGCGCGGCGATAATCGCGCGACGCTCCGGCAGCTCCAGGGCAGAGAGCCAGTCGATCAGGCCCCCGGCGGTCAGCCGGCACACCTCATCGATGCTGCAGTCCCCGACCCGTACAGCGCGCCCCACAGGCCCGAGACGCGCGCCGCCGCAGACCTCGCACAGGGGTGGATGCGGATCATCCTCGTCGGCGGTCGAGACCCCGAGCCCGTCGCACGCCAGGCAGGCGCCGCTGCGCCGCCCATGAAACGAGAACAGGCGCGGCTCCGGCGGGTCAAAACCAACGCAGCACCGATCGCAGTAGAGCTCCAGGCTGTAGGTGTGCTCTGCGCCACCCTGTTCGAGGACGTAGCAGGTGCCGTGCCCCTCGACGAGCGCCCGATCGATGGCGGCGTCCAGCGCGGGAGCCGCTCCCCGGCGGCGCACGACGTGGTCCGCCAAAAAGACGTAGTCGATGTTGTGGTCCTGATAGCGCTCCAGCTTCTCGGGGGCGCCCGCCGCGGTCTTCAGCGCGCCGTCGATCCGCAGCAGCGGGATGCCCAGCGCCTTCGCCCGAGCCAGCACCTCTTTGTGCCACCCCTTGCGCGTCTTCACGATGGGCGCCAGCACCATGATCCGCGTGCCGCTGTGCCGCTTCACTATCCGGCTGCGCAGGTCCTCCGCCGACAGACCCTGCACCGCCGCACCGCACACGTGGCAGTGCTGTACGCCGGCGCGCGCGAAAAGCAGGCGCAGAAAATGATAGAGCTCGGTCACCGTCGCAACTGTGGAACGTCGGCCGGTCCGGGTGGTGCGCTGCTCGATCGCGACCGTCGGTGGGATGCCGAACAGCTCGTCCAGGTCGGGCCGGCCAGCCTGCTGAATGTACTGGCGCGCGTACGGCGACAGGCAATCGATGAACCGGCGCTGGCCCTCGGCAAACAAGACGTCGAACGCCAGCGAGCTTTTGCCGGACCCACTGGGGCCGGTCACCACCGTCATCTGTCCGCGCGGCACCTCCACGTCCACGTCGCGCAGGTTGTGCACGCGGGCGCCTTTGACGACGATGACGGGCTCGTCTTCGACCGCCGGCGGCACGGGACCGCGGTCGGGCGCCACCGTTCTCAGCCAATGGCCGGTATGCGACGTCTCGTGCGCGGCGATCTCTGCCGGGGGGCCCTGGACCACAATACGGCCGCCCTCGTCACCGCCGTCCGGGCCCAGATCGACCACGTGATCGGCCGCACGCACCACGTCCAGGTGGTGCTCGATAACGACGACCGTGTGCCCGCTCTCCACGAGCGCCCGCAGATTGGCGTTGAGCACCGTAACATCGGCCAGGTGCAGGCCGCTGGTGGGCTCGTCCAAAATGAAGAGCGTGGCGCCGTCCTTGATGCCGCGGCGCAGGCCGTCCGCCACCTTCACGCGCTGTGACTCACCGCCACTGAGCGTGGAGAGCGGCTGGCCCAGCCGCAGATAGCCGAGCCCGACCCGCCGCAGCGGCTCCAGCGCCCGGCACACCTTGCGGCTGTGCGCGAAGAAGACCGCGGCGCTGTCGACCGTCAGGTTGAGGACGTCCGCGATCGTCAGACCGTGATGGCGCACCGCAAGCACCTCGCCCTGAAAGCGACTGCCGCCGCACCCGTCGCAGGTGAGGAACAGGTCGCTGAGAAACTGCATCTCAACGCGCTCGTAGCCGCTGCCGTCGCACACGTCGCACCGGCCGCCCGCGGTGTTGAACGAGAAGGTGGCCGGCGAGTAGCCGCGGCGGACGGAGGCCTCCTCGCGGGCGAACAGCTGCCGGACGCCGTCCCACGCCTTCAGAAACGTCGCGGGATTGGACCGCGGTGAAGACGCCACTGGGGTCTGATCGATCAGCACGACGCGCGCCAGCTCGTCCTCACCGTCGATGCGGTCGTGCTCCCCCGGGTCGGCGGTCGGCTCACCCCTGGCGCGCATAAGGCCGCGATACAGCGTATCGACCACCAGGGAAGACTTGCCGCTGCCGGACACGCCGGTGACGCAGGTAATCGCGCCCAGCGGCACCTCGAAGTCGACGCCCTGAAGGTTGTTGGTTCGCGCGCCCATGAGGCAAATCTTGCCGCCGACCACCCGATCCCGGACCGGTGGCAGGGCGGCGGCGGGGCGGCGCAGCAGCGTCCCGGTCACGGACTGGGGCGCTGAGATGAGCCCGCTGACGCTGCCCGCGTACATAAGCTGACCGCCGTCTGCGCCTGCGGCCGGTCCAAGGTCGATCACGTGATCGGCGGCGCGGATCACCGCCTCGTCGTGCTCGACAACAACGAGCGTGTTACCCAGGTCACGAATGCTGCGCAGCACGCGCATGAGCCGGTCGTTGTCCCGGGCGTGCAGCCCGACGCTTGGCTCGTCCAGGACGTAGAGCGTGCCGACCAGCTTGGAGCCCAGGGCCGACGTCAGGTTCACGCGCTGCACCTCACCGCCGGACAAAGTGCGCGACGAGCGATCCAGCGTGAGGTAGCCCAGGCCGACATCGACCAGGTACCGCAGCCGTGACTGCAGCTCGGTGCGCACGACGCCCAGGGCGTCCTCGATCATGACCCCCAGCTCCAGCGCATCCAGCCGCCGCAGGGACTCCCGAATCGGCAGCGCGTTGAGCTGCGGCAGGGTGAGCCCATCCACCCGCCACCGCAGGGCCGCCGGGTTCAAGCGCCGCCCGTCGCAGTCGGCGCAGCGGGTATACGCGCGGTATCGCGACAGAAACACGCGCACGTGCATGCGGTAGGCCTTGCGCTCGAGCCACTGGAACCAGCCGCGAACCCCGTACCAGCCGCCCGGCCGGTCTCCATCGAAGAGCCGGCGCCGCGCCTCCTCGGACAGCGCGCGCCAGGGCGTGGCCACGTCGATTCCGGCACGCGCGCAGTAGTCGGTGAGCTTCTGGCGCTCGTAGCTCATCTTCGGAGACAGCCAGGGCTTGATGCAGCCCTGCGCAACGCTGAGCCGCGTATCCGGAATCACCAGGTGCTCATCGACGTCGATCACACGACCGAACCCGTTGCACCCGTCACAGGCACCGACGGGCGTGTTGAAGCTGAACAGCGCCGGGACGGGCGCGGGGTACGCCCGATCGCATGGCGCGCAGTGCAGCTGATTGGTAAAGCGGCAGCGCGTCTCGCCGGCCACCACGACTGCTCGCCCACGCCCCTGGTGCATGGCGTTTTCCAGCGCTTCAACGAGGCGCCGCCGACCCGCCACGCTCACGCGGGTGCGATCGGCGACCACGATCACCTCGTCGGCGCCGGACCCGAGCGCGCCGGCCCCGTCTTCGTCCAGGCGACGAAACACGGACGAGCCCTCGGCCAGAATGCGAAACCAGCCGCGCCCCAACAGCCACGCTTCGGCGATCTCGACGCCGCCGATGTCGTCGGGCACGAGCGGAAAACCGACGAGCACCTGCTGGTCTTCAAACAGGTCGAGCACAGCCGCAGCCGCTGCGCCCGGTCCCTGTGCGACGACCACCCGGCCGCAGTCGTCGCAGTGCAAAGTGCCCGCGCGCGCGAACAGCAGCTTTAGATAATCCGCGATCTCGGTGATGGTCCCCACCGTGGAGCGCGAGCTGCGGATGTGATTTTTTCGCTCGATCGCGACGGCCGGCAAAATGCCCTCGACCGCGTCGACATCCGGGCGATCCATGCGCTCCAGAAACTGTCGGGCATAGGCCGAAAACGACTCGACGTACCGCCGCTGGCCCTCGCCGTAGAGCGTGTCGAAAGCCAGCGAAGACTTGCCGGATCCGCTGACGCCGGTCACGACCGTCAGCTGTCCTGTAGGGATTTCAACGCTGATGTCGGCGAGGTTGTGCTGCCGCGCTCCGCGGACCGCTATAGAACGATTGATAGCTGAACCATCCCGGTATGAATCGCGTTTAGGTCTCAAAGGGTTGCTGTCGTTCGTTCATAAAGTTAACATTCCCGCGCCCGCAAGGGATCCGCGCGCGCAGGGACCACAGGGTAGGTTGGTTGGAGAAGCAGCAATGATGATCGCTGGGTTCAGCATCAAAGACACGCTGACAGAAGGTCGCAACGCGACGGTGTTCAGCGCCACACGTGAATCGGACGGTGCGTCCGTTCGCATCACGGTATTCGGCGGCGGCGACGCCGGCAATCTGGAAGACGTGCGCGCTGATGCCGCGAAAGTAGGCCAGGCCGAGAGTTTTCACACGGTCGCTTATACCGAGGTCGGGACAACCGCCGAGGGCCAACCGTATCTGGTCAGCGACGAGATCGCAGGCACGTCGCTGCGGGACGTACTGAGCCGAGGCGGCCTCAAGCTCGACACGCTGTGCAGTGTGGCCATCCAGATGGCGCGGGCGCTGGACGCCGGCCACGGGCGCGGAGTTCGCCATGCGGACGTCAGCCCGGACCACGCGTATCTCTCCGATGGAGCGGACGGCGGCCTGGTCCGGTTGGACCGCTTTGGCGCGGCGCACCTGATGCCGGCTTACTCGCGCACGATAAAGACCGACCAGTTTTACGGCACGCCCGAGTACATGGCGCCCGAGGTGTGCGGCAACAAGGCCACCGACAACCGCGCCGACATCTATTCGCTGGGCATTTTAATGTACGAGTCGGTGACTGCAAAGCCGCCGTTCGTCTCCAACAGCTACAAGACGACCATCAAGCGCCAGGTCTACGAAAAGCCGCTGCCGCTCCACCTGGTGAAGCCGGGCATGCCGCACATACAGGACTTTGA
This sequence comes from uncultured Myxococcales bacterium, assembly GCA_964545715.1. Lineage (GTDB taxonomy): Bacteria > Myxococcota_A > UBA9042 > CAZJHX01. The sequence continues at coordinate 14,081 of CAZJHX010000208.1, forward strand.
GAAGATCGTCTCGAAGGCCGTTCAGAAGAGCCCGACGCAGCGCTATCAATCCATGCCTGAGCTGATCGACGCGCTCGAGGCGTTTCGCGCGACGCACTTCGCCGATTCGGTCGTGCCGGCGGATCCCGGCGCGGACGCCCCGCCCGAGGTGATCGCGGCGGCAGCGCCGGCCAAGGCCCCCGAGCCCGAGCCCGAGATCGAGGTCGACGGCACGGTCGAACCGGCCAAACCCGAAGACATCGCCGACGACAAGTCCGGGACCCTGGTCTTCGGTGGCCTGCGGGTCCCGAAGAAGCGCGCACCCACGCCTGCGCCGCAGGAGGCTTCAAAGCCGGACCTGGACGCTCAGGTGGCCGATCAGACGGCACCGGCGCGCGGACGGACACGCATCGGCCTGCCCGCGATCGGCGCAAAGGCCAGCAGACCCGACGAGTGGGGCGATCCCGCGGCGGCAGGCCCGGCCCAGCGCTCGACAACCGCCAGCGGCGTACGTCAGCGCGGCGACGCACAGAGGCCCCCCAGCAGTGCCCGCCAGCGCGGCGACGCAGAGCGGCAACCCAGCGGTGCCCGTCAACGCGGCGACGCCGAGCGGCAGCCCAGTGGAGCACGCCCGCGTCCGCCTGGTTCCGCCAGCGGAGCGCGCTCTCGTGGCGAGCCGCGACCGGGCAGCGGCTCGCGCAACCGTGACGCCGCAGCGCCGGCACAGTGGCCGTCCGTACCGGCTCGATCAGCTTCGGCCGAGGCCGCAGAGAGCCAGCCGCGTGGTGGACGCTCAACCGAGACAGGTCGCTCACGCCGTACCGGCAGCGCCCCTCCCGGCGCGACCGCACCGCCGCCCCAGACAGAGCAAGCGCCCGCCAGCCCGCAGATGAGTGTGGAGCAGCTGGCGGCCGACACCATGATGGATATGCCGTCGTTCCCGAAGCGAGACACCGGCTCCAACCGGGCTGGCGGAACCGACCGTACGCCCATGACACCGCGCGAGCCGGCCCCGCCACGCGAGCCTGAGATCACGCGTGAGCCGGCCCCACCCGAGCAGGCGGCAGCGCCGGCGACGGCGTCGGAGCCGGACACCGTCCTCGAGGTCATCCCCGGCGGGGCGACCGAGCAGGACGCGGCGGCGGTCAGCGCCGACGGCGGCAGCGGCAGCGGCAGCGGTCGTGGCGAGGAGATGGAGCAGTGGTTCGTCGACTCCAACGAGGAGCTGGCGACCGGCGACGACTCCGGCATCGGCTACATCCCGGGCGGCAAAAAGGACCGCAGCACGCTCTACATCGGCGCGGCAGCGGTCGCGATCGTCCTCGTGTTCTTCATGATTCTGCGCATGGAGAATAAGGATCAGGACGCCGGCGAAGAGAAGGCGCCTACGGGCAACCAGGCCACTGCCACGCAGACAGAGGCCTCGGCGACTCCCGCGCCGCTTCCACCACTGCAGCTGGAGCCGCTGAACGGCGAAAAACCGGCGGCCGACAAGCCCGCGGAGCCGACTCCGGAAGAGCTGAAGGGCGCTTTTGGCGATCCTGCGGCACCACAGCCCACGGACCCCGCGCCCGCGCAGCCCGAGGCCGCCCCTGTGGATGGAGAGACAACCGGAGCCGGACCCGATCCGGGCGGTCAACCCGCGTTGGCGGACGGCAGCATCCCGGGCGAGCCCAAGCCCGTCGATCCACTGCCCGCTGAAGCGGCAGCAGGGGTCCCCGTACAGCCGGCGGTCGCGGAGCAACCCGCGGCAGTAGAGCCCGCACCAGTGGAGCAGCCGGTCGAGAAGCCGGTCGAACTGGCTGCCGCTGAACCGGCCCCTGCCGCCCCGGCACCACAGCCAGTGGCAGTGCAACCCGCAGAGAAACCCGCGCCGCAGCCGGTGGCTGTCGCGCCGCCCGTAGCCAAGCCCGCACCGGAGCCGGTCGCGATCGCCGAAGCGCCGAAACCGGCGGCCAAGCCCGCGCCCAAACCGGCGGCAAGGCCGGCGCCCAAACCGGCGGCCAAGCCCGCGCCCAAACCCGCAGCGGTGGTTGCCGCGGCACCGGTCGCCAAACCTCGGGCCCGCAAGCCGAAGCCCAAGCCCAGGCCGACGCGGGTGCGCAAGCCCAAGCCCCAGCCCACGCCGCCGGCGGGCAAGCCCACGCCCACGCCCAAGCCAGGGCCCCGCGC
>CAZJHX010000209.1:0-16066 GCA_964545715.1 uncultured Myxococcales bacterium
CGCTCGGGTCGTTGTTCAACGCTTCCGTGTTGTACCCTATTCCGTTTTTGTCAGTTTCGGTGGTCTCGGCTGGGTCACATCGGAAGCCGTCCTCGTCGTTGTCGACGCCGTCGCCGTCCAGGTCGTTGTCGCAGGCATCCCCGATGCCGTCGAAGTCAAGATCGGTCTGGTCGGGGTTGGCGACCTGCGGGCAATTGTCGGAGTTGTCGCCGACGCCGTCCTCGTCGCTGTCCGCCGTTTCTGTCGGGTCGCTTGGGAACACGTCGGCGTTATCGCCCACGCCGTCGTCATCCGAGTCCGCGGTCTCGTTCGGGTCGCTGGGGAACGCGTCGTCCTCGTTCAACGCACCGTCGCCGTCGAGGTCGTCGTCGCACAGGTCGCCCAGGCCGTCTTCGTCCAGGTCCGCCTGGTCCGGGTTGGCTACGTCCACGCAGTTGTCGTCGGGGTCCAGGATGCCGTCCGAATCCGTGTCGGCGGGCCCGGTGTCCTCGACGGCGGTGTCCTCGACCGTGGCGTCCTCAGCCGCGACATCTTCGTGGACGTCCTCAGCCACCGCATCCTCCGTGGCGGCATCTTCGTCGCCGGCGTCCACAGGCTCGGGGCCCGCGTCTTCGGGGGGCGTCGCGGCGTCAGCCGCCACGTTGGCGTCCTCGGCTGCCGTCACGTCGGGCAGCGCGGGTGTTGGATTCTCGGCCTTGTCGGGGCAGCCGCAGATCACCAGACCCACAAGAATCAGCGCGCCGCGCGCACAGCTCGTTCTGCTCATTCCACCCTCCACGTGTGCCCCGATCGTGCGCATGGAGCGGCGGGCAGTCAAACGCGGTGAGATCTAGAGCGTGAAGACCATGTAGTTCAGCAGCTTTTCGATGGTCTTGTTGGCCTGCGCGTCGTTGTGGAAGTTGGTGTACAGCACCTTTCCGGCCGTCGGCGTCGGGCGAAAGCTCATCACGAGCGGCTGCACCGTGCCAAATTGCTGCACGAGCCCGATCACGTGCTCCACGGTGTCGCCGACCGTGGCCTCTACCGCCACCAGCGGGCCCAGATCGTAATGGACGGTGAACACGCTCTTGCCCAGATACTCCGCCATCGCCGGGTCCTTGATCGTGCCACCGACCTGCTGAAAGCCGTTCAGCACAATCGGCCCGCCAAAGCCCATGCTGTTGGTCTTGTCGGTGCCGTAGAAGTCGATCGGGTCCGGCCAGGGCCACTCGGTGTACACAAACGCCCAGTCGCTGGCGTACAGCGACTTGCCTGCCTCCACAAACGCCTTGAGGTTGGGGACCACGTCCAGCTCCTCGACCAGGTCCAGGTGCGCGCCGCCACAGTTGATGAACAGCACCGTGTACTGCATCAGCTTGGCTTTGTCGGTCAGCAGATCGTGCGCTGGGCTGCCGTAATAATCGTTGCCCTCGTCCCAGTTTCCGCCGCCGTTGTAGAGGTCGTAGAAGTCATAGGAGAAGCCCAGCCCATCGAGGATCTTCTCGATCTCGTCCCAGTCGCCGCCGATCACCGCCAGCTTCACCGAGGTGGCCTTGAAACACTGCTTCTTGCCGACCGCGGTCACATCCGCGACGCCGCCCGCCGGCACCACGATCTTGTAGTCGTGGTGGTAGCTGCCCTTGTCCACGTTGACCTGCTGGGTGCCGCACGGGACGTCGGTGAACTCGTAGAAACCCTCGAAGTCCGACTGCGTCGTCAGTTCGAACGAGTCGCCGTTGCAGTCCACGCCGCTGACCACCACGGTGGCGTCGTTGACGAAGACCTGGGCGTTGGGGCTGCAGACCACGCCCTTGATGCTGCCCAGCTCGCAAGCGCCACAGTCGCCGGGAGGATTGGGCGAGCCTGTGTTGGTGCCGCCGCTGTCCCCGGTATCCCCGGTATCCCCGGTATCCCCGGTGTCGCCGCCCGTGTCTGTGGTTGCCGCTCCAGTGTCGGTCCCGGTGTCCCCGGTGTCCCCGGTGTCGCCGGTCTGCGCTGAGTCAGCGTCCGGGGTGGAGTCTCCTTTTCTGCTGCCGTTCTCACTCGACCCGCAGGCACCGAGCATGCCCACCAACAACATCACCTGTAACCGCCGCATCAACTGCTCCCTGCGTCAACTCGCTGAATCATGCCTCATTTTTACGTGGTAGTCTCCGGCGCGACATAGACACACCTATTGAGAGGGGATGATGGCCAAACAGCTCCGATACGACGGGAAAATCGCCCTGGTGACAGGCGCGGGGAACGGGCTTGGACGCTCACATGCACGGCTGCTGGGCAGTCGCGGGGCCAAGGTCGTGGTCAACGATCTGGGCGGCGGCTCAGCCGGCCAGGGCAAGGGCTCCGAGGCGGCCGACCGCGTCGTGGCGGAGATCATCGAGGCCGGCGGCGAGGCCGTGGCCAACTACGACTCGGTCGAGGACGGCGCCAAGCTGGTGCAGTGCGCCATGGACTCATTCGGTGGCCTGGACATCGTCATCAACAACGCAGGCATCCTGCGCGACCGCACGTTTGCCAAGATGAGCCAGGAGGACTGGGACCTCATCTACCGCGTGCACGTGCTGGGCGCCTTTCGCGTCACCCACGCCGCGTGGCCCATCCTGCGTGAGCGTCAGTACGGCCGGTTGATCTTCACCAGCTCCGCCGCCGGCATCTACGGCAACTTCGGGCAGGCCAACTACAGCATGGCCAAGCTCGGTCTCGCCGGCTTCGCCAACACGCTGGCGCTGGAGGGCGGTCGCCGCAACATCCACGTCAACACCATCGCGCCGCTGGCGCAGTCCCGAATGACCGAGGGCATTCTGCCTGAGGACATGCTGTCGGCGTTGGAGCCGGAGCACGTCACCGCGCTGGTCGGGTATCTGGTCCACGAGGACTGCGAGGAGAACGGCGGCCTGTTCGAGGTCGGCGGCGGCTTCTACGGCAAGCTGCGCTGGGAGCGTGCGGCGGGTCAGATGTTCCGCACGGGGCGCGACCTGCAGCCCGAGGACGTCAAGCGCACCTGGGGCGTGATCACCAGCTTTGAAGAGACCACCCATCCGCCCGACGTCAACGCGTCGCTCCAGCCGATCCTGGCCAACATCCAAAAAGGGCCGTCGCTGGGCGGCAACGCGCTGATCGACCTGGACCTGGCGCTGGGCTACGAGGCGCCCGAGATGACGTCCACGCACACCAAGCGCGACATGTCGTTGTACGCGCTGGGTGTCGGTGCCGGCGCGGATCCCACAGATGCCAAGGACCTGCAGCTGGTCTACGAGATGAGCCGCGACGGCTTCCGCACCCTGCCCACGTTTGGGGTCGTGCCGCCGATCAACGCCATGCTCGAGAGCGCCAAAGCGGGCGTCAAAGCGCCGGGCCTCAACTACGGCCTGGACCGCCTGCTGCACGGCGAGCAGTACACCGAGGTGCTGCGGCCCATCCCGGCCGAGGGCACGCTCACCCACAAGAGCAAGATCACCGACATCTGGGACAAGGGTAAGAACGCGGTCGTCATCACCGAGACCAAGAGCTTCGACGAGGACGGCGACCTGCTGGTCGTCAATCGCTTCAGCGCCGTCATCCGCGGCGCCGGCGGCTTTGGCGGCGAGCGTGGACCCGGCGGTGACGGCGACAACGCGCCGCCCGATCGCGAGCCGGATGCGGTGATCAAGCAGTCCATCAACGCCAGCCAGGCCTTGCTCTATCGCCTGTCGGGCGACTGGAACCCGCTGCACGCGGACCCGGGCATGGCCAAGATGTTTGGCTTTGAGCGGCCCATCCTGCACGGCCTGTGCACGTTCGGACACGCCGCGCGCCACGTCATCACGGCGTTCTGCGAGGGGGACCCCCGGCTGTTCAAGAGCATCCAGGTGCGCTTTGCCGGCAGCGTGTACCCCGGTGAGACGCTGGTGACCGAGATGTGGAAAGAGGACGACCTGAAAGTCGTGCTGCGCTGCAAGGTGGCGGAGCGCGACGAGGCGGTGATCACGCGCGCGGCGGTTGAGCTGTACGCCGAGATCCCCAAGAAGGCCGAGAAAAAGGTGGAGGCCGAGCCGGCCGTCGACGAGGGACCGGCCGAGCCGACCAGCGCCGACGTGTTTGGCGCCATCGCCAGCTACATCGCCGACAACCCGGATCTGGCGAGTCAGGTCGGGCACTCCTTCGTGTTCGAGCTCAAGGAGCCGGCGTCGGCTTGGAAGGTCGACCTGACGGCGGCCCCCGGCAGCGTGTCGGCGGGCGGCGGCAAGGTCGACTGCACGCTGGCGCTGACCGACGACAACTTCATGAAGATGTGCACGGGCAAAGCCGACGCGCAGAAGCTCTACTTCGGCGGCGAGCTGCAGATCTCCGGCAACGTGATGGCGTCCCAGAAGCTGGAGTTCCTGCGCAAGCTGGAGCCCGAGCGGGTGGCGGCGGCCATGGCGGCGAGAACGGGTGGTGGTGACGCCGCGCCGGTCGCTGCTCCGGTGCCTGCTGAGCCCGAGGCGCCGGCCCGCGAGCCGCTGGCCCCGGCCATGTTTGGGGCGCTGGAGGCGCGACTGGCGCTGGATTCGGCGTTGGCGGCGGAGGTCGGCGCGCTGGTCGTCGTCAACGTGACCGGACCAGACAACAGCTGGACGCTGGATCTGCGGACCGGCGCCGGCTCGGTGAGCGAAGGCGCTACACAAGAGGCGGACGCGACGCTGACTATCGCGGACGAGGATCTGCCGGGCCTGGGCGGGCCGGCTGCTGATCCGAGGGACCTGTTCATGCGCGGCAAGCTGCGCGTGGACGGCGACGTGTCGGTGGCGCAGAGACTGGGTGTTTTGAAGGGACTGATCGAGGCGGGGAGCTAACCATGGGACAGAGAGTAAACGTACTGGGCGTGGGCATGGTCCCGTTCGCCAAGCCGGGCAAGAGCGACGACTACCACGTGATGGCCGCGGGCGCCGGGCGCGCTGCCCTGGAGGACGCGGGGGTCGCCTACGACACCATCGAGCAGGCCTTTGCGGGCTACGTCTACGGTGACAGCACGTGCGGCCAGCGGGCCGTCTACGAGCTGGGGCTGACGGGCATCCCGGTCTTCAACGTCAACAACAACTGCTCGACGGGCTCCTCGGCGCTGATGCTGGGTCGCCAGGCCATCGAGGGCGGGCTGGCCGAGTGCGTGCTGGTGGTGGGCTTCGAGAAGATGGAGAAGGGCGCGCTGGGGTCCAAGTACGCCGATCGCACCAACCCGCTGAGCGAGCACGTGGGCGTCATGATGAACGCGGCGGGCGTGACGAGCGCGCCGTTTGCCGCCCAGATGTTCGGCGGCGCCGGGCGCGAGTACCAGTGGCGCTGGGGCACCAAGCGCGAGACCTTCGCCAAAGTGGCTGCAAAGGCGCGCAAGCACGCCGCCAACAACCCGTACGCGCTGTTTCAGCAGCAGCTGAGCGTGGAGGAGATCCTGGCGTCGCCCGAGGTCTTTGATCCGCTGACGCGCTACCAGTGCTGCCCGCCGACATGCGGTGCCGCAGCCGCGATTCTGTGCTCGGACGACTTCGCTAAAGCCCACGGCAAGACCGATCTGGTCTACATCGCGGGCCAGTCGATGCGCACCGACTTTGCCTCCAGCTTTGAAGAGTCGTCCATGATCAAGATGTGCGGCTTCGACATGGCGACCGCGGCGGCCAAAGACGTCTACGAGGCCACGGGCATCGGCCCCGAGGACGTGGACGTGGTCGAGCTGCACGACTGCTTCACGGCCAACGAGATCCTGACGTACGAGGCCCTGGGCCTGTGCGAAGAGGGCGGCGCCGAGAAGTTCATCTGGGAGGATGACAACACGTACGGCGGCAAATGGGTCACGAACCCGTCCGGCGGCCTGCTGTCAAAGGGCCACCCGCTGGGCGCCACCGGTTTGGCTCAGTGCGCCGAGCTGGTCTGGCAGCTGCGCGGGCAGGCGGAAAAGCGCCAGGTCGAGGGCGCCCGCATCGGCCTGCAGCACAACCTGGGCCTGGGCGGCGCCTGCGTCGTTACGATGTACCGCGCCGCCTGATCGCATCACTGACTTGGGCAGCTCTCCACAGCAAGGCAGATGACGCTGGTGCCGACGTCGCAGCAGCGTTGGCCGGTCTGGCAGTCGGAGTCCGCGGTGCACGGGGACTGGCAGAGCAGCGGCGAGATGCAGAAGGTCAGGCCGCTGCCGTAGTCGCAGCACGCCTGGTCGCCCGTGCAGTCCGCATCCGACGTGCATCCGCTCGGGCCAGGTCCGCCGCCCTCCCAGGTACAAGGCTCGCTGCTGGAGCCCTGCTGGTTGCCGGTGCAGGCCTCGTAGACATCGCTGGCCTCGTCGTCCATCGAGATCAGCGTGCCGTCCGGGCATTGCAGGGCCGTCTCTTCGTCGTCGTCATACACGATGGCAAAGGTCTTGTTGCCTCCGGTGATCGTGCCGAGCTGGGCCCCGGCCTGCGGCTGACAGTACTCGTCCTCGCATTTGTAGCCGTTCGTACAGCCGCCGTCGGCGCACGGGCCCGGTATTGTGAAGTCGAAGGTGCCGCACACCTGGCCGGTTGGGCTCAGGTATTGGCCCTGGCCCCCCATTCTGCCGGACGAGTAGACGATTTTGGCGCCGTTCTCCCACTCGGTGGTGCCGCCCTGCTTGAACACGCACGCGCCGGCCGGGCGAAAGCAGGTCATCATGTCGAACATCCCGACTGCGCACGTGCCGGCGAACGGATTCTCGACGTCGCCGCAATCGATCGTGTCGCCGGTGCTGGTGACGACCTTGCCTTTGTCGATGACCCACTCGCCGACATCCTTGCACCTGGGATCGTCGCACTGTGGTGGCAAGGTCGTGTCCTCAGCGCCGCTCTCGACCTCGCGGATCGTTCCCCCGCCATCGGGATGCACGGCGTTGACCCGCACCTTTGAGCTCTTGCGCACAGCCACGCAGAACTCGCCGGCCGCGTCGGCAGTGGCCGAGCTGGAGCCCATGTAGTCGACGCCCTTTGCAACCACCCAGGCGCCCGCCACGGCGGCGCCACTGTTGTCCTTGACGCGCCCCTTGATGCAGGTGGCCTCCAGCGGCTTGTCGCAGTTCCACATCGACAGGTGCCCGATCTCGCCCGTGTAGCTGTTGCTGGCCGCGTCGTACGTGGCGGTGCCCTCCTCCTTCCACCGGGCCGTGGCCTCGTCGAAGCTCCACAGCGCGATCGTCTCCGGGATGTCGCCTGTCGGATTTGCCGGTCCGGGCAGGGTCACAGTCACCTTGGTGCCCGATCGGATGTCGAGCTGCTCGGCGCCCTGCATCACCGTCACGTCGAGCATGCCGAAGCTCTCCAGTTGGACCAGCTCTCCGTCCGCGCCGGTTGCGCTGAAGTCGCCGGGCGCGCTGCTCAGGTCGGCCTCATCGCTGGGATCGAGCGGGGTCAGATGGATGTCGACCATGCCTTGCACGTCCGCGCCGCCCCCCGTCACGAACGCGCCCGCCCCGGCCACCAGCGCGGCCCCCCTCAGGCCTGCGATGGAGCCGCCCACCGTGACGTCCAGCTGCACCGGCGCCTCCATCTTGCGCAGCCGCACCTCCAGGCCGGTCGGCTTGCCGTCCAGTACGGTCACGCGTTTTTGCGACGGCAGGTGACCCGCCAATGAAAAGCTCACCACGGCGGGGCCCGCGTCGATCTCCAACACAAACGTCCCGTTGGAGCTCGTGGTCGCCGACGCTCCCGCGGCCGACACCGAGACCCCGGCAAGGGCGGCCCCGTCGGCGTCCAGCACAGCGCCCGTCACCCCGGTCTTGACCTTGGATGAGCCACCGCTGCCGTCGGTGCGGCCGCTTCCGCAGCCGATCGTCACGAACACGGCGGGCATCAGCAGCAGCGACGACACGATCAGGATACGGCGAGCTTGTGTTCTCATGCGCTCTCCTCCCCAGGCCTGGGGTCAGCTTCATGGTCTTCTGGAAGTCGATGTCCAGGCAGAATACCGAACGGACGCGCGCCCGGCGGCCGCGGGGATCTGTGATCCTGGGGCACATCAATGAAACGTGCGTTGGTTTGGCGATGGTCTGAGACCCACGTCACGTCGCGTCTCGTGTTGACGTGACCCCGGTCGCGCCGCGCTGCGTGTGCGACCCAACCATGGCCGCGCAGAGTTACGGTTTCGCCGTCCATCTTGTTGGCACGAAGGGTGCTCAGTGTGGTGTCCGCGGACACATCACCCAGGAGCAGAGATGGCACGTCACACCACAAAGAATCCGGCCACGACCCGCGCACCGGCGCAGCAGACGCCACACGCCAACAGCGGTGGCCGGCATGACCGGGATCGGCTGCGCACGATGAGCTTCTCTGACGGCGCTGCGGCTCTGAGCCCGTGCGGTCGCGGCCGGGCCTCAAACACGGCCGAAGCAAGCAGCCGCACCACAGTGGCGTACGGGCGCGACGGCCTGGCCGGCGGGGGAGGCGCGCTGCCTTTCCAGGTGGACCTGGAGGCGGCCTTCGGTGTGGGACTGGGCGGCCTGCGGGCACATTTCGGCGCTCCGGCCGCGGACGCGTGCGGGCGGCTCGGCGCCTCGGCGTATCACCTGGAGGATGGGGTGGCGTTTGCGGACACCAGCCCCGACAAACGGACGGTCGCGCACGAGGTGGCGCACTACCTGCAGCATCTCGGGCTGCGCTTGAACGGCGCCGCCGGCTCGTCCTATGACGCCCACGAGGCCGAGGCGGACGCCATGGCGGATGCCGCTCTGTCGGGGCGCCGAGTACCGCTCGTCAAGGGGGCTCGAGCGGAGCGGGCCGTGCGCCGCGACGACGACGATCCCATGCCCATCCGCGTCGGGCTCGTCTACGACACCGGGCTTACGGTCGGTGAGCTGGCCGCGGACAACTTCTACACGATTCGCGCGATGCTCTTCAATTACATGCAGGCGCTGGAGAACTTCGAGACCGTGGTTGGGGCCTCCTCCCTGGCGGAGGCGGTACCCATCGACGCGTCGGTCATCGCGGCGCGGGCCGTGGGCAAGGCGCTGGCCGACAAGGTCGTCGATTTTGCGGCCGGCGTGGTCCCGGGTGGGGCGGTCGCCAAAGAGCTGCTGGCCCTTGGCGAGTCCATTCAGGGGCAGGTCGACGCGGAGAATGCCCGGTCCCACCGCGCAACCGAGTCTCACGCTGTCGCGGATTTCATCGCAAACCAGCGCAAGCTGTTCACGGCGGCGTACACAAACGTCGGAACCAACATGGTCAACGACGTGGCAGCCGTCAAAGCCAGGTCCAAAGGGCTGGCCAGCGACGACCTGCGCGAGGACTACCGCTGGCAGCTGATCGGCAAGAACGACGACCTGAGCGAGGCCGTCGCGGGCCCCTATTCTTTCAGCGCACAGTTCACGCGGATCTGCGAAGCCTGGGTCTCCGACTGTGCGGTGGACAGCCCGTCGGCCGCGCTCAACGTGCGGCTGGACGCCGACTGGAAGCTGGACGGCGCCTACCTCGACGCGCCGCGCGGGAGTCGCATCGCGGAGCGGCTGCTGATCGAGAGCGGCGGGACCGTGGACGTGCTGGCCCTGAAGATGCCGAAGCGTATCAACTGGTACCCGCACAGCGGCGAGCAGGGCGGCAACCTGGTCTATTGCCAGGCGCGACTGAGCGCGGACAACTCCGTGCAATCGATCCGGTCGGCCGGCGGCACCTATTTCGCCCCGCAGTTTGCGCGCGAGCTGCCGGGGCGTCTGGCCGCATTGGACCCCAAGACGGCCGACCTGACCGGTCGCCACGCCGAGTAGGGAGGCCGCGGCATGCATCATTGCAGTACCCAGCGGCGAGGCCCGGACCGGGGCCGACCGGCCGCCAGCGGGACCGCCGGCGCACGCTCCGGCCTCACGGCGCTGAAGGCGCAGGCCGGCAGAACAGGCTCCTTCGAGTCCGGCGCCGCGCTCCTCAGCCCGCGGTCCGCCCCGCTCGCGCCCGGCCTGCTGGACTTTGCGCGTCACCCGCCGCTGTTGGGCCTGGAGGAGCTGCTCGGCGGCGGCGGGGGCCCCAAGCAGGAGGAGCGCAAGCCGCCGACCCCGCCGGCGCTCGAGGCACGGCGGGTCAGCGACGAGAAGGACGAGAACGGCCGCGGCCACGCCCTCGGGACCGACAGAGGCTACGACTATCAGATCTACTTCGCCGTGGCCGATGGCGTCGCCGTCGACAAGCGCGTTGTGGTGGCGCATTGCGTTTTCGACATCGAGCTCACGTTCGGTGAGCGGGTGGAGACCGCGCAGCTGGACTACTGGGAGGCATTTACCCTGGACCGGCGCAACGAGACGTGCCGGGACAAGCACTTTGTCCGCACCGATGAGCTGCTCGCGTATCTCGAGCGCACAGCGGGCATCCGGGGCCAGCCCGACGCAATCCGCGTTCGCTTTACTCAGACGGCCAGTCTGGGGCGTGTGGCCGACCCCGACTGGGACTACAACTTTGCCGACGAGGGCTTTGCATACATCGCGTCCGGCCCCGACAAGGCCGCCTCGGTACCGGCTCGGGGGGCGCGCGGCTCGCGGGTCACCGAGTTTGATGCCGAGCGCGCCCTGGTGCTGCAGGACGAGTACACTTGGAGCAAAGCTGACGGTCCGCGCGTCCGCTCGTGGCTGGACGAGCTGGATCCCCCCTGAGTCAGAACCGGGGTTGCTCCACTTCTGACCCGCGCGCCGGTGTATACTCGCCCCGTGACGTGGCTTTGCGGGCTGCTTATTTTCATGTTTGTGGCCGGCGCGATCCAGATGCGCACGCGGCTGACTGCGCTGCATTTGCTGGTCGCCTCCGACGAGCCGGTTTCATCCGACCATCACTTCATTACCGCCGACGGGGTCGAGCTGTCGGATGAGGTCCGCCGCGCGGCCAGCCACTGGGCGCGGACGCATGGGCTCAAAGTGCTGGACCTCGTGCCCGCTGACAGCAAGACGACGGCCATGATGAGCCTGGTTCAAGTGATCGATCCCTCGCGCTTTCGGGAGCAGCGATTCGCGCCGGCACGGACGGCCGGACACGCGATTCTGGCCGATGCCGACGTCCTCGAGCGCAGCGGAGTCGCCGCTGGGACCCCTGCGGATCCTGTCGAGTTCTTTCGCGCGCTGGTCCGCCTGAAGCGCTTCGCATGTACGACCACCGACGTGGCCATCGCGCCGGGCCTCCGCTCGCTGTCGCCCGCGCCCAACCAGCGTCGCGCGGTCATTCGGGAGGTGCTGGGTCGCGACGTGGCCGGCGAGCTGGACACCGTCATCCTGGCGATGCCGATTCTGCTGGTGCTGCTGCTGTGCTCGGCCATCGCCCTGGAGCCGACCTGGGGCGCAGCTGCGATGGCCGTTTACATGGCGATTCCGCTGATCGCCTTCAGCCTGGCGCCGGTCCGGCCCGACGATGTGGTTCGATACGCGCTGCTGCGGCCCGCTCTGGACATCGTCTCGGCGGTGGCATTGCTCGGCGATAGCTGGCGACCGGCCGGCGACGGAGACCCGATCGCAGAGCGGCGCCCGATCTACGCAGAGCTGATGAAGGACGGACTGGACCCGTTTTTTGAGCCGCGCCGCGACACCTGCCCGATGTGCGACGGCGCCGCGCTCAAAAAGCTCTTCACGGTCGGCGACGACTACCAGCACAAGCCGGGGCGCTTTACGCTGGAGCGCTGCACCGGCTGCGGTCACATCTTTCAGAATCCGCGCTTGTCGCTGGCCGGGCTGAGCTTCTACTACCGCGACTTCTACGATGGCCTCGGCGCGGAGATGACCGAGGGCGTCTTCAGCTCCTACGGTCCGGTCTACGGCGCCCGCGCCCAGATGGTGCAGGCGCAGACGGCGCCGTCGCTGTGGCTGGACGTGGGGTGTGGCCACGGGCACTTCTGCTGCGCCGCCGCCGACACGCTGCCGGACACCGAGTTTCACGGGCTGGACATGAGCGACAGCGTGGAGGAGGCCCAGGCGCGCGGGTGGGTCCGGGTCGGGCGCCGCGGCTTCTTTCCGGCGCTGGCGCCGCAGATCGAGACCCGCTACGACGTGGTCAGCATGCACCACTATCTGGAGCATGTGCTCGATCCCGCAGCCGAGATCGCCGCCGCACGCCAGGTGCTGCGACCGGGAGGCTATCTATTGATAGAGGTCCCCGAGCCGGAGTCCCGGTTGGGTCGCCTGCTGGGCCGCTGGTGGGTGCTCTGGCTGCAGCCGCAGCACCTGCACTTTACGACGCGCGCCAAGATGGGTGAGCTGCTGAACAACGAGGGCTTCACGCCCGTCGAGTGGCACGGCCCACAGGCTCACATGCCCATCGATCTCTCCTGGACGGTCATCCTGCTGTTGCAGCGCCTGGCGCCAATGACCGATCGCCCGTGGCTGCCCCCCAGCACCGGCCTCGCGCGCCTGAGACGCCGGGTCGTATGGGCGATCGGCGGCCCGCTGCTGCTCGTTGCCGGGTTGCTCGATCACGGGGTCACGGCGCTGTCGGGTCCGCTTAAATCCGCCAATCTGTACCGGGTGCTGGCTCGTCTGGAGGAGTAGCGCTGTAGGGCTGGTGTGCTAGTTAGCGTCACAACCACGAGGAAGAAGCCATGAGCGACGAACGATCACACGTCATCAACATTGCCGACGCAGAAGACGTCGAGCACCTGGATGGCGACCACTGGGGCGGCTACTACAAGGTGCTGACGCCCAACCTGCCGCGCAAGGGGGGCCGTCTGGCCGTAAACGCGACCCGACTGCCGCCGGGCCGCGCCCTGTGCCCGTTTCACTACCACACGCTGGAGGACGAGGTGTTCTATGTGCTGTCGGGCCGCGGCGTGCTCCGCTATGGGGACGACGTGCGCGAGATCGGCCCGGGCGACTGCATCACGTGTCCGGCGGGCAACGGCGTGGCGCACCAGATCGCCAACACCTTTGAAGAGGACCTGGTGTACCTGGCGATCGGCCCCAATCGCGATGACGAGGTGTGCGTGTACCCGGACACCGGAAAGGTCTATGTCCGCAACATCCGCCGCGTCGGCTATCTGGAGAACGTCGACTACATGGAGGGCGAGCTGGACCGCCCGAAGATCTTCGAAATGGCGGCTGATCTAAAAAAATAGCCGGACGTGCTTTACACATTTGGCGGGTGCTCAGGTCTGTGAGGGTAAGAGACCTACAAACTCACGGAGCCCATGATGAGAAACCCCGTCCCAAGCATCTTCTTAGCCTGGCTGTTTTCCGCCTGCCTGATCGGCGGTTGTGGGGGCGACATTCACGTCGCGCCTACCCCGGGTGCTGACGCCTCAATGGGCGGCGGCGCCGAGAATCACGAGCCGCGCAAACCCAATTGGCAGGATATGCCCGCACAGCCGGCTCAGCCTGCTGAGCCCGAATCCATGGGCGCGTGCGACAATCCGCACGACATTGAGGGCCTTCAGAAGTGGAAGATGGATCAGCTAATCTACCAATGCTACGGCACCTGCCACAGCAACCAGTCGCCGCAAAGCTGCCTGGCCGAGTGCGTGGTGCAGAGCATCACCGGACCCGACGTCACGATGGAGTGCGTCGGCTGCTACGCCGAGATGGCGGCCTGCACGTACGGCGACGCCAAATGCACCGAGGAGTGCAACAAGGACTCCAGCAGCATGGCGTGCATGAAGTGCAGCTGCGACATGGGCTGCACGGCGTTGCTGGGAGCCTGCAGCGGCACCCAGATGGCGTGTCCCGGCTAACTTGACCAACTAAGTTGGACCGGTTAATGTGAGTGGCGTAACCGAGCGACGAGCGCCACATGCAGACAATGAACATTCACGAGGCAAAAGCGCAGCTGTCTCGTCTTGTAGATGCCGCGCTGGCCGGAGAAGACGTCGTCATCGCCCGGCGCGGCAAGCCCCTGGTGCGGCTCGTCGTCGTGGACGGGGCGCGGGCGGAGCGAAAGCTGGGCGGGGCGCGAGGTCTGGTCACCTTGGCCGACGACTTCGACGAGCCACTGGATGACTTCGCCGAGTACGGCTAGCCGCATGAGCCGGTACCTGCTCGACAC
Organism: uncultured Myxococcales bacterium; assembly: GCA_964545715.1. GTDB lineage: Bacteria > Myxococcota_A > UBA9042 > CAZJHX01. Next base: position 13,932 of record CAZJHX010000209.1, read on the forward strand.
ACACACGTTCCTGTGGGCTGCCTGCGACGATCCTGCGCTGAGTCCGGCCGCTCGGGCTGTGTTCGCAGATCAGGATGCTGTTCTATTGTTGAGCGTGGCGAGCATTTGGGAGATGGCGATCAAGGCCGGCATCGGCAAGCTGACTTTGGGTGCACCGTTGCAGGAGATCATTGCGGCCGAGGTTCCTCGACTGCGGCTTCTCGTCCAGCGGATCGAGCCGTCTCACGCGATGGCCGTGCAGGATCTCCCGCCACACCATCGTGACCCCTTCGATCGACTGCTCATCGCACAGTGTCTCGACGCCGATCTGCAAATCCTGAGTCGCGACGCTGCCATGGACGCGTACGGGGTTCGCCGCGTCTGGTGAGCTGTCACCGTGTCTTGCGGCACCGCCAGGGCGTCTCTTCGCACTGTGCGGGCGGTGGGGTGGTGGTCTCGGCTTCGGTCGCAGTCGCCCAGGCGCCGCTCAGGCTCAGGCCGGTGAAGACCTGCACGCGCGGCTCGATGAAGCCGCTGAGCGCGTTGGACTTCACGCCGGCGAACAGCGCGCCCCAGGGTAGGGTGAACTCCAGGCGGGCGGCGGGGACCAACGAGACGTATGACGTGTCGCCCGAGACGCCGGTCAGCGCCCGAAGCTCGACCGGGATCGACAGCCACGGGGTCACGTTGATGTCGGCTGAGAAGCCGGTGTGAACCACGTCGCCGGTTTGGGTGTTGGCGAACTCCACTTCGGGGATGAACTCGTAGCCAAGCTCCAACGTCAGTACGACGCGGCGAGACTTCCACGACCCGGCGACGTGCATGCCACCGTAGGTGGCCGAATAGCCGGTCAGGTCGCGCTCGGATCCCGTCGGTAGCGCCAGCCACGCCCCGGCTCGCATGGCCCAGCGGTACTTCTTGAAGATCCGCTGCTGCAGCCCCATGCGCAGCTCGCCCACGTCGGTCGAGGCCGCTCCGCCCAGCGGGCGCACCACCGTTCGATCCAGCACGACCGGCAGCGAGAACGTCAGCTCCGTCTGCTTGAACTGCACGCCCACCTCGGCCAGCAGGGTATGCGCGTGCTCTATGATCGGGACGCGAACGCCGCCCTCCAACTCCCAGGTCAACAGTCGCGGGGTCCACGCGTACGCCACCGTAGCGCGCTGGCCCGGGCCACGGCGCAAGAAGGCATCGCGCACGTGAACACCGCCGGCGCCCGCGCCAAGCATCGGCTCCAAGCCGACCGGCTGGGCCTCACCGACGGCCGGCGCGACCAGCAGCGTCGCCATCGCGACCGCAGGCATCCAACGGTGCCGGCGCCTCAGCATCAGCAGGGCCAGCAGTACCAGGGCCAGACCCGCGCCCGAGCCGTCCGCGCCGCCCGCCGAGCATCCGGACGCGACCGGCGCCGATCCGCGCGGCAGATAGTACTCGGGCGTAAAGCGGTCAAAAGTCGGGTCTGAGGCCGCCACCGCCTCTTCCAGGTCGCTGAAGCCGTCGTCGTCGGTGTCGGGGTCTTTGGGGTCGGTGATCCAGCCGTCCTCGCCCTCGGTCAGCTCCTCTTCATCGCCCAGACCGTCGTTGTCGTCGTCCGGATCACACGCGTCGCCGAGCAGATCCCCGTCCGTATCCAGCTGGTCCTCATTGGGCGTGAAGTGGCAGTTGTCCGGGCCCAGGCCCAGGTCCTCGTGCAGCTCGTCCGGGATGCCGTCGTTGTCGTCGTCGGGGTCGCACGCGTCGCCAAAGCCGTCACCCTCGTGGTCCAGCTGATCGGGGTTGGGCACCGTCCGGCAGTTGTCCGCGCCGTCCAGCACGCCGTCGTCGTCATCGTCGTCGTCGCAGGCGTCCCCGTACTCGTCCAGATCACTGTTGATCTGGTCCGTGTTCGGGACGAATTGGCAGTTGTCGGGGCCCAGCCCGGTCGTGACGTCCAGAATGTCCAGGATCTCATCGTTGTCGTCGTCCGGGTCGCACGCGTCTCCGATCGCGTCCACGTCGTTGTCCAGCAGGTCGGGGTTGGGCGTGAACTGGCAGTTGTCGACCGAGTCCGGCACGCCGTCGTTGTCGTCGTCGTCGTCGCAGGCGTCGCCCACGCCGTCCCCGTCGGTGTCCAGCTGCTCGGGGTTGGCCAGCTCGGGGCAGTTGTCGGCCGCGCC
>CAZJHX010000210.1:0-15934 GCA_964545715.1 uncultured Myxococcales bacterium
GTCGATGACGGACTTCTTTTTGTCCGGCCGCACCCTGCCCTGGTGGCTGGCCGGCGTGTCGATGGCCGCGACCAACTTCTCGATCGACACACCGCTGGCGATCACACGCTACGTGGCTCAGCAGGGCATCGGTGGGGTCTGGTTCTTCTGGAGCAACGCGATCGGCGCCCTGCTGGCGGTCTTTCTCTTCTCGCGGCTCTGGCGGCGGGCCGAGGTCATCACCGACGCCGAGCTGATCGAGCTGCGCTACTCGGGCCGCTCAGCCGCCGGACTTCGTCTGCTGAAGGGGCTGTACTTCGGGGTCTTCATCAACTGCTACGTCCTGGGCTGGGTGCTCAAGGCGGTCATCAAAGTCATGAGCGCCGTCACGTCCGTCGACCCGCTGTTGGTGCTGGCCGTCGCCGTGGTCGTGGCGCTGGTCTACACGCTGTCGGCCGGGCTGAAAGGCGTGGTCTGGACCGACTTCTTTCAATATGGGGTCGGGCTCGTCGGCTCGATCGTGCTGGCCGTGTTTGCGCTGGATGCCGTCGGCGGCGTCCACGGGCTGACCGAGAAGCTGACCGCAGGTTACGGCGACGGCGCCGAGGTCACGCGCTTTGTGCCCCACTTCGGCGAGCGAGCCGATCCCGACGGCGCCGGACCCTGGATCCCCTTGTCCGTCTTCGGCGTCTACGTGCTGATCCAGCCGTGGGCCAACAAGTACTCGGACGGCGGCGGCAAGCACATCCAGCGCATGATGGCGTGCCGCACCGAGGGTCACGCGCAGGGCGCCTCCATGCTGTTTGCCGGCCTGAACTTCGCCATCCAGATCTGGCCCTGGATCATCACCGCGCTGTGCGCCATGGTGCTGCTGCCCGGGCTGGAAGACACCGAGATGGGCTACCCGCTGCTGATGGCCAAGCTGCTGCCCGCCGGCGTGCTCGGACTGCTGGTCGTCACGCTGCTCGGCGCCTTCATGTCGACCGTCGACACCCACCTGAACCTGGGCGCCGCCTACCTGGTCAACGACATCTACAAGCGCTTCATGCGCCCCGACGCCGACGAGCGCCACTACGTCCTGGCCAGCCGCATCGCCATGCTCGTGATCCTGGCCGCGGCCATCCTCATCGCCTTGAACATCGACTCCATCGGCGACGCGTGGAAGTTCATCTTGTCGTTTGCCTCAGGCGCCGGCCTGACGTGGATCCTGCGCTGGTTCTGGTGGCGGCCCAACGCCTGGACGGAGATCTCCGCCATGCTCACGTCCGGCGTCAGCGCCACCGTCCTGCAGCTGGTCTATCCGGACATGCCGTACACGACCAAGCTGCCGATCATCGTCGCGATCTCCACCGCCGTCTGGGTGGTTGTCACGTACCTGACGGCGCCGGTCGACGAGGATCGGCTGGTGGCCTTTGTGCGCCGGGTGCGCCCCGGATCGCCCGGCTGGCGGCGGATCACCACGCCGCACGGCATCACACCCACCCCGTTTCTGGGTCGCGGACTGACCGACGCGGTCATCGGCGCGGTGTGCTTGTTCTCCTTCAACTTCGCCGTCGGCAACGCGATCTTCGCGCGCCCCGGCCTGGCTGTCGGACTGGCGTTGCTCGGCGTGGCCGCCGGCGTCCTGCTCATCCGGCGACAAAAAAGTGCGACCTGATCGCAAGCGCCCCGTCTTGGAGAGTGAGACCACAAACCTGGAGCTACTCACATGAAAGCAACTCGACTACACATGGCGCTGGGCGTCACCGACCTGGCCAAAGCCGTCGACTTCTACACCGCGCTGCTGGGCGTAGCGCCGTCCAAGACCCGCGACGACTACGCGCGCTTCGAGCCGGCTGTCCCCAGCGTCAACCTCAGCCTGAACGTCACCACTGCCGCCGTCGGCACGCGCCTGCCCCAGCACTTCGGGATCCAGGTCGGTGACACCGACGCCGTCGCCGGCGCACGCACTCGCATGGAGAGCGCGGGCTACGCCGTGCGTATCGAAGAAGACGTAACCTGCTGCTACGCGGTATCGACCAAGGCGTGGATCGCGGATCCGGACGGGCACCACTGGGAGGTCTTCGTCACGACTGACGACGACGCCCCCGCGGCCGAGCGCGCCCCCGAAGAGACGCCGTGCTGCGCACCGACCTGCTGCACATGACCGACGCGGGCGCGACCGATGCGGTGTGGCGGGCTTTGTCAACCGACCTGCTGGCGTGGCTGCGCCGCCGTGTCCCCGACGACGCGGCCGACGATCTGCTGCAGGACGTGTTCTTGCGCGTGCACGAGCGCCGCGGCGACCTGCGCGACGAGGACCGCATCGCCGGATGGGTCTTTCGGGTCGCGCGCAATGCCGTGGTGGACTGGCATCGCAAGAAGCGCCCGACAGCGGCCCTGGACGCCGAACAACCGAGCGACGACACGCCCAACGACGACTCGGTCCGGCTGCGACAGACACTGGCACGGTGGACCGCAGCGACCATCGAGGATCTGCCGGAGAAGTACCGCGACATCTTGAAGCTCACCGAGCTCGAGGAGCTGCCGTACAAGACGGTGGCCTCGCGGACCGGGCTCTCCGTCTCCGGCGTAAAGACGCGCGTACAACGTGGCCGCGAGCTGCTGCGCGCCAAGCTACAGCGGTGCTGCACCATCACGTTGGATACCCGCGCCGGCTTGTTGGACGTGCAGCCGCGCCGCGACTGTTGCTGACTGCGAAACATGTTCTAATGCGCGCATGGCTCGCAAACCTCAGTCCACGCTGACCCCCTATCCCAACGGCTGGTACATGGCCGCCTTCTCGCACCAACTAAAGGTCGGCGACATCAAGGTCGTCCCGATGTTCGGCCAGGAGATCGTGGTCTTTCGCACCAACGACGGCGTCGCGCATGCCGTGGACCCGTACTGTCCGCACTTCGGCGCGCATCTGGGCCATCACAGCACGGTGGTCGGCAACACCATTCGCTGCCCGTTTCACGGCTGGCAGTACGAGGGCGCCACCGGCAAGTGCAGCCACATCCCCAACGGCGATCCAATCCCCAAGAAGGCGAAGCTGACGCGCTGGACGGTGGAGGAGGTGTCCAACATGATCCTGGTCTGGTACCACGATCACGGTGCGAGCCCGACCTGGCGCATCCCGCAGCTGCCGGACTTCGACGGCGCCTGGTCACGCTGGGTCGAGGACGAGTGGACCGTCACCGCCACCATCCAGGACATCAGCGAAAACGACGCGGACGCCGCCCACAGCCCGGTCATGCACGGCTTCACCGACGAGCGCCCCGCGCAGGAGTACGAGATCGACGGCGCCGTGTTCACCTGGAACATGGAGGTGCGGGCCAACCTCAGCGCCTTCGGCTTCCCATGGGACGTGCCGCTCAAGAACAGCAGCAAGGTCCAGAGCCGTCGCTACGGCCTCGCGATCGGCTGGATTCAGCAGGACTTTCCCATCACAAAGGGCGTCACGATGCGGTCCCAGACGCTGGCGACAACCACGCCCATGGACGACGGCACCTGCTCACTGAAGATGATTCATCGCGTCAGAAAGTCGGCCATGCCCGGCATGACGGCGATCATGCTTCGCAGCTATAGCAGCCTGTTCCACCAGACCGTGAACCAGGACATCGAGGTGTGGGAGCACAAGATCTATATGCAGCGCCCTACGGCGTCCAAGTCGGACGCCAGCGTGATGAAGTTTCGCAAATGGGCGCGCCAGTTTTACTCGGACAATCCCGCCTGAAGGTTGGTAGTGGGCACACGCGGACGGTAAAGTCCGGAAATGCGATCTCTCACCAGCGTGACCCTCTCCATCGCGGCGCTCTTGTTGGGGTGCCCGGACCCTGAGCCCGAGCCCAGCTCGATCGACATGACGACCCTGACGTCCGTGGTGGAAAACGACCTGGACGGCGCCTTCTTCAGCACGTGGAACGACAGCCCGGACAACGTGTGGGTGGTCGGCGGCGCCTTCGGCAAGGCGAAAGTGCTCCAGTTCAACGGCAAGAGCTGGACGCGACACGACACACAGCTGGGGCACCAACTGTGGTGGGTGCACGGCTTCACCGGCGGTCCGGTGTTCGTATCCGGCGCGGCAGGAACCATCGGACGCTACAAGGACGGCGCGTGGGAGTCGTTGGACTCGGGCGTACCGACGACGGTGTTCTACGGGATCTGGGGCGCCACGCCGGACGACGTCTGGTCCGTCGGCGGCACCTGGAATGCGGCCGCGGGCGTGGACAGCGAGACGGACGTCGTCGTGCACTACGACGGCACCGCCTGGTCCCGCGTGACGATCGACGCGGTCGAGGCCAAGAGCGAGGACGACGCCAAGGATCTGTTCAAAGTGTGGGGCGCCTCCAAGGACGCTGTCTTTATCGTAGGCGCGGACGGCATGGCCCTGCACTACGACGGCAGCAGCTGGAAACGAGAGGATACGGGCACCAAAGAGACGCTGTTCACGGTCTCGGGCCGCACAGCCACCGACGTGTACGCGATCGGCGGCCTGGGCGTGACCCTGCTGCTTCACTGGGACGGGAAGGCCTGGTCGTCGATCGAGGTGCCCGAGTTCGCGCCGCCGCAGACCCCCGGCCTGTGGACGGCGCCCGGACAGGACGTCTTCATCGCAGGGCTCAGCGGCTACACGGCGCGCCAGGGCGCGGACGGCAAGTGGCAAGAAGGTGAGATCATCCACTCGGACGGCTATCATGGCATCCGCGGGGACGGGGTCGGCGTGTGGGTCGCAGGGGGCGACATCTCGGTGCTGAAGCCGTCGCGCGGTTCGATCGGGATCGCCGGCCGGAGCGTCCCAAGCCCGTAGGAGGCTGTGCCCACTTGGGAGTGATGATGCGCGCCGTCCTGGTCCTGTTGACCGGGGTGGTCACCGCTGCCGCGATCGGCAGCCAGACGCTCGAGCGCACCGTCGTGCAGCCGGACTTCTACGTCTCCGCGGTCCAAAACGCAGGCGTATACGCAGCGCTGACCCGCGACTTCGTCCCGCAGGCGACCCGGCACCGCGTTCGTCAGGTCTATCCCGCGGCGACAGAGCGCGTACTGACAGAGGCCGCCGATGTCGTCCAGACCGTCCTGACCGAGGACTGGTTCGCGGCGCAGTCCATCCGCATTGCGGCGTCGCTGGTGCCGTATATGTCCGCTGAGACCGAGGGTGTCGCGCTGACCCTGCCTGTCGCCGACCGCCTGCACGCCGCCGGTGACGCGCTCAACGACCGGCTGCGCACCTCGCCGCTCACGCACGTAGCCTACGATCGGATGATGGAGGCGGTGGCGACGGAGGTCGCTGAGCGCCAGCGCCGCCTGCCGTTCGGGGTGACCGCGGAGTACGACACGTGGCTGCGGGCCGGCCGCCTGATCGCGCCACGCCAGTGGGTGTCGGACAATGTCATCGATCAGCTGGGGCATATCCTGGACTACCTCACCGGACGCGTCACCACGCTGACGCTGTCGGTGCCGGTCCACGAGCGCAAAGAGGCCATCTCGGCGGCGATCCGTCTGGTCGTCGACGAGTCGAACGTGGTGGAGTTCATGGCCGACCGCGTGGTGCGACCGCGCCTGCACAAAAAGATGCACGATCGTGTGCTGATCCAGTCCGCGGGCATCAAGCTGACCGCCGACGAGCTGGCAAAGGCGCTGGACGGGCTGCTGCACAGCGAGTGGGTGCATGACCGCCAAAAGGACATCACGGGCGTCGTGGCTGACTACCTCACCGGCGGCCGCGACACGCTGGACCTCGAGGTGCCGCTGGACGGGCTGAAAAAGACGGCCTCGATCAAGCTGACCGCCACCGTCGTGAACAAGGTGACCGACTACCTCAAGACCCGGCCAAAGTGCACCGCGGCCCAGACGAAACAGCTGCTGGCACGCGAGCTCGATCCGCTGACGTGCCGCGCCACCGGACTGGCCGCCGCCGCCGTCACCGCCGCGATGGTGGCGTACGTGCAGACCCGGGTCTCCACAGCGATCGATGCCAAGGTGCCCAGCCGCTTTGTCTACACCGAAGACGCGGTCCGCAAGCGCGTGGGCAAGGGCACCTGGCGCCTGGTGCAGCGCGCACGTCGCTGGATGACGCGCGGCGTGGTCATCCATGAGGCCCGCCTGCGGCACCTACTGCACGGCGAGCGCGAGGACCTGCTGGACGAGGTGCTGGCCATCACGCGCAGCGGCTTTCATTACACTCAGGAGGACCTGACGGCGCACCTGGAGGCCGCGGACAATACAGCTGTCGCCGCCCGCTTGAATACCGTGCGCACCGGCCTGAAGCGAGCGCGGTCGATCCGCGTCTTCTTGGGGCTGGCGGTCGTGGCATTGGTGCTGCTGCTGATCATGCTGTCGGCCGCCGATCTGCGCGAGCGCCTGCTGATCCCGCTGGTGGGGCTGGCCCTGGGCGCGGCGCTGGTGCAGGCCGGCGTGTTTCTGGGCGGCAGCATGCTGGAGGACGCACTGGGCGGCCTGGCCGGACAGGCCCGCGATCAAGCGGCGGGCACAGCGGTGGCGGCGCTGTTCGACAAGGTGCCGGTGGTGATGCACAACCTGGGCTCGGCGCTGCTGGAGGCGGCCAGCACGATGAGCGGCGTGGTGCTGGGCATCACGTTTACGGCTGCGCTGCCGCTGGCCTTGACGAAGAGAAGAGCCGGCTAGGGGTTGGCTTCCAGAATAGCCGTGATGTCCTGCAGCACCTCTTCGGGGTGGTTCTTGGTGCTGCTTACAGGATAGGTCAGCACCCAGCTGCCTGCCGGGTCCAGGATGACGGTCACGCGGTCGGCAAACCACGACACGCTGTAAGCGCCGTAGTGCTTGGCCATCTCGAACTCGCCGTCGCTGAAGAGGCGGTACTGAAAGTTCTCTTTGGCGCTGAACGCCTTGTTTTCGGCGTTGCTGTCAAAGCTGGCGCCATAGATCTCGACGTTGAGGGCCTGGAACTGGTCGTAGAGGTCGCGGAACCCGCAACCCTCGGTGGTTCACCCAGGGGTTTTGGCTTTTGGATAAAACCACATAACCGTCCAGTGGCCCTTGAAGTCGTCCTCGGTGACCTGAACGCCCTCCTCGTCTGTGACGGCCGCCAGTGACGGCAGGCCCAGGTAGTCAGGCGCCGCTTGGCCGTACAGGCCCGCAGGCAGCGTCGGGGGCTCGGTGGGCTCCGGCGGATCCTCGACCGGCGGGTCCTCCTCGGGCGGATCCTCGACCGGCGGGTCCTCCACGGGCGGGTCCTCAACCGGCCGGTCGTCCGGATCCGGCGCATCCTCGCCAACCGTGACGGCCTCGCCCGCTGCAAAGGCACGGATGGCGGTCGCCACGTCCTCGTGCGCGTTGTGGTTGATCCAGTGGCTGACACCGGGCAGCGTCCGAATCGTCAAGTTGGTCACGTACTGGTCCAGTCCGATGAGGTTGCCCGGCAGCAGCGCGCTGTCGGCCATGCCCCAGAGCACCAGCGTCTTCAGGTCCGGGATCGTCACATCGACGTCAATGCCCTCGTCCGCGCTGAGGTTGGCACGATACCAGCGCACCATCGACAGCAGCGCCTCGGGCTGGCCCCAGGCGTCCTTGTACTTGCCGAGGTCCTCGTCGCTCAGGCCCGCCTCTTCCATGGCCCCCACCAGCAGCGCAAAGTCGTTGCCGCCCATCGCGGTCTCGGAGCCCTCGGTCAGCAACAGGCTGACATAGCTGCTGGCCGCCTGCTGGTCCGGGTTCTCCGCCAGCTCCCGCGAAAACACGTTGGGATGCGGGCCGTTGGCGATGATCAGGCCGCTGAGCTTGTCGGGGTGCTGCGCGCCGACCACCCAGGCCACTGCGCCGCCCCAGTCGTGGCCGACCAACAGGACGGGCTCGGTGCTCACCGCGTCGATCAATCCGACGACGTCCGCCACCAGGTGCGGCATCTCATAGTCCGCCTGTTCGGGCGGCTTGTCGGACGTGTTGTACCCGCGCTGGTCGGGCGCGATCACCCGAAAATCGGCGGACAGGTCGGCCATCAGGTCGTTCCAGCCGAACCAGAACTCAGGAAAGCCGTGCAGCAGGATGATCGTCGGGCCGGCGCCGCGACAGGCCACGTTCAAGGACACCTCGCCCACGTCGACGGTGCGGAACTCCACCATGTCGGTGGCGCAGTCCTCGCTCCAGATTCCGGGCGTGTCCGTTGTCGCGCCGGTGGCGGTGTCGCCGCCGGTGTCGTCGGTCGTTGAGCCGGTATCGACCGTCCCGGTGTCCCCGGTGCCCCCGGTACCCGAGCCGCCGGTATCGGACCCGCCGTCACCACCGGACGAGCAGGCCATCAAAACGCTAAGCATCAGCGATAAAAACAGTCTCATGCGGCGCACCCTATCTGTTTCAGGCGATCGAAGCCATCTCGAAACGCGCCCACCAGCAGGTCCGGCGACGGGTCCAACGCCTCCAGCTCAGCGCGGCCCCCACCGAACCCGGTCGCGATAGCCAGCGTGTGGACATCGGCCCCCTGGCCGACAAGGACGTCGTTCAGGCTGTCACCGATCATCCAGATGCCTGCCCGGTCGACGCCGAAGCCCGCAATGATGTGCTCGATGCCGCGCGTGTCGGGCTTGGGTCTGACAACGCCCGTGGGAACCTGCGCCCCCGGGCCCAGCACCGCCTCAAACCAGCCGTTGAGCTTGAGCGCCTTCATCACCTGGAGCGTGACGTCGTGCGGCTTGTTGGTCAGCACCGCCTGCGGAACACCGTGGTCTTTGAAGTATTGCAGCGCATCCATCACCCCGTCGTACGGCTCGACCCCGGCGGTCGGATCGGCCACATAGATCCGGATAAACGCCGCATAGACCTCGGCGAACGGCTCGTCCGTCTCCGGCATAACCGCGTGCTCGATCAGGTGGCGCGCGCCGTGACCCACGCAGGCGAGGCATTGAGCCTGCGTGATACTTGTCAGTCCGAGCGCCTCACGCACACGATTGACCGCGTGCGTGATGTTCAAGCTGGTGTCGAGCAGCGTCCCGTCGAGGTCGTAGATAACCCCAGTGATCATTGCTACTTCCGTCTCAGCACCGTCTTTGGCGCCGAGACCTTCGCCGGAGCCGCCGCGGGTTTGGCAGGCGCTGGAGCAGGCGCCGCTTTGGTCGGCCGTCGCCCGGTCCGACGGTTCAGCTCAGCCTGGAACCAGCCCCCCGTCATCGCGTCGATCAGGCCCGACAGCTCCTCCATGCGCAGCTCTTTGGTCAGCAGCGACGCCTGGTCTGTCGGCGGCGTCAGGATCATGTCCACCTGCAGCCGGCGGCGCATGAAGTACAGCCGCGTGGACTCCTTCAGGATGCCCTCCATCAGCCCCGCCAGCGACGCGACGTCCAGCTCCTCCGCGTTGAAGATCAGCTGCGGCAGGTTCCACGTCAGCTTGCCGCGAATGTCGTAGGACGTGCCGCCCGCATCGCGCAGCACCCACTTCTCGACCGGGTCGAACTCCTTGTTGACCGTATCCTCGTCCGCGCTGGACGACGAGTAGCCACCCGACAGCTCGGTCATGGGCAGGATGGCCTTCCAGCCGGCGCGCCGTCGCATCGAGGACACGGTGTCCTGGTTGACCTTGAAGTAGCGCAAGGCCGCCTCCTGGGTCTCCCGCACCGACGGCTCGGCCTGCAGCGCGTTCAGCTGAGCGCGGATGTTTTGCTGCGCTTGAGCCTCGGGCGCCAGCAGCGCGACCATACAAAACGATAAAAACAAAGTCTTCTTCATGGGTTATGCCTCCAAATCATTGAACAAGCGGCAGGCGCTCCAACCCCCGCGTTTGAGTGTCGTACAGGCCACCTGTCAACTGGTTCAGGTGGGCGGTCAGCTCTTCCAGCCGCAGCCGCAGGTTCATCAGCGCGCGCACATCGTTTGGCGGCACCGTCACCGTCTGGACCAGCACGCGGCGCCGCTCTTCATACAGCCGCTGAACCTCCACCTTCAGCTTCAAATACGTCATGTTGGCGTCGTTGAAGTAGCGGCCGTAGGGCGCCTCCTCGATGTGAAACAGCAGGTGGCTCAGGTCCCAGGTGAGCCAGGCGCCGAAATAGGGCAGCTGGTAGCGACCGGCGTGCGTAAACAACAGCCCCGAGTCGAAGCCGCCGCCACCGATTCCGCCGGGTACGGCGAAAGACCCGAACTCAGCGGAGTTCGTGGCGCCATTGGTATCCACCGCGACGAAGCCCGCCCACGCGTGCAGCTCCGGCACCAACGAAGACCAGCGCGCGCGCGCTCGAAGGGCGCCCAGCTCCCCCATATGCGACGCATGCACCCGAAAAGCGGCGTCCATTGCGTCGGTCAGGCGCGGCTCCCGCTTCAGCTGCTCTCTCAGCGCCGCCCAGCGCACAGGGTCCGGCTGCGGCGGCGGCTTGGGCGACACCTTCAGCAGCTCGGCCGACGTCGCGATCCAGAACGTGTCCTTCTCTTTGCTGTCGAACACGATCATGCGCGGGGACCAGTCCGAGTCGTTGATGTACATCGCCGACCAGGTCTTGCCCCAGTCGAACGTCTCCCACACCTGCAGGTACGTGTTGGCGATGAGGTGGTTGCTGTCCGCCGGATCCGCGATCAGGCGCCACACCCACTGGCTGGTGAACAAGAATCCGCCGGAGCGCGACCAGCTCTTGCCGCCGTCGCTGGACTTGAAGATGCCGTCCTTAGTCGCCAGCTGCACGCGATCGGGGTCGTTGGGATCGACCGCGATCGACATGATGAAGTTCTGGGTGGGCAGCGTCTCAAAGAAGATCCACTTCCAGTTGATGCCACCGTCATCGCTGCGGAATGCGCCGTTGTTCGACCCGGCGTACATGATCTTGGGATTTTTGGGGTAGAACGCGACCCAATGGGCCAGCAGCGACGACAGCTGCGTCCCCGTTACGCGCAGGAATCTGTCGCCGCCGTCCGGCGAATAGAGCAGCCCCTGCCCTGTGCCCAGCCAGATCTTGTCGGGGTCACTCGGATCAAATGCCACAAAGTGACAGAACCGCTCCAGATAGCTGCGCCCGTTGAAGATGTCGATCCAGCCCAGCCCGCCGTCCGTCGTGCGAAACAGCCCCATCGCGGTGGCCACGACGGCGATCTTGGGGTTGGTCGGGTGGATGGCCACGTGGTTCACCCAGGTGGGCTCCAGGCCCTTGATATTCAACAGCAGCTTCAAGTTCAGCCCGATCAGGCGCAGCTGCCGCTTGGCCATCAGCGCCTGCAAGCGCGGTGCAGCGCGCACGATGCCGATACCGAAGCGGCTGCTGTCTCCCCCGCCCGAGAGACCGAGATTGTCATGTGCAAGCTCGCCGGCTCCCGGCGACTCCCCCACGGGCCCGCCGAGATTGAGCCCAGCCGTGCCCGGACCGATCCGCACGCCGCCGACCTCTGTCCGATCGAGATAGTCGTTGGTGCTGAACGGGATCTTCCACACGCCGGTGAGCAGGCCCTGCCACTTGAACTGTGCCTTGGTCAGATTGGGCGTGCTTGTCGGCCGAATCGCGCCGAAGAACTTCACCCGCTCGGTGATCAGCCGCCCCTCCTGCCAGGACTGCCCGCCGTCGTGGGACGCGTACACAAATCCGTTGTACGAGGTCGCATACAGCGTCTTGGCGTTGGACGGGCTGATCGCGATGTGCTTGAACGTGACGCCGCGCACGCCGAAGCGGTAGTTCTCGATGTACCGAGGCGGGGCCGGCTTCAGCTTGGCGGCGCGCTCGCCCAGCTTGTCCAGGTTCTGCTGCGCCAGCGCAGGACCGGCCAGCAGAAACGCCAGAGCGACTGAGAGCAGCCGGGTCATTCGATAGCTAGTCGAGTCCCACTATCTTGAGAGAGTAGGTGTCGTAACAGGCGGTGCCGCCGTAGTTCTGTACGCCCACGATCCACAGCCCGCCGTCGTTGCTGGCAAAGTTCTCAGACCAGTCGATCTTCTTGTCCTGGTTGGCGCCCGTGTGGCTCTTCTCAGGGTCGTTGGAGTTGCACTTGTCGGTGCCCTTGTACAAGAAGAGGTCTGCGTCGATGTCGCCCTGCTGTTGGGTCAGGTCCACCTTGATGTGCTCGGGCCCCAGCACGCTCGTCCCGTCGTCCACATAGAAGCCGTAGTAGTCCCACTTGTCGGTCGACGTGTGGAACGTGCCAAACACCGTCTCGTCGACGTCCGGCGAGCTCTCGCTGTTGAGCAGGTGGTAGCTGTTGCAGGTGTTGTTGGTCTCGTATTGGTCGGCCTGAGTGTCCTTGATGCCGTCGCAGTTCTCGTCCTGGTCGCTGCCGCAGATCTCGGTCTTGGGCTTGACCTCGCCCAGACAGCTGCCGAACGGGTTCCACTGACAGTTGCCGTTGCACGTGTGGACCTTGGTGCCGTACTCGCAGATACCCACGTTGGTCTCCCCGCACGCCTCCTCCTGAGACTCGCCCACCGCGCACGGACCGGCGCCCAGACAGCTGGTCCACTGACCCCAGGTGCAGTTATTGGCGCAGGTCCGCTTCTTGTTGCCGCAGTTGCCGCACGCCTCCTCGTCCACCTCGCCCCCAACGCAAGGACCGGCGCCGTCGCAGGCGCCAAAGTCACTCCACTGACAACCGGCCAGGCACGTGGACGTCTGGGTGCCGCAGTTGCCGCATGACTGGGTCTTGGTCTCCCCCTGCACACAGCCGGTGCCGTCAACGCACTCGCTCCACACGCCCCAGGCGCACTTCTGGTCGCACAGGCGCGTCTGGCTGCCGCAGTTGCCGCACGCCTGCTCGGCCTCCTCGCCCTTCTTGCACTGCCCCTGATTGGCACACTCGCTCCACTCGCCCCAGGCGCACGTCGAGCCGCAGGTGCGCGTTTGCATACCGCAGTTTCCGCACTCCTCCTGGCCGATCTCGTTGGGCGCGCAGGGGCCCTCCCCCGTGCAGATATCCGAGAAGATGAAGACGCCGTCCGGCCCGCAGTTGCCCTGCGCCGTGCCGCAGTTGCCGCACGCCTTGGTCGTGGTGTCGCCGGACTCGCAGGTGCAGTCGGTCGGCGCATCGCACGGGCCCCAGTTGCCGCCGCCGTCACAGGTCTGATCACCCTCGCCGCACACGCCCTCGCAGGTGCGCTGCTGGCCGGGAGTGCACGCTACGCACGGCGGGTTCTCGTCGGTCTTGCCGTTGCAGTCGTTGTCGATGCCGTCATCGCACTGCTCAAAATCGAGCTTCTGCGCCGCGTCGCATGTGCTCCACTCGCCGCCGTTGCAGACCTGCTGGCCCTGGTGGCACTCGTTGAAGCAGTTCTGCGTTTCCCCGGCGTTGCAGGCCGTGCCCAGACACTGGCAGTCCACGCACTGCTTTGTGCAGGCCGCGTTGCCCCCACAGCAGTCCGCCGCGCGCTCGCACTGACAGGGTCCGCAGGTACCGTCGCTGAAGCACTTCTGGCCGTTGCAGTCCGCGTCAGACTGGCAACCGGACGCCGTCAGCGGTTTGCACAGACAACCCTCACCGGGCCCACAGGCCTTGCCCGCCGCGTTGAAGCACAGCTGGTCACCGGGGCAGTCCGAGTTGGACGCACACGCCTTTACAGGGGTCTCGATCACCGGGTCCGCGCTGCAGGCTGCAGCCGCGATCACCACTGCGATCGACAGGACATAGGTTCTGAGTAAAGCCCTCGCCACGAGCGAGTAGGCTATTTACTCACAGGCGAGGAAGCAAGCCGCCTCGGGCTGCGTGGACGGCGGAAGCTCGCGCTCGCAGTCGTTACCCACCGCGATGTTGGGCGCCCAGCTCCACTCGTTGAAGGTCATCTCGCCCAGCAGCGACCGCACGCCGCACAGGTCGTAGTTGTACATCTGAGCCGTGCGCACGTGGCGAATCGTCTGGCGGTAAATCACCGCGCAGCGACCGCGCGGCACCTTGGCCTTGTAGTTCACCAGCGTGGTGTTGGTCGTCGTGTTGACCCAGCTCTCGGTCCACGCCTCGGCCTTGCCTTCCTGGACCTCTTCACTGACCGACGCCGTCTTGCCCATCTCGAAGCTCACCGAGTTGGTCTTGGCCTCGCTCTCGGTCGTGTTGGAGTTGATCGTGCTCTGGTTGGACAGGCCGTAGGTGCCGGACACGCTCTCCGACTTGCCGTCGGTCGTGGTGCTGCCGAACGCGGTGCCCTTCTCACTGGACTCGTACATGTGGTTGCCGCTCTCGTTTTTGGTCGCGGTCTTCTCGCCCACCGTGTTGCCCGTCTTGGCGCCGACCTCGGCCCCGACCTTGCTGCCCACGGTGCCGCTGACCTTGCCAATGCCCGGAACGCCGCCCTCACCGGTGACGCTGGCGCTGACCTCGGTGTTCACGCTGCCGAAGACCTCACCCATCTTGGTGTTGTAGTCCTCTTCCGTCGTGCCGCTGACCGTGTTCCAGCCCCAGTTGGCGCCGTCTTTGGTCGAGATCTCGCTGCTGTTGGACTCGCTGGAGTTGTACGTGGTTCCGTAGCTCTCTGAGGAGGACGTGGTCTCGGTGTGGCTCTGGCCCTGGCTGTTGCTCTTGGAGGTGGTCTCGCTGGCGGTCACGCCCTCGCTGAAGCTCTCGCTGTTGACCTTGCCCTGGCTGTTGACGGTGCTGGTGGTCACGGTCATGGACACGCCCTGCTGGCGCGACTCGGACTCGCTCTCGGAGTAGCTGAGCTCGGAGCCGATGCCACCGACGATGGGACCGTTGACGGCGACGGGCTCGTAGTACTCGGCCAGCTCGCGGTTGCCGTCGTAGTTGAAGCCCAGCGGGCGCACGACGCTCAGCGGCAGCGCGGTGTAGTAGGCGTTGTTGTTCTCGTCGATGGCGGTCACGCGGATGGCGGCGATGTCGAAGCCGACGCCGTCGGAGAGCTTGTCGAGCACGATCGGGCCGTCATCGGGCCAGAGTGTCGGGTCGCCCAGCGTGTCGATCTGCGTGCCGTTGACCGGGTGCGTGATCTCGCGGCCGTCGTCGGGCCCCTGGATGCCGAAGACCTGGTACTTGAAGTACTTGGGCCGGAAGCCGATGGCCTCGACCTCGATCACGTAGGGCATGCCGTGGATGCCGCGCAGCGCGGGCGAGCCGCAGTTGGCCGTCTCGATGCCGCCGCCGGCGGGGAAGCCGATGATGGGCTCGAGCCGCTTGATGATCACCGACGGAAGGATGTCGACGGTGAGCGGGGCGGCGACACCGCGAACGACGGTGCCGTCCGCGAAGTGGTTCTCAGGGGTCACGCTGCCGGTGAAGCGGCCCGTCTTGTTGCCGGAGCTGCCGAAGGGAACCTGGAACGGGCCGAAGCGGTTCCAGCGCAGGATCGTGGTACCGGGCGCCATCGGGATGCCGTCCTCGGTGCCCGCGGTCTCGTACATGCCGTCGTACAGCGGCGCGATCGTAAACGGCGCGACCTTCTCGGGGACGATGTTGCCGTCGATGTCCGTGGCCGCGAAGGTGCCCTCAAAGACCAGCTTGGTGGCGCCGACGTCGGCATCCAGGAAGTTGTGTCCGTAGATGCTCAGAGGCTCGCCCACAACCAGGGCTTTTTTGGACAGCGTCGTGACCTGCGGAACCGTCGGGTCTGTCTCCACGACCTCTTCCGCACACGCTGACATGAAGATGCCAACGGCTAAGATGCTGATTCCTTTGACCATTTTGTTCATACTAGCCTTCCTTCCGAACGGTACCGCTACCACTGATGGGGTACAGATGACCCCACCCGCGACTGTGAATATGCAAGGAACAAACCACCCCAGCAACCTAAAACTTACGCGTTGACCAAAGCCACCACAATGAATACGTCTCTGCGCATTCGAAGAGCCGAGTGGCGCTCTAGCTGGGGGTTTTTGTACATGTTGAATAGACACTCGACCATCCTTCTCAATGTCGGTCTCGCTCTAGTCATGACGGGCACGCTCGCGTGCAGCGCGCAGGGCGGTGGACGCGGCGGCAGCAAGAAAGACGCCGGCAGCCAACCGGGCGACACCGGCGGCACCGCGGGCGACACCGGCGACACGGGCATCGGCGACACCGGCGGGACGACCGACACGGGCGGGACGACGGACACGGG
>CAZJHX010000211.1:0-15769 GCA_964545715.1 uncultured Myxococcales bacterium
CCGTTCGGCCCGTCTTCCGAACGAGCGTCCTACACCATTTCCAGGGACTCTATCGCCCACCGCGGCCTGCACGATATCGACGCGGGCGTTCCGGAGAACTCTCTTCCTGCCTGCGAAGCGGCCATTGCCGCCGGCTACCCGATCGAGCTCGACGTTCGACTGACATCCGACTCGGTGGTGGTTGTCTTCCACGATCGACATCTGGGGCGTCTCGTCGACGGGGTGGAGGAGGTCATAGCAACGCCATGGTCTGCTATCAGAGGGCTGGACCTGTGCGGCACGTCGCAGCGTGTGCCGCGCTTCGATGAGCTCTTGAACGTCGTGGCGGGCCGTGTCCCGCTGCTGGTGGAGTTGAAGCACCGCGGCGACGTCGGGCCGCTCGAAAGGGCGGTATGGGGCCACCTTGCAGCCTACGATGGACCGTTCGCTGTCCAATCGTTCGATCCGTTCTCGATGAAGTGGTTCGCTGACAACGCGCCGCACGTGCCACGCGGCCAGCTCTCCGGTGACTTTCGGGATGAGAGCGATCTGGCGACCTGGAAGAAGTGGATACTTCGCAATCTGCTCTTGACGGGAAGGAGCCTCCCCCAGTTTGTCGGGTACGACATTCGATGCGTTCCTCAGTGGAATCTCAGCCGGTTGAGACGCCGCGGGGTTGCGGTCTTAGGTTGGACGGTACGCACACCGGACGAGGCTGAGCTCGCGGCTCCGTATGTCGACAACATCATCTTTGAGGGATTTCGCCCATGAGCGCGATCGACTGGTCTGAGTTCATGCGCGGCGTGGCCATGGAGGGGGTTCAGGTCGGTCTGGTATTCGCTGCGGGCGTTATCGCCAGCCGCGGCAGCCACGTATGGAAGCGACTGTACCGGCGCGTCCGACTGCGCAAGCCGGTGACGCTGCTGTACAGCGACTGTGGCATCCACGCGCAGACACTCGCCGAGCGTCTCGGGGCGGTGCGTCTCGGCAACGCGGAAGAGCTCGCAGGTTGGCCGCTCAGGCCGAAAAGCGTTCGAGCCGTCTTGCTTCTCATCACCGATGTGACCCAGCTAAGCGCCAATAAACGCCTTCTTGAACGTATTGAGGGGCGCTTGAAGACGTTCTGCGACGCCGGAGGCATCCTGATCCTGGGGCACGACGCGATCTACCGACGATTCCGTGCAGAGACACTTCGCGAGATGGCGGGCGGCAAGCTCTCCGGATTCAAGGGCTATGACGGTCGTGACGGGGGGCCGGCAACAAAAGTCGTTTATGAGCTGTGCACTCCAAGTCCACTCCCTGGATTGCCGACCAAAGTCGAGCTGTCGGACAATGAGGTGCTGAGGGGGGATTGGGACGACAGCGTCCAGGTCCTCTACAAGTCGGCTGACGCAGGCGATCCACTGGTCACCCAACGGTCCTACGGCAAGGGGCGCGTCCATTGGGTCAATTCAGGTGACCATACGCGCAGGGGGCCGCCACCGTCGATCGCGGGTCCCGACGAGGGCTTGGTTGAGATCATGTCTGTACTGCTCTCGAAACCCGGCTGACCTCTCCGGTGGTGGGCGCGGCGATCGTAGCTTCAGAGGTCGTCGGCGCCCGTCCAAATCAACTCGCAGTCGTCCGCGCGGCGGGCGACCGCTGTGATCGCATCCAGGATGTCCTGTAGCGGGGTGTCGTGGGGGAGGTCCGCTCGGGCGGTGAGCCACCAGTCGTCGGCCTCATGCAGGCACACGAGCTCGGTCGGGGCGTTGTCGTGAAGGATCCGCGCCAGGAGTTGTCGCGTGTAGAGGCCGTGTTTGAGGATGATGCGGCCCGTGATGCGGTACCAGCCGTGGAGTGACTCGATTCGCACGCGATGGGAGCGATCGCCGAGCGCTACCGTCACCAAGAGCTGTCCGCCTCGGGAGGGCTCGAAGGTGCGGTCGCGGGCCAGCGCGCTTCTCAGCTTGGACAGGGCGCTCATCGGCGTTGGTCCGGCGGCAAGTCGTCGAGGTGGCGGTCCTGGCCCGGCGCGTACCAGCGCTCCAGCTGATCGGCGGCGACCGTGGCGGTTCGGAGAGCGCGCTCGATCGCCCTTTGCGGGGCCTTGGGGTCGATTGGCAGGTCGGTGCGCGCATGGACCCAGACGCCTTGTAACGGCGCAGTGCGTGAATCCAGGTGCGCGAAGAGCTGCACGCCGGGCATCTGCGCGTGGGCATTCAGGAAGCTGCGGCAGGTGCGGCCATCCGACAGGTTCAGGCGCCCCACCGGGCTATGGACGCGCACGTAGAGGCCGCGACCGTCGCGCCGTGTTCGCAGCTGCAAGAAGAACGGCTGAACGCGTGCGTGGTCATCCCGCTCTGCCCCGGCCACGAGCTTGTTCTCGGCTACCCAGACCTCGCCTTCCCAGGCCGGCGCGGCGCCCGGACGGACCGCATGCTCGCACCAGCGACGAAGGACGTCGGTCGGGTCCGGAAGCGTCAGGTTCGGGGCGTCAGCCAGCTTGCCGCCGGTCAAGTCGTCGTCGGGTCCGTCGGTGCGAACATCAAAGGCGCTGGTGAGACGGTCGCTGTGCGGCGGCGGGTATCGGACCTCCTGGTGCATGCCATGGTGGACCTCGACTCGCGATGCTTCGTCGTCCGGACTCCCCAGGCCGTCGTGCACCAGCTTCATGAAGCGGTCCATGCGCTTGTAGAGCACCTGCAGCTGGAGCGGCTCGACGGTGTCCATCAGATGGGGATAGTGCACTTGCAGACCCGAGGCCCCGTCCGTGGTGGCGAACCGCCGGTGTACCAGGCTGCCGATACGATCGACGCGTCCGGTGCGCTGCTCGGTCGCGGAGCTCGTGCAGGCGACGCCGTAATGCAGGACTCGACCGCAGAAGGTGTGCAGGTCCACGCCCTCCTGCAGAATATCGGTCGAGACGATGACCAGCGGATAGCCCGGCATTCGGAATTGAATCAGAGCGTTGTCGCTCTTCGATTGACCGTGCATGCCCAGCACCGGCGACTGCTGGCCCAGCTTGGCGGCGAAGTAGCGTGTCGGATCGGCCTTCTCCTCGCGCGTCATGCCGGAGAAATTCACGTGCATCAGCAAGCTGTGCTGAGCGGCCAGATTCTTGAGCTCGCGCCACACGTTGAGACGCGGCTGGGCCTCAGCTCGCTGTCTGGTCAAGCGCTGCAGCATCCGGTCGATCAGGACCGGCAACGAGTCCCTCGCCCCGACCGCGCTTACTTTGAACCCCGCTGCCAGAGACACCGCTTCGGTCCACAATTCGGTGTAGCTGTGCCCCAGCCGCAGTGTCGAGCTAAGCAGCTCGCGGCGCACGATCCGCTCCTCGATGGCCGCGCGGACCTCTCTCGTCGTGCCTTCGGGGTGAGCTGCAGCGCCCGGCCACAGCTCGGGGCCCAGCTGGTGCGTGCGTAGTCGAGAGAAGAACGTCCCCGCAGCCAGCCAGTCGGAGCCCGTCGCGTCCAGCTCGGCCGGGTACGCACGTGAGCGCTGCGTGGAGGGCAGCATCCGCTTCAGGTGTTCCGCGACGACTCGCCTGTTCTGCCTCGGGTCCATCTCAGCCAACACGCGCAGCCCGGCGGCCTGCCATGCATCGAACCAGTGCCGCGGGCCCGGGGTCTTCGTAGCGACCCACAAGCGGACGTAGCGCTCGAGCCTGTCCGCATGCGCCGCCGCAAAATCACGAATTGCGGCCGGATCGTCGTCCAGCAGCCAGGCGACATGGTTGTCGCGAAAGAAGACCGACCAGGGATGGCCCGCGTCTTGGAAGGCCGCATATCTCAAGCGCGCACCCGCCTGGCGTTGGCGCGTGCCGTCGCCGCGAAAAAAAGACGCAAAAAAGGTGGAGGCGGCGTCGTCTTCATCGGTGTCGGTGCCGGCGACCGGCCGGGCCACGCCGACGACGCGGCGGCTCTTCCAATACGCCGCTGCGTACTCGTTCAGTTCAGTATGCAGCGATTGCGGCAGCTCAGCACGCAGGCGGTCGATCAGCCATTCATCCAGCAAGCCGCCGACCTTGCCGGCCAGCTCTTCCGTCGTGCGCACGCGCCTGACAAAGACCACCGACTTGTCACCCGCCTGGGCCCACGCGGTCAAAGCCGTCGCAGCCTGGTCGAGCTTTGGGTGCGGTGGCGACGCGCCGAAGCGCGTTCGATAGGAGCCGCAGATGCGGTCCACAGCGTTTGAGTCCAGCCCCTCCCGCTCCCTCGGGTCTCTGGTCTGATCCTCTCCGTCGTAGGTCGGCGCGGCCTTCTCTGGATCATCGTCGTCGGCGTGGCGCGCGCGCGCTGTCCGGTTGGCGATCGTCTCGCCGAACGACTCAAACGACGACAACATCCCCATTTGGAAGCTCGGCAGAAACGCCCCATCCGACCGCCTGGCGCCACTCTCATGCAGCGCCTCCAACACCTTCTTCTGCACCAGCGCGACCATCAGCTGCTCTCGCCCTGTCGACAGCTGCAAGCGATCGTCGTGGGAGCGCAATCCGCCGTGCCGCCACTCGAGCCGATACTGGTTCTTGGTCAGGCCCTGGGTCGCGTTCGGCACGTACAGCTCATGAAGCCGTCGCACGATGTACCGACGCGCCACGTCTTTGCGCTCGATCGCCGGCGCGTCCGAGGCAAGCGCCTTCAGGTCTTCGGCGGTCGCGGACGGAAGTCCCCGCAGCAGTGGCAGGCCAAACACCTCAGCCTGGCGCGTCATCTCAGAGTAGTCGTGCTCGACCGGCGTCGCCGTCAGGCAGAGTAGTCGACGGACCCGCTGGACAGGCGGCGCATCCCAGGGGACGTCGACCTTGAGCCGATGACCTCCAAGCGCCGCCGCAACCGTCTGATTGCGCGACGCACCGTGTGAGGCGCCACGTCGCAGGTTGTGCGACTCGTCGCAGATCACGAGGTCGAACGTCGGCAACACGAGATTCAGCCCGGCGGCGAACAATCGCTTGAAGCGCGCCTTCTCGTGCACGTCATAACACTCGGCCGGGAGGTGCTTCGGCAGATGCGGGGACAACGCCGCAAGCCTGCGCCAGTGATCGCGCCATCGACTCGGGTCTCGCGACAGGCCAAACGAGAAGCTCGAAAGCGGCGCCAGGACGTCACGGTCTGGATCGACCACGAGCTCCGCCGCCAGCGCAAACAGCCCCCGCGGCTCGACGACCGGCCGTGCCGGGCGGTCTTGCAGCGTCCGCGCACGGTGATCCACCTGACGTACAACGCTCTCGGTAAACCCGAGCCTCTCGCGGATCCACTTGCTCTGCAGACGCGCCGACGGGATCAGAAACAGAATGCGTGCGTCCGGGTGCTGGTGTCGAAGCAGCGCAGCAACTCCAAGAGCGATGTACGTCTTGCCCATGCCCACTTCATCGGCCATCCACGCCACGCGCCGGTCGGCCAGCCGGTTGTATAGCGCGACGGCCCCCTCCAGCTGCCGCTCGGCGATTCTCGCCCAGTGCGAGTCATCCCCTCGGCGTCCACTGAAGTCGAGAAAGTCCCGGGCGGCGCTGATTCCAATCCGGTTCCAGTCCATCAGTCGCCGCCTTCGGTCGATGTGAGCCACTGAGCCTCGTACCAGCGCCTGAACAGGTCCGGATCCTCGCCGTGGCGCGCACCCGTTTTCAGATCGATTCCCGCCCAAATCGTGTCCAGCCCAGCCAGCTGGGCCTCCAGCTTCTCCAGCCCCGCCGCGTGCTCGGCCAACAGCGCCGGCTCCCGCGTCAACACGTGCTCAACCAGCTCCCTGGCAGACAGCAAGCCCACCAGCTTTCGAGCGTCATCCACGTCTTCGCTCTCCAACAGCTTGGTCAGCAAGGTCGGCAGGCTGTCGTGGCGTTGGCCAACCAACCGCGTGGCAACGCTGCGAAGACGGCCTCTGTCCAGGGCGTCGTCCAGCCGATCGCGCAACACGATAAACGCGTGAAAGATCCCGGAGAACGCCGAGAACATCGTCTCTCCAGGCGCCATCCCGCCGTCCGTCCGCCTGGACGGCACGGTCTCCCCATCCAGCGGTGTCTTGCGGTTGAGCACCTCTTCGAGGTTGTCTCCACGAAGCGTGACCGACAGCAGCGCCCAGTGTTTCAGGATGTCCTGGTACGTCAGGTCCGCGATAAATGGCGACGGGCGCTGTTCGAGCCCGATCTCCTCGATCAGAATGGGACCGGGTTCGCGCCCCGGCAACCACACCTTTGCCAGGTTCGTGGACTCCAACAGCCCCGCGATCGCCCCAGATCGGGCATCATCGAGCAGGTGCCAGGCATCGCCGGCGGGCACGTCAAACATCACTCGAGCGGGGCTGCCGGCCTCAGCGCTGGCGGGCCCCAGGGACAGCGCCGTGAATGCCCTCCCGTCATCGGACCGCGCCTCCGCCTGCCGGTGCGCCCAGTCGTATCGCAGTCGCAGCGCCACCCGACTGAATCGTTCGGAGTCATCTTCGTCCGGCGGCAGCTGATCAGGCAACGTCACGGTCGTACCAATCGGGAGCAGCCAGTTGCCGACACCGCGGCCCTCACGCAGCATGGCCGTCTCCAGGTTAGCCGGTCGTGTCCCGGTTGCTCTTCCTGCGTGTGCTCGTCCGGACAGGTTCGGCGACCCGGCCAACACCCAGCTGCGTTTCTGCGCCCTGACGCGAATCATCTTGGCGTGTACGAACCGCCTCAACGACTTGCTGCCGGCCCCAAATCCACGGTCCAGATCCAGGCGACCCAGCCGCGCGTCGAGCTCGCCGAGGGCGTCACACCACTGCTGGCTCGCCGCCGGCGCATCGGCTCGATCTCGGGGCATCCACACCACGACATCTCGTGCGCGCATCGCCGCCTTCAATTGGCCGATCGGCGTCGCCTCCTGGTCGATAAACGGCGCCAGACACTCCAACCGAACGTCACGCTGCGCAATATGCTGCGCCATGAACTGGGCGAGCGGCTCACGCCCCAGCCAAAGGCGCGGCAGACCGTCGGCTTGCACCAGCCCTTGGACAAAGGTCCTGATTTGCTCGATGGCTACATGCGCGTCGTGGCGGTCGAAGGCGCTCAAATCCCGCAGCAGCGTGAGAACATCCGCTTTGAGCGGCGTCGCTGCCGCGCGCTCGATACGTTCGATGTCAGCGATCTCGACAATGGTACACCAGCCGTTCTCGGTCAGGTTGGCGGACGTCGTCAGCAGCACCAAGGCCGACGTCGGCTCCTCGCTGCTTCCACCCTCCAGGAGCAGAAGGACATGCTTGGCGTGCAGTACCCCACTGCTGAGCGTAACCGGCACGGCCCTGACCGCCTGGCGCAAGCTTCCGTCCACTCCGAGTCCAGCGCGGTCGTAGAAGACCACCGGCGGGGCCATCGTGGCCAGACGCTCCTCGAGCGCCACGCGACGGACCCGCGCTGACCCCCGCCCATCAACGCCAAGAAGCGGGGCGAGTACATGCTCCTCGAAGAAGGTGGGCTGCAATTGGAACGTGACAAAGACCGCTGCTGTCACGCGGTCGTCACCGATCACGTCCAGCATGGCCTCGGTACACACCTGGCTGCGGGGCAGCGCCGTCACGTACGCCACCGCCTTATGGCCCGCACCAGCCGCCGGTGTGGGTCCAGATAGTAGCTATGCCGCATGCGACGAGGCACGTCCGCCGCGGTCGGCGCCGGACCGTGATCGCCCGCCAATCGGATCTCCAGCCGGTCACCGACAACCTCGATCCAGGGCGCCCCGCCCCGGCGCTCCATAACCCAGCCATTCAGCTCTACAGCGCCTCGAACGCAGTCCTCCCAGCGTGCTTCCATCAAGGCGTCTCGAAGCGTCGCCATCCGCGTCAGCCACTCCACCGATCCATATGACGCGAGCGCCGGTGCGCCCAGCAGCTCATCGTCGGCTTCGGTGAGAAGCGAGCTGGTCCCGCCCATCGCCTGGCCGAGCTCTCGCGCCGCCACGGCCACCGTTGGCGCCCGGTCGAGGCCCAGCAGCCAAGTAAATAAGATCTCGCACGTCGCCAGCAGATGCTCTGCCTTTCGGATGGCAGTCAGCTTTTCAGCGAGACTGTCGTGGCCGAGATCCCGCGCTCGCTGTGCCAACCCAGCCACGCCCAGCAGATCGGGCTCCGAGTTGATGTGCGGCTCGGACCACAGCGTGGCCAGCAATGTCTGGTCACCGTCGGGTGGACCGTCGCCAAACGCGATATGGCGTTCGTATACCGCCGCCTCCAACGCGGTGAGCTCGGCCCGGTGAAGCCCGGCAAGCGCCTGGGCGAGCGGACCGGTCGGATCGAAGCGTGCATCACTGTCGGTGAGCAGCTTGACGACCTGTTTGTGGTGCGGTTCCAGCGTTATACGCAGCGCGTTCCACAGTGGTCGGGCGCCGGTCAATTCAAACCGACTGCGATCCAGCAGTCGGCTCGCCTCGGCGGCGGCGGCGATCTGGCCAAAAACACCGGCTGTGCGTTGGGCGCTGAGAATGCGCCGGTCCCGTGACGTGCCAACGCGCAATGGCCCGCGATGAAACTCGGCCAGCCGGGCGCGCACGCGCGTGACTCCGCGTGGGACGCCGGTCGGATCGCCGTCCTTGGGAGCCGCGGCGGTGCGCGCGTACGCGATCAGCTGCTCCGCACGCAAAAACGCCTCATCTCCCCGCCCCTTGAGCACACCACCGGCGCGGAGGTCTTCGACGAGCCCCATACATACGATCAACGTCGTCCAACCGCGCAGATCGCCGGATACGGTCGTCACATTCTTGATAATTCGGCGCCCCAGGCGCGACCAGATGGGGAGAATGCCCAGCGGGTCACGAGATCCCTGCACCTGTCTCTCAGGGGACAGCGCGGTAAAGAAAGCCGGAATGCTGCGGCTAATCGGACCACCACTCGGTGTTCAGAAGCGACTCGCAGCACCGAACCGCTCGCTCCGCCTCGTTTGGGTCGATCACGAAGCAAGCGCCCTCCTGGTCGCGCCGGACCTTCACTGTGCTGCGGACCTGACGACCGCTGTACTCGCTCATGTCAGTACCAGCTCTTCCAGACCCGTGATGCGCTCGACGCGTTGCGACAGAGCCTGGCGGATGGCCTGGTGCGAGGCGACCAGGGTGACGCGTGTTCGAGCTCGGGTCACCGCCGTGTAGAGGAGCTCTCGGGTGCAGAGCTGCGAGCCGTCGGGAATGACCACCATCACGTGATCGAACTCGGAGCCCTGAGATTTGTGAATGGTCAGGGCGAAGACCGTCTCATAGGCCGGAAGGCGGCTCGCCAGAACGCGGCGGATCGTATCCGGCCCATCGGCGAAAGCCACTCGGACGTCACCGCCGGGGGCTGGGGCGCAGGTGATGCCGATGTCGCCGTTGTAGTGCGTGTGGTGGGGGTGGTTTGCGCGGAGGCGGAGCGGCCGGCCGGGGTCCCACGAGGGCTGTGGGGCCGGGCCGATGCCGGCAGCGGCTGCGGGGGGCGTGTTCAGTCCGGACACGGCCAGACGGCCACGGCGGTGGGCACACAAAACGCGGAAGGTCGACTGGGCGGCGAGCATGGCGTAGTCGTCCTTGGCCTTGACCGCGGCGCGATGGGGCGCCAGGGAGTCCCGCAGGGTCGTCAGCGCGTTGTCGCTGAGCCGGCCGCCGTCTGGCGGGAGCCAGCGGACGGTGGTCGCGTCTTCCTGGAGCACGGTGATCGTTGCAGCTTCATCGCCAGCGAGGATGGCGGCGGCCAGTCGGCCGACTGGACCCTGGGCGTCGAAGCGGTGGCTGTGGACGAGCGTGACGACTGAGCGGGACCACTGTGAAGTGGGGTTCTTCTGTGCCGCATGACAGAGGTCGGCCAGCACCGCTCCCGCCTCCACCGACGCGAGTTGGTGCTGGTCGCCGAGCAGAATCAGATTCGCCCCCTTCGGCACGGCTTCGACCAGGCGGCGCATGAGGACAAGGTCGACCATCGACGCCTCGTCGACGACCACGACATCCGCGTCCAGCGGATTGTCTGCATTGCGCCAGAATCGCGCCAGATGGCCGCCTTTGACGCCCAGCGCCGAGTGGATGGTAGAGGCGGTGATCGGGACGTCCTCGCGTACAGCGTCCGAGATGTCCAGCCGCTCCAGGCCCGCGGCGACAGACTCGCCCAGGCGCGCTGCGGCCTTCCCCGTCGGCGCCAAAAGCCGGATGCGTGTGCCGCCGAGCTTGGAATCGTTGCGGCGCGCTCGGATCAATGCCGCGAGGGCCCGCAGCACCAGCCACGTCTTGCCGGTGCCGGGACCACCTGTCACGACGGTCAGAGGTCTATACATGGCTGCTCGGATCGCCTGGCGTTGTCGCGCGTTTGCGCCATCCAGGAGCGGATCGTCATCGTCGAGAGACGGCCTGACCGCCGGCACCCGAGCCGCCCTGAGTCGCAGCAGCGTACCGAGAGCCTGTTGGTGCTCATGGTAGCGCCTGAGATACAGCCGTGTTCCGGCGAGCACGAGAGGCGCGGTGTCGCCTTCCCGAGGCCGCACGAGCGGGCTGTTCTGTGCAGCAGCGCGCCAGTGAACCGGATCCGGCCACTCGACGGTCACGCCGGTCTCGGGCGCGCGGATACCTCGGCTCGGCGCCGCCAGATCGACTGCCACGTTACCGAAGCGCGGCGCCCGATTACACAGCGCCGCCGCCAGCAGCACATGCTCGTTGTCTTCGCCGGCCATGCGGCCAAGCGCGTGCGCGAACAGGACATCTACCTCCGACAACACGCTCTGCTCGAGCAGACCCTGCAGGATGGAGAGCTCACTCATCGGCCCCAACTCCCGGATGCTCGAAATGCTCCGACAGCGCGTCTACCAGGCGCGCTGGGGGCCGGTCGAAGAAGATGCCCGTGTCGCCCTGACCGACCATGCCCCGCACAAACAGATAGAGGACGCCGCCAAAATCGCGCTCGTAGCCGTAGTTCGCGACGCGTCGCTGCAGGTATCGATGCAGCGCGACCAGATACAGGTGGTATTGCAGCAGATACTGGTGCTCGGCCATGTGTCTCGCCAGGGCCTGCGGACCGTAATCCGCTGCCGTCGGCCCCAGATAGCTGCTCTTGTAGTCGACGAGGTAGTAGCGCCCGTCGCGGCGTGCGACCAGGTCCATCAGCCCATACAGATAGCCCTGTACCGGGAAGAAACGTCGCTGTCTGATGGACGTCACCGCGGCGTCCGTGACCGGACCGGGCTGCGCCCTGTGCTCCTCGAAGATCCGTGCGAGGCTCGCGCTGGTGAGCCAACCGCGGTTGCCGGCCCGCTCGCCCCCGGCGATCGGGATGTGAAAGGCCAGCTCTTTGAGCGTGTCCGCGACCGGCACGTCCCCGAGCGTGAACCCGCCCGGCAGCGTCGTCTCCAAGGACGTCTGCAGTCCGGCGGCGAGCAGCGCAGCGTCCGCGTTGGGCAGCCGGTGCCGCCTGATCTGAGTCGCCACGCCGTGCTCCAGCGCGTCCACGCCCGCCGTGAAGTCATGATGCTCGAAGGCGTCGTGGATGACGTCGCCAAACCGGGCGCTACGCTCGAAATCGGCCAGCGCGACCGGCTCCGCAGCGTCCGCCGTCTCGGCCACATCCGCTTCCTCCGCCTCGTCCGCCGCCCCCCGGCCCGGCGCTTGCGGTACCAAGGCGCCTTCCGGCCCCTTGCGTAGCTGCGAGAAGCTCGTGCGTCGCCACCACGTATCGAAGCGACGACGAGTAAACTTACGGGCTTGCACGGCGCCCCCCACCGCGGAAGTCGGCGCCGCGCTGCGCGCACCGACGTCAAAGGCGTCCGCCCCGATGGTGGCTTCGCTGCGTCCAGCCAACCTGTCGAGCGCCGCGGCGATCGCCGTATCCCCCTTGACGGCCGCCGGATCTGGCTCGCCGGCGAACACAAGCCCTGCCAACGGAGAGGTGGGCAGCTTGCTGTACGGCGCCAGGTACACGACACAGTGGTGCCGAGCCCGTGTCAGCGCGACGTAAGCCAGCCGCCTGCTCTCCGCCGTATGCGCGCGCTCGCATTGAGCAAGCCGGACGTCCCGCTCCGCGCTCTGTTCGAGATCCACATCCAGATAGGGGGCGTACGGCCTCACCGCATCGTTGCCTCTCAGGTTGCGCTTCCGATCGGCGCCGAACCCGGGCGCGTCCCACAAGAACGGGACAAATGTGATGGGATACTCAAGCCCCTTTGCCGCATGAATCGTCACGACCTGAACAGCCGGCGCGTCACTCTCCAGGCGGAGAACGTCGCTGTCGGTCTCTTGCGCCTCCTCCGCGTTGGCCTCCACCGTCGTGGCCAGCCAGGCGACGGCCCCGTGTAGCGCAAGGCGGTCGGTGGTGCAGGCGTGATGGACCCGTTCGGACAGGTGGCGCAAATTCGTTATTCGGCGCTCGCCGCCCGCCAGACCGCCCAACCGGGCCGGGGTCGAGCACGCGTCCATCAGCACGCGAAACGCCCGCGTGAAGCCGGCCTCCTCCCACGTCTCCCTCACTCGGCGCAGAAGGGTGACATACTCGTCCCATTCAGCATCAGCCTGTTCCAGCAGGGCAAGGTCGGTCCCCGTGACCCCGATGATCGCTGTCGTCAGGGCCGCGCGAACCCGGGCTTTCTGGTTGGGGCGCTCGACGGCGAGCAGCACCTCGAGCAGCTCGACCGCGTCGTCGCTTGCAAAGACGCTGTCCGCGCTGTGTCGGACCGCCGGCACGCCGGACTCCAGAAGCCGCTCCCGAATCGCCCGCGCCTGCGCGTTTGTACGCACCAGCACCGCCAGATCACCCGCGTGGAGCGCGCGCCTTCCATCGTGAGACGTCGGTACCGTTGCACCGGCGCCCAACACGTCGACCACATCCGCTGCGACCTGATCTATGACGCCCGCTTCACACGGTCCCTTGTTCAGCGTCCCTCTCGTGCCGGGCGGCGTCCTGAGCCGGCGCACTCTCAGGGGTGCCCTGGGCGCAGGCCACTGTATCCGGCTGTCCTTTGCGCCGGGCGAGGGCTGCACCGGGGCGACGTCGATGCCGGCCCCGAGGAACCCCGCCGCCGTGGAGCCAAACATCGTCTCCAAGGCCCTCAAGAGCGGCCCGTCGGACCGCCAGTTGATGCGCAGTCCGCGACTGAGATCGGACAGGTCAGCAGCCGCCCGGTATGCGTTGATGTCGGCGCCCCTGAACCGATAGATCGACTGCTTGGGATCGCCGACCAGGTACAGCGGTACATGTCCACCGGAGAACGCGGCTTCGAAGATCCGCCACTGCACGGGGTCGGTGTCCTGAAACTCGTCGATCAGCACCGCTTTGAATTGTGCGCGCAGGGCGTCTCGCAGATTCGTCCCCGCGACCTCGTCGGACACCCGCTGTTCAAGACGTGTGAGCATGTCCTGGTACGACTGCTGGCGTGCCCGCGTCTTGCGCTCCCGCAGCCCGTGCCGTGCGTAATCCACGAAGTCTCGGCGCAGCCCGTTTGCCACCGCCCGGATCAGCGGTGTGTGCATGTCGATATCGCCCAGCAACGCCTGGATGTCGTTGGCCAGCGCCGGCACCTTCAGCTGAGCTGCACGAGCCTTGTACGGCGTCAGTCCCAGCGCGGACAGCGCCTCAAAAGCGCTTTGATGTTTGCCCATCGGCACCGTTGGGCTGCGCAGCCAGTCGTCCACCTGCCCGACCTTGGATTCGAGTCGGCCACCCCCGTAACCACGCTTCTGGAGGATCCCGTCCTCACACTGCTGCTGAAGGCTGGCCAGCATCTGGTCGCGGCCCGCCTCCCACCGGGACCTGAACGACTCGATCACGCCCAGGACGTCCGCTTCGGAGAAGGCGCCAGCCACCGCCGATTCGGGATGGACCGCGGCGTTCGGCACCAACTCCGTGAGCCCTGCGATGTCCGCGAGCTCGGACGGTGTCACGTGTAGTCGGCTCAGGCTGCGGACGGTCAGGGCGCCCAGGTGGTGCGTACGGCAGATGTAGAAATCGCGCGCGATTTGGCGAATCAACTCGCCCGTATCGCCGAGGAGCTCCAGGTCGAACTCGGCGCCGCTCTCAAACGCGTGCCTGTCCAGAACACGCCCGCAAAACCCGTGAATGGTGGTGATCTCGGCCTCGTCATACCCGTCGAGCGCGCGGTCGAGGCGCCACCGATGCAACGCCGGCGTGTCGGGTGCGGCGGCGGTCTCCCCAAGCCGCGCGCGGATCCGGGCGCGTAGCTCGGCGGCCGCAGCGCGCGTAAAAGTCACCACCAGAATCGCTTTAATGGGCAGGCCCTCTTCAGCGACCAGCCGACACACCAGCCCGGCGATGGAGTAGGTCTTGCCCGTGCCGGCGCTCGCTTCCAGCAGCGTCACCTGGCGGACGATCGGCAAACTCGAATCGAAGTCCACGGTACTCATGTCGCCACCTCGTCCATGGCGTCCAGCGCAGGGCCCCACACCCGACAGGCCACAGCCGCGAAGTCCCAACCGTCCGGCAGCTCCACCGCGCCTACCCGGCGCTCGAGAGTCAATCCCTCCGGCATGAGTCGGGCGTGACAGGGTTCGCCCGGGCCGTGGAACCGGGCCTTCTTAAACGCGGACTGCGCCGCCTTCAGCGCCGCCTCTGGACTTTGTCCGTCGGCAACATTGGCCGCAAACAGCTGCGCGGGTTTGGGTACGAACGGAATGGGCCATTGCCGCGCCATGACGAACAGGTCCACCAACTCCTGCAGGGTCTGACCGGCTCGCGCGCGCATCCCAACGGTGCTTGCGATGCTCACCTCGGCCGCTTCATCGGCGGTGCCACGACTGATCAGATGCGTCTCGATGGCCCGCCCGGTCACGACGGCCAGCACCACGTGCTCGAACCATGCGGCGAGGACGCGACCTTCGTTCATACGGCTGAATCCGCTTAGGACGCGCCGGCTGCCGACGATGCCATCAATGCGTCCCACCAACCGGACGTCGCCGACTGCCAGGTCGACGTCTATCGACTCGGATGTGAGCGGCCCGTTCAGCGCCTCAGCGCGCTCGACCACGCGCGAGGCCTCGGCATGGACTGCATCAAACTCCACGTCGCCCGCCGTTCCCAGCGGCAAGAGCCCGCCAAGTCGCATCAGGCGTCGCGTCTCTCCCAGCGGGCGGTCGCAGGACTCGATTTGAGTCATGCAACCGGCGCCCACCGCCCAGCGCTCGAGCGGGTCGAGCTGGAGGGGATCTTCGTCATTGATGGGCTCGAGATCACGGGGCTCGCGAACGCCCAGCACACGCTCCATCAGGTACCAGAGCGTTCCCTTCTCCAGACACCGTCGCAAGTCCAGCAGCCGGATCGTCTCCAGCGCGTCGGACGGCGGCTCGAGCGGGTCGTTCAGGAACGGCGCAGGCTCGTGGCGGGGGGCACACAACGCGTGGGCTGCCGCCAGCATCCGCTGATCAAACCCCTGCGGTTCGATCGAGGCCTGTGTGCGATCATCCCAGCCGAATTCCCGCGGACTGAACGCGTGCAGCGGGTGCCGGCGGACGACATCCGCGCGGACAGTTGCGAGATCTTGGCCAGGCCGAAGCCCCAGCCTCGCGACCGTATCGATGAGCTCGGCGATAGCCGGTGCCGCCGCCAGCTCCGCATTACTGCGCGCAGAGTAGCCGGCGTAGGTGACAATGAGGTGCTCGCGCGCGGCCATAATCGCCTCGAGCAGCAGGTATCGATCATCGGTGCGCGGGTCGCGGTCGCCGGGCAGCCGCTCCTTTTCCAGAGCGGCGAAGCTGGCCCGGCGCACGCGACGCGGAAACTCCCCGTCATCCATGCCCAGCAGACAGACTACTTTGAACGGGATACTGCGCATGGGAAGCAACGCGCAGAAGGTGATGGCGCCGGAAACGAAGCCGGGTGTGTTGAGCGGAACGCTGCAGCG
>CAZJHX010000212.1:0-15732 GCA_964545715.1 uncultured Myxococcales bacterium
TGACACCGGCGATACGGGTGACACCGGCGATACGGGTGACACCGGCGATACGGGTGACACCGGCGACACCGGCGACACGGGCGACACCGGAGGCACGCTGGGCGACACATGCGAGACCGCCCATGAAGTGGCTTCCGCCCCCTTCACGGCAGAGGGTGACACCACCGAGCTGAACCCCGACTACTTCTACAGCGCCGGCGCGTGCCCGCCCGAGACCGGTGGCTGGGGCGAGGGCTCCAACGACGAGGTGTACGCCTTCACCCCGGCAGAGTCCGGCGTCTACACCATCACGCTGGAGTCGTCCTTCGACTCCAACCTGTACGTCGCGACCGACTGCGCGGACATCGACAACAGCTGCGTTGCCGGCGACGAGGAGATCGGGTCGGCGGCCATCGAAGAGGTCACGCCACTCCTGGAGGCCGGCACCACGTACTACATCATCGTGGACGGCTTCGGCAGCACCAGCAATCAGGCCGGTACCTACACGCTCACTATCGCCGAGCCCTGCATCCCCGACTGCGGCCTGGCCGAGTGCGGCGACGACGGCTGCGGCGGCACCTGCGGAGCGTGTGACGGCAGCATCTGCCAGGACGGCTTCTGCGTCGACCTCTCCGACCAGTGTGAGCCCACCACCCTGCTGGGCTGCGGCGACTCGGTAGCGGACGCCTCCAACGCCGGCGACGGCGCCACCCTGGCCTTCAGCTCTTACGACTGCCTGGGCGGCGACTTCGCGGGCGCACCCGAGATCGCCTACACGCTCAGCGTCGAGACCGACCAGGTCGTGACCGTCGCCGCCGACGACACGTACCCACTCTCCGTCCTGGTGCTCGAGGACACCGGCGCCGGCTGCGACGCCACCGACGCCGCGGGCTCCTGCATCGCGGGCGGCGGCTCGGTCACTTTCGACGCCAAAGCGGACGCCACCTACTACATCGTCTGGGACGCCGAGAACGCCGGCATCGTCCCCTCGTTCGGCTTTGACGTGACCTGCTGCACCCCGCAGGCGTGTGACGGGACCACCTGCGGCGACGACGGCTGCGGCGGCACCTGCGAGTGCGCCGACGGTCTCGGCTGCGTGGAGGGCACCTGCGTGGACACCGGCACCGGCGACACCTGCGAAGACGCCTTCCAGGTCGACGCCGCGCCCTTCACCGGCACGGGCGACACCGCCCCGTACAACCCGGACTACGGCTACTCGTCGGGCCAGTGCCCGCCCGAGACCGGCGGCTGGGGGGCCGGCGCCAACGACGTCGTTTACGAGTTCACTCCCGATGTCGACGGCAGCTACCTGATCTCGCTCGAGTCGTCATTTGACTCCAACCTGTACGTGGTCACGGACTGCGCCGACATCAACGGCAGCTGCGTGGCGGGCGACGAGGACATCGGCTCCTCGGCCATCGAGACCGTCGAGCCCTCCCTCACCGCGGGCACGACGTACTTCATCATCGTGGACGGCTACGGTACCACCAGCAACCAGACCGGCACCTACACGCTGACCATCGACGCGCCCTGCATCGCCGACTGCTCCGACGCCGAGTGCGGCGACGACGGCTGCGGCGGCTCCTGCGGCACCTGCGAAGCCGGCATCTGCCAGGAGGGCGCATGCACCGAGCTCTCGGACGTGTGCGAGCCCATCGACACCGTCACCTGCGACAGCGACCTGGTGGAGCTGAGCAACGCGCAGGACGGCGCCACCCTGGCCTTCGCCGATTACAGCTGCACCAGCGGTGACTTCACCGCGTCCCCCGAGATCGCCTACGAGCTGACCGTCGAGCAGGACTCGGTCGTCACTGTCGAGGGCACGGACGACGGCGCGCTCAGCATCGTCATCCTGGAGGACACAGGCGACGGCTGCGACAACACGGAAGCCGCCAAGTGCGTGACCTCCGGCTCTTCCTCGGTCACGTTCAACGCCACGGTCGACACCACGTACTTCGTCGTCTGGGACGCGAGCGGCGCGGACACCACCATCGTCCCCAGCTTCTCGTTCAACGTCGCCTGCTGCATCCCGTCCGGCTGTGACGGCGTGTTCTGCGGCGATGACGGCTGCGGCGGCACTTGCGGCTGCGACGGCACGCAGATCTGCGACCCGACCAACGACACGTGCGTGGACCCCGAGGTCGGCGACACCTGCAGCGCCCCCTTCACCGTCGACGAGATACCGTTCTCGGCCGAGGGCAACACCGAGACCGCCACCAACCAGTACGGCTACTCCAGCGGCGCCTGCCCGCCCGAGACCGGCGGCTGGGGCTCGGGCTCCAACGACCACGTCTACGAGTTCACGCCCGACACCACCGGCGTCTACACCATCTCCCTGACCGGCAACGGCTTCGACAGCAACCTGTACGTCGTCACCGACTGCGGCGACATCGACGGCAGCTGCATCGCCGGCGACGAGGACATCTGCTCCAGCTGCACCGAGTCGGTGGACGTCCTGCTGGAGGCCGACTCCTCCTACTTCATCATCGTCGACGGCTACGGCACCGGCAGCAACGTCGCGGGGCCGTACACCCTGACGATCGAGCCGCCCTGCATCCCCGACTGCACCAGCGCCGAGTGCGGTGACGACGGCTGCGGCGGGTCGTGCGGCACCTGCGAGCAGGGGCTGTGCAGCGAAGGCACCTGCAGCATCCTCTCGGACATCTGCGAGCCGCTGGACACGCTGGCGTGCGACGACAATCTGGCCGGCCTGTCGACATCGATGTCCGGCGCCACCCTGGCGTTCGCCGCATACGACTGCATGGGCGGCGACTTCACCGCCTCGCCCGAGATCGCCTACGAGTTCAGCGTGGACAACGACCAGGTCGTCACCATCGAGGGCACCGACGACGGCTCCGCCAGCATCGTGGTCCTCGAGGACACGGGTGACGGCTGCGACACCGACCCGACGCTGACCAAATGCGTCGCAGGCGGCTCCTCCAGCGTCACGTTCAACGCGGTGGCGGACGCCCTCTACTTCGTCGTCTGGGACACCTCGGGCGCGGACGTCTCCATCACCGACGACTTCTCCATGGCGGTCTCCTGCTGCACGCCCGAGGGCTGCGACGGCACGACCTGTGGCGACGACGGCTGCGGCGGCACCTGCACCTGCGACGGCGTGCTCATCTGCGACCCCGACTCATCGACGTGCGTGGACGCCTCCGAGGGCGACACCTGCGACGTGCCGTTCGTGGTCGACGCCCTGCCCTTCAGCGCGACCGGCGACACCGTCCTCAGCACGGGCCAGTACGGCTACAGCAGCGGCGCGTGCCTGCCCGAGACCAGCGGCTGGGGCGCGGCCTCCAACGACCAGGTCTACCTCTTTGTGCCCGAGACCTCCGGCACCTTCCAGGTCGATCTGACCGGCTCGTCCTTCGACAGCACCGTCTACGTGGTCACCGACTGCGAGAACATCGACAACACCTGCCTGGCGGGCGACGACGACATCTGCTCCAGCTGCACCGAGACCATCACGTTTGAGGGCGAGGCGGGCACCGAGTACTTCATCGTCGTCGACGGCTTCGGCAACTCCTCCAACATCACCGGCAGCTACACGCTGGACATCACCCAGCCGTAGTTCTGCTACCCTCTCGGGCATGGCAGCTTTTGAGGCACTGACATTGCGCCGCCGCGCGCTTCGAGCGGCGCGAGCCGTGGCTCTGGGCGCAGCGTTGACCCTGACCCCCGCCTGCTCCAGCACGGACACCGCGGCCCCCACGGACACGGTCGTCGTCGCGGACACCGGCACAGGGACCGGCTCCGGGACCGGCAGCACCACCGGCACGGACTCCACAACGTCCACCACGGGCACGACCTCGGGCGGCGACACCGGCGTCGAGACCGCTCCGGCACCGTGCAACATCGCTAAGGACAGCCACTGCCCGTCGGTATGCACGCCGGCTCAGGACGCCGACTGTTGCGAGGACGTCGAGGGCACCTGGCTGGCCGACAACACCTGCAGCGAGTTCTGCAACCAGGAGGGCCCGGACGGGTCGTGCCCAAGCTTCTGTCACGAGGGCGACGACGCGGACTGCTGTGAGAAATTCGGGGGATTCTGGGACGGTGGGGGGTGCGCAGTACCGGGACCGTTCGTGGCCCCGGCACTTCGCGTTGTCTGACGGCCCGAGCGCTTACTCGGCGCAGGCCTGGACGCAGTCGGACAGGCACGTGTAGTCGGTGCCGCAGTCGTCCGCGCAATCGGTCGCACAGGCTTCGCTGCCGGCGGCATCAGCGCCCGCCTCGTCGATCTGCTTGTTAGCCTCGTCCTGGGCCTCCTGCGACTTCTCGTCGGCCTCGTTCTCGGCGTCCTCGGCCTTCTCGTTGGCGTCGTTCGCAGCCTGCTCAGCCTTCTCTTTGGCCTCCTCGAACAGGTCCCACGCCTCCTCGCTCTCCGCGTCGAACCACTCGTGAAGGTCGTCCGTCAGGAAGTCCAGGTCGTCGAGATCGTCGATGCCGTCGCCGTCATCGTCGTAGTCCAGAAAGTCCATGACGCCGTCCGCGTCGAAGTCAACGCACTCGAAGACGCTCTTCTCGCCCTCGTCGTCGCCGATCACGACCACGTCATCAAGGCCGCTCAAGTCGACCACGCCCATATCCAGCGCCTCGGCAAAGTCCGTCTCGGGAATTTCAAACGTCAGCAGCTCGGCGGGGATAACGTCCTCGAACGTCTCGCTCTTGAGAAACGCGAGCTTCTTGATTTGCCCGTCCACGTGGACGGACAAGATTGCGGCCACGTCGGCCGGCAGCTCGATTGAGAACTCGCCGGTGTTCTCGTCGACCTCGCCAAGGATGGTCTCGCCATCGCTTGTCTTGGCCGCGATATCGGCATCCTCGGCCGTTAGCGCGCCGGACACGGTCCGTGTTTTGTTTTGCTTCTCGGGTGCCTGGGTGCTTTGGCCGCCGCCCTGCGCACAGGCCACCAGCGAGGCGGTGGAGAGAATGGTAAGAAGAGCGCGAGTCATGGAATTGTGAAACATGTGTAGACCTCCGTTGTTCAGGTTCCGGAGAGTTGGACACGCCACCCTCAGAAACCGCGCAAAACAAGCCGCAGTGCGCGTATCATGCCCCCATGACACGCACCGCTCTGCTCGCCTTCCTGGTCATCGGCGCCGGCTGCAAGAAGAAGGCAGACCCGCCCCCCGTACCCGCCCCGGAGGCGACCGCGGAGCACACCGCCGACACGTGGCTGTGGCCCGCCGACCACGGCTCCCAGACGGTCTACTTCGACGTGAGTGTCTCCCCCGGGCCCGACGGCAAGCCGCACGTCTACTCGCAGTCAGTGACAACCACGGTGCGGGACGGGACCACCCTGCGACAAAAGACCTTCCACATGGTCCCCGGCAAGCCAATCGAGCCGCGCTACGCGATGAAGCGGGTCCTGCGAGCCGACGCGCTCTATCTGGAAGAGCGGGCGAGTTACGGCGGGCCGGATTTATCGAGCGAGCCCGATCAGCCGACCATGCCCTGGCCGCCGGAGAAAGGGGCCCGGGTGGCCTACGACGTCACCTATCGCGACGGCGAGAAGGCCACCGGCTCGATCGAGATCATGCGCACCGGCGTGGAGTTCCAGGTCGGCAGCACACGCCATAGCGACTGCATTGCGGTCGTGGAGAAGGACCACAACACCGACCTCGACGGCAAGGTGGTCGACAGCCAGGTGCGAGCCATTCATTGCCCACGGCTGGGCGTCGCTCAACGGGTCTCGGAGTTCGAGGGCCGGCTTTACACGACGACCGCGGTCCGCGTCGAACCGCGCATCCCGCCCCAGTTCGACGTCCCGGCGCCCACCTGCAGCAACGGGCGCTGCAACAATCCGACCCTCTAAAGCGGGGTTAGATGCATCTCGCCCTTCTTGCGATCGGACGGAGACATGCGCATCGCCGTATCGGCCAGCTTCTTCACACGGCGCCGGCGGACGTTGTTTCGCCCCACCCAGCCCGCTCGCACCAGCGCCCGCTCGGCAGCCCGCGCCAGCACATCCTTGGAGAAGTAGCGCCGGCACGACCCGGCCCACGCGTCGATCAGCACCTTGTCGGTGACCTGCGCCAGGCGATCCGAGTCGGCGCTCGACCGAACAGACGACTCACTCCACCCGCACCCCACCAATAGCGCGGCAAAAACCACGAGCACGGCTATGCGCTCACAGGACATGCAAACAGCATACGCGGAGCCCGAGCACCCTCTCAAGGGCCTTGATTAAATTGGGTTTTTGTGCCACTATTCGGCCCCCTGAGTCGCTGCCAAGTCGCTAAAAACAATCGAGGAACAAGATGCCCTTCGAATACGACGACCGAACACGAGCCACACGCCCGGGCGCCGCCGCAGCAGGAGCTGCCAGCGCCAAGGGTGCACTCAAAGGCGCAAGCTATGCCGAGGGGCAGGCCGCGCTTCAGATGAAGCCCAAGGAGGGCCTCGTCTTCATCGGCATGGGCGACCACGCCCACGATGAGGCAAAGCACCTGCGCAAGATCACGCCGGAGGGCGTCACCGCGATCCACCAGCGCGGCAAGAAGCAGGATCAGTACAAGGGCTTCGACCTCACCACCGACGACGGCATCAAGGGCTTTGTCGCCACCCTGGGCGTCCCAGCCGCAAAGGCTGCTGAGCTCAAGGGCATCCTGGATAACGTCGGCGGTGACGCCAAAGATGAGGTAGCTCAGATTTTGGAGGTCTTCGGCCAGGCGCAGCGCGGCGAGCGCACCATGTCACGCGTGGTGCTCTCGGGCCACAGCCTGGGCGACAGCATCTGGGGCGACACCAACGGAGACATCGAGTTCGACATCCTGGATCAGATCAGCAAGGCCTTCCCCAAGGCCGCCGCACAGGTCGAGGACCTGATGCTCTCCGCCTGCTACGGCGGCGGCGAAGCGATCATGGACACCTACTTTGCGATGTTCCCGGCCGTGAAGACCATCTGGGCCTATCACGACTCATCCCCCGGCACCTGGTCAGGCGCCATGCCCCACATGACCCGATGGGAGCGCGCGACCCGCGGCAACGATCCCAGCAAAGTCAAAGCGGACCTGGCCAAGGGCACCCGCAAGGGCAAAAACGTGTCCGTGTGGACAGCCACCGGGGGCTATGACGGCGCCGAGCGCAAGCCGGTCAAAGATCTCATGGACGCGGTCAGCGCCGGCGAGAGCGTCTACAACGAGCACTTCAGCGGTGCGGTAGAGGTGACCAACACTCAGGTCGGCCCGCTGCGCAGCTACTACAACGCCATTCAGGCCGCCCTGGCCCATCCACAGCTGCCGGACACGGATCGCAAGAAGCTGCAAAAGCAGCGCGACGTCACGATTCGGCTCATCTACTTCAAGGTGGTGCGCGCCAAGTTCACCGCCCAGTACCGCTCGCAGATCTCGGCCGCCTACAAGGCCATCGGCCAGACGGCACCGGACTATTCCAAGATGGGTCGCGGTGCAGCGGTAGCTGCGGTGAAGAAGTTCAAGGCCGACGGCGGCGGCGGCGCGGCGATGAACCTGCTGGAGACCGGCCTGATCGCGCTCGACAACAGCATCATCCCCAACACCTGGGTCTAGGTTTGGTCTAAGTTAGTGCCGCAGCTTGCTTAGATCGAAGTAAGCGAAGCGCTCCTCCTCGCAATCCCCGCACTCCAGCCGCAGCGCGCGCAGCTCGCGACCGTCGTGATGCACCGTCGTCTCGCCCAGCACGGCGAAGCGCCCGTCGCAGCCACAGCGCAGCTCATCTACACAGTTGTCGATGTCTCGAAAGTTGTGGGCCTTGAAGGCGGTCTCGGGGGCGCCGCCTTCCATTGTGATGGCGGCCCGTGCGCGGACTGCGACTTTGAGCTTGCGCGAATAGCGCACGTACATCGCCGCGACCAACGCGAGCACCATGATCAGCCAGCCACCACCCATCGGCGCCAGTATAGAGGCGCCGATGGGCAGGGCCCAATCACATGTCTAGTCGCACGGCCAGGTGCGAACGGTCACGACGTCCGGGGCGGAGTCGACGAAGCCGTCGTTGACCACCAGGCTAAACCGCAGCTTGGAGTTCTTCTGGGTCGGCGCCCAGAAGTACGGGTTGACCTCGTCGGCCTTCCACAAGAACACCGGCGTCCCGGAGATCTGCTCCCAGGCGAAGCCGAGCGGGTCGCCGTCGACATCGCTGGAGCCGGCGCCGTTCAGCGACACCCAGCTGCCGCCCGGCACGCACTTGTCGTTGCCGGCGTCAGCCTCAGGCGGGTTGTTCTGAATCGAGATCGTCACCTGACTCGGCGGGCTCGTTACCTCGCCGTCGTTGACGACCAGCTCAAAGACCAGATCCTGGCGCGGCACCGGCGACAGGAAGGTCGGCTTGGCCGCGTTCTTGTCGGACAGCACGACCGGCGTGCCGCTCACCTGGCTCCACGAATAGGTCAACAGATCGCCGTCCAGGTCGCTGGAGGCGGTCCCGTCCAGGGTCACCTGGGTGCCGCCGACGATCGACTGCGTCGGCCCGGCGTCCGCCACCGGCACGTGGTTGTTGATCGTGACCGTCGTATCCGCCTCGTCCTCGTCCCCGCTGTCGTCCTTGAC
Source organism: uncultured Myxococcales bacterium (assembly GCA_964545715.1). Classification (GTDB taxonomy): domain Bacteria; phylum Myxococcota_A; class UBA9042; genus CAZJHX01. The sequence continues at coordinate 8,517 of CAZJHX010000212.1, forward strand.
CGTGACGCGGAAGGTGAGGACCTGCTTGGGAATCGGCGCGGTGAAGTTCGGCGTCGGCGACTCGTCATCCGACAGCACCACCGGGTCACCCGTCAGCTGGGTCCACTTGTACGTCAGCGGGTCGCCGTTCGGGTCGCTGGACGCGGTCGCATCCAGTGTGACCGTGGAACCTCCGTCGACCGCCTGTGCAGCGCCGGCATCCGCCACCGGCGGCAGGTTGCCCACGATGACGTCCGCGGAATCCGCGGGCGACGTCGCCGTCCCGTCGTTCACCGTCAGCTCGAACCTCAGCGTCTGCGCCTTGGCCGGCGCGATAAACGTCGGCTGCGCAGCGGTCGCGTCGGACAGGACCACGGCCTCACCGGCCGTCTGCACCCACAGGTAGGTCAGCGGGTCGCCGTCGGCGTCGCTGGAACCCAGACCGTTCAATGTGACCACGTCGTCCTTGTTGACCTGCGCGTCCGGCCCGGCATCGGCGACGGGCACGTTGTTGGCGACGCCGATCACAACCGTGTCGGCTCCACTGCTGGCCTCACCGTCGTCGATGACCAGCTCAAAGACCAGCGAGGTCTTGAAGCTCGGCGCCGTAAACGTCGGCTGCACCGCGGTGTTGTCGGACAGCGAGATCGGCGGCCCGGAGATCTGGGTCCACAGGTACGCCAGCGAGTCCCCGTCGAGGTCGCTGGAGCCCCCACCGTCCAGGGTCACGAGCACGTCGCTCTCAACCGTCTGGTCCGGCCCGGCGTTGACCACCGGCACGTGATTCTTGATCGTCACGCTCATCGCGCTCGGCGCGCTGGAGACCTGACCGTCGTCCACGGTCACGCTGAAGGTCAGCGTCTCCTTGGGCACCGGCGCGTTGAAGCTGGGCTTGGCGGCCGCCGGGTCACTCAACGCCACCGGGGTGCCGCTCGTCTGCGTCCAGCTGTACGTCAGCAGGTCGTTGTCCAGGTCGCTGGAGCCGCTGGCGTCCAGCGTCACCATGGCGCCGCCGTCGACCGTCTGGTCAGGCCCGGCATCCGCGACCGGCGTGTGGTTCTTGATCGTCACGTTGACCGAGTCCGGCGTGGAGTCCACGGAGCCGTCGTTGACGGTCAGAGTAAACGTCAGGGTCTGCGCCGGCACCGGCGAGCTGAACGACGGGTTGGGCAGCGTCGCGTCATCGAGCACCACCGGCGTGCCGCCCGTCTGCACCCACGAGTACGTGAGGCCGTCACCGTCCGGATCGCTGGAGCCCGTGCCGTTGAGGAAGACCGTGTCACCACCGTCCACCAGCTGATCGGCGCCGGCATCCGCCACCGGCGGGTTGTTGGCCACCAGCACGGTGGTCTTCGCGATCTCGGAGCAGACGGTGTCATCGCAGACGGTCAGTTCGAAGATCAGCGTGTCCTTCTGGGACGGCGCCGTAAACGTCGGGGACTCCGCAGTTGGGTCGTCCAGCACCACCGGCTCACCGGCGATCTGAGTCCACGACCAGGTCAGCGGGTCGCCGTCGATGTCGAACGAGCCCGAGCCGTCCAAGGTCACGGTCTCGCCGTCGTTGACGGTCTGATCGGCGCCTGCGTCGGCGACCGGCACGTTGTTGGCCACGCTGACCACAACCGTGTCGGCGCCGCTGGAGGCCTCGCCATCGTCCACGGTCAGCTCAAACGTCAGCGCGGACTTGAAGGCCGGCGCCTGGAAGGTCGGCTTGGCCGCCGTCTCGTCCGACAAGACCACGGCGGGCCCGTCGAGCTGCACCCAACTGTAGGTCAGCGGGTCGCCGTCGATGTCGCTGGACGCCGTGCCGTCGAGCACCACAAAGCTGTCGCCCGCCACGTTCTGGTCCGCCCCCGCCTCCGCCATCGGGGCGTTGTTGGCCACAAAGACCGAGACAAACGCGTCCGCGCTGGGCGCCTCGTCGTCGCTGGCCACCAGCTTGAAGACCAGCTCGTCCTTGACCAGCGGCGCCTTGAACGTCGGCGTCTGCGAGGTCGGATCGTCCAGCAGCACAGGCGCGCCGGCAACCTGGGTCCACTGATAGGTCAGCGGGTCGTTGTCGAGGTCGCTTGCCGCCCCGTTCAGTCCAACAAGAGCATCGCCTTTCACGGTCTTGTCGTTGCCGGCGTCGGCAACCGGGATGTGGTTGGCGATGGTCACCGTCACGGTCGCGGGCTCACTGGACTCGCTGCCGTCGTCCGTCGCCAACTCGAACACCAGCGTGCCCTTGGGCACCGGCGCCGTGAAGATGGTCTCGGGGCTCGTGTCGTCGGCCAGGGCCACCGTCGGGCCGCTGGTCTGGGTCCACTGGTAGGTCAGCGGGTCGCCGTCCGTGTCGTAACCCGAGCCGCTCAAAGTCACCTCGTCGCCGCCGGTCACGGTCTGATCGTCGCCCGCGTCAGCGCTGGGCGCATGGTTGGCCACAGTGATGGTGATGGAGTCAGCCGGGCTGGAGTCCTCGCCGTCGGAGACAACCACCTCAAAGGTCAGAACAGCCTTCTGCAGCGGCGCCAGGAAGGTGGGCTTCACCGCGGTGCTGTCACTCAGGGCCACGATCGGTCCCGAGGTCTGCTGCCATGCATACGTCAGCAAATCACCGTCGGGGTCGCTGGACCCTGAGGCGTCCATCGCGACCAGGCTCTGGCCCTCGACCTCTTGATCGTCACCGGCATCGGCGGCAGGAGCGTTGTTGTTGATGGTGATCGTCACCTTGGACTCGTCGCTCGTCACCGTGCCGTCGTCGACGGTCAGCTTGAAGACCAGCGCGCCCTTGGTGGCGGGCGCCGTAAACAGCGGCTTGGCGGCCGTGGGATCGCTGAGCAGCACCGGAGCCCCGGACAGCTGCGTCCACTGATAGGTCAGGGGGTCACCGTCGGCGTCCGTGCCGCTGCCGTCCAGCGTCACGACCGAGCCGCCGTCGACGGCCTGGTCCGCACCGGCGTCGGCCACGGGGATCTTGTTGCCGATGGAGACGGTCACCGAGTCGGGCGCGGTCGACGACTCGTCATCGGAGACGACCAGTTCGAAGATCAACGTCGAGTGCGCGATGGGCGCCGTGAAGGTCGCGATCGCGGACGTGGCGTCGGAGATCACCACCGACGGGCCTGACACCTGCGTCCACTGATAGACCAGCGCGTCGTCGTCCAGGTCGGTGGCGGTGCCGCTGAGCGTCACCTGAGTGCCGCCCTCGACATCCTGGTCGGGGCCGGCGCTGGCGACGGGCACGTGGTTCGGGACGGTGATCACGACGCTGTCCGGTGCGCTGCTGTCCTCACCGTCGGACACCACCAAGTCAAACGACAAGGTCGTCTTGATCAGCGGCGCCATGAAGGTGGGCTTGGCAGCCGACGCGTCGCTCAGGGACACCGCCGGGCCGCTGGTCTGCGACCACGCGTACACCAGCGAGTCGCCGTCCATGTCGGTCGACTGCGTGCCGTCCAGCGCGACCAGGGAGGCGCCCTCGGCGGTCTGGTCCGCACCGGCGTTGGCGATCGGCGGGTTGTTGTTCACCGAGATCGTGACCTGGGAAGGGGCGCTCGCCGCCTCGCCGTCGTCGACGACCAGCTTGAACACCAACTCGCCCTTGATAGCGGGCGCCACAAAGCTGGGGCTGGCCACCGCGGGGTTGTTCAACAGCACAGCGGGACCCGACAGCTGCGTCCACAGGTACGCCACAGTGTCGCCGTCTGCGTCGGAGCCCGAGCCCGCCAGCGTCACGACCGCGCCGCCGTCGACAGCCTGGTCCGCGCCGGCATTCGCCTCGGGGGTGTGGTTGTCGACGGTCAGCGTGACGGTGGCCGCGGCGCTGACCGCGATGCCGTCAGACACGACCAGCTCAAACGTGTAGGTCGCGTGCGGGACGGGAATCGTGAAGGTCGGCGTGGCGCTGGTCGCGTCCGACAGCTCCACCTCAGGACCGAACGTCTGCGTCCACTGATAGGTCAGCTCATCCTCGTCGGTGTCCGAGGACGCCGTCGCATCCAGCGTGACCAGCTCGCCGCCCAGGTAGGTCTGATCGGCGCCGGCATCCGCGATCGGCACGTGGTTGTTCACGCTGACGGACACCTCGGCGACCTCGCTGGTCACCTCGCCGTCGTACACGGTCAGCTCAAAGGTCAGCGTCTGCGACTGAATCGGCGCCGTGAACGTGGGCGATGCAGCGTTGGCGTCGGACAGCAGCACGGACTCCCCGGCGGTCTGCGTCCATTTGTACGTGAGCTCATCGCCGTCGGCGTCGCTGGAGCCGGTGCCGTCAAGCTGCACCTCGGCGCCGCCGTCGATGGTCTCGGGGCCTGCCGCCAGGGCGATCGGCGCGGTGTTCACCGTGCTCACGATCACGCTGTCCGGCTTGCTGAACGAGGTGCCGTCACTGACGACCAGTTCGAACACCAGGGTCTTCTTTGTGAAGGGCGCCAAGAAGCTGGGCGTCGGCGAGCTGACGTCGCTGAGGTCCACGCTGGGACCTTCGATCTGACTCCATGCGTAGGTGAGGTCATCACCGTCCAGGTCGCTGGACTCGGTCGCGTTCAGCAGCACGACAGCACCCTGCTCCACCCCGAGCTGATCGGCACCGGCATCGGCGACGGGCGGGATGTTGGACACGTGCACGATCACCTGCGCGGGCAGGCTGTCGGTCAGGCCGTCGTTGACGATGACCTCGAAGATCAACGAGGTCTTGGCCTCGGGCGCTGTAAACGACGGGGAGGCGGTATCCGCGCCGGCAAGCTCAACGTCCAGACCCGCGATCTGCGTCCACACGTAGGACAGGCTGTCGCCGTCAGCGTCGGACGAGGCGGTCGCGCTCAACGTGACCTCAGCGCCCTGCTTGACCACCTGCTCCTTGCTGGCGTTGGCCACGGGCGGGGTGTTCTCGACGTGCACCACGATGGTGATCGGCGCGGACCAGGCCAGGCCGTCGAACACGGTCAGCTGAAAGACCAGCTTGTCCTTGATGAACGGCGCGGTGAACTCGGCCACCGCCTCATCGGTCGTCAGCTCCACCTCGGTGCCGGCGATCTGGGTCCACTGATAGGTCAACTCGTCCTCTTCAGCGTCGCTGGAGGGCTGCGCGTCCAAGACGACCGTATCCCCCTTGGCGACCTGCTGCTCAGGCTGTGCGACCTCGGCCACCGGCGGCGTGTTGTCCACGTGGATCCAGACCGAGTCGGCCGGGCTGGTCGTGATGCCGTCGCTGACGGTGACCTCAAAGCGCAGCGCGCCGGCCCCCGGCTGAGCGGTGAAGCTGGCGGTGCTGGTGTCGCCGGCCAACAGGAACACCGGCAGGCCTTCCACCTGGGTCCAGCTGTACGTCAGCGGATCGTCATCCGCGTCGGACGAGGCGGTGGCGTCCAGCGTGACCGCGGCGCCGCCCTTGACGGACTGATCGTCGCCGGCGTCGGCCACGGGTGGAACGTTGTCGATGTGCAGCGAGACGCTGTCGGGCGCGCTGTCCGCGAAGCCATCGGACACGGTCAACTCAAAAACGAGCTCTACGCGCGTGGTGGGCGTGTCAAAGCTGATGGTGGCGCCGTCGTTGACGAACTCAACCGGGGTCCCGGCCGTCTGGGTCCACTCGTACGTCAGCGGCTGGCCGTCCGGGTCGCTGGAGCCGGAGCCGTCGATGACTGCGGCGGTCCCGCCCTTGAGTTGCTGGTCATCGCCGGCGTCGGCGGTGGGCGGCTGGTTGTCCACGTGGATCTGGACGACCGCCGGAGCGCTGTCGACGGTCCCGTCGTTGACGATGAGCTGGAACACCAGCGCGGCCTTCTCGGCAGGCGCAGTGAACGTGGGGGCGGACGCGGTCGCGTCGGAGAGCTCCGTCTCGGGCCCAAGCACCTGGGTCCATGTGTACGTCAGGGCGTCGCCGTCGGCGTCGGTGGACTTGGAGCCGTCCAGGGTCACCGCTGCGGCGGCATCAACGGCCTGGTGCTGCCCCGCGTCGGCGACGGGGGGCGTGTTGTCTACGCTGATCTGCACGGTGGCGGGAGCGCTCTCGAGCTCACCGTCGGAGGCGATCAACTGAAACTCCAGGACCGCCGGACCGGCGGGTGCAGTGAAGGTCGGCTCGGCCGTGTCGGCGCCACTCAGCTGGGTCTCGGGGCCTGCGAGCTGCGTCCAGGCATAGGTCAGGGGGTCGTTGTCCGCATCTGTGGCCGAGCCGGCCAGCTTGATGACTGCGCCGCTGCCGACGACCTGCGGCTCGCCCGCGTTGGCCACGGGGGCGTTGTTGAGTACAGAGACGACCACATCGTCCGCTTGGGAGTCGGCCTCGCCGTCGTTGACGACCAGGCGCAGCTTGATCTGGCCCTTGGCGATGGGCGCCACGAAGCTGGGCGTTGCGGTGTCGGATCCGGTGATGATCAGCGTCGCCTGGGCCTCGTCGGCCAGGTGCACCCACTGATAGGTCAGCGCGTCGCCGTCCTCGTCGGAGGACTCGGAGCCGTCCAGGGTGACGATTACGCCGCCGGCGACGTCGCTGTCTGCGCCCGCTGCAGCAACCGGCGGGTGGTTGGCGATGGCGACCACGACTGTCGCAGGCGTGCCCTCCTCGATGCCGTCCGAAACCAGGACCTGAAACGCGACGGTGCCCTTGGTGGCCTGGGCGGTGAAGGTCGGTGTCGCGGACGTGTCATCGCTCAACGCGACCGGATCACCCGCGGTTTGTGTCCACTTCCAGGTGACCTCATGGCCGTCCGGATCCGAAGAGCCGGACGCGTCGAGCTTGACCTCAGCGCCGCCCTCCACGGTCTCGGGCGCTGCAACGACCGCGATAGGCGCCTCATTTGAGATGAAAACGGTGGACTCCGCGCTCGCCGAGTCCTCGTCGTCGCTCACCACCAACTGGAAGGTCAAGGTCGTGACCTCCATCGGAGCCGTAAAGGTCGCCGTCGCGGAGGCGGGATCATCGAGGGTGACCGTGGTGCCGGACGATTGGGTCCACGCGTATGTGAGTGCGTCCCCGTCGGGATCGGCGGATTGTGCCGCATCCAGCGTCACGGTCTTGCCGGCGACCGCTTCCAGGGTGCCGGTGGTCAAAGCGACCGGGGCTTTATTCTCGGGTTCGGCGGGCTGGGCCAGCTCTCCCTGATTGCCCTGGGCCGGCTCTTCCGCGCAGCCGCCTATCACCAGGATCGTTAATACAAAGGGTAGCGACCGAACGAGAAAGCCTGTCAGATTTGTCATCTAGTTCTTGATGCCGGAAGTTCGTTCCGCATTTGATCGCGCGGAATAGACTCCG
>CAZJHX010000213.1:0-15704 GCA_964545715.1 uncultured Myxococcales bacterium
CACGGGTGACGACACCACGGACACGACCGGCGACGAGACGACGGGCGACGACACGACCGGCGACGAGACGACCGGCGACGACACCACGGACACCACCGACACGACCGGCGACGACACCACCGATACCGGCGACGACACCACCGACACCGGCGGCGGCGGCGTCAGCTACGCCAGCGACGTGCAGCCCATCTTCGCCGAGAAGTGCAGCGGCGGCTTCTGCCACAACGGCGCCGGCGCGGGCGGCCATAACCTGGCGGACAACCTGGATGACGGCGACAAAGCCGCCGGCGGCCAGTGCGGCGACACCACAGACAAGAAGAGCTGCTCGGTGCATCGCATCAACAACGGCACCATGCCCCAGGGCGCGGGCTGCAAAGACAACCCGGATGGCGCAGGCTGTCTGACCACCGAGCAGAAGGCGACCGTTCAGGCGTGGGCCGACGGCGGCTACCTGCCCTGATCGAGCGCTCGGGCCCCGGCAGCTACTTACAGCTTGCCGGGGTGCCTCTGAGCAGCAGCGGACCCAACGTGTCCGTCCATCCTCCGACCGGCGCCACCGCGCTGTCGTAAATCGCTCCTGACGCATACGAGTGCTGGTTCCAGATCCGTCGCGCACCTGCCCACAGGTCGCCGTCGTCTCCGTACAGCCTCAGCCCCGCGCCCGTGCCTTCCTGCGCGACCAGGATCTCGGCGTGGCCGTCGCCGTCGACGTCCGCGACCACCGGCAGATCGATGCCTGTCCCGCTCGTGCGCTCGGCCTCCATCATGATCTTGCCGTCCGTGCCCCGCAGCACCAGCAGCGCGTCCGCGTCCGCGTAGATCACCTCGGCGATGCCGTCACCGCCCACGTCAAAAGTCACCGGGCCTGACGCGCCCGTCGGGTCGTTCACCGCGCGCTCCCACAGCAGGTTCAAGTCCTTGTCGTAGACCTTGAGGTGGTCGTCGGCCACCAGGACGATCTCCAGGCCCGCCGTGCCGCCCGCCACGTCCGCCACCGCCGGCGCCGCTGTGCAGCAGCCGATGATGCCGGTGCTCTGGGGGCCCGCGATCTTGTTGCCCGTGACGCCCGCCACGATGACCGCGTTGCCGTTGGGCGCGTTGATGAAGACCTCCAGCGAGCCGTTGTTGTCGAAGTCAGCCACCGCCGTGCCGTGCGTGTCGCCGATCGTGGCAGTCCAGAGGATGGACCCGTTCTCGTTGTACGCCGTGTTGCCGGCCACCACGTTGACGATGCCGTTGCCGTCGACATCCGCCACCACGGACATGAAGCCGTGCCCGTCATTGCCGCGCCCCGCCTGGCCGACCCACAGCAGCTGCCCGTTCAGGCCGTTGAAAGCGTGGTTTCCCAGAATGATCTCCGCCACGCCGTCGCTGTCGAGGTCCGCCACCGCGGGCGCACCGAAGTTTGTCAGGTCGGTCATCGCGCCGCTGAAGGGCTCGCTCTTCCAGAACAGCGAGCCGTCCGCCCCATGAAACGCCAGCAGCCGCCCCGACAGATACTTGCCGCAGAACTGCGCGGGCAGGATCGCCGGCACGTTGGGGCACTTCTGGCCCGCAGGCGACTCGGAGTACTCGATGGCGATGATCTCCGGACCGGGCGCCCCATCCAGCTCGACGGCCGCGATGTTGCCGCCCCAGGTCGGCACCGCCGCGGCATCCGACGACCACATCAGGGTGCCGTCGCTGCCATGAACCGCCGCGAGCACCCCGGGGCTGTCGTCGTTCAGCTCAGCCAGCGCGTTGTTGTGTGCCACAAACACCACCTCGGGGATGTCCTGACTGTCCACGTCGCCGTCTCCGTCGTCGTCGTCCAGGCTGACCACGATGGGCGCCATGTGCACGTTGCCCGGCACAGGACCGCCCTCGGCCGCCGTCCACTCCCACTCCACCTTGGGCGTAAAGGTGCCCGGCTGGATGCAGTCGACCAGCGCCGCGGGCTCTTTGCCCGCACCGGAGACCGTGATCTTGGTGGACCCGTTGTCGCAGTCGTTGGACTTGATGGTGATCGACCCACCAGCCTCGTTGACCAGGTTTTTGGGTGTAAACAGCACCTGCACGCCGATGCCCTCGCCCGCGCCCAGACTGGCCGGAGTGTCCGGCACGGTGACCTCAAACCCGTCCGCTGCCTTCAGATCCGCGGTCACCTGGGTGATCAGCAGCGGGCCGTTGCCGGCGTTGCGGCACGTCAGCGTCAGCGCCTTGGTCAGCGACGTGGGCACGGCGCCGAAGTCCATCTTGCCGGGCGCACACTTGAGCTTGCCCGCGCACTTGCCCGTGTAGGCCGTGCCCGAAAACGGCACCAGCAGCAGCGGAGTGTTGGCGGAGTTCGTCGTCACCTCGAGCACGGCCGCGTCCGCCCCGGCCCCCGTCGGCGCATAGGTCGCCGTCACCTCGACCTTGGTGCTTGGACCCAGCAGCGCCGGGATATCCGTCGCCGTCTTGAAGGAGAACGGCCCGCCACCGCCCTGCCACGCCAGCGCGCTGATCTCGATGGGATCGGTGCTCTGGTTCACGATATCGAAGCCCAGCGACGGCGCATCGTCCACCAGCACCGGACCGAAGCCGACGCCCGGCAGGGTCGAATAGATCTCCGTCGTCACATTGGACGCCTGGACCGTGGCGATCGCCTTCAAGAACACGGTCAGCTTCGCGGGCAGCGCCGGCTGCGTCACAAACTCGATCGTCGCCGTCGATGACCCGACCTTGGCCGTCACAAACGTCAGGTCCACGTTGCGCTTTTCGGTCGGCACCATCAGCCCGGTCGGCGCGTCATCGGTGTAGCTGAAGCCCTTGCCCTCGCCGTCAATGATCTTGGCGCTGACGATATTCAGCTTCTCGGTGCCCGTGTTCTGGATCACGAAGAACGCGCCCTTGGACTGGCCGATCGTCGTAGAGCCGAAGTCGACTGCGGGCGGCGTCACCGTCAGCTCCAGCGCCTCCTGCCCGTCGGTCTCGCCACCCGTGTCCGCCGTGCCGTCCGTGTCCGCGCCTGTCGAGCCTGTCGAACCGGTCCCAGTGTCCGCTGTGCCCGTGTCCGACGTCGAGTCGCCGGTGTCCTCGCCGGTGTCGGCGGTGCCGGTCCCATCGTCGGTATCCGACGTCTCATCCCCGGTGGCGGTTGTCGTCGTGTCGTAGACCAACACGACATCTTCGCCGCCCTCGTCGTCGCCACAGGCTCCCAAAAGCGCGATCAACACAGCCAGCAACAGCGCGCGTACACAAACAGACATGGCACCCCCAGATGGCGGAGATCCTAACGAAACCATGATGTTTTTGACAGGCTCTGATCCGCGGCGGAACGTGACCCTATGCGACCGACGAAACCCGCTCTGTTCACCCTGCTCATCGCATCCTTTGTGTCGTCCGCCTGCGCCGGGCCGCTTCTCGAGACCGTCCGTCCGGTGCAGCCGCTGGACGAGCCGACCTCGACGCTGGCGTGGCCCGACTACCTGGATGCTGAGGACGTGGCCTACCTGACCGCCGCCGAGAAGCGCATCGAAGAGGTGCGCAAAGGCGAGCTGCTGGTGCGCGTCGTCGACACGTCCGGTGTCCCCATTCCCGGCGCCCAGGTACGCTGGGTCCAGCAGACACGCGACTTTCACTTCGGTGTGGCCGCCTCCTTCGACGCCGGCGTCTGGGGTGAGCTGCTGCGCATCGGCGTCAACCACACCGCCGCAGCGCTGGACTGGCAGTCCACCGAGCCTGAGCCCGACCTGTGGACCTCCGGCGCCGCAGCGGGCGCCTACGGACTGGATATTCTGCCCAAGATGGGCGTCTCCGCGCGTGGCTCCGCCGCCGTCTGGATGTCGCCGCGCCGTACGCCCGAGTGGGTACGCAGCCTCAGCAAGGTCGATCTGCTGGACGCCGTCGACAAGCATGTGCGCACCGTGGCCGAGCAGCTGCGCGGTCACGTGGCCTACTGGGAGGCCGTCAACCAGCCCAACAGCGAGTGGACCGCAGCGATGGGCGGCGCCCCCGACATGCTGATCAAGGTGGCCGCCGCCGCCACCCGAGGCCTGCGTGACGTCGACCCGCTCACGCCGATTCTCGTCAGCTTCAACAACCCGCTCGGGGGTGCTCCGGGCCTCAAGCCGCTCTACTTTGCCGAGCGCCTGGAGAAAGCGGGCGTCGACTTCGACATCGTCGGCCTGCAGTACTACTACAACGGCTACACCGACTCCTGGACCCTGCCGCGGCGCACCCTGAAGGACATCGGCGCCAGCATGGACGAGGTCTCCCTGGCCAACAAGCCCATCCACATCACCGGCGTCTCGGTGCCCAGCAGCGTGCACCCCACCGACCCGACCATGGCCGGCTACTGGACCCGTCGCTGGTCCCCCCCGCTTCAGGCCGTGTACCTGCGCGCCTTCTACATCACGGCCTTCAGCCGCGCCGCCGTCAACGCCATCACGTGGCGCGACGCCGTGGACGCCGGCGCCTATATCTCGGGCGGCGGCCTCTTCCACCGCGCCGGCGAGCCCAAGCCCGCGTTCTTTGCCCTGCGCGACCTGCTGGCTCAGTGGCGCACCGACGGCGACGCCCGCACCGACGAGAAGGGCGAGCTACGAATGCGCGGCTTCGGCGGCGGCTACCGGCTGGTCGTCGTGGATCCCGCCTCCCGCCGCGAGCTGCTGGGCGAGGCGCGCGTCACAGAGCGTGAGCTGAACGAGGTGACCATCACGGTTCCGGACGACATCGCGCACCCGGGTGACATCGCCACCCCGTGGGTCGTCGTCAAACGGTAAGCGCGTCTCGGCGCAGCGGCAGCGTCAAGCACCGCGGCCCACCCCGACCCCGGCTCAGCTCTGAGCCGTCGATCGCGATCACCACCCGCCGGCTCTCGTCCCCCAGCAACATCGCCGCGTTGCGGCAGTAGCCGTCGGGGCTGATCACCTCGAAGCCGCGCGCGTTCAGGTCCCGCAGCGTGTGCTCGTTGCGGCCGTAAAGCAGGATCTTGCCCGGCGCCAGGGCAAACGCGTTGGCCCCGTCGCTCCACTGCTCACGTGACTGCAGCACCGGGTCGTCGCCGCCGCACGGGATCGGCTCGGTCGGCATGCCGTCGGCTGCCAGGACGTCCAGCAGGGTGCCCTTTCTTGCCCGTGCTTTGGCGCCTCGCTCCAGGGACGTGACCCGCGCTCCGTCCGCCGCCAGGATCAGCGGCGCGTACACCAGGCACGTGGTGGGGTCGACCAGCGTAAACACCGTGTCCAGGTGCATTGTGGACCGCTGGGCGCTCAGCTCGACCAGATAGACGTGCTCGACCTCGTGCTCCAACAGCAGCTCCGCGGCCGCCGTGGCGCTCTCCAGGTTCGTGCGCTCGCCCACGCCGATGGCGACCTTGGTGGGCGACAAGACCAGCACGTCACCGCCTTCGATGGCCGGCGCCGCCACCTTGCCGCCGATATCCAGCAGGCGCACGCCCGCAAAGCGTGGGTGGTGCTCAAACAGCGCGCGCATCATGAGCATCTCGCGCCGCCGCCCGGGCTTCCGCGCGTACGCGAGCAGCACCGACTCGCCGACGACCGCGGCGAGATCGCGCGTGAACATCAGGTTGGGGATGGGCCACTTCAACATGCGGCGGCCGTCGCGCATCGTACCGCGCACCAGGGTCTTCAGCAGGTTGTGGGGGTCCAGCTCCAGCAGGGCGCCCCGGTCGGCCTCGGTCAGGTCCCAGCCCCAGACACTGCGCTCCAGCGCGGCCACGTCGCTGACAACCCGCGCGCGCGCTGTGTTGTCGTGCAGCAGGGTGCGCAGCAGGTCGCGGATCTGGTGGGTGTCGGCGTGCCCGCAGGTGGCGCGCAGCACCTTGATGATCTGCTCGTGCTCCTCGCGCAGCTTGGACAAGAACACCAGGTCGTCAAAGAGCAGGTAGTTGCGGTTTTGGACAAAGGTGCCGTCGTCGGCCTGGCGGTAGGCGACGATGTTGTCCGGCGTCATCAGGTCCAGCTCGGGGCCCGGCTGATGGATCGCGATCTCGCGCAGCCGGCCCAGTTCGGTATGCACACTGAGCGCCATAGTTCGATCTTAGTCGACGCCACGGTGGTTCTGAAATTATCCTCCCAAGATGCGTGCCCCAATTCGTTTTGCCGCAGCGCTGATGCTGCTGGCCTCATGCACCAGTACGGTCGACCCCGATCCCGTCGACGTCGTCGCCGTTGACGCGGTCGAGCCCGAGGTCGAAGAGGACGTCGAGCCGCCGCCCCCGCCGCCGACCGTCAGCGTCACCGGCAAGATCCGCAACCTGGTCGGTGACGCGCCGGTCGAGGGCATCGAGGTCTGCGTGGACGGCCGGGACGATATCGACTGCACGCTGAGCGACGCCGACGGCATCTACACGCTGGACGGCGTGCCGGGCAACGAGCAGGTCATCCTGACGTACATGGAGGACGGCTACTTTCCCGAGCTGATCATGGTCGAGACCCGCACCGAGGACATCATCTTCCCCCTGACGTCCGCGCACGCGACGACAGCGGAGGCGGAGCTGATCCCCGCCGTGGTCAACATCACGCCGGACGAGGGGATGGGGCACGTGGGCATGGCCGTGTTCACGCAGATCGGCGTGGATGTCGTGGAGCAGATGCTGGACGGCGCGACGGTCACCATCGAGCCCGCCGGGGACGCCGTGGCCACGTATTTGAACCCCGCCGGGGTGCCGATCGCCGAGCGGACGGAGACGTCGACCAACGCCCGGCTCTTCTTTTTCAACGTGCCGCCCGGCGAGGTGATCGTGCACGTGAAGCACCCGACACACCAGGGGTGCGAGGTCGCGGGCTTCGGGTGGACCGGCCCCGATACCACCAGCGTGCGCCTCGTCGTGCGTCCCGGGCACGTCACGGCAGGATCGTTGAAGTGCACCCAGTAAATCGATAAGGTGTCGCCGCCATGAATCACCGTTCATTTTTGTTGTGGCTGGCTGTAGCTGTCTTTGTTGGTGCGTGTGGTGATGATGGGGTGGACACCCCGCCGCCGGTTGACGAGCCGGAGCCCGAGTCCACGACGGACCCCGAACCCGAACCGACGCCCGAGCCCGAGGTGCCGTCGCTGACGCCTGCGTCCGGGAGCGCCGCCGGTTACTACGAGGTCACGCTGACCCTGCCGGTCGATGATATCGACCCCGAGTCGGTGACCGGCGTGACACTGGGCGGCGTCAACGCCATCAACCTGACCGCCGGCGACAGCGAGCTCACCATGATGGTGCAGGGACACGGCGAGGGCGGCCCCGTCGAGGTCGTGGTTGAGCTCGATGACGAGACCACGTCGCTGGGCGAGATCTTCACGTACGACGCGCCTCTGGACCCGCGCTTTGCCCGCGTGGTGGGCATCGGAGCCAGCCTGACCCAGGGCGTGCAGCGCGGCACACCGACCTATCACGGCTCGTTGATGAGCCCACCGGCGCTGATCGCCCGCCAGATGGGCGGCTGGGTCGGCCTGCCGCTGTTTCACCCCGAGTTTCTGCCGCAGATCACCACCGCCGACATCGGGCCCCCGCCGGACTGCGTGCCGCCCAGCCTTGTCGACTTCGTGACCGAGTCGTCGGCCGAGATCTTCGGCAAGCTGGCGGACCCCGAGAGCGGCAAGTTCGGCTACCAATACGCTCGCGTGGATGCCGACATCGAGGTGCGCAACCTGGCCGTGGGCGGCAACAAGCTGCGCGACATCGTGCACGGTCCCGACGAGGATGATCTGGGCGGCAACTTCATGTCGCACATGGTCTACGACCCGCACGGCGAGTTTCTGGGACCCATCTCCATGACGCAGCTGGATATGGCCGAGGCCCTGAAGCCCACACTGATCGTCACCACGGACCTGTACGGCAACGACATCATCAACGCCATCGTCGGCGAGGACATCGTGGACCCCAGCGACATGACCGAGCTGGCGGAGTTGGAGGCCGACCTGGAGGAGTTGGTGGGCCGTATGGCAGCCACGGGCGCCGAGGTCTTTCTGGCGACGTTGCCCGAGCCCAGCCTTCTGCCGGCGACCAACTTCGCCCGCAAGCGCATGAAGGAGCTGGGCGTGGAGAACGGTGAGGAGCTGATCGCCGAGGTCGAGCAGCGCGCCGTGGACGCCAACGCCGCGATGACCGTGCTGGCCGCGCAGTACGAAAACGTGCACATCGTCGACACCTACACGCAGACGCAGGACCTGGTCGCCAACGGAGTGCAGGTCGGTGAGCACCTGCTGACCAGCAAGGTCTTTGGCGGGCTGCTGGGTTTGGACGGCGTGCACTTCACGGACACGGGCTATGCGGCCATGTCGCAGGTCTTTATCGACGCGATCAACGAGGCGCTGGGCACCGACATCCCGCCCATCGACCTGGAGGCGATCTACGCTGCGGACGTGGAGTCGCGCGCCGCGTATGAGGCCGCCGGCTTCGACGTGGACGCCTGCGCTCCGTGACCACGAAGCGGGTCACCGCCGCGGGCATCACCTACAACGTGCGCACGGTCGGTGAGGGCCGGCCGGTCGTGTTGCTGCACGGCTTTCCTGAAAACAGCGCCAGCTGGCGGCACAACGAGGACGCGCTGGTGCAGGCCGGTTATCGTGTCATCGCGCCCGATCTCAAGGGGTACGGCGGCACCGACAAGCCGGTCCCCGGCGCGGCGCACGGTGACTATCGTGTCAGCACCATGTCGGTGGAGATCGCCGAGCTGATCAACGCGCTGGGCTACGATCGCGCCGACATCGTCGGTCACGATTGGGGCGGCGTGCTGCTCAGCGCGATGATGCTCACCCGCCGTGACGTCATCGACCGTGCGGTGCTGGTCAACGCGCCGTTCAAGCGCTTCCTCCCATGGCGGCCGCGGCACATCTACTTCTTCAATCTGCCAAGCCTGCCCGAGCGGCGCTTCTACCGGGACCCGATGGGCTTTGTCGGCGGCATCTTCGACTACTGGTCCGTGCAGCGCGACTCGTGCACCAGAGCGGACCTCACCGGCTTCGTGCGCGCCTTTCAGACCGACGGGTCGATCAGCTGCGCGTTTGCTTATTACCGTAGCCTGCGTCGCGACCTGCCGTTTATCATCAAAGCGCAGACCGCGGGCCCTCCCGAGGGCGGCTACCCGCCGGCGATGGTCGTGTTCGGCGCGGGCGACCCGATCATGCCGCCGCTGGTCGCCAAAATGGCCCACAAGGACTTGCCCGGCTCGCGCCTGGAGCTGATCGAGGGCGCCGGCCACTTCGTCCACAGTGAGGCGCCCGAGCGCTTCAACGCGGCGCTTCTCGACTTTCTACAGCAGCGGTGACAGCAGCCGCGCGCCCGCCCGCGCAATACGGCGCCAATACGGGACCGGCCCCAGCAGCACGGCATCGGAGTTTTCGCGATAGCCCTCGATGAGCTCGGCCACGTTGGCGCACACGGCCGAGTCGAACACAAAGGCGGTCACCTCGCGGTTGAGCCGAAAAGACCGCATGTCCATGTTGGCTGAGCCGACCGCAGTGACCCAGTCATCGATCACCAGCGTCTTAGCGTGCACCATGCCGCGATACCGATGGATGTGCACCCCGGCCTCCAGCAGCGGTTCGAAATAGCCGGCGGCTGCGACCGCGACCAGCCCCAGGTCGTTTTCCCCCGGCACGATAATCTGCACATCCACCGCGCGCAGAGCGGCGCTCGTGATCGCCTCCTCCAGTACCTCGCTGGGGATGAAGTACGGGCTGGTCAGCCACACGCGCTCGGTCGCGGACGCGATCGCCTGCACCAGCATGCGGTGGATCGGGCTCCAGGGGCTGTCCGGGGCCGAGTCGACCACCTGCACACGCGCGTCCCCCGGGTGCAACAGCGGCTGCTCGGGAAAGTAGCGGTCGGAGTCGCTCAGCTCTCCGTGTTTGGGGCTTGCGTACAGCCAGTCCTCGGCAAAAGCGCGCTGCAGCGCCAGCACGGCGGGGCCGTGAAGTTGCAGGTGGGCATCTCGCCAGCCGTCGGCGTACTCGTTGCCGATGTTCATGCCGCCCGTGAAGCCGACCAGCCCGTCCACGACCATGATCTTGCGATGGTTGCGGAAGTTGATTCGGTCGCCGCGCCGAAACCGGCTGAAGGGGCCCAGTGGATTGAAGACGGCGAACTCCCCGCCCGCCTTTACCAGCGGCGCCCAGAAGCTGTCCGGCAGCGCAAGCGATCCCACGGCGTCGTAGACGACGCGCACCTCGATGCCGGCGGCTGCCCGGTCCGTGAGCTTGTCCCGAAAACGGCGGCCCACCTCGTCGTCCTGAATGATGTAGGACTCCAGATGGATGTGGTCCTTGGCCTGGTCCATTTCCCGCATCATCGCGGCATATGTCTCGTTGCCGTCCTCGAGCACCCCGCAGCGGTTTCCAGGGGTCGCCGGCGTCTCAGCCACCTTGTTGCCCAGCGCCAGGAGCGAGCGTGTTCGAGCGTCGTCGTCCGCGGCCCGCCAGTCGGCCGGGTGCCAGGCCCGGCAACGCTCCAGCACCTTCTCAACGCGGCTCTGCGCCGTCTCCAGGCGCTTGAACTTGCGCCGCCTCATCGGCTCGCGCCCGATCAGCAGATAGAGCCCCACCCCGACCACAGGGATCAGCAGCACAGCCAGCAGCCACGCCATGGTGGTGGTCGGCCGACGGCGGTCGACCAGCAGGAAGCCGAAGACGACGACCAGCTGCGCGACGATGACGCCGATGGTGATAGGGCCCACGCCCCGATGTTACCGCAGCGCTGTGAGGAACGCGTCCAGCTCGTCCGCCAGCTCCACATACTCGTGCAGTAGCACGACTACCGGCTGGGGAGCGCGCGCCGACCACCGAGCGGCCAGCTCGATCAGGCGCTCGGGCGCTGTCCCGCGCTCCCAGTCCGGAGCCCCCGCATTCCAGCGAAGGGGCGCCCGCAGGCCCGACAGGTGAAACGCGTGGCGCATGCGGTCGCTGCCGGATCGTGTTCCGCCTGGCAGTCGGCCAAAGACGACCGGGTATTGGCGGCCCAGCGCCAACGTCAGCACGCGGCGAAAGAGGGCGACGCTGTCCCGGATTTGCTCGGGCCGCCACGCGCGCATGTGCAGGTGCGGCTCTGTGAAGTGGTCCATGCCGTGAAAGCCGATGGCATGTCCGCCGTCCACGACGCGCCGCAGCAGGTCGCCGGTTTGCTTGGGCTGCTCCAGCCACCGGCGCGCCATGGTGCGTCCCACGAGAAAGAAGGTCACCTTGACCCCGTGCTGGTCCAATACGTCCAGAATCGCGTGCATCGCTGCGGGGCGCGGGCCGTCGTCGATGGTCAGCTGCAGCCCTCTCGGCCACCATGTGGGTTGGTCCAGCTGCGGGTCGAAGCGGTCGAAGTCGTCCGGATACGTTTGGCCGGCCGCCGCGCGCTCCATCGCCGCCGCGGAAGGTCGGGCCAGGCGCGTGGGTCCGGCCAGCTGTGCGGCTGCCGCGGGGCTCCAGGCGACGCTTGCGCCGAAGCGTCGCCGGGCCTTGTCGTTGAGCAGCCAGGCCAGCTTTGCCGGGGCGCTGGGCCGTGACGGCCAGAGGCTGTGTCGTACACCCAGGTCACGCAGCCACGTCTCGTTGGCCACGGGCAGCCCGGAACCGGGTCGCTCGGGGAAGCGGGGGGCCTTCTGCACAGCCACCTCGATGCCGTTGCGCGGGCCCCCGATGCGCGCGCACTGGGGACCGACGGCGCGCCACGTCGCCGGGGTCGCCCAGGACGCGCCGTTCAGCGACCACAGCACGGCCTGGCACTCTTCCGGGATGCCGCGCGTCAGGCCCCATACCGCCAGCTGCGCGCGGTATGAGCCCATGGCGTCCGCTGGCGCGTGGGTGGTGGCGTGCTCCAGAGCCCTGGTCAGGCGGCTCGCCATCGCCGGTCGCACATCCCAGGGGGTCGTGCTGACCAGCCGCGCGGCCATCGCCAGGCGCACGTCGGCGTCGCTGATGAAGGGCAGCGCCAACCGAAAGTAGACCTGCTCCCATGGACGGTCCAGCGCATCCAATGCGGTGATCAGCGCGAGCTGGCTGCGTGCGTCTCCGCGCCCCGACAGCAGCGCCTGCATCAGCGTGGCGTGGCTGAACGTGTCGTGCCAGGCCCCGAGCGTGGCTGCTGCGACCGCCAGCACCATGGGGCGCGCCGATGTTCTTAGGTGCGCGCGCAGGGACGGCGCGATCGAGCGGTCGCGCTGCGCCGCCAGGGCAAGCAGGCACGATGCGGCGGCTGCCTGATCCGAGGCTGCGCACGCCTTGAGCACCTCCGCAGCAGCGCGGTAATCCGTGACACCGAAGAGGTGAGCCGCTCGCGCGAGATCGTCCTGAGCCAGCGCGGGCCAGACGTCCAGTACGGGCTGCAGCAGTCGGCCCGTCGGGGAGTCGGGACGCGGCCACGCATGGGCGCCGGGCGTCGCCAGAGTCGCCGTCAAAATCAGAAAAGTGGCCAAAAAGCCGCGCATCGAAACCCCACAATCGCACCACCTGAGGCTGATCACCAAAAGATCACCCCGCGGTCACCGCGCCGTCACAGGCGCCGGGGCGACGGTTCCCATGGTGTTTGGCGAAGAAGAAATAACTACTTTTCGGAGGTAATAAATGGGTTTGGTTACTGGTGCATGGCTTGTCGCTTTGGGTCTTCTCGGTGCTGCGAGTCTCGTGATCGCGAAGAAGCCGGACGCGAAGAAGCTCATCGATAAGATCTCGCCCTACCAGGGCTGGATGGGCGCGATTTCGGCCCTTTGGGGCGTGTGGACCATCATCTCCGCCATTTTGAATATCGGCATGCTCAGCGTGGCCCCGGTTTATTGGGTCAGCTTCCTGGCCGTGGGCATCGTCGAGCTGGCCCTGGGCCTGTTGCTTGGCGTCGGCGTCTTGAAGACCTTCATCAAAGACACAACCGCGCAGGCCAAGATGGACCAGACGATCGTGCGACTTGCGCCCAAGCAGGGCGCGCTGGGTCTCTTCGCTATCGGCCTGGGCGTCTGGATGGTCGTCGCCGGGTTCGTCTTCGCGTAATCCGCAGCACTCCTTCTCCGAGCGAGGGCCCGTCTCGACCGCCACGGTCGAAACATGTCGCGCCACCACCACCACCTCCGGTCAGCCCTCACCAGGCCGCGGCGTGGTTGGACCTCCGGCGCCGGGCGGGCCCTCGCATTTGCACACATCCTATTCAACGTGTTGGATGTCTCTCATGACTCGAGAGCTCGTGATCGGTGGCAGCTGCCTTGCGCTTGGCCTGGTTTTTGGTTTTCAGTTGGCGCCCCGGGAGCACACATCGCCGGTGAAGAAGGCGGTTGCACCGCCCCAAGCGCCCGCGCCCGTGGCCGCGACACCGGCGGAGAAGACGCCGCCCGCCGCCGAGCTCGCAACCCCATCCAAGCCGACCCCCGCGCCCACGCCTGCCACACCCGTCGCTGCCGCCGACCCGGCGCTGGAAAAGCAGGTGGCCGCGCTGACCGCGGAGCGTGATGCCTTGAAGGCGGCGGTGGCCACGGCAAATGCCGCGCGGGACGAGGCGCTGGAGAAGCTGAAGGGCGCCGGCGTAGAAGACATCGCGGACCTGTCGGAAGCCTTTGAGACCCTGGCGGGGAAGGGCGCCGCGGCGTACGGCGGCAAGACCTTCATGGACCTGTCGCGCCGGCTGAAGGCCAAGGGCCCCGAGGGGGTGAAGATGCTCGTGGAGGCGCTGTCTGGCAGCGCCGGGGCGGAGGCGCGCTTTCTGGCGTCGGGTCTGCTGGAGCAGATCGGGGATCCGGCGGCCCTGCCGGCGCTGGGCAAGGCGCTGGCGGAGGACAAAGACATGCTGGTGCGCCGGTCGGCATCGCACGCGGTGGCGGTGATCGGCACGGACGACGCCCTGGCCCCGCTGAGAACGGCGATGGGCGCCGACGAGGACTGGGGCGTGCGGGTCAACTCGGCGTACGGCGTGGCCAAGCTGGGCGGCGAGGACGGGCTGAAGATGCTGTCGGACGCGTACTTCTCACAGGACACGCCCCAGGAGTACTTGCTGGCGATTCTGGGCGGGCTGGCCGATGTCGCGGCGCCGTCCACGGCGGGCACGTTTCGACGGATTCTGGGCGACACCGAGGATCCCGCCTACCTGATGATCTCCATGGGGGCGTTGGCAAAGATGAAGGACACGGACTCCCTGGCGGCGCTGCAGAAGATCGCCGATTCGGAGCTCGCTGAGGCCGTACGAAACACCGCACGGCGCACCATCGACGCGATCAACGCCCCACCCAAGCCCAAGTGACCTTGGCGGCGGGCCGGGCGCGGAGTAACAATAGCGCCATGGCGCGATATCGGTTTGGAGAGTTCGAGTTCGAGCCCGAGGAGTCTCGGCTTAGCCGCGAGGATGCCATCGTGCCCGCGCAGCCCAAGGTGCTCGATGCGTTGACGTTTTTTGTGGAGCGCGCCGGCCAGTTGGTGACGCGCGAGGCCCTGCTGGCGGGTCTTTGGCCGGACACGTTCGTCAACGAAGAGGCGCTGACTCAGACGATTCGCAAGCTGCGGCGGGCCCTGAGCGACAACCCGCGGGAGCCGACGTACATCGAGACGGTGCCCAAGCGCGGGTATCGGTTTGCGGCGGCTGTGGAGCAGGTTGCGGCCCCTGCGCCCACCGGGCCCAAAGTCGTGGTGCCGGCGTGGCTGGACAGCGGCGCGGGCGGGCGAGCATCAGCGCAGGAACCGGGCGAGAAACTGGGGCGTATCAACGATTTGGACCATCTGCGCGAGCTGCTGTTTGCGGGCGCGCAGTTGGTGATCGGCGACCGCTTTGCGGTGGGCCGGCGGGTCGGGCAGGCGGACCCGGCGACGCTGTATCAAGGGCAGGATCTGGTCACCGGGCAGCAGGTGGCGCTGAAGATGCTGCATCGCCCGGATCCCGAAGACATCGCGCGTTTTCAGCGTGAAGTGGGCCTCTTGCAGGACCTGAAACACCCTGGAATCGCCCCGTATGTGGCGCACGGAACCACCGCGACGGGGCTGTGCTTTCTGGCGACTCAATGGGTGCCGGGGGAGCCGGCATCGGAGTGGTTTGCGGGGCGCGGACCGCTGGACCAGGACACGTTTCTGGCGTTTGCGTTGCGGGTCGCGGGCACGGTGGCGTATGCGCACGAGCGCAACATCATTCACCGCGATATCAAGCCGACCAACCTGGTGATCAGCGATGACGACGGCGGGTCTGCGCTGCTGCTGGACTTTGGGCTGGCGCGGCTGATCGACGGCGCGCCGATCACCACGGCGGGCACCCTGCTGGGCACGATTGGCTACATCTCACCGGAGCAGGTGCATGGGCGCACCGATATCGACGCGCGGTCGGACGTGTTTGCGCTGGGGTGTCTGTTTTTCGAGGCGCTTTGTGGGCACCCGCCGTTTCAGGGATCGGCGATGGAGATCATGCGCGCGTTGGTGATGCAGGACGCCCCGCGCCTGGCGGAGGCGAGACCGGATCTGGACCGCCGGCTGGACGTCCTCCTCACGGCCATGCTGGCCCGCGAGGCGGAGCTGAGACCCTCCACCGCCGCCGACGTCGTCACATCGCTGGGATTCTGAACTTCCCTTGGGTAGGATGGCCCTCGCGGCGTTATACAGAGGTGGTTAATGAACAGTCTTCGATGGGTTGGGTGCATCGCACTTGTGGGTTCACTGTTGTTGGGGTGTCCCGCTGAAGAGGCGAGCACCGGCACGGACACCAGCGGTACCAGCGATACGGGTGACGCGACGACCGACACCGGGACGGCGGACACGGGCACCGACGACACGGGCACCGACGA
>CAZJHX010000214.1:0-15483 GCA_964545715.1 uncultured Myxococcales bacterium
CGCGTGGAGATCTCCGGGTCGGCCGTCACCGAGAAAAACAGCCCGTCAAAGACGACCGTGTCCTCACCGCATCCCGTTATCAGCGCGGCGACCAAAGCAGCGATTGCGGCCCGATTCATTACGGCGAAGCGTACCACGGCGCCCACCAGAAAAACTCGTTGCCCGGGGTGTAAGCAGCGAGTGCCTCAGACCGTTGTCGGGCGAAACACCAATGTGGAGACCGCTGTGACAATCCCCGTTCAAAGACTGCTCATGTTGCTCATGCTGACAACGCTGACCGCGTGTGGCCTGGCCAAACCCCACCTGCGCGCCCATATGAAGCCGCTGCCGCTCCAAACGCCCAAGCCGCTGAAGACCAACGTCTTCAAGGGCGACAAGACGCCGATCATCAGCGAGCTGGACATCGCCCGGGTGCTGGACGCCCCCGTCTTTCTGGAGGACCGCGCCCGCATCGGCGTCGTTCCGGTCGCGACGGGCTACAAGATCGACAAGGACCTGCCGGTCACCCATGTGCCGGGCGAGCTGAGCGACGCGCTGGAGGGCTCACGGCTCTTCGAGGTGACCACCGAGGTCTCCACCGACTGGCCCGCCGGCTCCGGGATCCCCGGCCTGCGCGAGCTGGCGTCACGGTACCGCTGCGAGTACCTGCTGCTGTATCGCCATCGCTTCGTCGACCGCGACTGGGTCAACGGCTGGGGCGCCATGTCGCTGACGATCCTGGGCACCTTCTTCGTGCCCATGAACACGCTGGAGACGGCCGGCGTCCTGGAGGCAACGCTCTTCGACGTGCGCTCCGGCACGCTGCTGTTCACCATCTACGAGCGCGTGCACGCCCGCACGGACGAAAACGTCTGGCAAAACGACAGAAAGCGGCGGGAGCTGAAAGAGCGCCTGCTGTCAAAAGCGGCGCTGAAGCTGGCGGATCAGGTGGTGGCCAAAACGCGCCTTCTAGCGGCGGCGCGGCCGGATCCACAGGCTAGCCCAAAGGCGACAACTGACTCAGGTGTAGTTGAAAGGCGCCCAGCTGACCTCGCTCGTCGACCCGGACCAGCTCCATCGCAAAACCTGCCGACCGATCGACCGACGTCCGAATCACCTGGCCAACCAACCGGACCTGAAAGCCCGTCGAGTCAACCGGGTACCTGAACGCCAGGATGTCGCCGATTCGCGGGAGCCTGCGCTCACCGGATGCGACCCATACGCCTTGATGATTGATGTCGGTGACGCGCCCCTTGAGCATCGTCCCTTCGTGTTTGAAGCTGACTGAGGCATCCGCGAGCAGGCGCACCATGTCGCGCCGCTCAGCGCCAACGGTCGGAACGAGATGGATGACGTCGGCACCCCGCTCATCCTTTGAGACGCAACCCCTCGCGTCCTCAGGAATCGGCGGCGGTGTGCACGGTGTCGATCCGTACCCGCCCGTTCCGGCCGGCTCATACGAGTAGTCCCTCTGCAGCGGCTCGCCTTCCCCTGCAGGGGTCCCATCGTACCGAAAGCGCATCCCGACCTCAGAGTCGGTCCGATAGGTGGACGCTACAGTAGCCGTCCGCCGGGGATGCCCTCCCGTTGTTACACGCACTCCTTCCACAGGCTTTTCTGCCATTTGCTGGGTTTCCGCCAGCGACAGCGACTCACCGGGCGTCCAGGCGCAGAGCCCTTCCCCTCTGCGCCAGACCAGTGTGTCGATCCCGAACAAGCGACTCAAAAAGCGCCGCAATTCAGCTCGAGAGCCGCTCGAACGTGCCTGAACCCAACGGACTCCAAACCCTGGGATGGAGGTCCCGTTACCGTCAGGCAGCGCCCTTACGACCTGCCCCTGGAACTCGACCGCATCAGCCGTCACATCCGGCCTTACGGTAAACGTCACCCACTCGCCATGGGGTGGCGCGTCCCAGCAGTTGATCCAGGCCCCGCCTGCCGACACGTCGGACACGAGACCTGAGACCATTTGACCTTCTTGGGGGAAAACTCCCCTCAGAAGGTGCACCCTACGGGGGTGTCTTCTTCTCTCCACTTGCATACCCACTCACACACTTCCAAGTGCCTTCAGGTAAACTTTGAAACAGAATGGTCTTAATGTCCACCGTAAACTGTACGTCGGCTAGTAAACCTGGTAAATCTTGTAAAGATCTGCTGCAAATCGTCGTGATCTGCCTGACGCTGCTGATCGTCGGCTGCTCAGACGATCCGGCGCCCGCGCCCGTAGAAGTGGCACCGCCGAGCGAAGCAGAAACAGCCAATGACATCCATGAGTTACCAAGCGACACCCCAGAGCAAGACACGTCCAATGTCACCGATGCCACGCCACCGGCCGACGCCGCGGACGACGTGCCGGACATCGCGGACGAGGGCCCCGAGACGCCGGATGTAAAGCCTTGTAAATGTGGCCCGACCAAGCACTGCATCGAGGGAGGGGGCTGCATTGACGACGTGTGCATCAAGGGCGCGACGACCTGTGAAACGCTCCAATCCATCAAGATCTGTAATGAGGACGGCAGCGCCTTCGAATTGGAGCCGTGCGCCGAGGCTCAGATCTGCTACCTGGGGCAGTGCACCGACCAGCTGTGCGACCCGGACGGCCCGCCGTTTTGTGAAGACGGGGTCCGCAAGGTCTGCAACAGCCTGGGGCTTGCGTACGTCGAGATCCCGTGCCCGGGCGGGTCGGGGTGCCTGGACGGGGAGTGCACGCCGATCAAGCCCAACGTCATCCTGGTGGTCGACACGTCCGGCAGCATGAGCCTGCTCTACGATCAGGACGACAAGTACCCGACCGACTGCGCCGGCGATCCGGACTGCCCGCCGTGGTCCTTTCCCGACTGCGATGACCCTGAGACCCCGCTCACGCGTCTTGGTCGCGCCAAAAAAGCGCTGCAGGCCCTGGTGATGAGCGACACCGCAGCGACCGTTCGGCTGGCCCTTCAGCGCTTCCCGCAGCAGGGCAACAAGACCGTCAACTGCAAGAAGGGCTACTACTCCTACAAGTTTGCGATCAGCGGTGACGTCAACGCCCACGAGCTGCCCAAGCCGACCGTGGCCAACGCGCTGGACGAGATCTTCTCGGTGCCCTTCTCGCCGGCCACCGACATCAACGACACCGAGCTGCTGATGAGCTGGATGGACTTCACCGAGGCGGTGGCGCTGACCGGCGAGTCGTGCTCGACCAACTTCGCGTGCGAGTCCAACATGTGCGTCGGCGGCCAATGCCAGGCCCACTCGGACCCTGAGCTGCGCGGCGACGGACCGACTCCGCTGGGTAAAAGCCTGTTCTACGCCGGCGAGTACGCGCGCCACTTCGTGCTGATGGAGGGCAAGGCCTGCGGCGGGCCCACCGACTGCGGCTCACCTCATTACGTGTGCGTGGAGGGGATCTGCCGGGACCCGTTCTTTGCGTGCCGCAAGACGTCGATCATCTTGTTCACGGACGGCATCGAGACGGTCAACGAAGATCCGGGCACCTATTTTCACCCGCGCGTGCAGGCCAAGCGACTGAAGTACGGCCTGGAGTGCAGCGCCGATGAAGAGTGCGTGGGCGGCGCCGTCTGCAAGGACTCCCGGTGCTGGGTGGAGGCGCTGGACAGCGTGCCGGAGAAGATGTGCAACGCGGTGGCACAGGGCTGCCTGGAGAGCTCGGACTGCGAGCCGTTCAACTGCGGGCTGCCGACCAAGTGCAAAGGGGTGTGCGAGAAGACGGCCGTGACCTACGAGGAGTTCAACGGGCACTCAACTCTGAAGGGCTACGAGGGCCAGCCGCTCAGCATCACGACGCATGTTATCGACGCGTCCGGCAGCGGCGACGCCAACACGCTCATCGCTCTGAACGGCGGCGGGCAGCACGTCAGCGTTGATTTCGAGGACATCGGCGGGCTCGTGGCCCAGCTGCTCACCCTGCTGGACACCAAAGACGACGCGGGCGCGTGCCTCGATAGCGGCGGCGAGACCGAGTAGCACGACCAGGCGCACCAGCCAGCCGCCGACAGCCCCCGCCTCAGTGGTAGCCACGAACGCCGCGGGCACCAGCAGTCCCCACGCCGCGACGATGTTGGCCACCATGACAAACATCGTGTCGCCCGCGCCCTGCAGCGCCCCGGTGCGCACGAGCACGACGCTCTCCACCAATTGCAGCCCGACGGCGACCAGCAGCAGGATCGTACCGATCTCGACGACGGCGGGGTCGGCGGTGAAGACGCTGAGCAGCGGCCCGCTGAAGAACGCGAACACGAGGGCGACGGAGCCCATGGCGGCAAATGCCAGGCGCATCGCGCGCTGCTGGACCTGCCAGGCGCCGAGGCGGTCCTCACGCCCCACGGCTTGTCCGACCAGAATCATGGCGGCAGCGCCGACACCGTGCCCGGGCAGCAGGCTGAGGCAGATGACGCGCGACACGATGACGTGAGCGGCGAGCTGGGGCTTGCCGGCGGCGGTGACGAACGCGGCGAACATCAGCCAGGCCAGCTCGTCGACAAAGAACTCGACGCCCATGGGGACACCCAGCTGCACGAGCCGCCCCATGCCGCGCATGTCGGCGGAGAGCCGGCCGTAGCGGCGGATGGCGATGACGAGCGCGGCGACACCCATGGCGGCCGATGCGATGGCGGTACCCACAGCGGCTCCGGCGGCGCCCATGGCGGGGAACGGGCCCACGCCGAAGACCAGCGCCACGGTCAGCACCACATTCAGCGCGTTGGCCATGACGGCGGCCCGCATCGGCGTCCGTGTGTCGCCCGTGCCCTCCAGGTGGGAGAAGATGGCGTTGCCGACAAAGAGGGGGATGACCGCCAGCAGGCGGATGTCGAAGTATTGGGCGCCCAGCGTGCCGATCGCGCCCCGGCCGCCGACCAGCTGGACGACGTCGAAAAACGGCAGCAGCACCATCATCAGCGCGGCCATGCCGGCGCCCAGCGCGATTCCCTGACTCAGGGTGCGTCGGGAGAGATCCGGTTGCTCGGCGCCGACCGCCTGGGCGGTGACGACCTTGACGGCGTTCAGGACGCCGAAGCCGAAGCAGAACACCGTGAAGGTGGCGATGACGCCCAGCCCGACGGCGGCGGTCTCGGTAGTGCCCAGCTGCGCGACCAGCAACGTGTCCACGACGCCCATCAGCACGTAACTGAGACGAGAGACGACGATGGGCCAGGCGGTACGCAGAACCATGAGCAGGTTCAACGGACCAGAAACTACATTGGTCTAATCGCCCCGCGGCACAACGTTTCTTCTGCGCGCCGCAGCATGAATCTGAAGACGCCGTCGTCACGCCACGTGCTGACGACAAGCTCGTCGTGCGCGACGGCCTCGCGGTCATAAACCAGGGCGACCTCGCGCGCGCGCCCGGTATCGGGGGCGCAGGCGAGCCGCGCATCCTGGAAGAACCGCAGGTAGGTGGCGGCGTTGACGTGGCTGAAGCGGTCCAGGTCGCTCGGTCGCACCGTGATCGGGTGCGTATGGGCGTCAGCCGGGGCCTCTTTGGGCGCGCTCAGAGACGGCGGCGTGGGGTATTCGGCCAGCGTCGCCGCCTGGGATGCTTTGTAGGCGCGCAGCTGGTCCGGCACGCGCACCAGATGCCGCTTGGGCGACAACCACAAGCCGGTGACGCGCGCGCTGGCCACGCGGGTGCCGTCCTCGTCCAGCACCAGGTGGCGGACATGCACCTGCGAGCGCCCCACGTGCTCCACGACCCCGGTCGCGCGCAGATCACGGCGCATCGTGACGGGCGCCAGCACCTCCAGCGCCTGCTGCTGAACCACAAAGAAATAGCCCTCGAGCACAAGCTCGCGCAGACCGAGCGGATCGTAGCTCATCCACTCCCAACGCAGCTGCTCCAGGTAGCTCAAAAACACGTGCGCGGGCACGGTGCCGGTGGCGTCCGTTTCGTACCCGCGGGTGCGAAACGCGACCTCAAAAGGGGGCTCGACCGCGCTCACCCCAGACAAGCCCGCAAGATGAGCACCGCCAGCACGGCGTAGAAGGTGCCTTTGGCCAGCGCCCGAATGATGTTGACGGTCTGCTTCTCGGGGACGGTCAGCGCGTCCATCTCGGGGATGGTGTCGTGCTCCTTCTTGAAGCGGCCCAGCTGTTGAGCGGCCGCGCGAATCGGCGCGACGACGACCTCAGCCGCGTCGTCCACCGCTGCCCTCAGGCGCGCCTGCACTGCCAGGGTGCGGTCCAGCACGTCCTTGGCGATGTTGTCGTCCGGGTCGACCTCCAGCCGCCGGGCGTAGTGCTCGATGGTGGCGTCGATGATCGCCCGCTCCAGCGTGACCTGGTCCATCCCGGCCTCGTCGCGGATCTCTCTCGCGCGAGCCGCCAGCTCGGTGTTGCCGGACGCCGCCGCGACGGAGGCCAGGGCAAACGCGGCTGCGGCCATGGGCAGGTTGTGATGCGCCAGCAGCGACGTGCCGGTCGCCTTGCTCAGCACCCAGGTGGGGGTCACCGTACGCTGCGCCTCGTTCTGCAGCTTGAAAAACGCGCCCTCGGGGTCGCCCGCCGACAACAATTGGGCGCTCTCGGCCAGGGTGAGGTAGACGTGCCCCGGGGTGCCGCTGCTCTTGGCCAGGTTCTCGAGCGCCTGGCCGGCCAGCGTGAACCGCTCGGCTTCGAGCAGCGCGATGGCGTGGCGCTCCAGCTCGGCGAAGGCGGGACCGTCCGCGCCCTTCTTTTCCGGCGCTTTTGCGCGCGCGGTGCCTGCCGCCAGCACCGCGGCCACGTCGTCCACGTCCAGCGACAGCACCGAGACATCGTGGCGCTTGCCCGCGGCAGTGGTGATCATCAGGGTCGACTCGAACGACTGCCGCGTCAGGGCCGGCGGCTTCTTGGGATCCAGCGCGACTTTGGCGAAGTCGTCGAGGGAGGAGCCACGGGTCAGCACGACAAGCTCCCCCTCATGCGCGCCGATGAGAGTGTCTCCAAACCCGCCGTCGATTCGCCCGTTGAGCACAACGTGGTGCGTAAATCCATCCGCGGACAGCGGCGGTGGCAGGTGTTCGGCGTTTATGCGCATCGGGTGAGCTCCACGAAGTTGCCGCCGAGGATGGCGTCCTTCTGCGCGCCTGTCACGGGCAGTCGATCGATCCACTGTCGAATGTGGGTGTAATCGTAGGTGTGATCGGGGGCCGGGAAGCCATACGGGCTGTCGGTGCCGTACAAGCAGCGCTCGGGTCCCATCGCCGCCACGGCCCGGCGCGCCAGGGACTCATCTATGTAAGGGCTGGACAGGTCGACGTAGATATTGGCGTGGGCGCGGGACCAGCCCCACAGTCGCTGGTAGAACGGAAAGCCGGCGTGCGCGGCGATGATCTTCAGGCGCGGATAGGTCTGCGCCAGGTCGCGTATGTCGCCGCGGCCACGAAAGCCCAGGTGGATTAGAATCGGCAGCCCGAGCTCCTCCGCACGGGCAAACAGCGGGCCCAGGATCTCCACCCGATAGTCGTGCCAGTGCGGGTGCAGCTTGATGCCGACCATGCCCGGCTTGTGGCGCCACTCCTCCAGCTCGTCCAGCACGCCCGGGTTGTCGCGCGGGTTGAGGAAGATCCAGCCGAGAAAGCGATCAGGATGCTGCTCGATGGCCGCCGCCACGCCGGCGTTGTCCGGACGCGGATAGATCGTGTAGACCGCGCCGCTCAACTTCAGGTTGCCCTCGCGCGTCATCAGCGCCCGGTGCACGCACTCGGCGACAAGCCGCCCGGGCCCCGACTGCATGGCGTAACGCATGGCGCTCAGCAGGCGCTCGGGCGTGTGCGGAAGCGGGTCGTTCATCGATGGGATGAGCGCCACGCGGTCGACCCCGGCCCCGTCCATTTTGACCAGCATGGCGTCGAGGTCGAGCATGCGGGCGTCCAGGTGGGCGTGGCTGTCGACGATCATGGGCGGCATGATAACGTGACCGGCGTGAATCGACACCTTGGGCTGCTGGTTGTGATTGCGGCGCTCGGCTGCGGTGAGACGCCGCCCTCAGCGCTCCCTGGGCCGCCCCCGGCTGCGGATACCGCCGTGTCGTCCGCGGACACCGCGGTTCCGCCTGCAGACACCGCCGTCCCGGTCGATTCGCAGACCCCCGACGTCCCGCTTGTGGACGCCCCCGCACCGTCACCCGATACGCCGCCATCCCCCGACGCCGGCGTGGACGACACCGGCGTGGCAGACACCGGCCCTGCCCCTGCGCCTGCCGTCTTTGACATGGCGATGATCTCGAAGGCCGACACCGCCGAGTGCACGTTTACCAAGCCGCGCACGGTGCTCAAAGACCTGGTGAGCGTGAAGGTGTGGGACGTCAGCTATGTGTCCTGGGAGTCGATCGACGGGGCGCTGAAGCCGATCACCATCCGCGGATATGCCGCCCGACCCGCGCAGGGCGGCGACAACCTGCCGGGCGTGGTAGGGGCCCACGGGCTGGGCGGCGCGGCCAAAGAGTCACACGCCACCGGCCTGGCGGCGCTGCTGAACACGGTGGTGATCGCCTACACCGGCCCGGGAGGCGGCACCGAACCGGCCAACACGTCCGAGGGGCTGGCGTCGGGGCACGACAACGGCTATCGCATGTTCGACACGCTGGCAGACCCACGAGGCTCCTGGTTCTGGGGTCATGCCGTGGCCGGCATGCGCGGGATCACGTGTTTGACCACCCGCGCCGATGTCGACCCGGCCCGACTGGGCATGACCGGCTTCTCGGCGGGCGGCGTGGCAAGCCTGATCTCGGCCGGTGTGGACCCGCGTCTCAAAGCGATCGTGGCCCTGAGCGCATCCGGCGCCTGGGATGTCGCGACCGAGGCGCCGCAAGCGTGGCAGCACAACCTGCTCACGATCGCCGGCCTGTCAACGGCGTCGCCCGAATGGACCACGCTGCTGGCGGCGGTGGACTCCAAGAACCTGCTGCCGATGGGACCGGCGGCGGCCGTGATGATGGTCAACGGCACCAGTGACGAGTTTTTCCCCCTCACGGCGCATCTGGCTACGTTGGATGCAGTCGTCCAGGACAAGCGCACGTCGCTCATCGGCAACTTCGACCACGGCTGCTACCTGGTCTCGGGAGGCGAGTCCGCCAAAACCATCGAAGCGCGCGCCGATCTGCGCGCCAAAGGCGCCCAGCGCGCGTGGTTCCACCACCACTTCGGCACGGATAGCGCCTACGTGACCGTCCCGGCTCCACCGACGTTCACCGCGGAATCCGTCGGCCTCGCAACCGCGGTCTCGGCAACGGTCGATCCAGGCGGCCCCGGCCTCAAAATCGAGCACGTGAAGGTCTGGTGGAGCAACGACAAGGCCTTCTTGTGGGGCAGCGTCGAATTGAAATCGCAGGGAAATCAGGGCTGGTTTGAGCTTGCCCTCTTCCCAAAGACCGCCGACACGATACTCTTTGTGGACGTGCAGTATTCAACAACCGACAAGCTGCTCAAAGAGCAGTTCTCGATCTCGTCCGCCCCGCAGATCCCGGCGGGACTGGTTCCCCACATTCGCAACATCCAAAGCTGCTTGTAAGCGAAGAGAGCCCATGTCCCCTATCACCATCTCAGAGACCACTGTTGGAGACGTCTCCGACGTTCGCGTGGGAGTCTCCAATATCTGGGAAGACGACTTCACGGACGGTGACGGCCAGCCCATCGCAGCGCCTCGCGCCACGCTGTCCTTCATGTTTGAGGACGAAGCGCAGGACTTTGACCAGCGCGTCGCGGCCGGCGATCTGGTCCTGGTCGGCGTAACGCGATGGCGGGTCACGGTGGTCCACGAGCCCCCCGAAGGGCTCGGCTCGGTGACCCTGGAGCCCATCGACTAACCCGCCTACTGCGTCCCTGTGCGGAGCACCCTCCGCGCCCTGGTGAAAATATGAGCTTTTGTCTCTGGACCCGATGCCCGATTCCACGGTTGGAGGTCAGAGAGCAAGCTTGGATCTGTATTACCGGAAGGAACCGAACATCGCAGCGTTGGCGTTCTTGTTGGTCGTCGCGTCGCAGATCGAAGTGACGGACGTCGCATGACCTGGCAGGCGCCAGTCCAGATGCCGCCCCCACCAACGTCGCACTCGAGCGGCCGGGGGACAGTTCTCTTCATCGCGCTGTTCATTATCGCGGCGTGGTACCTGCTCAACGCCGAGTCGGAGGACCGCCCGGTCGCCCATGCGGCATCGGCCGACGGCTACCAGCCGGCGCAGTACTCCAACGAGCCGTCGAGCGCCGGAGAGTTCGACCCGTCCCTTTACCGGCCTGAGGGCCTGGGGCCGCGAGAGACCGCCGAAGTGCGCAGCATGCACGTAGACGCAAGCGGCGTTCAGGTCGGATGGACCGACGGCGTGCCGGACGCCCAACACCGCAACCACGGGGTCACCGAGATCGACGGCGGCTGGCGCATCCCGCTCGGCGGCCTGGCCAGCGTCCACCAGCAGGAGCTCAGCGGCATCCCGGACGGGCGCGCCATCGTGGCAGTGCCGCAGTCGATCGATTGGACGCGACCTGTGACCGTCCTGGTGCATCTGCATGGCTACAACGCCGGCTACAAGTCCATCCGAGGGCGCGTGCACGACGTGGAGACCGACCAGATCGTCCAACAGGTGGCGGCGACGCCCGGCAACCTGATCGCCGCGCTGCCGCAGGGCACGCGCAAGAGTGGCTTCTCGCCGTCCGGCGGTGCCGCAGACCGCGACTCCGGCTTCAGCGTCGACACGTTCGTGCGCGAGGTGCTGAGCGCGCTGGTCTCGTTGAAGATCACCGACCGGGCGATCGTCGTGCGCGGCGTGGTTCTGTCGGCTCACAGCGGCGGCGGCAATGCGCTGGCCGGCGGGCTGAACCTCAACGGCAACGAGTGGGAGCGCCAGCTGCTGCCCGACATCTATCGGCTGAGCGGCGTGCTGCTGTTCGACGCGATCAACAGCGAGCGGCGCCTCAATCAGATCATCGGCTGGACCACGGGTCAGATCGCCGACGATATTCACCGCCTGCGCCGGATCCGCGGCGTACGCCGGCAGCTGAGATGGCTGCGACGACGCCCGCACCTGCGCGCGGTGTTCGCGGCGTCGGGTGCCTATCGGCGCCGCTACTACGCTCTGCAACGCGCCATCCGCGAGAAGTTGGGTGAGACAGGGGCCTCGCACGAGTTCGACCCCCAGGTTGTCGCCCAGCTCAACGCCCACTATCGCGTCGACGCCGTCAAAGGCCGCTCGCACGCCACCATCGTGGGCACGGGCGCGCCCTCCGACAACGGCGCGATCGCGTACGGCTCCGACGGGCGTGTCGGGGCGCTGCAAATCGCCCTCGAGTCCATCCCCAAGTAGGGATCAGCGCCGCATCCGCGCGCGCGTCACTTGATCCGAGCACCGCCGTCCCACACACTGGCACCTGTGAGTCCTCCTGGAAGGGGATAATTTGGCTTCGACCACGATGAATGTGCTCGCGGGGCTGCGTCAGGCGCTCTCGAGTGTCATTCGCGGAAAACCCGACGCCGTCGAGCTGCTGCTGGTCGGTCTCCTCAGTCGCGGGCATGTCCTTGTGGAGGACGTCCCCGGGGTGGGCAAGACCACGCTGGCAAAAGCCTTGGCACGCTCGCTGGACCTGGCGTTCTCGCGCGTTCAGTGCACCCCTGACCTGCTGCCGTCGGATATTCTGGGCGCCAATGTGCTGGACCCGCGCGACGGCTCGCTGTCGTTTCACCGGGGACCCGTCTTTACCCAGGTGCTGCTCGTGGACGAGACCAACCGCGCCTCGCCGCGCACGCAGAGCGGGCTGCTGGAGGCGATGAACGAGGGCCAGGTGACCGTCGACGGCACGTCGCACCGCCTGCCGGACCCCTTCTTTGTGATCGCGACGCAGAACCCGGTCGATTATCAAGGCACGTATCCGCTGCCTCTGGCGCAGCTGGACCGCTTTCTGGTGCGGCTGAGCATGGGTTATCCCGACGAGGGCGAAGAGCTGGAGATCCTCTTCGCGCGACAGGTCGCCGACCCGCTGGAGAGCGTGACGCCGGTGGCCGGTGCGGCCGAGCTGTTGGCCGCCCAGGAGGCGGTGCGTCAGGTTCGGCTGGAGAAGGACGTGGCCCGCTATCTGCTGGCGGTCGTCCGGACGACGCGATCGCACCCCGAGATCGAGCTCGGCATCAGCCCGCGCGGAGCCCTGGCGCTGTTTCGTGCGTCACAGGCCCGAGCGCTGCTGGCGGGGCGCGATTGGGTCGGACCCGACGACGTGCAGGCGCTGGCGGTCCCGGTCATGGCCCATCGGGTGATGACCACTGCGCAGGCCACATACGGCGGGCGCTCACCGAGGGACGTCATCGAAGAGATCGTGGGCTCGCTCGACGTTCCGACGTGAACTTCGCCCGCCTGAACCACATCCTGATCCCGACGGGCAAGGCGGAGCGGGACGCGTTTCGCCAAAGCCGCGCGGGGAAGCTGTTTCGTCCGCTGGTCACTGGCTATCTGGCGCTGACCGACGAGGGGCGCTTTCTGGCCACTTTCTGGCTCATCTGCGGCGCGGCCGGTCTGGAGGTCGGCACCACGCAGATCTACCTGCTGTGGTCGGTCATCACGGGGCTGCTGGTCGCGTCGATCGTGCACCGCAGATATTACAAGCTGACGGACGCGGTGGCGCACGTAGAGGCCCCTCGCAGAATCACACGCGGCGACGAGGCCGCGTTTGCCATCTCGGTGACCAACCACTCGGACGTGTCGTACTACGCGATGCGGGTGGAGCGGCCGCTGCTGCCCTGGGACGGCGCCTATCCGGCCGGACGGCCCGCCATCGCGGAGGTGGGACCCGGCGAGACAGCGCGGGCGCTGGTCGCTATCCGGTTTGTGGCGCGGGGCGAGCATCACATCGACCCGTTTCATGTCGGCAGGGTGGTGCCGTTCAACCTGGCGATGGGCGCGGTGATCAGCACAGGCGGGGCCAGGTTTCTGGTGGTCCCGCGCTCGGCGCGCATCGAGCGCCTACAGCTGCCGATGGGCGTGCGCTACCAGCCGGGCGGCGTCACGGTCGCATCGCAGGCGGGCGAGTCGTTGGAGTTTGTCGGCGTGCGGCCGTATCGGGCCGGCGACCGGGTCCGCGATCTGCATCACCGCAGCTGGGCGCGCCACGGCTTTCCGGTCGTGCGGGAGTACCAGCAGGAGTACTTCACGCGTGTCGGCGTCATCCTGGACACGGACAAAACGGCCGGCAGCGAGGACACCCTGGAGGCGGCCATCGAGCTGACCGCGGGCATCACGGCCCACCTCAGCCGCGGTGAGGCGCTGATCGACCTGCTGGTGGTGGGTGAGGAGATCCATCAGCTGAGCATGGGACGCCACCTCGGCCGGCTGGAGCAGGCGCTGGATCTGCTCGCCTGTGTGGATCAGGGCCCGACGCTGGACCCGGGCGCGCTGACCGGCGTGCTGTCGCCGCATCTGTCTCGGCTGTCGTGCGTGGTGTTTGTGGCGCTGGCCTGGGACGAGACAAGACGTGGCCTGGTAGACCGCATCCGCCGCGCTGGAACGGCCTGCAAAATGCTGGTGGTCGGCGACGCGCCGGCAGTCGGCGACGTCACGCCGGTCGACCCGACGAGCATCACGGCGGGGGAGGCGCTGCAGCTATGAGTGAACGCGCCGTCGCCCTGCGCCGGGTCGCGCCGCTGCTGGTCGGCACGCTGGGGTTTGGCGTGCTCTCCGACCAGTGGGCGCTGATGACCCTTGCGCTGGCGGGTCTGGCCGGTTCGGTAGCGATCACGAGCCGAGTGGAGGCGGACCGCCTGGCGCAGCTGGCGATGGGGCTGGTCGCCGTCGTAGGCGCTGGGTTCCTTGTCAGCCGCCTCTACCCCGAGGACGCGCCGCTGCCGATGCGCGTCATGGCGCCGGGCTGGGTCTTCTTTGCGCTGGTCGCGCTCTTTGCAGCCATTCCGCGCCTCTATCTGGCGCGGCCGCTCGGCGGACATCGCCTCACCGCGGCCTTCTCGCTGATTCTGGTGATGGCCTGCGGCGGCGTCGAGCATCAGCTGGTCGAGCTTTATGCGGGCCTGGTTGCGGTGTTCCTCGCGGTGCAGCTGGCGGTGCTGATCGCAGACGATCCGGCGTGGTCAAAGGCGCCGCGGCTTCCTCGGCTCAAGCTGGTGACGCTGGTGCTGGCCACGCTGGCGGTCACAAGCGGACTGGCCACGGCTCTACCCCTGCTGCACGCGCAGGCGATTCGATACTTCGCGGGCTACTCACCGTCCAGCAGCCGCCGCTCCGGCTTTGACGAGCAGACGCGCCTGGGCGGCATGTCGCACATGCTCCTCAGCGACGAGATCGTACTGCGCGTGTTCGGCCCGCCGCCCGACTACCTGCGCGGCGTGGTCTACAACCGCTACTTCCGCGGCGCCTGGCTTTCGCCTCCGCCCACCATCGGCGAGCCGACAGCGACCGCGTGTGAGCCGCCCGAAGGCGCGACCGCGGTGCGCGTGGTGGGGGGCGACAAAGACAGATACTTCACGCCACTGGATGCGGCCGGGATCGGCGTGGCCGGCTGCTCGCTCACGGCGGACGCGAGCGGCATAGTGCGCCCTGCTCCGCCACCCACCGAGGCCGTCTGGTTCACGATTGGCCCGCGCGACGCCCACCCGATCTCCGCGCCGACCCGCGCCGACTCGATGGTGCCCGACGAGATCCGGCCGGCGCTGGCCCGGCTTTCAAATGCGTGGGCCGACGTGGCCGGGGCGACCACGCCGCGACAAACCGTCGACGCGCTGGCCAACCACCTGCGCAACAACTACGAGTACTCCCTCGAGTTCGGCAACAAGGGGGGCGTCGACCCGGTCGTGACCTTTCTGCAGACCGAGCGCCAGGGCCACTGCGAGTACTTCGCGTCCGCGATGACGCTGCTCGCGCGCACCCGAGGCATCCCGGCCCGGATGGTCGGCGGCTACCGCGTCACCGAACACAACCCCATCGGCAACTACTACATCGTGCGCGAGCGCAACGCCCACGCCTGGACCGAAGTGTGGCTCGACGGCCGCTGGCACACGGTAGACGCCACGGCCGCCGGCGACCTCCCGATGACGGCCAGCACGCCGTGGTTCAGCGCCGCCTGGG
This sequence comes from uncultured Myxococcales bacterium, assembly GCA_964545715.1. Lineage (GTDB taxonomy): Bacteria > Myxococcota_A > UBA9042 > CAZJHX01. Next base: position 15,014 of record CAZJHX010000214.1, read on the forward strand.
ACTCCGCCGCCGCGGGCCTGGCTGCCACCCGCGACTGGGTAGCATCCCGGGATCCCATCCTCACGGGCACGGTGATCGCAGCCTTACTCGCGTTCTGGCTCTTCCTGCGCCGGCGCCGCCAGCGGACCGGCGCCGCGGCGGCTGATGGAGCCCGCTACCGGGACGCGCTGCCCATGTTGGATCGCCTGATCGCCGCCCTGGCCAAACACGGCGCCGTGAGGCCCCAAAGTGAGCCCCTGGAGCGCTTCGCGGCGCGCGTGGAGCCCCTGGATCGTCAGGCTGCCGAGGCGCTGTGGCAGTACGCCGCTTTGAGATACGGACGCCTCGGAGCCAGCGAGCAGATCGTGGAGCGCTTGCGCACGTGTGCGGCTCGGCTGGACGCGGGTGGTCAGAGCCGTTGAGGCCCCCTTCGCCCCGATAATCTTCAGGTATCCAGCGCACCGTTCGCAGCTCAGACTGCCAAAGACGTC
>CAZJHX010000215.1:0-15272 GCA_964545715.1 uncultured Myxococcales bacterium
GGTCGCGTCGTCGGTGCCCGTGCCCGTGTCCTCGGCGGCGGTCACGTCGGCGGTCTCGCCCGTTGTCGCGTCGGCGTCCGGCGTCGTCGTATCGTCACCGTTGGGCCCACACCCAAGCGCCAGGCTCAAGCAGCCGGCGAGCCAGAACATCCCCAGGTTTTTCATAACGTTGTGTCCCCCACACGTCCCAAAACGTCGCGGCTGATTACCGCAAAGGATCTGGTGTTGCAAGAGAGAGTACTTATTGGCGACGCGCCGCGCGCCGTGTTTTCGCTATCGCAGCGCGGCGAAGCCTGCTCTCAGCGCCGCGTCGTCCTGGCAGCGCGAGACACAGTCGTTGATCAGCGTCCCGACCTCGTCCCGGCTGATCTTGACGGGCGCGCCATGCACAAACTGGTCGTCGTTGCCGCGCGCGTGCGCGATGGTTCGCACCGCCATCCACAGCGGCAACAGGCAGAAGAGCCGAATCTCCCGCTCGCTGTCTGGGATGGCCAGACAGTACTCAAACGCCTCGTCCAGACATTGATCGGCCCGATCGAAGATCGGCGCCACAGCCGCGTGCGCGGCCGCCCGGTGAGCGTCCTGCGTCAGTGTCGCGATCGACAGCCCCTGCGCGGCGCACGCCGACCGGGGCACAAACGACCAGCGGCGCTCCCGATCGTCGGTGATGTCCTTCAAGATGTTGACCAGCTGCAGGCCCAGCCCAAAGCCCTCGGCGTTGGCGCGCAGCGCGGTCTTTCGCTCTTCGCTCAGGCCGTCGATCTCGCTGACAAACAGGTCGGTCAGCATGTGGCCGACCGTGCCCGCCACAAAGTAGCAGTACCGCCACAGATCCGGCAGTGTCGTCAGCGCCGTGAAGCCGTCCGCGCCTGGCGCTCGATGGCTGTAGATGGCCATTCCGCGGCTCATCTCAGCAACCCACGGTGTCACCGCCGCACGCAGCTGCTGCGGCAGGCCATTAAAGACGCGCATGACAACGGGCAGATTGCGAGCCAGATCAAACTCGGCGTTTTGGCCCTGCACACAGCTGAAGGCGTCGACAAACGCGTCGGCCGGGCCACCGTCCTCGACCACAGTGAGAAATGCGGCGTACAGGCGGTCGCGCGTGGCGATGGACAGATCCGGGTGGTCCTCGATGGTGTCGACCAACCTGCACAGCAGGTAGCCGCAGGTCACCGCGACCTCCAGATCGCCGGGCAGCATCTCGATCGGCTTCGAGAATGTGCGCGAGACGTCTACCAGGCTCTTGCGACAATATTGCCAGTCCGATGCGTCCATGGGCCGCACACATAACCGCCCGCCGGCCGGACCGCAAGCCGGTTGTGGTTGACGCGCACGAACCGGGTTGGCACGATGCGCCCGACTTGATGCTGGAAGGACGACCATGGCCCCTGAATACGTAGATACCTTGTTGCTTATCGCGCTGCCCGCCTCGGGCAAGTCCGAAGCTCGCCGATACCTGATGAACGTCGACCGTGACAAGCGGGTCGCCGAGTTCCATCTCAACGACACCGTTCAGCTGGACGACTATCCGTACGTGGAGTTCTTTCGCGACACCGATGCGGCGCTGGCCGAGCTGGGCGCCGAGGCCGAGTTCTTCAACGGCCCCAACGGCCGCTTCAAGCACGGCGAGGACTGGGGCGTGCTGCTGAACCTGGTCAACGATGACTGGGCCGTGATGACCGACCCGTCCGCGCCGACTCCGGCGGCCGATCCGCTGGCGTTTTTTGAGCGTATCGACCGCGCTCGCACGAAGCTTGGCGCGCCGGCTCCGTTTGCTCCGATGGACGACATCCTGCGCCACAAGCTGGCCGAGAAGATGCAGGCCAAGACCGAGTGGGTCATCAAAGAGCTGTTCACCAACCGCCCCGATTCCATGGAGGGCAAGACGCTGGTGATCGAGTTTGCTCGTGGTGGTCCGCAGGGCGCCCCGATGCCGCTGGCCCCGCCGCATGGCTACGGCTGGAACCTGGCCCAGCTTCGGCCCGAGATCCTGGAGCGCGCGGGTGTGCTGTACATCTGGGTGACCCCCGAAGAGTCTCGTCGCAAGAACGCCGCCCGTGCGGCGCCCCCCGGCGAGACGAACACGGTGATCTTCCACGCGGCCCCCGAGACCGTGATGATCAACGACTACGGCTGCGACGACATCCAGTGGCTGGTCGACAACGCCAACAAGCCGAACACCATCCCGATCGAGGCGCACGGCAAGGTCTACGACCTGCCCATCGCGCGCTTCGACAACCGCGAGGACAAGACCACGTTCTTGCGCGACGAGCCCGAGACGTGGGACCCCGCGGATGTGGAATCGGTGCACGGCGCGCTGGCCGAGGGCCTCGGCGCGCTGTGGGAAGCCTACAAGTCCTAACGCTCGATCGAACGCCGCAGGCTGCCCGACTGGTCTCAGCAAACGGCACGCGTGGTGTTGCGTAACATCAGGTAAGTACTGCGTCTTTTTACGACGCTCAGCGATTTACAGCGCTCTGTTTATTAGCTAACCTACAGACATGCCCAAGGTGCCGCGGTTCGAAGTGAATTACACTTCGGTGCAGGATCTCGAACGTGCCAACACGCGCGAGTTGAAGCACGGAGGCGGGTACGTCCCCGCAGGCGCTGACACACCCGCGGTCTTCAGTCGCGTGGCGGTGGCTTTTCACCTGCCGGATGGTCCCACGGTGGAGGTGCACGGCAGCGTCGTCAACGTCTCGGGCGGCGGCTTCTTCGTGCAGTTTGACAAGGGCATTGAGTACGAAGCGCTGCAGTCGGCGGTCGAGTTTGTGACCGAGCTCAGCTCGGCCAGTCTCGAGATCCCGAAGTTTCCGGCGGAGAATGTTGAGGATTCGATCGTCCCGCCTCGGCCCGAAGAGCCCGCGGAGGCGATTGCGACGCCCGCGCCGATCGCTGTCCCCGCGCCCGAGCCCGAGCCAGAGAAGAAGCCCGCGATCGCCACGCCTATCGCCGGCGCCGCGCGACCCGCGTGGGAGCTGCTGGACATGGGCAGCGACGTCCCGTTGCACAAACAGCTTGCCGAGTTGACGTCGGCCGAGAAGGTCAAGCTGGCGCGCCACGCCAACAAGCCCGTTCGTCAGCTGCTGGTGCGCGACACCGACAAGCGCGTCCACCTGGAGGTCGTGAAAAACCCCAAGGTCAGCGCTGCGGAGATCATGGAGTTCACGTCCAACGCCCAGCTCGGCGCCGAGGCGCTGCGATGGATCTCGGCGCAGCGACGCCACATGCGCACGCCGGCGGTGGTGTTCAACCTGGTGGTCAACCCGGCAACGCCGGGCGACGTCGCTCAGCGATTGGTGGCGGGCCTGCCGCAAAACGAGCTGCTGAAGGTGTCGAGAAACAAGCGCGCCAAAGAGGCGGTGCAGCGTCAGGCCAAGAAGCGTCTGATGGAGCTTGGGATCATCTAAGAGTCGGCGCGCTCGTCGTCGCCAAACGTCCACAGATTGTTTGCCACAAAGTTGATGACCGTCGCGACCGCGATGCCGATCAGCACCGCCAGCAGGTCCGGTACCCCGGCGTAGGCGCGCACGGCGTAGGCGACGCCCATCTGCACAGCGCCCGCGATCGACGAGACCAGATAGAACTTGCCCAGGCGCGCCCAGAAGTGCGCGTGTCCGTGCTTGGCGCGGTCGCCCCAGGTCCAGAAGTCGTTGAGCAGGAAGTTGGTGAAGACGCTGACGACAAAGCCGATGAAGTTGCAGGTGACGAAGCGGGCCGACTCGTCCGCGACCACGCTGGGCAGCACCACGGACATGAACAGCGAAAACACGCCCAGGTTGACCACGACGCCGGTCGCCCCGACGACGCAGAACCGGATGAACCGGACGCGCTCCTCGGTGAGCAGATCCTTGACCCGGCGTGACACGGCGCTCACCCCGGCCACGTCTTGCGGGGGGCAAACACGTGCACGGTGGGCTTGAAGCGGCCCGCGCATCGGTCAGCGATGATCTGGCGGATCTCGGGCGGCGAGTAGGCCTGCGAGAAGTGCGTGAACACCAGGTGCTCGTTGTTGAACAGATCGGCGCGCTCCAAGACCTCGTCCAGGTGGATGTGGCCGTGCTCGCGGCATTGCTTCACGGTGCGGCGGTCGTCGATGTAGGTGGTCTCGAGCAGGAGCACGCGCGACTGGTACAGGTGTGGCTGCTGGTCCAGCACCTTGATGGTGGTGTCGCCGGGAAAGCTGAGGATCGGCCGCTCCAGCGTGTCGAACAAGTCCTCGCCGGCCAGCTTGCGGCGGGCGATCTCTTGGCCCTCCAGCACTTTGAACTCGTCGCGCAGCTTTTGGACGCGCTCCACGACGGTGTATCCCAGGCATGGGATGACGTGCACGCTGCGAAAGGCGCGGACCTCGCGGTTGCGGCTCAGCGCGATCACCTGACCGGCCTCGACCGGGGTCAGGTTCCACCTGTACGGGTGGCCCTGGATGGACTCGTACGCGGTGACGGCTGTGCGCAGCCCGTCGCAGATGTGCGCCGGCGCGTAGGCCTCCAGCGGCTGCTTGATCTGGGTGAGCGTGCGGCAGTTCAGCATGCCGATCAGGCCGCCGGTATGGTCGCCGTGGGCGTGCGTCATGAACAGGCGCGGGGTGGACGCCAGGCTGCGGGCGCACCGGCCGACGTCGAACATCAGGTCCAGCTGCGGCACCTGCATGCACGTCTCTACGCCGCCGAGACTGATGCCCCGGACCGAGAGCTGGCCCGTGATGACCTCGCAGGGGATGCCCATGGGGTCAGCCGTCGTCCTGGCCGTCGCGGTCGGTGTCTTCGTCGGTGTCGCTGGTGGCGTCGGGCGTCTCGGTGTCGCTGATCAGGGCGTCAAAGTCCACCAGGCAGCGCCCGTTTTGGTAGTAGGTGCCCTCGCCGCACGCGGTCAGGATGTTGGGCAGGCAGATCCCCTGCTCTTCGTGGGTGCCCTCGCCGCAGGTCAGATCCGTGCATCCGCACAGAAGCGTCAGGCCGACCAGGATGGGTGCAAAGCGAAGCATGGCGGGAGTTTAGGGATCGCCGCTCATTTGGCAAGGACTACGGCGGCCCGATGCGCTCACGGGGCCCGTGTGAGCTGGCGGATAAACGCTTTGGCCTTGGAGCGGTATGGTCGCCCCTCCAGCCCCCACTGGCCGCGCCGCTTGAACTTCAGCAGGCGCTTGTACAGCCGGATCGCGTCGCGCTGCTGGTCGGCGCGGCGGTAGGCTTCGGCCAGAAACCAGACGTTGATCGCCCGCTTGGGGTGGCGTTTGTGCAGGTCCTCCAGCACCTCGATGGCCTCGTCCAGGTCGCCGACGCCGCTGGGCCAGGCGGGCGAGTAGAGGTAGACGGCGCCCAGCACGCGACGGGCGCCGCCATCGTCGAATGAGCCGTCGATCTTGTCGGCGGCCTCGGCGTATTTGATGACCTTGCCGGTGAGCTTGTCGGCGTCTGAGGGATGAAACTTGGCCTCCAGGGCCGTGCAGATGGCGGCGTACAGGTGGCCCTCGACGCGTCGGGGGCGCAGGCGTATGGCCAGCTCGGCGGCGCGGCGGCCCTCAAACGCCCACTCGTCGCCGTTGCGGTCGTCGACCTGAGCCAGAACCGAGTCGATGCGGGCCAGGCGCCACTGGGTGTCGAAGTTGTCGTGCTGGATGTAGTCGGCCTTGCGCAGCGCGGTGCGGGCGCGCACCAGATTCGGCAGGCGCCGGGAGGTGTGAAACGCATAGTCTGCGAGCTGGTGCAGCTCTGCGACGTCACCCGGCAGCGTGTAATACGGCACCGACGGCAGCTCGCCGGGTGGCAGCAGCGGACACCCGCTAAAAGCCAGCAATAGCGCTATGGTGACAGGGACTCGCACCGCTTTATCTTAAAGGCTGGTGTGCGGCTCGTCATGAAAGCCGCTGATTGCGCGTGTGCCCGCGGCACGGTAGCGTCCTTTCATGACGTTGCTGACCGCGTCCGCAGCAGAGCGCTCAGAGGCCGTAAAGGCGCTCGGGCGAGGCATCGGCTTCGACGACGTGGGCATCGCGGCGCCCGGACCGCATCCGGAGATGGACCTCTTCGCAGAGTGGCTGGAGAAGGGCTATCACGGTCAGATGCAGTACATGCATCGCCACCGGCGCCGCAGACGCGAACCCCAGCGTGTGCTGCCGGGGTTGAAGGCCGTGATCATGGCGGCGCTGGACTACAACACGGATCACACGCTGTCGGTGGATGCCGGCGCTGATCCGGAGCGCGGCTGGATCTCGCGATATGCGTGGGGCGACGACTACCACACCGTGATGGAGCCGATGCTGCAGGGCTGGTGCGAGGAGCTGTCGGCGCGGGCGCCCGGTCATCGCTTTGTCCACTATGTGGACCATGGCCCGGTGCTGGAGAAGGTCTATGCGCGCTATGCGGGGCTGGGCTGGATGGGCAAGCACACCAACATCATTCATCCGCAGCGGGGCTCCTGGTTCTTTCTGGCGGCGATTCTGACGGACCTGGAGCTGGCCGCTGACTCGGCTGTTGTCGACCACTGCGGCTCGTGCACCGCCTGCCTGGATGCCTGTCCGACCCAGGCGTTTGTTGCGCCGTACGTGCTGGATGCGTCGCGCTGCATCAGCTATCTCACCATCGAGCTGGACGGCGACATCCCGGCGTCTCTGCAGGACGCGGTTGGCGGCAACGTGTACGGCTGCGACATCTGCCAGGACGTGTGCCCGTGGAATCGCAAGCCGGCGCCGGACGGACATCCGGCGTTTCAGCCGCGCGACGGCCTGGTGGCGCCGCGGTTGGACGCGCTGGCGGCCCTGGATGACGACATGTTTGCGGAGACGTTCGCCGACTCACCGATCGCGAGGCGCGGCAGGGCAGGGCTGCAGCACGCCGTGGGGGTTGCCCGAGGTGATCGGTCATGACGCAGCCGATCGTGGTTCGCATGCGCACCGATCGTGCGGAGGTGGAGGCTGCCCGGCGGCAGGAGGTTCATGCGGCGCTGGGCATGGAGGCGGGGCCGCCGGCTACGGGGGTGTGCACGCTGGACCGGCTTCACTTCACGGTGACCGGCATGGCGTCTCGCGCCGACGCCCGCCGATTGGAGCGTCGCCTGGCCGCGCTTGATGGCGTGGAGGAGGCGACGGTCGCGTTTCACAACGACTCCGCCGTCGTTGCGGTGCTGGACGGACGCATGACGTCGGCGGAGCTGGACCACATCATCCGCGCCCAGGGGTTTCGCGCGTACGAGCTCGAAGAAGAGGGGCAGACAACACCGCAGGAGGTTCGACAGCAGCGGCATCGCGGGCTGGTCATCAATGCGCTGGCCACCGCTGTACCCGCCCTGTTGGTGCTGGGCGCCGCGGTGGCGACGCGCGAGCTGCAGCTTGGGACCGAGCGCCTGCGGACGGTGATCACCAACGTGGAGCTGCTGCTGGTGGCGGCGGTCTTCTGGTACGGCCGGGACCTGTTCATCACGATGAGCGACAGCGGGGCAGGGGCCCGTCGCGAGCTGCCGCTGGGCCTGGCGGCGGGCTTTGCGGCGGCCACCAGCGCGCTGGCCTTTTTTCAGCAGCGTGAGCCGTACTTTGATGTGGCGGCGGTGATCGTGGCCGGCTACCACGTGGGCGCGTGGCTGGAGTCCTGGCTGCACAGAAAGGCAGAGCGCCACTTCGACAGCCTGGTGGCGGTGCGCCCGCGCCAGGCGACGGTGCGCCGGGGGGAGCGTGAGTTTCGGATCGCGGTGAACGACATCGTGGAGACCGATCTCATCGTGGTCGGGCGCGATGAGTTGGTGCCGGTCGACGGAGTGGTCCTCAGCGGTGGGTGCGTCGTGGATGAGGCCACCGTGATGGGCGCGGGCGCGGCGCATCAGAAGAGCGAGGGCGACCACGTCTATGCGGGCACGCGCAACCGCGGTGACGAGCTGGTCGTGCGGCCGGAGCGCATCGGGGCGCAGACGGTGCTGGGCCGCATGCTGGACGTGGTGGAGCGCGCGCGAGAGACCCGGGCGCCGGTGCAGGTGCAGGGTGACAAGCTGGCGGCGGTGGCCGCGCCGGTGGCGTTGCTGGCGTCGGGCGCGGTGTTTGTGGCGTGGCGCTTTCAGGCTCCGGACATGGGGATGTGGAGCGCGGTGGCGCCGGCGCTTGCGCTGCTGGTGGTGATGACGCCGTGGGCCCTTGGTTGGGCCAGCGCGCTGCCGGTCGTGGCGGGCATGACGCAGGCGGCCCATCTGGGTGTCTTGATGCGCGACGCCGAGGTGCTGGAGGTCATCCGGGGGCTGGACACCATGGTCTTTGAGAAGGCGGGCACCCTGACGCTCGACAGGCCCGAGGTGGAGGCGCTGGAGGTCTTTGGCTCGGTCGATCCCAAAGAGTCGCTGAGGCTGCTGCTGGCGGTGGAAAACCAGTCACGCCACGCGGTGCGCGAGGCTTTTTTGGACTACGCCAGGGAAGAGTTCGGCGACGAGATGATCGCGGATCTGCCGACCCCGCGCACGTTCAGAAGCATCCCGGGGCGGGGCATCATCGCCATGGTGGAGGACCATGAGGTCGTTGTCGGCACGGGCGCGCTGCTGGACGAAAAAGGCATCGCCTACGACGGCAACTCAAACGACGAGCCCGGCTCCTGGGTGTATGCCGCGGTCGACGGCAAGTTCAGGGCGCGCGCGCGGCTCTTCGATCCCTTGCGAGAGGACAGCCTCCCGACGGTGGCCCGCGCCAAAGCGGACGGCCTGCGCCCGATGATGGTCACGGCCGAGGGTCGCGCAGATGCCGAGAAGCTGGCCGCCACGCTGGGCATCGACCCCACTGACGTGCGCGCCGGCATCGACACCACCGAGCACGGCCAGGTGGTCCGCACGCTGCAGGCCGCCGGCCTACGCGTGGGCGTGGTCGGCAGCAGCGTCAACGATCAGCAGTCGCTGGCCCCCGCGGACGCCGCTTTCGCCTTGATGTCCGGCGGCGAGCTGCCTGAGAAGCCCCACGCGGTCCTGCTGCTGAGACCAGGCGCCCGCGGCGTCATCATCGCGCTGGATGTGGCCCGCCGCGCGTTTACCGCCACGCGCTGGAACCTGCGCGCCAGCTTGCTGTCGATGTGCGCGGCTGTCCCGGCAGCCCTGGGCTTTGTCCCCCCGGTTATCGCGGTCGGACTCATGCTCGCCACCGTGCTTGCCGTGGGTCTGAATGGCCTGAGAGTGTTGTAGTGGAAGGTTAGTTGAAGGTTGAGACGTGGATGAAGTCTTCGACCTCATCGTCGTTGGCGCCGCCCTCGACCAGGCCGCGAACCACTCGGGTGAGGGCGTCGGGGCGGAAGGGCTTTTGAACCAGGGCGTTGATGCCGGCCGCGCTCACGGCGGTCAGGTGGTCGGGAGCGTCCAAAGCGCTGACCATGATCACAGGGACGTCCTGGTGGCCGGTGAGGCCGTCGTCGCCGCGACGCAGGCGCTGCACAAAGTCCAGGCCGGTCTCGCGCGGCATGTCGTGATCGGTGACCAGCAGCCAGAACAGCTCGTGCTGCATGCGGGCCTGAGCCTCGGCCGTGTTGGATGCGGTGGCGACCGCAAGCCCCGCCTCGCGCAGCACCATCCAGATCAGGTGCCGGATGCCGGGATCGTCATCGATCACCAGCACACGCCGCGGTCGAGTTCCGCGGCTTTCTTCCAGGCTTGGTGTTCGAGTCAACATGGCCTGCCTCGCTTCAGCAAGATCCGGGCCATATACACACCGCGTCACGAAATGGGTGAGACGGCCCCCGAACGGGCCTGTGGAAAATGCCGCACTGCGTCAAAACAGCTGTGACAACCTGTCACAACCCATCGCCATATATGGTCACAGTCGCGGCTGGCCGGGGCCACCAGACCCCGCCGCTAGTTGTCGAGGTCGGAAATTCGTTCCTAGCCGCGCGGCGACGCCGTTCGCCTGGAACAGGTTACTGCTGCGCGATCTTGGACACGCAGGCGTTGTTGTCGCACGACTGATCGGGGTCGACGCAGTCCTCGTCGACAAAGCAAACCAGCGGCTCGCACACCCCGGTCTTCTTATTGCAGACCTCGGTTTCCTTGCAGTCGAAGTCCTTAGTGCACTTGAACTCCTCCCCACACCCGAGTCCCACCACACACACCACCGCGATGGCGCAGGCCAACAACAATTCAACCAGCCGGATCTTCATGATCCAATGCTATCAGCGCCCGCCATCGAAAAAAACTCGAACGGCTTGATCCCAATCCCACGTCGTTGTACAAACCCGGCGCCCTCAGCGACCAGTGCGTCAAGAGGGCACTTTGAAAAGTCGGCCGGGGGTATAGCTCAGTTGGGAGAGCACTTGAATGGCATTCAAGGGGTCGAGGGTTCGAATCCCTTTACCTCCACCGTTACGGGGACTTACGAGTCCCCGTTCTTAGTTTAACGCCGTCGCGACCGATCTTGCGACAGTCGCGGATTCTTGAAGCACATGAACAGGGCGATAAGATGACGGGATGGAGCCGCACCGACTGGCCGAGCTACGCAGCCTCGCTTATCACCGCGAGATCGCCGAGGTGTTGGGCGCCGACCCCGGACGGGTCGCTGAGGCGCAGGCTCGGGTGGCAGGTTGGGCGGAGAGTCAGAGCGTTCATCCACACTACATCGAGCGCTGGTCGCATATCCTGAACCTCCCGACCGACCTGCTCAGGGCGGCCCTGGTGGAGGACAGCGAGGCGGCGAGGGCTCTGCGCCAGGTATCGCCGTTCGCCGGCTTCCTCAGCCCGGCCGAGCGATGGCGCATCTGGCGCGCGATTGGCGAGCAGGCAAGGGCGCCGGAAGCCACGTGAACAGATCGCAACTCGAGCACATCATTCGCGCTGCGTGCACCATTGCGGATGATGACCACCTCATCGTCATCGGGAGCCAGGCCATTCTCGGGCAGTTTCCCGACGCGCCCGCCGAGCTGCTCGTGTCCGTCGAGGCCGATGTCTATCCGCGTAACAAGCCCGAGAGGGCGGATCTTATCGATGGCAGCATCGGTGAGTTGTCCCCGTTCCACGACACGTTTGGGTACTACGGGCAGGGTGTCGGCCAGGACACGGCCGTATTGCCGGCTGGCTGGCGCGATCGTCTGATCCCGATATGCAACGCGAACACCCGAGGTGCCACCGGGTGGTGCTTGGAGATCCACGACCTCGTGATTTCAAAATGTGTCCCATGGCGCGACAAGGACAGAGCCTTCACGTCCGCAGCGCTCAAGCACGGCCTGGCGGACCGTCAAACGCTCAGGGATCGCCTTGCCCAGACTCCGCTCCCGGACGAGGCGCTGAGAGCGGCGATCGAAGCCCGAATCGAACGCAGCTAGAAAGCGGCGGCCGGTTTCGGACCTGTACGGAATTGTCCGCGTTGCGCCGGCAGATGGCCAGGCCATAGCCGCTTTTCACGCCGGCATCATGAAGGGAGATGTGGCCAACTGTGCGCAAGGGCTCGGCGCGGTGCTGGCCAGCCACATGGCCGGCTCCGGGAGCAAGCCGGCGCGCGTGCGAGCGCCATTGCGTTGCGCGGCCAGACGTGGAGGGCTTTTCTCGAGAACCACACCGACGAAATCTGGGCCTGCGATTTCTTGCAGCTCTACGATGGGCTCTTTCGGCCGATCTTCGCCTTCTTCATCGTCAGGCACGGCACGCGGGAAGTCGTGCACGTCGGTGTGACTCGGACGCCGACTGATCGGTGGGCAGCGCAGCAGCTTCGCGAGGCGACACCGTTCGGCGAGGGCCCGAGGTTCCTGATCCGGGACAACGATGGGAAGTTCGGACAGCAGCTTGCCGCGGTCGCCGAGGGCACGGGTATCGAAGTCGTCCGAATCCCGCCCCGGTCTCCAAATTTGAACTCGATTTGCGAGAGGTTTCTTGGCAGTGCCCGGCGAGAGTGCCTCGATCACATCGTCATCCTGAACGAGGCGCACCTTCGTCGCGTGCTCGAGGAGTATGCGCTCGAGTACTTCAACAAGGCGAGGCTGCATCAGGGGCTCGGCCAGCGGATCCCCGGCGCCGAAGGTGTCGAACCTCCGACCGAGGTCGCTGGGAAAGTCGTTGCATCCCCTGTTCTCGGGGGGCTGCATCACGATTATCGGAGGGTCGCATGATCCACGGATGAGGCGAGTAGCCAGCACGCGTTCGATATTGTCTACCCATTTTGTCATGGTGTTGTCACTGCTCCAGGGCACTTAGCCAGTCCGTCACGCCGAGCTCCGGTGCGGCGCGCTGGATTGCGTTCAGCCCTATCGCTGCTCGTTTACGCCACCCCTTCCCGCGACCGAGTAGGTCGTCCCACACGGACGCGACGGCTTCCGGTCGCTCCGTTCGTAGAAAGGCCAGCAGCGCGGCCGCCTGGTGCAGGTCCTTCTCGGCTTTCGTTCGGCGGCTCAACGGGCGCTCCGCGTATACCACCAGCTTGTGCAGGGCGTATCGAGCGGGGGCCGGGACGTTGACGACGGTGGCTCCTTTCGGAGAGAAGACGACCGCCTGAGTCACATCTATCAGGAGAAACTCCAAGAACTTCAACGGTTGCAGCATCAAGTTGAGCGACGGGTGCTCGAATGGCTCTCCGGGCCCGCGATGAAGCGGTGTGAGGAAGTCCAGTCGAAACCCGGGCTCGCGTGGGTCGATGTAGCCAGGCCCCGCCCCACCTGCCAGCGCCCGAGGGGGGAGAAACCCCATAGACAGCGATTCGATAGCGGCGTGGGTATCGATCTCGATGTTAGCCGGGAGCGCGAGTGAGAGATTGCGGGCGGCGTGCGCAGAGTCCAGATCCTCGGTCCGCGGCGAGGTGCTCCAGCGAAGTCCCAGCATATTGCCGTACGCAAGAAAGGCGTGCGTCCCGATCAGAACGCCTCCAGCGCCGAAAAAACCGTACTCGTCCAAGCGGCGAAGCACGCGATAGTGGCGGCCATGCGTCGGCATCAGACCGAGCGCCTCTGAGGATCGGGCGAGGGGTTCGAGTGCCCTTCGGGGGGCTCCTGACTGGAACCGCTCAATGATTCCAAGTACGATTTCGTTGGCGGGCCCGACATAGATCTGGTGCAGTTTCCCGAGTATCCCAGTGTATTGAAAGTACCAATATGTGCGGCCCTTTACGGTCTTTTTTGCGAATGAGCCAGTCAGGTGGCGCACGTCGCGCTGCAGGCTGACGTTGAGAGCCGCGTCAAACATCTGGGCGTAGGCGGTCTGAGCTGTCAGACTGAGTTCGGTGTAGCGATCCATGGCCGTTATACTAGCTCAAGTTCAAAATTAGTATAACTGAATGACTATCGCCGTAGTCCGCGAAAAACCGTCTCGGCCGCTCAAGAGTCGGCTCGTCCGGGCCCACGGCCCCGCAGGCGGCCCGCCGGCACGGTACCCGATCGCATCGATCGGTTGCTGGAGTTCCGGGGTGAGGTCGGTGGGGCAGGGCGGCCCGGATGTTTGACATGCCCAGGACGCGGCGGGTCGCCGTGGCAGCTCAACTGAGCGCGCTTGCCGCGCAGCTCGTTGAGGCCGCGTAAGTGCTCCCCCATCTGTTGACCAGCGCGTCGGTAGTGGTGCGTGAACAGGCACCGACAAACCCGCGGTGGCTCAAGAACCAGGCGCGCGGCCTCTGTATTCGTCCGCGCATATCGGCGCTACAATCGGCCGCATGCTCAGAGGATTCTTCATTGCAGGCGTGGTGATGGCGTGCTGTGGGTGCGCCGCGTTGTTCGATCCGTCGCTCAAGGGGTTTTGCGACCGCGACAGCTACAACGCGCACAGCAGCTACCGAAAGATGTGCGAGAACTGGCGGTCGTCGAAGAAGGCCTTCTACCAAAAGCGCTGGGACGACGCGATTCGGCTGGCTACCGCGGCGCGGACCCGCAATCAGTACGACGAGATGGACGAGATGATCGCCGCGGCCCAGCGGGCCAAGGCTGAGAACGACACGTCCCCATACAACATGCGGCTGAATGGCTGGTGCCCCAAAGAGCTGGGGGCTCGAAAGGACAACGACGTCTTTCAGTCGCTGCGCTGCCCGCAGGCCAAGATGTATATCGGCAGTCAATCCAGTACGGCCGGCGGCATCAATGGGCTGCGCGCTGACCTGCGCGCCCGCATGAACAGTCACGATCCACATGCGCTGACCAGGGCCGTCTATGTGCACGCCTGCCGTCTTCACATCCAGATCACGAAGCGGGATTATCCGCTGCGAAACCTGGGGTGCTTGTGGCACACGCAGCAGCTGGAGTGGGAGCGCATAAAGGCCGAGATCGCGCCGCTGCCCGCGGCGGAGCAGACCCTGGTCATGAACAGCTTGAAGTCCGACGTGGCCTGGCTGACCGCCCGCGCCGACGCCAAGTTTCCCGGAGCGCGAGACCGCGAGGTGCTGGTGCAGCTGCCGACCACGGTGCTGGCCAACCACCGCCGCTTTCAACAGGAGAACGCGGCGGCGCTGCAGGCCATAGCCGCTTTTCACGCCGGCATCATGAAGGGAGATGTGGCCAACTGTGCGCAAGGGCTCGGCGCGGTGCTGGCCAGCCACATGGCCGGCTCCGGGAGCAAGCCGGCGCGCGTGCGAGCGCGGCTGGGTGAGGGCGTGGGGCCGCAGATCGCGGATGCCCTGGCGCACTGTCACTACCTCAACGATCGCACATCGATGGCTATCGCGCTGCGGAAGATGCTCAAGGGGCTGGGCGGGCCGACCACGTTTGCCGAGAAGCGATACGCAGCGGTGCGCAAGGTTCTGTTCGCCGAGCGGGCCAAGGCGCGCAAGATGCCACACCTGCGCGGCAAATCTCTGGCCTCGGCATCGCCGGATGACCTGAAGCGGCCGCGGTTTCACGTGCCGGCGCCCATCAAGCGGTGGAACGGGCGCAAGTACAATCTGGCGCGCTATGGCTACAAGGCTGAGGGCGTGGTGAGCAAGATCCAAAAGACCGGCAACGGTGTCCGCTTGCACTTCAAAAAGACCCGCGTGCCGCGCACCGACGAGAAGTGCGTGGAGACGCGGCGCATCGAGCGCATCACAAGCGACGGCGAGATCGTGTATCGGCTGAAGTGTCGCGTGACCCGGCGTTATACCGAAAACGTAGGGCCCAAGCCGGTGGACGTCTTCGAGGCCGGGGCCGTGAAGAGAGGGCGGTTCGTCACCGCTATCAGGGGCAAAGACCAGGGCCTGGGCGCCGTAATGCTGGTGGCCAGGAGCGCCAAAGAGGGTGCGCGACTGTATCGCATGGCGGATGTCCTGATTCCATAGCCGCGCGGCGCGCCCTGGGCTACTTGTTCTTGCCCTTGCCCTTGCCGCTGTCGCTGTCGCTGTCGCTGTCGCTGTCGCTGTCGCTGTCGCTGTCGCTGTC
>CAZJHX010000216.1:0-15030 GCA_964545715.1 uncultured Myxococcales bacterium
GACGGTCTTTTGCGCAATGGTCTCAGGGGCTCTGGGATGTGCTCACGAGCTGGAGCAGCCCCAAATACCCGTCGAGGGCGTGCAAGCCCGCGCCGTGCAAACCGCCTCAATCACGCTGAGCGCCGGCGACTATGAAATCAATTCAGCCGACGGACTGTGGCGCATCGACGCCGACGGATATGTGACGCTGGACGTACCGGGACTGCCCGCGCTGCCGGTGCGGTCGGTAGCTGTCCCGCTGCCGGACGGGGCCACAATCGTGGGAATTCGCGTCGAGCCAATCGAGTCCGAGACTGTGTATATGGATAACGCTCCCGCGCGCGCCGCGCCCATTATGCGCACGCGTACGCTGGAGGACGGCACAATCGAGACCCGTCAATTGGTCGAGCCGACGGATGCCCAGACCGCGCTCCTTCCGCTGTTTGAGGGCGCGGCCTTTCCTGGCGCCGCGGCCACCCTCTCGGGCCGGCGTCACACGCGCGACAAGACCGTGGCGCAGGTGCGCTTTCACCCGTTCCAATACTCTGACGAGACAGGTGAGCTGACCGTCGTGACCAGTGCTACGCTGCACGTCGACTACGAGCCGGCGCTGGGGACGACCTCCGGCGCGCTCGGGACCTTCGACATGGGCAACGTTTCGGCCGTCACCCAGGGCCCGGCCGACTTCATCATCGTCGTGCAGGACGACGCCCGCCGCAACGCGCTGTCCGCCTTCAAGGCGCACAAAGAGGGCATCGGCCACGTGGTCAGCATCGTCACGCTGGCGGAGATCCTGCCCAAGATGACCGGCGTCGATAACGCTGCCAAGATCCGCAACTACCTCAAGTCCCAGTACGAGACCACGGGCGCGCTCAAATACGTGCTGCTGGTTGGCGACATCGATCAGATCCCCATGCGCGCGCTGTACCCCAGCGACAAGGAGTGGTCCTACGGTACCGACTTCTATTACGCCAAGCTCAGCATCAGCGACTGGGACCTGGACAACGACAAGTGCTACGGCGAGTTCGTGGACGATAAATTCGACCCCGCGCCCGACGTGCACGTGGGCCGGCTCCCGTTCAACGGCATCAACACCATCACCAACTTCGCCGCCAACGTGATCGCGTTTGAGAACGATCCCGGTGCGTGGAAGCACGACGCGATCCTGGCGCACGGCTTTTTCGACGACAACACCGACAGCTCCAAGGTCGGCGAGAAGATGAAGACCGACATCCTGAACCCGCAGGGCTTCGACACCACGACGCTGTACGAGCAGAACAGCAAGCACAAGTCGGCGACCAAGCCCACGACCGCGCTCTCGGGCGCCAACGTGGCCGCGACCCTCAAGAAGGGCCACCACGGCGTGGCCAGCTTCATCGCCCATGGAAACACCGGCGGCATGTCCCACGTTACGGGCTTCGGCGACGTCAACAAGTCGGGGGTGGTCGACGCGATCGTCATGCTGGCGGGCTGCTCCACGGCGGTTCCGTTCGCGGGCGGCAGCATCTACTCCGCGTTGGGCAAGGGCGGCTCCGAGAAGCTGTTCACCAAGCCGGGCAACCACATCTCAAAGAAGTACCTGACCAGCGGCGCCGTCGCGGTCATCGGCGCCAGCGCTGGCGGCGACTACGCGGGCAGCTGGTCCAGTCCCGCCAACGGTGGTTTGCAGAGCCTGTCCTACTACTTCTTGAAGGAGCTGATCACGGGTCGCAAGAGCGCGGGCGCCGCCTTTGACGCCGCCCAGCTGCACCACGCCAACACCCACGGTCTGCACCGCGGCATCCGCGTCTACTACTTCATGGGCGACCCGTCGCTGCGGCTCGACGGCTTTGACGACCGCCCCGGCGCCAAGGACAAGCTGGTCCACGACGGCAAGGTCTTCGGCTTTGCGTCCGACTACGCCTCCAACGGCGACATGTTCAGCGCCGTGATCACCAGCGCCAACAACAAGCCGGGCGTCATCAAGGTCTATCGCAGCCTGGACCACGGCCAGACCTGGAGCCTGTACCGCACGGTCAACAGCGGCGCGCCCGTCAAGCATGTCGAGCTGCTGGTCACCGAGGGCGGCTGGTACTGGGGCAACAAGCGGCGCGTGCTCGTCTTCACGGCGACCACCACGGGCCAGATCAACCTCAACCGCTTCCACGACGCATGGTGGCTCGACGACCAGATCTCGGTGGCCAGCCACGAGGCGTGGACCCTGATCGAGGGCCTGTCCGTCAGCCGCAGCCCGGGCTCCTGGTACCCGACCATCCACCTGGCGTACGAGACCTACGACCTGTACGGCGGCGCCACCGCCACGCGCGTCAGCCGCTCCTACAACAGCGGCTACAGCTGGGCCGGATTCCAGTACTTCGGCGGCCTACTGGACGCTGACATCGAGGCCGGTACCGGCAACACCGTGCACCTGATCGCGCGCCAGTACACAAACGGATACTGGGAGGACAAGATCCGCATGGGCCGCAGCACCAACGGCGGCTGGTCGTTCAGCTTCAGCGACCTCAGCGTCTCCAAGAAGGGCTGCACCCACGGCTTTGGGCGTCCGTCCGTCGCGGCGTCGTCCGACCCCGCCGTGCCCACCGTCTGGGCCTCGTATTCGCGCTACTGCGGGGATGTTTCGGGCGCCGATCTGCTCATGGCCACGTCCAAAAACGCCGGCTACAGCTGGAAAAAGGACACCGGCGTCACCGCGGGGCCGTCGTACGAGACGACCATCGATCTGGCCGCCTACAAAACGAGCGCCAGCAAGTGGATCAACGCGCTGTACGTCCGCGACCCGGCCGACGCCCAGCTGATCTGGCGCTACTCCACCGGCACCACGCCCGAGTACCTGTCGCCCGAGCGCATCGAAAACGACTTTGAGACCAACGCGCTGATCCCGCTGGCGCCCCGCCTGGTGTACTCCCCCGGCGCGCCCATGACCGGCGCCGGCGCCCTGTACTCCGCCAAGGACGGCCTGCGATTCAGCGCGCCCTGGCTGACCGGACCCAAGTTCACCGTGTCCGTGCCTATCACCATCCCGGATAACGATCCCAAGGGCGTCAAGGCGTACATCAACGTCCCGCCGATGGGCACGTTCAGCAAGGTGACGGTCAAGGTGAAGATCAAGCACACCTACGTGGGCGACCTCATCGTCTCCGTACACGCGCCGATCTACGGCCAGAAGCTCACGCACCGCGACGGCGGCAGCAAGGACGACCTCGAGGTGACGCTGACCGGCAACCCCAAATACTGGGGCCAGACCGGCACCTGGATGCTCTCAGCGTCCGACCATGCGGGCTACGACGTGGGCACCATCGAGAAGTTCGAGATCACCTTCGAGGAGTAAGCGGGCTCAGGGGCTGGGATCGACGGAGACGATTCGCTCGGTCTGAGTCCACCCGCGCTCGCGCGCCAGGCTCACAGGGTAGTCGCGGTAGGTCAGCACCGCTTGCACCTGGGGCTCGGCGCAGGTCGCCTCAAAGCGATGCTGCGACGTCCAGCTGCCGCCCGGCAGCGGGCGGTTGTCGCTGGCCACATCGACCGCCTCGTAGTGATGCACCATGCGCTTGCCGTTCGCGCCCACCAGCACCCGGGCAAACGCGAAGCCCGGAGCGCCCGCCAGCGCCTTGACGGCGTCTCCCTCGGCCGGAGCGTTGGGTGCCGCCTCACCCAGATAGGCGACGTTGCCCTGGGGCAGCGGCGCGTCGAAGGTCACCACGTCGTCGGCAACCGAGAGGATGGTCGACTGGCCGACCACGCGCTCCACCGGCATCCCTTTTTCGCCTGCCGCGAAGGTGCCGTCGCCAAACGGGCCAAAGCCGTCGTAGTCGTGCCACTCGTCGGTGCGGTTGATCACGCGCACGACCTGACCTGGCGCCGCGCCCGGCCACTTGGTCCAGTCTTCACCGCCCGCCTGGCGGGCCAGCGCGCCCCCAAAGTCGGGGATGGCGTCGCCGCCCGTGGCCTTCAGCACCGTGTCCCCGCAGCGCGCCTGGACGTACAGCACCATGGACCGCAGCGGCTCGCCCGTGGGGACGGCGTGGGCCGATGCCGCGTTGGCCACCGTGACGTCAGCCACCACCTCGCCGTCAACGACCTTGCTGTCCACGACCACCACTGCGGAGTCCTTGAGCAGCGTGCTGCCACCCTCCTCCTCAGGCGTGCGCGGGCCCAACCACAGGTGTTTGCGCACCGAACCCAGCGGGCGGATCCAGCCGCCGGAGATCCCCGTCTCCGCCTTGGGCATCCTCTGCAGGTCGGCGCCGTTGGTCACCTCGGCATCGGCGACCGGCATGTGGCACTGCTGACAGTGCATGCTGTCGTTCAGTGGGCCGTTCTGCCACTCGGTCAACGTGCTCTGAATCGGTAGCTCGCCGTCGGGCCACCGCAGCGGATCCAAACCGTCGCCGACAAGGGCGCCCCGGCGATGCTCATGACAGCCGCCGCAGAAAGCCGATTGCCGGTAATGGTCGCGCTGCACGCTGCCCATCAGCACGTTGGGCACGTCGTGGCTGGGGCCGTACGTCAGCGGCGCCCAGACGGCCAGATCCGGGAACTTGGGCGGCTCCGTCGGCCGCAGGATCTTCAGCCATCCGGCCACACCCGGCGCGCCGGTCGGGTCCACCGCGTCCACCTTGTGGCACACGTCGCAGTGCACGCCGTACTCCTTAGCGTATCCGGTGGCCTCTTCCATGCCGCGCCCGCCGATCTTGCCGTCGATACCCGGTGCGTGGCAGTCCGCGCACTCCCCGTTGGTCCCCGTCGACGGCACGCTATCGGCGACCTGGCATACGCCGTCCGCCCAGGTGCCGCCCAGCGCCTGACATGCTGCGTCGGTGGACGCCGAGGCGGCCGTGCCCGAGTACACGTCCATGACGGCCGGGTTGGTCGCCGACGTGCGGTGTACCGAGCGATACCACCCGCGCTGAATCGTGATGTGGCAGTGACCGCACTTCTCGATGATCCAGCTGTCGTCGGGCACGCCCGGGTCCAAGAAGACGTAGTCCTCGTTGTCGCTGGCATCAAACGGGGTCAGCTCGATGGTGACCTCGCTTGGCCACAGCCCGTCCAGCGACGCCGTGCCGATCCGGCACTCGGGATGAGACGCCATAATCGCCGCGCCGCCGGGCACGGTCAGATCGAAGTCCACAGCTACCGTGCCGTCGGCGCCCGTGGTCCAGCGAGCCGGGTTGCCGCCCTGCGAGACCACGACATCGGCGGTGGCCACGCCGTCGACCAGGACGGTGACAAGGACCGTCATTGTGGTCGGCTCCTCGCCCGTGTCCGTGGTGTCGGGGACATCAGGGTCCGTCGTGCCGGCGTCAGGAGGCGCGGCCGGGCCGGTGTCCGCGACCTCCTCGCCCGTGTCGTCCGCTGTCAGCACGTCGGCAGGCGGGTCGTCGTCGGTGCATCCCGCCGCGCCAAAGACCACCAACGCGGCGAAAACAAGAAGACGGTTCTGCATGGTTGTTGATTCTCGTCCTACTGCGTTTGACCGATACGCCCATATGCTATTCGCCTGTACAACGCGCGACCAAGGTCCACCCTTGAGGAGCAACACAACCTTGATTGACAACAGATCGATACCCCGCCTTGTCGCGTTGGCCCTTGCAGCCTTGGTCGGCTGCGCCACGGCCGGCGACCTGCAACAAGACGAGCCGGACGAGCAGCCCGATACGGGCACGAGCGTCGAGGAGACCACTGCAGACGAGCCGCAGCCCGTGAACTGCACTGTGGCCAAGCCGCTGGGCGCGCTGGCCACCAGCGTGGGCGACATCATCTACCAGAACAACGTTGTCGCGGCGTCGGCGACCCACGGGGCGTCGGGCTGTGTGAACGGGCTCACCGCGTCGTGGTCCATCGACGGCGGCTGCATCCTGGACATCACGCTGGAGGCCGACGCCGCAGGCTGGAAGCTGGCTGAGGCCGCGTTTGCCCCCGACGCCAAGTGCGGCCAGTACTGGCCGGTCGATGTGGTGGGCGACCACGTGTTCGATCCAGTCAACTCCACGGTGGCCCTGATCGAGGTGCCGGACGCGGATGGCGAGGCTGAAGAGGTCTGCGTCCAGGGCTCGTCCATGAAGCTGGTCGGGCGCCTGCGCTTCACGGGGCCGGACGGCAACGTGGACGTCTACCTCGAGGGCGTCGGCATCGACGGCCAGCTCAAGTCCACCCGCCTCGACGGCGGCACCTGTCCGACCGCGCCTGAGCTGTGCGCGGGCTTGTCGTGCGGCGAGAGTGACTACGGCACCAGCTGCGGCGCGTGCGACGAGGGCATGGACTGCAAGGCGGGCGCGTGCGTTGAGTCGGTCTGTCCACCCGACGGCCCGTACGGTGTGGTGCAGGACACCACGCTGACAGACGTGGTGCTGCAGGACTGCGACGGCAACGAGGTCGCCTTCCACGACCTGTGCGGGAGCAACGCGGGGTACGTCAACCTGTTCGCTGCCTGGTGACCCACTTGCGCTAAGTTCGTCAGTTTGATGGACGACGTTGTTGAAAAGTACGAAGACCAGGGCCTCAAAGGCTACCTCGTGATCCTCCAGGACAACCTGGGCAACCCGCCCTCGCTCGCTTTCTGCAAGATGTGGCAGGCGCAGAACAACCTCAAGATGACGGTGCTGATCGACCCGGCCCTCAAGACGGGCATCTACGGCGGCAAGGAGACCTCGCTCGTCACGAACGAGGAGGGCGTCATCGTCTACAAGACCCACGGCGACTACTGGCAGACGCTGGAGAAAGAGATCGTGGACGAGCTCGGCAAGCAATAACGGCCGCTCTGGCCCATACTCACCCCCATGCACGGACTCGAAGCCTTTCATGTGATCGTCCTGGGCCTGTGGGGCGGCGTGGTCCTGGTCGAGCTGCTCTATGAGTGGGGTGGCGTCGCCGGCCGCCTGCCCGCCAAAGACGTCGCCTGGCTGCACCAGCGCACAGATCGCTTCATCGAGCTGCCCATCATCGCGCTGGTCGTCGTCTCCGGGCTGCTGCTTTGGCACAGCCGCGGCTGGTCGATGGATCTGCTGCCCAAAGTGCTCTTCGCGGGCGGGGCGGTGGCCGCCAACCTGGGCTGCTACGTGGTGGTGGAGCGCCGCGCCAAAGATCCGCAGCCGGGCCACACCCGCAGCGTCTTCATTAGCGCCGTCATCGGCGTTCCGCTGGCCGCCGTCGCGCTGTATCTGGGTGGCTCCCGCGCAGGCTGGTGGTAGCGGTCTGTGTATACCCCAACGTTGGGTAGTTGGCATCGTGCCAGGGGGCCAGAACGTGGTGCTGCGGCGCCGCCGAAGGGTATCGGGCGACGCACTCAGGGTGGTGCCCTTAGAAGGAGCCCGACGGCGCCGCAGTGCCGCGTTCTGGGCCCATGGCGCATGCCAACTATGCAACGTTGGGGTATATACTGGGCGGCAGGAGGCGCGTGCTCACCCGCAAAAACGAACAACTTCTGACCGCTGCCGCCACGGGAGCCGGAGTATTGCTGCCCCTGGTGTTGCTGCCGTTCGGGGCGGCCGGAGCCGGGCTGGGGCTGCTGCTGGGAGGTGCATTGGCGTTTTCGTGCATGCGCACGGTCTTCGCCTCCAGAAATACACGATGTCACGAGGCCTTTGAACGCGCGGCGCGGGTGATGGATCAAGCGGCCCTGGAAAAGCAACGTGTCCACAACAGGGTCCGCGGTCGCCTGGACGGCATCGACATCACGCTGGCGGTCATCGAACGCAAGACGGGCGAGTACTACCGGCTCACGGCCAAGCTGCCGGTGGACGCGCCGGACGGGCTGTGGTTTACGCGCCAGGACGAGCACGAGCGTCGTCCGCTGCTTCAGGCGGACTTCGAGGTGGGCGATCCAGCCATCGACAGTGCGGCCTATCTCGGCGGCGATCGGATCGCGATCCTCGCAGCGCTGGACCCGGTCACCCGTGAAGCCATGGCCCGTCTGAGCCGGCACGAGCCCATCTTCGGGCGTGGCACTGCGGCAGTGCGCGTGCCCGTGACGGCCGGAATCGAGGCGCTGGAGACCGCCGTTCGAGACTTTGCGACCGTCGTCTGCGCGCTGAACGTGCCGGCTCCCACCGTGATGGATCGGCTGGCCCGCCGCGCCACCGGCGATCCCGAGACAGGGGTTCGGCACAAGGCCGCGTTGGCGTTCGCCGAGACTTTTCCCGAGCACCTCGAGCGCCTGGGCGACGACGAGGCGACCCTGCTCCCAGTACTGCTATCAGAGGACACCAAAGCCGTGGAGGCGGCCGCCGCCGTACTGGCGGATGTCGGAACGATGGGCGCCGTTGCTCCGCTGCGGAGAGTGCCCGAGAGCGTGATGAAATACGCCGCGTTCGAGGCCGCGCAAAACGCGATCGCCGCTATCGAGGAGCGGCACGGCGGATCGGTCGACGGGCGCCTGTCCCTGGCCGCCCCATCACTGCATGACGGCGCCTTGTCGATGGCCGAGGAGGAGGGCCGATTGTCCCTGGAGGCGCCACCGCTCGTCGAAGCGGACGATTGAGTCCTTACAGCGGCGGGTGGTGCGTGCCGTGCCGGCGTCGCAGCGCAACAGCAAACAGCAGGAAGACAAACGAGATCGCCCACGGTGAGGTCGGGGTCGGCGCTGTGCTGCAGCCCGTCGGTGAGGCCCGCTCGCGTCCGGCGCTGGAGCCGCCGCCGCCCGCCTCGCCGCCGTCGCCGGTGACGCCCAGCGGGTCGCCGTCCGTGCCGTTGGAGTCGTCGACCGTGCCGCCGGGGTCGGGCTCCAGGCCGGGCTCCGGACCGCACACGCCGACGGAGCCCACTGCGACCGTGCAGCTGGCGCACGCGGCGGGCGATTGTGGGTTGCACGCCTGTGAGCACACGCCGGCGTGGCAGAACAAGCTGACGCACTGGCTGTCGCTGTCACACAAGCCGTCGTTGGCGACCGTGCCCGCCGGAGCGCATATCCCCGCCGGCTGACCGGCCTCGGTGCGCTGGCAGGCACGTCCGGCGCCGCAGTCGTTGGGTGCGAAGATCGAGCACGCCGTCGAGCATATGCCCGCCGCGCACAGGCCGTTGAGGCACTCTGTGTCCGCCGCGCAGCTGTCGCCGTCCTCGACGCAGGCCACCTTGTCGCCGGGTACGCACAGCTGCTGGCCCCCCTGGACGGCCGCGCATGCCATGCCGCATGGGCAGTCCGCGTTTGACGCGCAGGCCGCGGTGCAGAAGCCCGTCACGCCGTCCAGGCTGGCGCACTGGCCGTTGTCGCAGTCGTCGGGACCGGTGCACGCGGAGCCGGTGCCGCCGATGTCGTTGCCGCCTCCGCCGCCGCCCTGGTCCGGGAAGCAGGCGCCGCCGCCACCCTGCAGCGGGGCGCAGGCCTCACCCTCGGGGCACTGGCTGGAGTTGCCGCACGGCTTGCGACACTTGAAGTCGCCCTCGCTGCCCGCGCACATGCCGCTGGCGCACTCTGCGCTGTCGTTGCACGGCTGGCCCACCGCCTTGCCGTCGTTGCCACCGCCTCCGCCGCCCTGATCGGGGAAGCAGGCGCCCGTGTTGGACCCGGACAGCGGCATGCAGGCCTCACCGGCCGGGCACTGGTTGGCGTTGGTGCACGGCTGACGGCACACGGCGCCGCCGGGCTCGTTGACGCACAAAAACGACTCACACTGCACGCTGGAGGTGCACGACTCGCCGTTCTTCTTTTTGCTGTTGCCGCCGCCGCCGCCCTGGCTCTTGATGCACACGCCGTTGCCGGGTGAGTTCTGGTAGGGCACGCAGTCAAAGCCCGACGGGCAGTTGGGCGAGGCCGTTTTGCATTGCGACGCGCACACGCCGTACCCGCCCTGCATCGGCTGGCAGAACAGCGGGCTCTTGCAGTCGACGTCGCTGACACAGTTGTCGCCGATCGCGGCGTCGCCCTCGGGCAGATCGTTGGAGACCCCACCGCACTTGCCGCCCTGGCAGGCCAGCACACCCGCGTAGTACTCGCCCTGCGGCCCGTCGGCGTTTACGTACGGGCAGTCGTCGTTGGACGAGCAATTCCAGGCGCCCTTGGGATACAGAAAGCACACGCCCTCTTTGTCGTCGGCGTTGGGCGTCTGCGAGGCCATGTACGGATCGGCCGAGGGCGCCATCGTGGGCGGGTCGTTCTGGCTGAAGCCGCCCAGCACGTGCTGCATGCCGAAGAAGTGGCCGATCTCGTGCACCGCGACGTTCTTCACGTCCGTCGTGAAGTTCTGGCCGGTCATGGCCCACTTCTGCAGGTAGCCGTTCATGGCGATGTCCGCCTCGAAGATCACGCCGTCCTGGCTGAACCAGGGCGCCGTCACGCCGAGCGTGTAGGTGCCGTAGAACCACGCGTTGTTCTCGATCCAGGCGACCTCGTTTTTGTCGTTGGTGCCGCCGTTGACCGCCGTGAGCGCCTTGTTGTTGGAGAAGCCCTTGTCCGTAAAGTTGATCGACGTGCAGCTGACGTTGGACCACTGGGCGAAGCTCGCGCGCACCTCGTTGAGGCAGGCCGTGGCGTTGAGGTCGGTGGAGCAGTCCGGGTGCAGGTAAAACGACAGGTTGCCCGTCTGCCACTTGATGACGCCGCCGGTCGTCTCCTGGGCGAGGCCGACCGAGTAGGCCTGGGCCGCGACGGGCGCCAGAACCAGGACGGCGAACAGGGCGAAACGCGTGATGATCATCTTCATGCCCGCCCCCCTACCAGCTGTACTTGTAGATGTCGGAGACCAGGTCATCCAGCGCTCGCGTTGCGTGGGTGGTGCTGGGGTCCGCGGGGCCCAGTCGCCCGTCCGCGCCGCGCTTCAACAGGTGCACGTCGCCCATGGACTGACGCGCCCACTCATCGCCGTTGGGAGTCGTCAACACGCGCCACACGCCCTGGCCCAGGCCGGTCGGGATGTGGCCCATAGAGGTCGCCTCCAAGAACAGCACGACGTCCTCGCCTGCCTTGAACACGGGCATCCCAGGGACCTTCAGCCGGTTGCCGTTGGTGGCGGTGCCGCCGATCATGCGCAAGGTATAGAGGTGGGGCACGTTGGCGCCGCGGTAGACGTGTGTGATCAGCAGATCCACGTCGGTGAAGACGCCCTTGTTGCGATCCAGCAGGTCCACGTTGCGGGTCGCCAGCACCTGTGCGCGCACCACCCACTGGGACGTGGTGGTCAGCCCCCGCAGATCGACCTGAAGGACAGTGGTGGCAGCCGCGTCACGGGGCGCGGTGCAGGGGATGAGGAAAAGACAGACAGCAACAACGGTAATACGAGCGTACAGCAGCAATGTCAGACTCCACAGCTGGCCTTGCGCCGGAACAGATCGCGCACAGACCCGAGCGATGAGAAAGCTACTCGAACGGGCTGCGTCTGACAAGTTGATTGTTCGGAGAATCCTACTAGTGGCTGTTGAATTGTTCTGCATGCGTTCTCTGAATAGGTCTTATCAAAACTATTCAATGGAATGAATGCTACGGATGCGCGACTGTTCCGTCGGCGGCTCAGGGAGACCCAGATGGTTTTCAGGAGCAAGGTTCTGCTCAACATGTGCCTGGCGGCGATGCTGGCCGGGTGTCCGACGACGCACGAAGACATCCCCGATGCCGCGCCGCACGTGCTGGATGACCCGGACCCACAGCCGGATGTCGTTGCCGAACCCGACGTGACGCCGCCGCCGGACCAGGGGCCCGAGCCCGACGTGACGCCGCCGCCGGACCAGGGGCCCGAGCCCGACGTGGCGCCTGAGCCTGAGCCGGACCCACCGCTCGTCTGCCCGGACGGTCAGCTGATCGCAGCGCTTCCGTTTGTGGGCAGCGGCGACACCACCGACGCGACCGACGACATCTCCACAAGCGCCAAGGGCTGCGACGCGTTTACCTGGTGGGGCGGCAACGGCACTGCGGAGCAGGTGTGGCGCTTTACGCCCGACACAACCGCCACGTACACCATCGAGGCGATCGGTGCGGGCGGGTTTGCCCCCGTGGCGTACGTCGCGACGGACTGCCTCTGTTACCAGCAGACCTGTCTGGGCGGCGCGGTGACCGGGCCGTTTCAGGTCGCGCTGAAGGCCGGCGTCGAGGTGCTGATCGTGGTCGATGGCTATGAAACGGGCGCTTACGAGCTGCACGTGTCGGCCGCCTGCAAGCCGGACTGCACGGACAAGGAGTGCGGGTCCGACGGGTGCCTGGGCAGCTGCGGCGAGTGCGATCCGGTGACCGGCCAGTGCTCCGACGACGGGCAGTGCCTGGTGCTGGCCCCGGGCGATCGCTGCGGCGACGCGATCGAGGTGGACCAGGTGCCGTACGAGCACAGCGGCGACACCACGGGCATGTGGGACGACTACGAGTGCGACGGGTCCAGCTGCTCGGGCTCCGTCGGCTGGTGCAACGGCGGCTGGAAGGCGCCGGACGTGTCGTACCGCTTCGTGCCCCAGCAGACCGGCTACTACACGATTACGCTGACCGGCCCGCTGAAGGGCAGCCTGGTCGTGGTGGAGGATTGCGCACAGATCGGCACCGACTGCCTGGGCGCCAAGGTGGAGGGGCAGGCGCAGGACAACCCGCCGGCCAAGGTGTACGTGAAGCTCGAGGCCGGGGAGCCGGTCTTCATCGTGGTCGACGGCAAGAACGGTGGTGACGCGGGTGAGTACACGCTGTCGATCGCCGAGCCGTGCGTGCCCGACTGCGACGGCAAGAGCTGTGGCCCCAACGGATGTGGCGTGGGGTACTGCGGCTTCTGCGCCGCAGGCGGCTGGTGCCTGCCCGACGGGATGTGCGTCGACCCGCTCGGCGTGCCGTCCAATGGGTGCGCGACGGCGCTGCCGGTGACGCTGGACGCGCCGGTCAGCGGTGATCTGTCCAAAGCGACCAACCTGCTGGACACCTGCTGCGGGGTGGACTGCCTGCCGGACGGGCAGGCCGGCGAGAAAGGCTGGGGTGGCGCGGAGCAGGTCTGGTCGTTTACCGCGGGTGGGGCGGGCGCGTACACGTTCAGCGTGACGCCGGGGGTCGAGTCCTCGCATCAGGTGTTTGTGGCGATCGCATGCGGTGAGCTGCAGACCAGCTGCCTGGGAACAGGGAAGGGCGAGGTCACCGTAAACCTGGACGCCGGGGCCGTGGCCACCGTGATCGTCGAGACCGCGTTTGGCCTCGACCCGGCGTACAACCTGCAGGTTGACGGACCGGCGCCGCTGCTTCCGCCACCGGCCGATCTGGGCGGCGGCGACACGTGCTCGAGCGCGATCCCCGTCGGCGCGCTGCCTTTCACGGACACCTCGGATACCTGCGCGTTCAACAATCACGGGGAGTTCGGCCAAAGCTGGTGTCCGGGCTACGCCAAGGGCCAGGGGAAGAGCTCGGCGGACGTGGTCTACGCGTTCACGCCCAAAGTGACCGGCGTCTACACGCTGTCGCAGACGCTGGGCCAGCCCAACAAGGGCTACGGTCCGGCGGTGATCTCGATCCTGACGGACTGCCAGGCGGCCACGAGCGCGTGCGTCAAGGCGGGCATCGCGACCGGCGAGCCGCTGAAGGTCCTTCTGGACGCGGGCGTGCCGTACTTCATCATCGTGGACGGCTGGGACTTCAACGGCAAAACCAATGCGTGCGGTCCGTACACGCTGACGATCAGCGAGCCGTGCATCCAGAAATGCGCCGCAAAGGGGTGCGGCAAGGATGGGTGCGGGCTGACCTGCGGCGAGTGCTCAAACCCGGATTCGTGCACCCCGACCGGGCAGTGCGTCGCGCTGGAGGGCGACTCCTGCGAAAACCCGTTTGTCATCGATGCGCTGCCCTTCCTGGGCGGCGGCAAAACCAGCGACGCCAACGACTTTTACGTCAAGGGCTACGGCAAATGCCTGGGCACCTGGAAGAGCTCGGCGGGCAGCGCGTCTCCGGACGAGGTGTACGCCTTCACGCCGGCGTTTGACGGGGACTACGAGGTCACGCTGAAGGCCGGCTGGCAGTTCGAGGCCGTGCTTTACGTCAAGGAGGACTGCGCCGCAGCCAAGTCGCTGTGCGCCGCCTCGGCGACGCCGATGGTGATGCCGCTGAAAGGCGGCGTGACGTACTACCTGATCGTGGACGGGGAGTACAACGACAAGGGTGGCTACAGCTTGAAGCTGCGGCGTCGCCCGGAGCTGCTGATCAACGAGGTCGCCGGCTTTGTGGAGCTGTTCAACCCGCTGCAGGCGCCCATCGATCTGGCGGGGTATCGGCTGGTCTCCGGCGCGGAGGAGATCGCGCTGAGCGGGGTGCTGGCGCCGGGGGGACACCACGTGGTCGAGCACGCGCCCGCCGCCGCGGTTGCGGTGTCGATTGTGAAGGAGGCCACCAGCGAGGTGGTGGACACGGTCTTGTCCGCGGATGGGGCTACCGGGCGGTGTCCGGACGGCGTGGATACGGGGGATGAGGACGACTTTGCGCCGCCGTATGTGGCGACGCCGGGCGAATCGAACGCCTGCTGCGACTAAGTCGTCAGGATCACGGCCAACCAGGCGGGCAAGATGATGGCGGCGGCGCCGATAGCCAGCATCACCTTTGTACGGCCGCCGAGCTTGGCGAGCGCCTCGCCCAGCTCCGATCGACGCACGATCAATGTGTCCGGGGCCTTTGCGGGCACTGCGACCCTGGCGACGATCGCCGTGGACTCGCGCGGCGGCTCCGGCGCTCGATGCGACGGCGGCAGGTCTTCGGTGTTGAACATCACGGTTGGTGCGTTTTGCGCGCTGGGCTGTGCCTCCGGCTCCTCGGGGACAGGCGCCGCATCGAAGGCCGATTGACGGATGACCGTCTCGGCACGGCTTCGCGTCTCGTGTTGTCGGCGGATCCGCGGGCGCTCCTCGGACTGGCTGATAACGCTGTCGCTCTCGGCTGGGGGGACGTCGCCCAGCGACGCCAGCAGCAGGTGCTTGAACGCGTGCGCGGTCTTGGGCCGGTCGTCCGGCGCTTTGCTGAGCGCTCGCAACACCGCACGCTCCACCCCATACGGGATGGTGCTGGAGGGGCGCTGCTTGGCCATGGGCGCCGGCGGCTCGTTGGCGTGGGCGACCAGGACGTCGAGCATGGAGGGGCCCGTAAACGGGACGCGGCCGGTCAGCAGCTCGTAAAGCACG
>CAZJHX010000217.1:0-14754 GCA_964545715.1 uncultured Myxococcales bacterium
GAGCGTCGGGGGGGGCTGGTTGCTGTTATTGTAGCGTCGCAGCACGTTCAGGTCTTTAAAGGGGTACTGGTTGGACGGGGTGTAGATCTCAATGGCGCCTGCGGCGTCCTCCTTGAGATCGTCGGCGCCGGCGATACCGCCGACCAGCAGGATGGTGTCATTGTCCAGCAGCGTAGACCCGAAGGCGCCGCGACCCGAGAAGGCCTCGTCCTCAGCGACGACAAAGCCGACGCCGGCCTGCAGAAAGCGGATGTCCGAGGTCGGGGTCAGGTCTGTACCCGTAAACCCGCCCAACACGACCAGGCGACCCTTGGGCGCGTGCGCCGCGTGGAAATACCGGCCGACAGCCAGGCCCGGAATGGCCTCGGCGTTCACCGTCTTGCCCTCGTCCTGCACCGTCAGGCGCCATGCGTGCTCCGGACTGGGCGGGTCGAAGTGCAGCCCGTTCCAGTTGACGCCGCCGATCATGATGAACTCGTTGTTGCCGACCGCCGTAAGCGACTGAAAGAACGAGTGCGGCGGGCCCGGAACGTCGACCGCGATAAACGAGCCGCCGACGCCGTCGCGCTGCGCGCTGCTCGACGTGTAGACCTCCGCGATGGGGCCCTCGGTGACGCCGCCCACGATGAGCAGCTTGGTGACCTCGCCCTGCTGGAACGCAGCCACGGACGCGCCGGCCCGGTACTGCGCCATGAAGCTGTTGGACAAGCTGTTGGGAAGAAACGCGTTGTCCAGGCTGTCCCAGACGTCGCACTCGTCGTAACCGTCGGGCCGGTCGTCGCCGGTGACCCCCCACGGGCCGCCCGCGCACACCAGCACCAGGCCGTCGGTGCTCACGACCGCCGAGTTGGGGAACACCCGCTTGCGGTACATCTGAGGCGCCTGGCCCTCGAAGTCGACGAACACACCGGCTGTCGGGTCACCACCCGCGTCCCACTCGTAGACCTCCACGGTGCTGTGCGCGTCGCTGGTGTCGTAAGACCAGCCAAAGCCGTTGGCGTTGTTGGCGTTGTAAAGCAGCGCGTTGGTGCCGCCGTACAGCACGACGCGGTTCTTTTCGGCGCCCCGGATAAGCTGGGCTGTGTGAGCGCCGCGACCGGCCGCCATCAAGCTGGCCGCCCGCTTGAGCGTACCTTTTGAGCTGTCGTAGACAAACGCTTTGCGGGAGGAGTCGCTGGTCTCAAACCGCGTGACGCCGCCTTGGTTCACAGACGTCAGGCCGCCCGCGATGAAGTAGAGGCCGCCGCCCAGCGCCGTGACGCTGGGAAAGATGCGGTGCGTGTACTCGTTGTCGCCCGCCGGGCAGGAGAAGCCGCCGAAGCGGGAGAGGACCACGTCGACCGGGTTTTCGCGCCCTTTCTCGACGACCACGTGGCGCTTGCGACCGAACCACGACGGGTTTGCGCCGCCCGAGAACCCCAGCACCGTGACGTCTTCGTCCGGGCCCTCCGGCACGCCTTCGATCAGCAGCGACGAGGTGCCGCCGAAGCCGATGCGCTCACCAAACGTCTGTGCGCCGGACGCGTTGTGAACCGCGACCTCGATCGAGTTGATCTCAGACAGCGCGGAGCCGTTGTCCGCGGAGCACGCCGCGAGCGCGAACGCCTGCACGCCCATCGGGCCCGAAGGTCCGTGGCGCTCCGGTTCGGGGCCCACCTGGACACAGCCGGCCGCAGCGAAAGCAACCGCGGTCACCGCGAGTTTGATTAGAAAGGAGTGAAGCTTTTGATCAGCCACTTATCGCCTACCTTGTGCAGTACGAATGGAGGATTGGACCCGACAGGCGGGCTCTTGCCAACAAAGATGCGTTTCGCCGTGGGTGGCTCTTCGCGCACCTCGCAGACATCGAACGACGGGTTCTTTTCCCCGTAGACCAGCCGCAAAAACGGTCGCACGCCTTTTTTGTCGACCAGGCGCGCCTGCTTGAACCAGTACCGCCGGGCGTCCCGCTCGCTTTGGAAGTCGGGGTCGATCAGCGAGTAGAACTTCGTGAAGCCGGCCTCTTCGTCGGGGTTCAATATGGCCTCGAACACGCTGTAGAGCGTGCCCTGTGGCGTCGTCGGATCCGCCTTTAGCACCGGCGTAGGCTTGCGACAGTTCTTGTATTTGCGCTGGATCGTCGTACCGGGTTCGCCGCCACCGGTCGTGGCGCCGCCGGTCACGGGACGGTCAACGGTCACAGCTCCCTGACTGCCGTACCGGGGATCCGACGGACCGCTCATCCCGGCATCGCGGAAGATGTTACCGCGCTCCTCGGGAGGCGCTTGATTCTTCTTCTTTTTACAGCCGCCTGCGGCCACGGCGCACGCCACAATTGTGACGAGCAACACACGAGCACCCAAAGTGATTTTCCTCCCGGAAAGGGGCTTGGTCCAAAGCTGGCGCATGGTATCACGCGTCAGCCGCCCTTTCTACCGAGGTAGAACGCGGCGCACGGCGGGTTGGTTCGCTGTTTCTAGGCGGCTATCAGCGCCCGGTGCAGCCCTTCTTCGCTCTCGTAGCCCAGATCGAGGGCAACCAGGTGAACTTGAAAGCGATCCTCGGAGAACGACGGAACCATGATGTTCTCGCGGCACTCTACGACGCGCGCACGAAATTCGAACTGTGGTCCAGCCTGTCGAACCAACGGTACGATCGTGACCGTGCGTCCGACGTTTGTGGGCCGCCCCACTGTCATCTGCCACCCGCCGTCCGGTGTCTTGTGCAAACGTCCCGACCAATAAGAACCGCTGTCATCCCACGCAACCCGCATGCATTCCCCTTCACGCTCTTTGCAAGTTGGATGGTCACGGCGGCCTCGGGTTGCGGCAAGAAAATGAGCGTTTTTCCACAGGGCGGATCGGGCTGATATACCTGGGGCGTGGCGGCACCTGATGAAATGATGCTCACCCGGCTGTCCGCCGTGGCGGCCGTGGTTGTGGCGGTGGTGATCGCCGCGCTGTTGCTGGTCCCCTTCAAGGGCCGGCTGGAGGCCAACGCCGACACCGAGCGCGACCTCTTTCGCGCTGTCGCGCTGGTGGACCACGGCACCTTCCCGTTCAGCGGCCCCGCGGTGGATTACATGCCCGTCACGCTGGGGCCGGGCTGGTATCTCGCGGTGGCGCCCGCGCTGGCCATCGATCGTCACCCTTATGCGGTCCATGTCTGGCACGTTCTGCTGCTGCTGCTGGGGCTGCTGCTGGTCTATCGCGCGCTGGCCGGGTCCGGGCGGCGGGCGGCGCTGGCCGGCATCGCCCTGCTTGGGACCAGCGAGTTTCTGACCCAGGTGATGGTTCGCATCTGGCACAACGCCATGCTGCCGGGGCTGAGCCTGATCCTGCTGGCCCTGCTGCACAAAGCCACCCGCGGTCCGGCGTCCACGCGCTCACGGGCGCTCGCCGCGGGATGGCTGCTGGTCGTGCTCATGCTGCAGCTGCATGTGGTTGCGGCGACCTATGCGCTGGTTCTCCTGGTCGCGACAGCGCTGCATTTCAAGACATACGGCGTCGCAGACCGCCCGTCGGCGGCGGCGATCGTGCTGGTGGTCGGCGGCCTGGCCATAGCCTACGGCAACCTGGTCCTGGGGCTGGACTTCAACCAGGTGTCGCAGCTTCGTGAGCAGCGGATGGGCGACGGCATCGCAACCTTTGACGTGCTCGCGCAAGTGCCGGCGTTTCTGGCGCCCGGCTGGAGCAGCGGGGTGTGGCTCGGGTGGCTGGTCCTGTTCGGAGCGTGCGGCGGGCTGGTGATGGCCGTCTTCTACAGCCGCCAGGGCTGGGGCTTTCCGCAGCTTGTCGCGCTGCAGGCGGTCCTGGGGTTTGCCGCGGCGATGGCGATGTCGTCTCTGGCCACGGCGCCGCGCTACTTCAACGGCGCGATTGTGCCCATGTTCGTGCTATCGGCGCTCGGGCTCAGCCGCCTGCTTCAACACCCGAAGTTGTCGGGGTACGCCGGCACCGCGCTTACTACCGTCCTGATCGCGCTGACCGTGCTGCCGCCGTCCGACCACGGTGGTGCGCGCTCGCACGCAGCGCTCACACTGACAGAACAGACCACCGCGGTGGATGCGCTGGTCGAGCGCGGCTTCACCCTGGCGGACATGACCCGCGCCACGCACGGACCGCTGTTTGGACCACTGACCGCCATCCGATACCTGGCTTACGTCGCCGATGCGCCCACGGACCGGATGGCCGCGGACTCGCCTAACGCGTTCATCGGCCCGCCCGGCTTCCCGCAGCCGGCCGGAGACGCGACCTCGCTGCCGGCTCCCGGCGCACGTGCGTTGACCCTGGTGCGCCATCCGGCGCGGTTCAATCCCGGCGACGTCTCGGCGCGCGTCGGAAGCAACCGCTGTCCGATCGCCCTGCCCTATCGCTGGTCGCACCTGACGCGCGCGGAGCTGGCGCCGTTCGACATCCGCACCGGGCTGGACCTGGATCTGTGCCGCCGCGGGGCGCTGGACGCGGACCTGACGATCGAGATTGCGACGGTACGCGGCTCCGAGCCCCTGCACGTGCTGCTGGAGTGGTACGACATCGCGAGCCAGTACCACGAAGAGGCGGTGCTGCACGCCTCGGTCCCCGTGACGCGGCTGACCGGCGAGCTGCTGGAGGGGCTGGCCGTATGGCGCCTGACGCCGCCGGCCGATGGTGCGCTGACGCTGACGCTGGGACCCCTGGCGAGCATCGCTGTAATCGACATCTACTAAGGGTTGATAGTAGGGTTCCCCACGGCGTGGATCAGTAAAAAGGAGACCAGATGACCACACGACCCCTAATCGCGGCACTGGCGGTGCTCGCGCTCATGATCGGCAGCTGCTCATCCGACACAGGTAGCAAGAGCAGCGGCTCGGACGACACCACCGACACGGGCGCCGACACCACCGACACGGGCGACGACACCACCGACACGGGCGACGACACCACCGACACCGGATGCGCGCCCAGCTGCGTAGGCAAGTCGCTGTGTGAGGATGACGGCTGTGGCGGCACCTGCGGGACCTGCCCCGCCGGCGAGAGCTGCAACGCCGAGGGCAATTGCGAGAGCGAGTGCACCAAGGACTGCACGGGCAAAGTGTGCGGCGATGACGGCTGCGGCGGCTCCTGCGGCACATGCGGCGCCAACGAGACGTGCGAGGCCGGCCAGTGCAAGCCCGGCGGCGACGATCCCTGCGGCGGCGTGAGCTACGAGGGTTGCTGCGACGGCCAGGTGGTGAACTGGTGCGAGAACGGCGAGCTGCAGACGCTCGACTGCGACGAGAACGAGGGCGCGGTCTGCGGTTGGTGGACCGAAAACGCCTTCTACGGCTGCATCGACCAGCCTGGCGAGCCCCCGCCGGAGCACCCCCCGGCCTGCGCCGGCTGCGAGGCCAGCTGTGACGGCAAAGCGTGTGGCGATGACGGCTGCGGCGGCTCCTGCGGGACCTGCGGCGATGGCCAGGCCTGCGGCGACGATGGCCAGTGCTTTGACTGCACGGCCGACTGCGAGGGCAAGGTCTGCGGCAGCGACGGCTGCGGCGGCAACTGCGGCGCCTGCGACCCGGGTCTGGGCTGCAACGAAGAGGGCCAGTGCGTGGACCCGTGCGGCGGCGTCAGCTTCGAGGGCTGCTGCGACGGCGAGACCCTGAAGTTCTGTGACAACGGCGGCGTGCAAGAGGTCGACTGCGCCGAGCAGCCCAGCTGCGGTTGGGACGCGGGCAACAGCTTCTACAACTGCAACTCAGACGGCAGCGAGGACCCCAGTGGCGCCAACCCGAAGGCGTGCGGAGTGGAGTGCGAGCCCGACTGTGACGGCAAGACCTGCGGCGATGACGGCTGCAACGGCTCTTGCGGTGACTGCGCTGAGGGCAACATCTGCGGTGAAGACGGTCAGTGTAGCGAGTGCACCCCCGCGTGCGAGGGCAAAGTCTGCGGCAACAACGGCTGCGGCGGCACCTGCGGCGACTGCAAAGAGGGTGAAACCTGCACCGATGCCGGGCAGTGCGAGGCGGCGTGCGTGCCGCAGTGCGAGGACAAGGCCTGCGGCGACGACGGCTGTGGCGGCTCGTGCGGCGAGTGCGGCGAGGTCAAGTGCTGTGGGGAGGACGGGCAGTGTGCGGAGTGCACGGGCTGCTGCGAGGGCAAGGCCTGGGGCGACAACGGCTGCGGCGTCTCCTGTGGCGAGTGCGGCGTGGGCAGCGCCTGTGAAGAGGGCATCTGCGTGGCGGTCTGCACGCCCGCCTGCGAGGACAAGGCCTGCGGCGACGACGGCTGTGGCGGCTCCTGCGGTGAGTGCGAAGGCGACAAAGTCTGCACCGACGAGTTCACGTGCGTCACTCCTGACTGATTCAGCCGGGTCGCTGACGCTGGCATGGGGTTTGCTCTGGTTACGTGAAAACAACGTAACCGGAGGGACACCCCATGAAGGCATCAACCATTGCGATCGGCATCTTCAGCACACTCTTTCTAGCCGGCTGTCTGACACCAGGTGGGCAATTAGGCATCGACTCGCCCGACGGCGGCGGCACGACCGGCGGGGGCTGGCAGGTCGACGGCTGGGACAATGACTGGGACAGCGAAACCGACTACCTGTACGAGGGCAATCTCGCGGTCAAGGCTGGGGCGCTGTCCGGCGATTTTGGCGGCGTTCTGGACGGTGATGCAGCGCCGGCGGAAGTAATGGGCTTTGCGGACTACGGTTTTGCCCACGTCGACGTGCTGGCGACCTCGTCCAAGGGCGCGGCGATGGCGATGGTCGACCTGATGATCGACCCGTCCGAGCTGAAGCCGGGCACCAGCTTCACCGCCGATTACGAGGACTACGAGAGCATCGTGGCCGTGATGGGCTGCTCCGGTCCGAGCTCGATGGACATGTGGAACGAGAACTTTGCGCGCACGGCAACAGTCGACATCGAGGCGACGCCGGGACAGCCCGATAGCGTGACGGTGAGCTTCACCGCCACCTTTGGCGAGAACCCCTACGAGGAGTACGGTGCGCCCGCGCTGCCGTCCGGCGACACGTCGCTGAGTGGGCAGTTCACGATCACGGTCCCCAAATAGACCTTTTTGCCCACTGTGGGGAGAAACTCCACACGCGGCCTCCGCTTCTCAATACACATCCAAAAACCCCAGATGTCCGCGGGGATTGACCGTGATCAATAAAGTCAGCGCCGAGTCGTGTGGCGGGACGCGCACGACATACCAGAGCTTCTCGACCCGCACGACCGGACGTATCGCCAGGGGCAGCTCGGGCGCGTCTGTGGCGACCAGTCGGGCGGCGACGGGCGTGCTGGCAGTGGGCGGCTCACCCCGATAATGACCGCCGTCACTGAATTGGATCGTCACCTCGTCCGCACCGGCGGCCAGCGGGATGGTCAGCGTGTTTGTCGCCTGCTCCGCAAAGCACTGATGCAGGTCGCGCCCGTGCCCCAGCGGGAAGCCGTTGAGCTTGAGCAGATCGGCCGGCGCCTCGCTCCACAGATACGGGAACGGCCAGGGGCACGGGACGCCTGAGGCGGTGACTGCTCCTGGATCGAAGACCGGGCTGAAGCGCACGAGGTCGATCGGGCGATGGTTGCCTGTGAGCCGGCGGGTCTCGATGACGCGGCCCGCCAACTGAGGGCGGTCCATGCCGTCGGGGACGACAAGCCAGTGGTCCGAGGCGGCCTTGGGTTCGAGCTCGCCGCGCTGGTCGCGGTGGATGCGCTCCAGGTACCGAATGCCGCTGAGTGGGCCGAAGAACGCGCCGTGGACGTGGCTGCGCAGTCGTGCCCAGGACAAGCCGCGCTCCTCGACGAAGAACGTGACCACAGCCTCCTGCTCGGCGGCGGTGAGGTAGTCCATCGGCTCGGTTTCGGTCCGCGCGGGGCGGGCAAACGCGACGCAGCCCAGCAGCACGATCCAGGTCGCGGCGCGCCCCGCCGGCACCCGTCCGGCGCGGGTGAGCAGCGCGTCGATGTCGGCGACTCCGAAGGCGGCGATGACAAAGACCGGACCAAACGCAGGCAGAAAGTAGCGGCCCACGGCCTCGTACGGGATGACGCACGCGACGGCGATGGAGCCGATCACGACCTGGACCGTCACGAAGATGCGAAACCAGGGGCGCTCCTTGCGCAGCCGCCAGCCCGTCCCGACGAGACCGACGGCCGCCAGGGCCAGAATCAGCCACCCGCCGAGCTGCGGCGAGAGCAGCGCGCGGGGCCGGACGAGCGCCGCGAGCGTAGAGAGGTAGGCGACGGGCTGGAATGAGAAGCCGCCCTCGTGTTTTGCGGCCCCGGTGGAGGGCACGCTCAAAGACGGGATCGCGTACAGAATCAGCGGCAGCAAGACGACCAACGAGACCACCACCAGGGTGATGAGCGACCGGCGGTCCAGCTTGCTGCGCAGCGCGATCAGCAGCAACAGCGCCGCGGGACCGTAAACCGCGCCCAGCGCGTGGATCTGCACCAGAAAACACAGCGCACCGGCAGCCAGCCCGAGCGCAAGCCGGCGACCGGACTCGACCCACCAGCCCGCGGCGGCCATGAAAGCCAGCGCCACCGACGGCGCGGCGGAGGTGTGCCAGATGGTGTCGAAAAACGCCATGGTGCCGCTGGCTTGCGTGTACAGGAGGGTGAAGATCAGGGCAGCCGTAATGCCCGCGCGTTTGCGCAGCAGCGCGTAGATGGCGACCAGGCCGACGACGCCAAGCGCCACGTTGAAGAGATGCACGGTCTGCGGCGACGGCCACAGCCAGGTCAGCGGGGCGATCAGCAGAAAGTAGAGAGGCCCCAGGTCCAGCCCAAGCGCGGCCATGCGGATGCCCTCTGTGGGCATGACGCCGTGCTGGGTGAGGCCCAGGACGTGGAAGAGGTCGCGCTCGCTGTCAGCCGTGAAGCGCAGCTCGGATTGGAGACCGACGGCGGTCTGATAAACCCACACAAGCACCAGCGCGGCGAAAACGAGAACGTCCGCGTGCCGGCGAAGCCGGTCAAGCACCGCGGGCGTAGCTCGCTTCGATCAGCTCGAGACAGCGCAGGCCGTGGGCGCCCGTGAAAGGCGGCGCCTCGCCACGCTCGACAGCCGTGATGAAGCCCTCGGTGTCGACGACCCAGCTGTGCGCGGAGGTGTCGATGTCCAGTGGCTGCAGGTCGTCCGCCGTCTCGCCGCCGAGCAGTCGCGCGGGACCGTCCAGCTTCAGACAGCCGGTCGAGCCCGTGAGCAGTACGTCGAACAGGTAGCCGTTGACGCCGACCCAGGTGGACTCGATGCGCAGATCGACCCCGGCAGCGGAGCGCAGCTCGCAGACCGCGTTGATGTCGACCGATCCGTCCAGGGTGAGGTCGCAGCCGGTCACGTCGATGTCGTCGCCCGCCAACAGCACGGTGGCCAGAAGAAACGCGTGACTGCCGTTGTCGATCAGGGTGCCGCCGCCAGCCTCGGCGCGGCTTCGGCACCAGTCCGGCAGCTCGAGATGCCGGCCGTGGCCGATACGGATGCGAATGCTCTGCAGGGGCCCGATATCGCCGCGCGCGACCCGCTCCAGGGCGGCGGCCACCGACGGGAAGGCCATGTGGTTGGCGCCCAGACCCAACAGGCGGTCCCCCGCGGCCTGGACAAGCTCCCGTGCGGAGTCGGCGCTGGTCGTGAGCGGCTTCTCCACCAGCACGTGAGCGCCGGCTTGAAAGGCGGCCATGGCGGCGGGGGCGTGTAGGTCGTTGGGCGTGGAGACCACCACGGCATCGGGCTGCAGCTCGGCGATCAGGCCCGCGTAATCGTCCGACACGGCCACGTGATCTCCATAACGGCGCCGCGCCTCATCTGCCGTGTCGCCGCTGGGATCCACGACACCGACGAGCTGGACGCGATCGTCGGCGGCTAGAACGTCCGCGCGGCGGCGCCCGACGCCACCGAAGCCAACCTGGATGACGCGAATCGCCATCAGAGACCACACGCGGCAAGCAGCTCGTCGCACACGCGATCGACCTGCTCCAACGTCAGCGTGTTGCCCGACGGCAGCACCAATCCACGCGCGCCAAAGTCCTCGCAGACGGGCAGCGACAGGTCCGCGGTGTCGTACGCGTCGTGCAGGTGCAGCGGATAGTAGAAGGGGCGCGTCTCGATGTTGGCCTCGTACAGGCGGTCGGCGACCGTGTCGCGCGTCACGCCCAAAGACGCGGTGTCAAGCACGACCCCGTTGGCCCAGGCGGCGTGATGACTGCAATAGGACTCGAGCGGCGGCAGGCTGACCGCGGCCACATCGCCCAGGCGCTGCCGATAGCGCGCGGCGCCGGCGACCCGGGTCTCGATGAACTGGTCCAGGCGCCCAAGCTGGGCCTGCCCGACGGCGGCGCTGAACGCCGGCATGCGGTAGTTATAGGCGACCCGGCTGTGATGGTAGGGCCGCGGATCGCCGCGGTCGATGGCATGACTGCGCAGCCAATCGGCGCGATCGGCCAGGGCGGGATCGTTGGTCGTGACCATGCCGCCTTCGCCTGTCGTCACGTGCTTATTCGCATAAAACGAGTAGCACGCCAGGTCGCCGAACGAGCCGACGATGCCGCCGGTGTGGCGAGCCGTCAGGGCCTGCGCGCAGTCCTCGATGAGACGCAGGTCGTTGTCTTTGCAAAGCGCGGTGAGCGCGGCCATGTCGCACGGGTGACCGTACATGTGGACAGCGAGAACGGCCTTGGTGCGTGGCGTGATCGCTGCGGCCACGGCGGCCGGGGCCAGGTTGAACGTGCGCGGGTCGCTGTCGACAAAGACCACGTCGGCGCCGGTAATCATCGCCATGTCCGCGCACGGGGCGAACGTAAACGACGGAACGATGATCTCGTCACCGCGGCCCAGATCCACCGTCTCGAACGCCAGGTGAAGCGCCGTCGAACCGCTGCTGACAGCCAGGGCGCGCTGGGCCTCAACCCGCTCTGCAAACGCGCGCTCGAAGCTGCGTACGGCGGGGCTGTTGCCGCTGGCGTTGCCCTCGACAACGCAGCGTCGGACCGCCTCGGCTTCGGCGGCACCAAAGTCGGGCGCATGGACTCTAATTCTGGGGAAACTGCTCATGGGGTACCTCAGGTCGCAGGGATGGTACTCGCTGGCGGGTGAGGTAGCAACGTGCCACGATCAGCGCGATGTGCGGCATCGCCGGGTGGGTGGGCGTCGGGGCGGACGAACAGGTCGTGCGCCGGATGACCCGATCGGTCGCGCACCGAGGTCCCGACGATGAGCTGGTCGTCGCCATGCCCGGTGCTGCGCTGGGCGTGCGCCGGCTGTCTATCGTGGACCGCCAATCCGGCAAGCAGCCCATGGAGCTGGACGGCGTCTGGGCTCTGCTGAATGGCGAGATCTACAACTACGACGACTTGCGCAACGAGCTGGAGGCGGGGGGCGCCGAGTTTCGGACCTGGTGCGACACCGAGGTGCTGCTGCATCTGTATCAGGCGGATCCCGACGGCTTTCTGGGGCGCCTCAACGGCATGTTCGGCCTGGCGCTGTGGGACTCCGCTCGAGAGCGGCTGATCCTGGCGCGCGATCCGATCGGCAAGCGACCGCTTTACTACGCGCGGGTCAGCGAGGGCGTCGTCTTTGCCAGCGAGCTGCGGGCCGTACGCAAGCACCCCGGCGTGGGCGGCGAGCTGGATGTCATGGGGCTGCGCCGGTACCTGATCCACGACGCGGTGCCGTCGCCCGGCACGATCTTATCGGGCGTCTGCAAGCTGCAGCCCGGCGAGACACTCACCTGGGACGGCGGGGACATCAAGCGGCGAACGTATTGGCACCTCGGGTTCGACGCGCCGGTGCCCAGCGCCGACGGCGACGCGCTGGATGCGCTGGACGCCCTGCTGCGAGCGGCCACCCGACGCCGGATGAGCAGCGAGGTGCCCGTCGGCTGCCTGTTGAGCGGCGGCATCGACTCCTCGCTCGTGGCACTGCTCGCGGGGGCGGATCAACCAATGCAGTCGTTTGCGCTGGGCTGGGATCGGCCGACCTTTGACGAGTCCGCGGCGGCTCGCAGCGCGGCGGCGGCAGCGGGTACGGAGCATCATGAGCTGATCCTGTCAGACGCGGACATCACGGATCTGGTGCCGGCGATCATGGCGCACATGGACGAGCCGCTGGCCGACGAGAGCGTGGTCCCGACCTGGTGCATCAGCCGTTTTGCGCGGGAGCGGGTCACGGTCGCGCTGACCGGGGACGGCGGGGACGAGCTGTTCTTGGGATATCCCACGTTCATGGCGGATCGGGTCGCCACCACCATGGACAAGAGCGGGCTGAGCGTGTTCGCCGGCGGGTTGGCGTCGCTCGCGCGCCGGCTGCCGGCATCGACGGGTCAGGTGACGATCGACTTTCAGGCGCGGCGCTTCACCGCCGGGCTGGCCGCGGACCGCTTTCGCCGCCACATGATCTGGCTGGCCAGCGTCGACCCGGCCGACCAACGCCGCCTGCTGGCGCCGCAAGTGCTGTCCGCGACGCGCGATCAGGATCCGCTGGCCCCGGTCGATGAGGTTGCCGCGGAGCTCAAGGGGCGCGCCCGCGACGACTGGGACGTGCTCACGGGCTTGTACCTGCGCTTTTTTCTGGGCGACGGGCTGCTCGTCAAGGTCGATCGGTCATCGATGGCCCATGCGCTGGAGCCGCGATCTCCGCTTCTAGACCGCGACGTCGTCGCCTTTGCCGCCGCCCTGCCCCGCCGCATGAAGCTGCGCCGCACCCAATTGAAGTGGGCGCTGCGCCGGCTGGCCGAGCGTCGCGGCCTGCCAAGCGCGCTGGTCCAGGCCAAAAAGAAGGGCTTCAGCGCGCCCAACGCCGACTGGCTGAAGGGTCCGCTGCGCCCGTGGATGGAGGATCTGCTGAGCCCGGCGGCGCTGCGGGCGGGCGGGCTGTTCGACCCGCGCGCGGTGGAAGAGATGATGCGCGAGCACGTCGAGGGGCGCGTCAACCATCGCAAGCCGCTGTGGGCAATCCTGGCGTTTCGCGCGTGGGAGCAGCGGTGGCGCTAGGCCAGCGACTGAAGCAGGTGCCGCCCGAGCGCTGGCTGCAGGTCGGCGTCGGCGTGATGCTGCTCGGCGCGCTGCTGCTGTTCGACGACTACGGCATCACGTGGGACGAGACCGTGGAGCACTACAAGCGCCACAAGGGCCCACGCACGTTCGACTTCTGGTTCGGCGGCTTCGACCCCGACAACGCGATGTTCGACACCGGCCACAACCCGTTCACGTTTTTTGCCTATTTCACCGCGCACAAGCTGTTCGCCGCGCTGGGCATCGCGCCTCACATCGTGGACGCGTACCACATGTTCACAGCGCTGATCGCCATCGCCGGCGTCCTGTTGGCGTACCGGGTCGCGACCCACATCATGCCCCCGCATTGGGCGCTGTTGGCGGCCGCGCTGGTCCTGCTCACGCCGCGTTACTTCGGCCATGCCTTCGCCAACTTCAAAGACATCCCCTTTGCGGTGGTCTGGCTGTGGTGCCTGGACTCGCTCATTCGCGCGACCAAGGACCCGTCAT
The DNA here is from genome assembly GCA_964545715.1 of uncultured Myxococcales bacterium. Classification (GTDB taxonomy): domain Bacteria; phylum Myxococcota_A; class UBA9042; genus CAZJHX01. The sequence continues at coordinate 13,448 of CAZJHX010000217.1, forward strand.
GGCGACACTTTGTGTGGCACGGGGCGGCCTTCGGCGCGCTGCTGACAGTCCGCATCGGTGGCCTCATGTTTCTGCCGATCAGCGGGCTGGCCTTTCTGCTCGCCCGCCCGGCCCCGCTGAAGACGCTGGCCGTTCGAGGCGCCGCCGGCCTGGGGCTGGCGCTGCTGATCAGCTACCTCTCGTATCCCTATCTGCTGCTGCACCCGATCGACGGGATGATCGAGCTGATCAGGACCCAGGCGGTCTTCGACTGGGCGGGCAACACGCTGACGCTGGGCGAGCTGCTCGCCGCCGACCAGCTGCCCTGGTGGTACGCCACGCTTTGGCTGGCAATCACGCTGCCCGAAATCACGCTGGCGGGGCTGGCCGCCGGACTCGTCGCCTGGGCGCTGCGCCCGCGTCGGCCCTCGGTACCGCTGACGCTCACGATCATCGCCGCGGCTTTTCCGCTGGCCTACGTGACGCTGAGCGGCGCACCGATCTACGACGGCCCACGCCACGTCCTGTTCATCATGCCCCTGGCCGCGATTATGGCCGTTGCAGGATGGCACGCGGTTCACCAGCGGCTTCCGCGCCCTGTGGTTCCGGCGCTCACGACCGTGGCGCTGCTTATCCTGGCTGTCCAGATCGCCCGCCTGCACCCCTACCAGGCGCTCTGGTTCAACCAGCTGGTCGGCGGCGTCCCCGGCGCCGAGTCCCGCTTCACCCTGGACTATTGGGGCAGCACCAGCCGCGAGACCTCAGAGTGGCTGATCGCCAACGGCAAGCGCCCCCGCTCACTCTGCGTCGTTGCGGAGATCGGCCGCAGCTGGGACCCGTACCTGCCCAAGTGGGACATCGAGGACGAGCTCATCCTGGCCAGCTGCCCGCCCCGCGCCCACTACGCCGTCGCCTTTAGCCGCAACCACAACCAGAGAGACGCGCTGCGCTACGCCGACCGACACGCCAAGACCTGGCAGGTCGCCCACCGCGTCGAGCGCCAGGGCGTGACGCTGGCCGTCATCCTGCAGCAGAGAAACCCGGCGCAAACCGAGCCCCGCAGCCGCGCACCCTAGCGGCCGAAAAGCGCTCATAAACGCCCTACATGATTCATCTGGCCCGTTTGTGACGCCAAAAGCGCTCATAAACGCCCTACATGATTCATGTGCGGCGTTTGTGACGCCAAAAGCGCTCATAAACGCCCTACATGATTCATGTGCGGCTTTTGTGACGCCAAAAGCGCTCATAAACGCCCTACATGATTCATGTGCGGCGTTTGTGACGCCAAAAGCGCTCATAAACGCCCTACATGATTCATGTGCGGCGTT
>CAZJHX010000218.1:0-14610 GCA_964545715.1 uncultured Myxococcales bacterium
CCATCAAGACCTGGAGTCGCGACGGCGCGCTGCTGAAGACGCTGACCGGGCCGGAGCCCCGAGGTCGCTATGTGGCGGTGGCCGGCGACGGACGGAGCCTGGCGTCGGCGCACATTCGCACGGTCGTGCTCTGGGATCCGGCTACCGGGCAGAAGCGGCACACGCTGTCGGGACATGAGGCGGACGTTCGGCCCGTCGCGTTCTCCGCGGACAGCGCTTTGCTGGCCAGTGGGGACCATCGCGGCCACGTGCGCGTGTGGGACGTGCGGAGCGGCGCGCTGCGACACCAGCTGGCCGGACAGAGCGGCCAGATCTTTCGGCTGGCGTTTGGAAAGAGCGGAGTACTGGCCGCCACATCGTTCGACGGCACCGTTGGCGTGTGGAACGCCGAGACGGGCCAGGCGCTGCACACCCTGGCGCACCGCGGGCGCGTGTGGTCGGCGGCGTTTGACGATGCAGACGCTCAGCTGGTGTCGGGGTCCGGAGATTACTGCGCGCGGCTGTGGGATGTGCCCTCGGGCGCGATGACGCTGGAGCTGTGCGACCACGAGGCGTCGGTCTACGATGCGGCGCTGTCACCCGACGGCAAGGCGCTGGTGTCGGCGTCCGCGGATGGAAAGGTGCGCTATTGGGATCCGCGCAGCGGCGTCCTGGTAGAGCGGCTGGCCGGGCACGGCGGCATCTTGTGGCGCTTGGATTACGCCCCGGACGGCCGACGCTTTGTGACGGCGTCTGAGGATGGAACGGCGCGGATCTGGGAGCTGGACCGGGCGGGCCTGGAGACGCAGCTGAACGCGAAGGCGGGACAGGCGACGCTGATGAGCATGACGGCGGACGGCTCACGGCTCGCCGTGCCGTACGCGGATGGGACCACACGGATCTGGACGCAGGACGGCGCGCTGAAGCATGTGTTGAGCGGCCACACGAGCCGGGTCTGGGCCACAGCCTTTGCATTCAGCGGCCGCCGGCTGGCCACGACCTCAGTGGACCGGACGGCGATCATCTGGGACGTCGCAGAGGGCTCGCTGCGCTACGTGCTGAAGCACGACGAGATCGTGGCCCAGGTCGCGTGGAGCCCGGACGATGCGGAGCTGGCCACGATGTCGGTGGACGGCTCGCTGTCGCTGTGGCGCACGACGGACGGGACGCTGCGCAGCCGCACGAAGGTGTTGGGGTTGGCGGGCCAGGCCGTGATCTTCAGCCCGGACGGGGCGCTGTTGGCGGCGGCGACCAGCCATGGGGCGGAGGTGGCGCTCATCGACGCGAAGACGGCGACGATCGTTCGACGATGGCCCGCCCATCGCCCCAGGGCGGATGGGGTGCGGTTCAGCCACGACTCATCGCGGCTGGTCACGACGGGCGCGGACGGCGCGGCGCGGCTCTGGGATCGGCAGGGGCGCCCGCTTCACGCGCTGACTGGTCACAGCAACCCCACTGTGCTCGCCGCCACCTTCTCGCCGGACGATGCGTTCATCGCGACCTCGGACGCGGGCGGCGGGGTGTGGATCTGGAGCGCGGACACCGGCGGCCTGACCCACGCGCTGACGCCGCATGACGACAGCGTCCCGGCGCTGGCGTATGTGGGCGACGGCGGGACCCTGGTGAGCGCCAGTACGGACGGCACGCTCCGCTTCTGGGACACGGCCACTGGGCGGCTGAACCGGACGATCGCGGGCGACGAAAACCTGTACGGACCGCTGCTGGTCACGCCGGACTCAAAGCGCATCATCATGACGAGCACGGACGGCGCGACGCGCATCTGGCGAGTGCCGCGAGACTCGGAGCCGGCGCTGACGAACACGGGCCGGCGCACGAACCTGCGGGTGTGCCGCGACACGCTGAAGATCGTGCCGGTCGTGCCGTTTCCCGAGCCCGCGACAGTCTGGGCGCCGCAGCGACTCTGTCCCGCGCCTGACTGACGTCAACAATCCGGAGGTGGACGTCAGTCGGGCCGGGGAAGACCACACCGCCAAGAGCGCATTCGACGCACTGCAAGCAGATGAAAAGTCGGCACGGCCTTTGCTCACCAGGTGAGGCATCACCATCGGGAGGGAAGGACATGTTGGTACGAATCATCGCAATCGTCGTCTTGAGCACGGTCTCCATGGTCAGCGGCTGCGTCATGGAGGGCGGGGACACGGCCGATTACGTCCATAGCTCGGTGGACGACGACACCAACTCGGTGACCGACGACGACCTGAACGGCGAGACCGACGAGTCGAGCTACGGCACGCAAGAGGGCGCGCTACACAACCGCGACGGCAAATATGACGGCTACTACGGGTATTACGGGTACCCCTACGGTTACCACGGCTACCGGTAGACCGCGCCAAACTCTGAGCCGCGTCGCAGCCGCCAGTGCGGCGTTCTGAGATCATCACAGGGAACGAAGCGAGGAGACTCACATGCGCGTGCTGATCGCTGATGCCCTACCCGGAGAGGTCCGGGTAGAGCTGGCCAACCTGGGGCTGTCGGTCGACTTTCGGCCCTCACTGACCGCCGACGACCTGCCGTCCGAGATCCCGGACGCCCACATCCTGGTGGTGCGCTCCACCAAGGTCAGCGACGCGGCCATCACGGCTGCAAATCGCCTGCAGCTCATCATCCGCGCGGGCGCCGGCACCAACACCATCGACTGCGCAGCCGCGGCGCGCAACGGCGTGTTCGTGGCCAACTGCCCGGGCAAGAACTCGCTGGCGGTCGCCGAGCTGACGCTGGGGATGATCCTGGCGCTGGACCGCCGCATCCCAGACAACGTCGCGGACGTGCGCGCACGCGTCTGGAACAAGAAGAAGTACTCCAAGGCCCGCGGACTGTACGGCCGCACGCTGGGGGTCGTTGGCCTGGGCCGCATCGGCTCAGCGGTGGTCGAGCGGGCCCGCGCCTTTGGCCTCAACTGCCTGGCCTGGGACAAGGTGCTTCAGGGCACCGCGCCGCAGGGCGTGGACGCGACGCTGTGCACGTCGCTGATGGAGCTGTGCAGCCGCGTGGACATCCTAACCCTGCACGTGCCGCTGACGCCGGAGACGCAGCACCTGATCGGCGCCGACGAGCTGGCCTCCATGCGCCAGGGCGCCCTTCTGCTAAACATGTCCCGCGGCGGCGTCGTCGATGACCGGGCCCTGGCCGAGGCCGTGCGCAGCGGGAGGATCCGCGCCGCGTCAGACGTCTACGAGCAGGAGCCCCGCGCCACCGACACGGTCTTCGACACGCCGTTCGCGGACCTGGAGGGCTTCTACGGCACGCACCACATCGGCGCGTCCACCGAGCAGGCCCAGAGCGCCGTCGCGGAAGAGGTCGTGAACATCCTGCGAGGCTGGCTCGCGACGGGCCAGGTGATGAACTGCGTGAACGTCTCCGCCCACACCCCGGCGGTGGGCCAGCTGGTTGTGCGCCACCTCGACCGCATCGGCGTGCTGGCCCGCGTCCTCGACGTCCTTAAGGAGGCGCGCATCAACGTCCAGGAGATGCAAAACACCGTCTTCGAGGGCGCGCTGGCCGCCAGCGCCAAGATCACGGTGCAGCACGCCCCGACCGACGACGTCATCGCTGCGGTCACGGCCTGCCAGGACGTGCTGGGCGTGGAGTACCTGCGCAGCCGCTGATCGGGTGCTACTCGACCCGCCATACGGCGGAGTCGGCCGCCTGATCGGGCTCGAACGCGATGACCAGCAGGCGGCCGTCGTGTGCGGCCGGCAGATCCATCGTCACCGGCTCGCCGTCCAGGGTCGCGCTCGTGACCTGCCGCCCCGGCGGCACGTGGAAGAACAGCCGATATGACCACCCGGCGACCAGCGGCTGACGGCCTTCCAGCACACCGGCGTCAGCGTCCCAGGTGACCTCGGTGATATCCGTGCCGCCCATCGTCACATGGCGATTGGTCGCCAGCAGCTGCACCTGATCGGGGCGCAGCGGCCTCAGTGAGACCAGCGCCGCGTGGCGGGGCTGCACATCCACCTTCAGGGCGCCGGTGACCTGTCCCAAGAACGTCTCGGACCAGTACTCAAACGCCAGCCAGGTGCCCGAGTCGTCGACTCGCAGCCGGTCCAGCGGCACGTCGAAGTGGCGCACGCTCTCGACGGTGTCTTCCACAGTCGTCCCAGCCCCGTTCAGGCCCCAGTTGATGAGTCCCAGCACCGTCCAGCTCTCCCACGACGTCGACACCGGCAGCTCCCACAGCTCGGGCGTCGTCCGCTCGAACACATCCAGCGGGCGACCCGGCGCGTCGTAGCTGGGCAGCAGCCGTCTCAGCACGTCGATCTGCGCCGCTCCCAGGTCGACGGCCATACGATCGCCGATCTTCACGATGCCGCCGCACAGACCGACCATCGTGGCAAAGGCCATCGTCTCGTGCAGCGGGCGCAGCGCGTTTGGCGTGTCGATGGGCGTACCGCCTTTGCCCTCGGCCCGAAAGATGATCAGGTCCGGGTGCGTGATCTGTGCGCGCCCGTGCAGATACCAGCGCCGCGCCACGGTCCGCGCGATGTCCTTGAAGCCCTGCGCCGCGATCGTCCCGGTGTCACCCCACCACGGCATCGTGTCCAGCGTGATGCGGTTGGCGTGGCTGATGTCGTAGTTGAGCCCCGGCGCCGCCACCGACAAGAAGAAGGTGCCCTCCGCCAGCCCGTCGCGGATCGCCTGCATCCCGGCGCGGTAGACCTCCTCCGACGTCATCGTCGGGTCCGCATAGCCGCCCGCCAGCAGCAGCCGATACGCGAAATCCACCTTGATCCACCGATAGCCCCACTGCTTGGTCACCTTCTGGAAGAGCGCTGTGAGATGAGCCCGGACCTCCGGCATCGACGGATCGAGCAGCGGTCCGTCGGGCCCGGCCACCGTCCACTCGGGGTGATCGGCATACAGCTGGCTGTTCACCGACACGGTCATCGGCTCGATCCAGGTGCCCGGAATCAATCCCGTCGCGGCGATCTGCTCCGCCATCCACTGCATACCGTGAGGGAACCTCTCGGCGTGCGGCTCCCAGTCCCCCGTCGCGTTCTGCCATCCGTCGTCGAGCTGGAAATAGTGCATGCCGAAGTCCCGCAGGTGCTCCGCCATAAACGCCAGGTTGTCGAGCATGAGCGCCTCATCGATGGAGGTGCCGTACCCGCCCGTGCTGCCGGACGCCGCCCAGGAGTTCCAGCCGTTGGGACTGGGCCCGCTCCACAGCGAGTACCCCAGGTTGATGCGGATGCGCTCCGCGTATTGCTCCAGCGCCTCATGGGGGTCGCCGGTCGCCGCGTCGACGTACGCGCGATCCACGGTGACCGCCTGCCCCGGCGCCAGGGGTCTCGCCGGCTCATACTCGGCCTCAAAGCTCAGCTCGGCAAAGCCGCGTCGGCCCGTCTCCGGGTCCTTCAGCCCCTCATCCCACGCGTTGCGCAGCGCCACCAGCGGCGCCACCTGCGTCATGGACAGCCATCCGGCGACCACCCCGCGCCCGCTGGTCCGGTCGACGACCGCGGCATTCCAGTTGGCGATCGTATTGTCCAACCCCTCGTGCAGCGTCGCCTCAAAGTCCATGTACTTCAGCTGACCGCTGTCCAGCACCACGTGATCTTTGGGGTCGGCGCCCACGAACAGCCCGCCTCCCTCCCCCACGGAGGCGGTCCACGGCAGCACGCGAACGAGGGCGATCGGCTGCGCCAGCGTGTTGTGCACGGTCAGGTCGATCGTCACGAACGGCTGGCCTTCGTAGACCCGCAGCTCCGTGGTCAGCTCGGGCGCCTCCGACCCCGCGGCGACCACCGCGACCGCCGCATACGCCCCCAGCGGGGACTCGCCGGTCTCGGTGGTCCACGTGACCGGTCCCGCATCCAGCGAGCGCACCTCCACCGCGTCGGGACTGTCGGACAGCCGGTACCGCACCTGAGACCACGCGCGCTGGACGGCCGGCCCGGACGCCGCCACAACCAGATCACACGTGCCGTCGACAGCGCGGCACATCACGCGAACCAGCCCGTTGTCCACCACTACGATCTCGCCGTCGTCGGCGATGGTCAGCCCCGGCTCGTCGGGCGCCTCGCCGGTGTCGTTGGGCACATCCGGGATCGCCGTGACATCCTCCGGCGGCACAACGGCGCTCTCATCCGCGCACGCGCTCGCCACCAACACCAAACCCACAATCCCAGCAGCGCGCATCACCTACTCCCGCCGATCGTAGTCGCGCAGGGCCCCGGCCGCCTCATCGGGGATGCGCGCCAGGGGCAGGCCCTGGGTCAACATCCAGCAGGCCAGCTCAAAGAAGGTGCCACGCCGGATAACGCGGGCGGGCGTGGCGCCGACGATCAGCTGTCCGTGGTTGCGCAGCTGCACCACCGTGACGTCCGGATCGGCCAGTGCTGCGACCACCGCCTTGCTCAGCGCTTCCGAGCCCGGCAATTCAAAGGGGACCCAGCCGACTCGCCGCACGTAGGCGGGCACCTCCGGCACCAGGTCGAAGTTGGTCGGTGGATCGGTCGCGCAGGCCAACAGCGTCGCGGCGCGGGACTGGCAGTGCAGCACGGCGCCGGCCTTGTCGCGGGCCAGGTACACGCGGCGGTGCAGCTCAGCCTCCATCGACGGCTTAGCCCCCTGCACGTGCTCGCCCGTCGCCAGGTCGATCACCGCCAGCTGCCCCTCAGCAAGCGCGGCCAAAGGGGCGCCTGAGCCCGTGATCACCATGCGGTCACCCCACCGAAGGCTGGCGTTGCCGCATGTCGACGCCAGCAGCTCGGCGTCGGACGACGACCGCCCGAAGGCGACCAACCTGCTGCAAATATCGGGGAGTGTGCTCATCCCAGGAGTCTGCGGGAGCGGCGCGCGGGTGGCTCTGACGCGGGTCAGCGGTACCACATGCGCATGAAGTCGGCGCCGTCCTTGCCGGCGCACTTCAGGTACCAGTGGCCGTAGAAGTAGTCACCGATCATCCACGTGTCGACGGGCATCCCGATCGCGTAAATGTCCAGCTGGTAGTCCGCTCGGCAGCAGCAGCTGCCGTTCCAGGTGGCGGTGACCACCGGGTAGTTGGTGCACTGCAGCGGCTCCAGCAGGCTGGTGTCCGGTTTCCACAAAAAGCCGTCGGTGCAGCCATCGCCCTTGGCGTACGGACGGTGCAGCCACTGCTCCTCGGACGTCTTGAGATCGAGATAGACCGGACCGCCCGCCTGCTTGCAGGAGAAGCGCACCGACGTGCTCGCCGTCGCCAGCTGAGCCGTGACCTCGTACGGCAGCCTGAAGTGATCCTCGGTGCTGGTGGCGTCCAGCCCGACCGCGGGCGCGGTGGTCGTCAGATAGCTGGCCAGCAGCGTCCAGCCGCCGCCGTCCGTGGACATGTCGCACCAGGCGATAAAGGCGCCGCCGCCCGGATCGATCCAGTAGCGCCCCGACTCCGTGTTGCCGGCGGCCTGCAGCGCGGCGCAGCTCGGCTGGGCGTCCGCCTCGGTGTTGAAGGGGGTCAGCGGACCGGCAGCGGGCTCGCACAAGCCGGGGCCGGGTGGCGGATCGCAGGCGTCGCCTTTTCCGTCCTCGTCGTAGTCGGTCTGGTCGGGGTTGTGGTCCACCGGGCAGTTGTCCGTGTTGTCGCCGATGCCGTCGCCGTCGGTGTCCAGCTGCTCGGTCGGGTCCAGCGGAAAGGCGTCCGCCGTGTCCGGAGCGCCGTCGTCGTCGTCATCCTCGTCGGTGGCGTCCGGCGTCCCATCCTCGTCCGTGTCGGCGTCCCCGAGATCCTCCAGCGGATTGGCGTCGTCCGGGTCCTCGATCCCGTCGTTGTCGTCGTCCGGATCTTCGTTGTCGCCAACCTCGTCCTTGTCCGCGTCACCCCACTCATCGGCGTCCTCATCAAACTCGTCCGCCTCGTCGTCCACCCCGTCGCCGTCCGTGTCCGGCGGCGTCTGTGGCCCGGCGCAGTCCGGGTTGTCGGTGATGTCCAGCTCCATGATCCACGCGGCCGGGTTGGTCTGCGAGCCCCAGAAGCTCAGCAGCGTGACCCGAATCCGGTGCGCCACCAGCCCCGGCATCGAGACGGTCGCCGTCGGCATCTGAGGAAACTCGACCTCGATCACCGCGATCTCAACCCCCTCCGCATCGTACAACTGGACCAGCGCGCCCTTGACCAGCGCCGTGAACTTGGCCGGCGACGAGATCCCGCTCACGTACCCATCTGCAGCCGCTTGCGTCAGCGTCAGCCACTCCAGCGGCAGCCCCTCGCCAAAGTCGATGACAAACCACTCCCCCACGTTGGGCAGCGTGTAGCTCGGCGAGTAGAAGTTGCGCGGGCTGACCGGCCCCTCGCACGCGGCCCAGTTGCCACCCGCAAGCTCGTACAGCCCGTTGATCATGTTGGCCGCTTTGCCGTCGCACTCGTTGCCCCACGGCATCAGCCACCAACTGGACTGGTCGGCCGTCCACCCGGTCTTGTTGTCGATTGGACCGCACACGTCGTCGCACAGGTCGCCCACCCCGTCCGCGTTTACGTCGTCCTGCTCCGGGTTGGCCTTCAGCGGGCAGTTGTCGGACTCATCCTTGATGCCATCCCCGTCCTCGTCGCCGTCGCACACGTTGCCCACACCGTCATTGTCGGCGTCCGCCTGGCCCGGATTGGGCTGCAGCGGGCAGTTGTCATAAAAGTCCGAGACCAGATCCTCGTCGTCATCCAGGTCCACACAGTCCAGCGCGCCGTCCTGGTCGGTGTCCCAGAACCCACCCGCCTGCGCCTCTTCCGCATCCTCCGGCGCCTCATCGATCACGTCGTCGCAGTTGTTGTCGACGCCGTCACAGACCTCCTTCAAGCCCGGCGCTGTCGCCGCCGCGTACGGTGCGCAGTCGTCGTCGTTGTCGACGCCGTCCCCGTCGATGTCCACATCCTCGCAATCAGGCACACCGTCCGCATCCGTATCCGTGGGATCGTCACATGGCGGCACGTCGGGCTCAGGCTCGACATCCACGACGACATCCGCAGCCACATCCTCCTGGGCCGCCACGTCGGGTGTGATCTCGTCTGGCGTAGGCCGCGGCCCGGGATCCTCAGCGGCCACGTCCGGCACGTCCTCAGGCGCCGGTCCCTCGTCGAGCGGCGCCGCCACATCCGGCGTCTGTGAATCCACCGTCACGGCAGGCCCCTCGTCCGGCGGCGGATCCCCAGGCCGGCTGTCCTGAGTGCACCCGGCCGTAATCAGGGTCACAGCAAGACCACAGGCCAGGCGCATGCACGTCATTCGTCGGTCTCCGTCGCCTTGCGTGGCGGATCCACGTCAAACTGCTTCATCCAGCGATAGACCTGCCGGCGGCTGCGGTGCACCAGCGTGGCCACGGTCGTCGCGCTCCACCCGCAGCGCTCCAGCAGCGCCACGAGCTCCTCCCGATTGGTCGGCACCGCGACCTCCTCCGTCGCCGCGTCACCCGCGGCCGGAGCGTCCGGGCGCATCTCTTCAGGCAGCGTCTCGATATCCCATTGCTCCACGTCTCCATGCAGCACCGGCAGCCGGCGCGCCAGCTGCTTCAGCTCCCGCACGTTCAGCGGCCACGGCCAGCACAGCAGCCACTCCGCAAAATCCCCCGTCATCGGCTTGCTGCGATACTGATCGGGCAGGAAGTGGTCGAACAGCATCAAGATGTCCTGCCGCCGCTCCGCCAGCCCGGGCGTCGTCAGCACCACCCCCGACAGCCGCGCATACAGGTCCGGCCGAAAGTCTCCGCGCTCCATATCCCCGCGCAGGTCCCGGTTGGTCGCCGCCACCACCCGCGTGTGGACACGGGTCGGCATGGTCGCGCCCACCGGCGTGATCTCGTGGTTCTCCAGCGCCCGCAGCAACTTGGGCTGCGCGCCCGGCGCCAGCTCCCCGACCTCGTCCAGAAACAGCGTCCCGCCGCTCGCGTGCAAGAACGCGCCCTTCTCGTGCCCGGTCGCCCCCGTAAAGGCGCCCCTGCGATGCCCGAAGAGCGCGCTCTCCACCAGCGTGTCCGGAATCGCCGCGCAGTTGATCGGCACCTGCGGACCGCTCGCTCCCGAGCACATATGCAGCGCCGCCGCGACCAGCTCCTTGCCCGTCCCGCTGTCGCCCACCACCAGCACGGTCAAGTCGCTCGGCGCCACCCGCCGGATCTGATCGCGCAGCGCCAGAATCGCCGGCGAGCGCCCGACAATGCCCAGCTCCGCGTCTGTGCCTTTGGCATCCAGCAGCGCCACCGGCACCCGGTCGACCACCGCCAGAGACTCTCCAAAACGCACCACGTCGCCCGGCTCCGCCCAGTGGTGCTCCACGCGGGCGCCATTTACAAACGTCCCGTTGGTCGAGCCCAGATCCCGCACCAGCAGCTTCTCAGCCTCGAAGCGCGTCAGGGCCCCGTGGGTGCGCGACATCCGGCGATCATCCACGGGGCACTTGGTACCGGCGCCGCTTGGCTGTCGCCCAAACAGCCGCTCACCGCGGTCCAGATGCACGCGCTTGCCCGCCCACGCGGGGTCCGGACTGCGCACAAACCAGGCCACCCACGCGGTCGGCGTCGTCGCACGCTCCCGCGACGGCGCCTGCTCCGTGCGCAAAGAGTCATATTCACCCATATGTGCAGGATCCCCGCGCGCCCTGGACAGGTCAAGGGCGCTGCAGGCAGCGATGGTCTGCAGGCCGCTCGCGCACGACTGGCAGCCCGTCATCCCAAACCACGCTGACCTTGGCCCACACGTCACGCATCACGTGGCAATAAGGCGCCTCCAGCACCCGCAGATCCAGCGACAGCCGATCGCCCAACACCGTCGCCGCGTGCAGTCGTCCGTCCTGAAGCTGCATGTGCACCACCGGGCCGTGCAGCCTGGACGCGTGCAGTCTGGCGCCGTTGTTCAAATCCCAGATACCCAGCAGCCCGTTGGCAAAGCCGGCGATCAGGGTGTCCATCGGGCCCGGCAGCAGCTTCACGACCGAGCTGGCCGGGCGATCTTCAAACGTCAGCCGGGCCGTGCTCGCATCGCCCATGCGCTCGATGTTGCCCTCGCGAAAGCCGACGACCAGTCCGCGGCCCGTCCGCGTCATCGCCGTCACGCCGCGCCCCACCGGCACCTTGCGCCCGGTCTGCCGAGCTGCCGACAGCCCGTGCACGGTACTGCGATCGGCGATCAGCAGCCCCTCCGCGTCCATGGCGATGGCGGTGGCTCCCGCAAAGGTCCGCTCCCCACCCGGCGCCGAGGCCGTGTGCCACGTCACCACGCCCCCCGCCAGCGTAAAGCAGCCGTCGTCTGCCGCTGCGATCTGCGTAACGCCGGTCACCGCCGTCTCAAACGTGCGCGAGTCCGCGGCCAGGTCCCAGCGCTCCACCCGGTGGTCGTGCGTTCGCACACAGATCGAGCCGCCGTCCTGCGACGCATCCGCCAGGCGCGCCGTCTCCTCCACAGCCGCGCGCCACAGACCGGCAGGCGGCGCGCTCGGTCGCCACCCATTGTGAGTGAGCAGCGTCCCCCCCGTGCGCAACATGAGCGGCGCGCGCCAGACCGGCCGCCCACTCGCCGCGTCCCACAGCCGCACGGTCCCGTCGTCGCTGGCCGTCGCCACGCGCGCGCCATCGGGACTCCAAACCGCCGAGTTGACCTCGTCCAGGTGCCCGCGCAGCGTCACCGAGTGCCCGCTCTTGAGAGTGCGAATGATCGCCGTGCCCGCCGACGTCGGCACCGCCACGCGCTTGCCCGCCGGATCCAACGAGAGCCAATACACGCGCCCGTCATACTCGTGGACCACGCTCCCCGTACCTGTCGCCACGTCCCATTGCCGCAGCGTCCGGTCGTCGCCACCGGAGACGAGCCGGGCGCCGTCGGGACTCATCGACACGCCAAACGCCAGCCCCGTGTGACCGGCAAACACCCGCTCGTCCGTCGCCTCACCCGCCGCCGGCCGCAGCACGATCGCGCTGCCACGCGTGCGCACCAGCGTCTGACCGTCCGGCGACACGGTCATCCCACAGCGGTTGCGCACCTTGTCGTCGTACTGCCGCAGCAGCCGCCCGGTCGCGACATCCCACACCCGGATCGTGTCGTCCGAGCACCCGGCAAAGATCGTCTTGTCGTCCGGGCTAAACGCAAACGCCATCACCGCGTTGCCGTCGCGCCGCAGCACCCGCAGCGCCTTTCCCGTGCGCCCGTCCCACAGCCGAATCGTGCCGTCCAGCGCCGAGCTGGCCAGCGTGTGCCCGTCGGAGCTGAACTTCAGCTCGCTGATCCCGTCGAGATGGCCCCGAAGCACCGCCGTCGGCGCGCCCGTCGCCACGTCCCACAGGCGCACCGTATGGTCTTCGGCGCCGCTGGCCAGCCGCGTCCCGTCCGGGTGAAACGCCACACGCATGATGCCCGCTTCGTGCCCCGCGCGCCGATCCGGCGACGGCATGGTCGTGTCCAACAGGTGCACGGTGTTGCTGCGATCCGACGCCGCCAGCCGGCGCCCCGACGGCCCAAACCGCAGCACGCCAATCCGGTCCTCGGAGATCTTGTGGGCCCCGATCAGGGTCAGCTTCTCGGCGTCCCACAGCCGTATGTGTCCATCCCCGTGAGCGGTCGCGACCCTCTTGCCGTCCGGCGAATACTGCGCGTCAAAGGTGCGAATGCGCGTCTGCAGCGACGGCACCGGCTTCAGCGTAGCCATGTCCCAGCGGCGCACCTCCCCGCTCAAATCGCCGGACAACAGCTGAGTGCCGGCCGGGTTGATGTGCACGCCCGTGACGTTGAGGTCGCGGGCGATCTCCCCCAGCGGCGGGCCCCCCTCCGCCGACCACGCCAACACCTGCCCCGTGCGACTGCAGGAGACCAGGCGCTTGCTGTCCGGCGTAAACGCCACGTCATACGGCAGGCTGGTGTGCCCCTTCAGCACCTGCACCGCCGCGCCCGTCGTCGCGCTCCACAGGCGCACCGTCTTGTCATATCCGGCCGACGCCAACAGCCGGCCGTCGGCGCTGTAGGTCACGCCCACGACCGTGTCCTTGTGCCCGCGCAGCACCTTGTCGACCGCGCCGTCCAGCCGGGTCAGCGTGACGTTGCCCGACCAATCTCCGATCGCCAGCCGGTCCCCCGAGGGCGAAAACGCGACACCAAAGGCCTGGTCGGCCTGCTCGCGCAGCACGCGATGCTGCAAGGTGGTTGTGTCGAACAAGTAGACCGCGTTGTCGCCGCTGGCCGCCGCCAGAGTGTGCCCGTCGGGGTGAAAGTCCAACGCGCCGACATTGCCGGCCATCCGCTTGCTCCAAATCAGCGGCGTGCGCTCCAGCGTCCACCACAGCGACCGCGCCGGCACCGAGTCACGCGTCTGCAGCGACCCACGCAGCTTGGCCCGCGCCTCCACCAGATCCCGACGTCCAAACGCCGCCCGCGCTCCCTCACGCAGCGCCTGCGCCTGCTTCTCCTCGGCGCGCACCCGCTCCGTGTTGGCCCGGTCGCGCTCCTGCCGCGCGGCCGCCTCCTTTTCAGCCAGCGACACCGCCGTCGCCACCGCGCCCGCCGCGATCAGCAACAGGCTCAAGACGGCCCCGGCCAGCAGCAGCCGTCGTCTTTTGCGCGCCCGCCCGTCGATCTGCCGGCCCGCCTCCAGAAACTCGCTCACGGCCTTTGGGATCGGCGTCCCAATCCGGGCGATGTCGCGCAGCGCATCCTGAAGCGGCTGGCCGGTCCACACCTCCTCAGGCCGACGCCCCCGCCGCCCCCACAGCGTCGCGGCCTGCATCAGCTCGCCCAGCAGCGCACGCCCCTCCCGACTCTCCTCCAGCCAGCGCGCCAGCCGGCCCCAATTCGTGATCAGCGACTCGTGCGTCAGCTCCACCAGCGAGTCCTCCTGCCCACGACCGCGCCGCACCGACAGCAGGCGCGCGCGGACCAGCCTGTCCAGCACATCCGGCGCATCCGACCCCAGGCCCTCCAGCGCGGACTGCCGCTCCAGAACGCACCGGGTCCCCTCCGCCGTCACCAGCCGCAGCAGCAGGCTCTTGGCCACCGCCACCTGCCCCGGCGGCAGCGTGTCGATGGCGCCGTCCGCGTGCTCCGCCAGCGCCCCCAGCGCACCGCCCATCGCGTCGTGCGCCGCGCGCGTCAGGCGCCTGTTCGCGTTATCGCGGCCGTCCCATAACCGACGACAGGCAAACTGCAGCAGCGGCAGGCAGGCCGACTCGGCGCCCACCGCATCGATCATCTCGTCGACCAACGCCGGGTCGTCGTATGCGTAGCCGGTCAGCTCCAGCGGCCGTGTCACCGCCTCCACGAGCGCCTCCCGCTGCGGTGCGCGCACCACGTACACGTGCCCAAGCGCGGCCCGCACATCCGGATCGTCCGCCACGGTCCCCAGAAAGTCGTCGCGCAGCGTAAAGACCGTCCGCACGTCGGCCCGGGCGTCGTCGGCGCTGGCGCAGATCGCGCGCATGAACCGGCGGCGGACGTCCTCTTCGGGCACCAGCGTGTACAGCTCTTCGAGCTGGTCGACGAACAAGAGCACCCGACATCGCTGAGACGCGGCAAGCTCCGCCATCACGAGATTCAGCCGCCCCGGACGCTCCAGCAGCTCAGCGGCAAGCTCAGCAGGGGTCCTCGGGGTCTCGATCGACGTGGGCGGGGCCGGGGGGGGGGGGGGGGGGGGGGGGGGGGGGGGGGGGGGGCCCCCCCCCCCCCCC
>CAZJHX010000219.1:0-14442 GCA_964545715.1 uncultured Myxococcales bacterium
AGGCCTGGGCCGCGGGCTGCGCGGGCCCGTCGAAGCGGCCCGTCAACATCGGCGTCTGGTTGGCATAGGCCGTATGCGAGCCGTCGACCACGATCGGGTCCTGCACGTCTCCGGAGGTGAAGGCCGCCACGTGCAGATCGCCCGTCCCGCCGCCCTGGCTGCTCCATGTCACGCCCCACTGATTACCCAACGGGATCAACACGGTCTCGGAGATGTCGACCCCCAACGCCAGACTGTTGGCCGCCTGGAACCACAGCAGCGCGCCGGTCTGACCATTGAACACCCACACCTTTCCGCCGGCGTTGGGGTTTGTGGCGACGACCTCTACGTCGCCGTCGTTGTCGAGATCTTTGACGGCGAGGATCTGCGTGACGCCGACGGCGGGACTGCGCCACAGCTTCTGCCCGTCGCTGGTGCGAAAGGCCCACACGCTGCGCAGCGCGGCGAACAGGTACTCAGGAGCGGCCGTGCTGGTATCCACATCGGCCAGCACCGGCTCCGGGGTGCCCGCGTCCAGGTCGTAGGTCCAGGCGATGCCGAACGTCTGGCCGGCCGCCAGGTCGCCCACGAGATTCGCGCGTCGCGACCGCTGCAGGTCGTGATGAAAGTGATACCAGTCCGCAGACGCCGGCGCGGCCGCCAGTGTCGCCAGGATCACAGTCGCCTTGAGCAGAGGCCCGTTCACATACCAATCGCTGTTCTGGTTACAGGCTCACATTAGCAGCGCGCCGCCGTGCGCACAATCTCACCGCAGCCGGGCCAGCAGCCGCTCGCACAGATAGCGGGAGACGGTCATGATCGGCGTCATCGTGTGGCTGGACGAGCTACTCGGGAAGCCGCACGAGTCGAAGACGTAGACACCGCGCGTGCCGTAGACCTGCCCGTCTGGATTGGCGCCGCCGTCGCTCTCGTTGCCCGCGAAGCGCACCGTGCCCTGCTGATGAGCGGAGACCATGGGCACCGTCGCCCGGTCGAACGCGATGTCGTCCACGGCTGAAAGGTCGGCTTTGCCCGTGATGATCAGGGGGCGCGCAGTGGGTACGATCACGCGGTCGGCGCCGGACGCCAGGTAGACCTCGGCGGCCACCTTGATCGCGTGACGCAGGCGCGCTTTGTGGTTGTCGCGCTGCTCGTAGCGGATGAGCGGGCGGCCGTCTGGGAGCAGCTCCACCGTGCCCGACGGCTGGTCCGGCGTCAGCAGCAGCGCGCCCGCCATGCGTGAGAAGTCGCCCATCATCTGTTTGCCCAGCGTGCCGGTGAACGGAAGCATTGTGGACACCAGCCCCGGCGTGCCCATCACCCCCTCGATGCGATAGCCCCACAGACCGTGTTCGGGGTGGTCTTCAACCTCGTGCTCGGTGATGGCATAGGACTGCGGGATGCCGGTGGCGGCGTCGATGGTCTCGCTGTACTGCGCGACGATCGGCAGCTGCGGTTGCAGCATCAGGTGCCGGCCGACGTGGCTGTTGCCGAGGCCGGATCGCAGCAGCAACTGGGCCGAGGCGATGGCGTTGGCCGCCACGATCACCGTGCCCGCTTTCACCGTCAGCGAGCCCTTCTCCTGATAGCCGCGGCTGTCCAGCGCGCGCACCTCCACGCGCTTGGTGTCCGACGTAGCGTCGTGGATCGCGACCGCACGCGCGCGCACGTAGAACCGCGCGCCTGCGGTGACGGCCTTGGGGATCGCGACCGTGCGCAGGTTTTGCTTGGCCTCGGCGGGGCAGCCGAGAAAGCACGTCCCAAGCTCCGCGCAGTCGACCCGGTTGTCGTCCATCACCTCGCCGCGTAGGCCCAGCTTTCGGGCGCCCTGACGCAGCTTGTCGTTGGCCTTGTTGACCATGTCGTCTTCAATCTGGGACGCCGACAGGTCCGTCAGGGTCGCCGCCAGATGAGGCGCCAGCGCGGCTTCTGTGTAGTCCGTCAGCCCGTGCTTCTTCTGCCAGTGGTGGAGTACGCCTTCCGGGATGGGGACCACATCACATGCGTTGATGACCGGTCCGCCGCCCAACACGCGGCCCTGCAGCACGGAGATCGAGAGGTCCTCCGTCGCCCGGCCGCCGCGGTCCATGTACAGCTGGTCGTACATCTCCGCGTCGCGTTGCGTGAAGTCGTCGGCCGTGAAGTGGCCGCCCTCCTCCAGCACCACGACCTCCAGACCGGCCTCTGCCAGCACCCGCGCCGCTGTGCCGCCGCCCGCGCCCGAGCCGATGATGCACACCTGGGTGGACACCGTCTCCGGTACCGCCTTGGACAGATCGATGATCGCGCCGGCCATCAGACCGGCCCGTCGTAGCCGAGATGCGGCCACACCTCGGGCTGATCGTAGAAGACCAGGTAGATGAACTTTCTAAACGCGATCGAGACCTTGCGGCGGTCCAGGTCGTCCGCGACCGCCCAGGTGTCGAAGTGCGTCAGCTGCTCTTCAGCGCTGAGGTTGGAGAACGTGGTGGCGCGCCTGTCGTGCACGACCGGCCCGAACTCCAGCCAGCTCAGTGCCAGGGTCAGGTCTTTGACGTTCTGCGCGGGCTCGTCGGCCAGAAACGTGTCGAACAGCCGCGCCATGTCGTAGTCCGCGGCGCCGACCTCGAAGGGGCCGCCCCGCGGGATCAGCGCGTGCGCCAGGTTGGTCAGCGTGCGGTACTCGTGATTGGACAGCACGCCGATGCCCTCCACGTCGGGGGCGCAGCCGCGCAGGCCCAGCAGCAGGCCGCCACCTCCGGCCGCCAGCCCCACGACCGAGGCCAGTCCGCCCAGCCCCCACTTCAGCGCGCGGCGCC
Source organism: uncultured Myxococcales bacterium (assembly GCA_964545715.1). Classification (GTDB taxonomy): domain Bacteria; phylum Myxococcota_A; class UBA9042; genus CAZJHX01. The sequence continues at coordinate 2,778 of CAZJHX010000219.1, forward strand.
GCGAGATAAACGCAAACATCCCCGCACGTCCGGTCCCGTCTGTCATGGCTGTGCCCGCTTGAGCTCGGCATCCGTCACAGACTCGACGCATGACAACAGCCGCTTGGCGGAGCGCTCGACGGCTGCGATATCCATGGGGTTGGTCAGCTTGCTGCGCACCCTCGAGTACCACCGCTCGTTCTCATCGGTCACCTGTGTGATGCACGCCACAGTCTTGCAGGCGCACGCGCGGGTGGCCAGGGCCTCGGCCTCGTTCACTATCTTGGTCTCCGCGACGCCCAGCACCTCCAGCAGCTTGCGCGCGGTGGGCGGCTCGGCGGGGATGCGGATCCCCGGCGGCTTTTCGGGCAGCGTCACGCGCGGATCGTCCACTGCAGGAAACGGGACTTTGGCCGGCTTCACCCGATAGCTCATCAGCTTGGGCGCGTCGGTTGCGGCGACGGCCCAGTCGACGACGCCGCGCCTCTCCTTTGGGGAGAAGCCCTGCGCGTGAACCACGGTGCGCCCGGTGTGCCGTGTCCCGCCGGTGCCGGGCCACTTGTGCGCGCCCAGCGCCCCGGCAAACCGGCCGGCGTCCTCAACACTGTCCCAGCGCGTGACCCAGATCAGCCGCTCTTCATCCCCGCGCCGGTAGACCCGGTAGCTGTCGCCACCCCAGCCCGCCGCCGCCTCAGCGGCCTGCTTTCGGCTGGACGTCTCGCTGAGCAGGATGCGGATCGCCAGCTCACCCAGGGTGTTTTCTTTGAGCAGCTTCCAGCCGGTCAGCGCGGCGGGCGTCTCGGCGGGAAACGTCAGCTTCAACGGCGGGTCGTCGCCGCGCAGAAACTTGCCCGGATGCAGCAGGTGCTCGGTGGACAGCGGCGGGCTCACGAAGGCCGCGTCGAGCTTGGCCCAGCCGCCGTCCTGGAGCAGGCGCATGCAGAAGTGCATCCCCTGCGTGTACGGGATCAGCAGCGTGTCGCGATAGATGGCCGGCGCGTTGTTGTACGCCTCGCCTGCTGCAAATTTGGCGATGATCGGCGTGATGAACTCCATAATCGCGACCATCACGTCCGGCGGGGACGCCAGAAAGTCCTGCTGCTCGGACGGCTTGGCCACGGCCAGAATCATCATCACTGTGGCCTCGCCCTCGATGAGGCCGGCCACACCCATGGCCATGTCGTCGTCGTGGCGGGTGGCGCCGTGCAGCGAGTGCAGGTCAAAGCGCTGATCCATCAGCGCGTGCTCGATCTCGTGGGCCAGTACCGCCTTCTCTTCCTCGTACTTGCCCGACAGCGCGTCGGTCAGCAGGTCCATCAGGCCCTTGGGTCCCTTCTCCTGGGCGTCCTTGATCAGGTAGAGGTCCTTGGTGTCCGGGTCGTAGAAGCCGGCGACCTCCTGGGTGTAGAGGTCGGTCAGCACGCCGCCGAGATCGACCTCGTCGCCGAAGAAGCCAAACGCCACGTACGCCGCGCGATTGGCCTCCATCACCGCCTTTGGCCACTCTTTATCGACCTCGTAGCGCATCCGCTCCGCCAGCGCGGCGCGCGTCATGAAGCGTGCGCGCACCGGCCACCGAAAGCTCTGTCCGCGCAGGTGCGGCAGGGACTTCACGTAGCTCCAGCGCCACCAGGCCACCGCCTCGACGAGCTTCCCCGCGTCCGCCAGCGCATCGCCGCGCGCCATCAGCTCCTGCGCTGTGCCCGAGGGCGGATCCGGCACCGGATCGTCGGGCCCCACCGTCGCGACAGGCGCCGTCGCCGTGGGACGCGGCGGCGGGTCCGGGTCCGAGTGTGGGCGATCCACGGGCTGCGGCTTCAGCGGCGCCGTCGTCTCCGGCGCGCACGCCGCGACAAAGAGCAGGCCGAGCAGTATCGTCCGGCGCGCCATCAGCTGAGGAAGGCCACGACGTAGGCCACAGCCACGGTGATCTGCACCACCGCGTACAGCGCGGCGACCTTCACAAACCCGGCAAACGACAGGTCCAGCTTGTTCTTGTGGATGATCGTCATCGCCACCAGCGTCGACGCGGACCCGATCGGCGTGATGTTGCCGCCCAGGTTGGCGCCGAAGATGACCGCCCACCACATCGGCGACTGCGGGTCGGTGCCCAGCGACGACAGGATCTTGGCCAGCATCGCGGCCAGCGGGATGTTGTCTGTGACCGAGCTGAACACCGCGGCGGCCACAAGCATGGCCCCGCTGCCCACGGTCGCGCCCAGGTTGATGACGTGCTCCAGAGCGCCGCCGATGGCGTTGAGGACCTGGGCGTGCTCCATGACGTTGATCACGATGAACAGCGCGATGAAGAAGCCCAGCAGATCCCAGTCCACCGTCCGGTAGAACTGGTCGACCTCGTTTTTGTACCGCCACAACATCAGGGTCGCGAACATCAGCGCGACGAAGCCCATGCCCAGCTCGCTGACCCACGGCAGGACGCTGGTGGTGGCGATGACCGCGATGAAGAGGACCGTCATGACGGCGCCGAAGATGAAGAACTCACGGCTGGACTGGCCGTCGTTCTCGTCAAAGCCCTCGACCTGCTCTGCGGCGTGGTCACGCTCGTCGGCGCCCAGACGCCGGATGCCGAACTGGCGGGCGCCCAGCACGATGGTGATGATCGTCGCGACGGTGACGTACGGGGCGGCGACAACGAAAAAGCGGCCGAAGCTGATGCCCGCGGTGGTGCCCACGATGATGTTCGGCACTGAGCTGATCAAGGTGAGGAGCCCGCCGACGTTTGTGAGCAACGCCTCGATCAACAAAAAGCCCAGGAGCAGGTTTCTGCGTCCCAGCTTGTCCAGCGAGACCACCGACAGCGAGCCCACGATGATCATCGCTGTGACGTTGTTCAGCACGGCGCTGAACACCACGGTCATCAGGCTGTAGTACCAAAGCAGGATCAGCGGATCGCCGCCCGAGCGCTTGGTCAGCTTGATGGCGATCCACGTGAAGAGTCCGGACCGTGACGTGACATCCACAAAGATCGACGAGCCCAGGATGATCGCGATGACCCCCCAATCGACCGCCGGGATGTACACCGGCACCCGCATCTCTTCGCCGAAGGCGTTGACGACGGGCCCAAACGGCAGCAGGTCCAGCGCCGTGCCCAGCAGCAGGCTGATCACCGCAAACGTGCCGGCGATCAGGGACTTCTTGGCGTGCAGCTTCTCTTCCAGCGCCAGGCAGAGGATCAGCCCGACCAGAATCAGCCCAAAGAGCACGGTCACCCAGGTGTCGACGTGATGCATCAGAGCAGCAGCATCGGCACGGAGCGCAGCTCGACCGCCAGCGGGTACGCCAGGCCGTGCATCGCCAGCTGGTCGTCGTCTTTGGTGTGCATCACCAACAGGTCGAGGTCCTGGGCTTCGATCAGCTCTTTGAAGATGGAGAGACGATGGCCGACCGTGACCCGCTCTTCTACCGTGATGGGCACGTCCGCCAGCTTTTGTCGGCATGACTGGATGAAGTCGTGCGGCGCCTTCAGCAGCTGCTCGTGGATGTCGTGGCGGGCGACCTCGCTGTCGATGTTTGCGCAGCGCCCGATCGCGTCCATATAGCGGTCGAAGGTCGCGCCGTCTTCCACGTGGGCCAGAAAGAGGACGCCGTCGTCGCTGGTCATCGACACGGCCATGTTGACCAGACCGTCATCGCCGGTGAGATGGTCGGTCAGTGCCATCACGCGGTCGGTGTTCTGCACCCCGGACTCCCAAACCCCGTCATCCAGCCTGGGGAGGACCAGCACGGGCACGTCCGTGACCTGGGTGAGCACCTCCAGGTGGTCGCCGAGCGTGAAGGGCCACTGCCAGGCGCCGCTGTAGAGGTTTCGATACGTGCACACCAGGTCCGGGCGCTCGGTCTCGACCAGTCGCAGGACGTCGCCCACACTGCCGATCGCGCCTGCCGAGAACTCCCGCCAGTCGGTGTCGGCGGCGCCGTCGATGCCGCTGAGGAACGCGCGCACGCGATCGCCGAACAGCTTGGCCTGGTACTCCTCCAGGTCCGAGATGATCAGCGCCTTGCCAAACGTGATGCTGTGGTAGTGGAAGACGGCCTTGGAGGCGGCCTTGAAGACGCTTTCAAATTGGTCGAGCCGGGACATGCCGGCCGATCATGGCTTGCCGTTTACTCGGAGTCCAGCGTGTACTGCCGACGGACCGTCTCCGGGATCTCGGCGCGCTTGGTATAGCGCTCGTTCAGGTCCTGCAGTGCGTTGTAATCCTGGGGCTCGCTTTCGAGCTGCGCCATGCCGACCGGGACGCTGCCGGCCATGAACCACATGGTCTCGCTGACGGCCCATGCGGGCTTCTTCTTTTTCGGCTGCACCGCGGGCATGCTCTGTACGGTGGGCGTGCGCTCGATTTCGGCGCGCTTCACGGCCGCGCCCTTCAGGGAGATGATGGCCGACGCTCCACGGCGCTTGATTCGCGCTCTCTCGACCTCGCTGCGCCGCTCACTTTCTTCGTGCAGAAGCAGCTCTTGCTCGCTGATGGCGTCGATGTTCATGTAGGTGTCTGCCGCCCTGCACAGTTGACGCGCTTCGGCGACGTCTTCCGCGCTGAACTCCGGCACCTCAAACAGCCCGCTTGATTGCCAGCGGCGTTGGGGCACGGGGCGCAGCTTTATGCTGTCGTCGGTCAAGAAGTCCTTTGCCGACGCGTGCATGCTGGCCTCTTCGATCTCACTCAAGCTCAGGGCGTGTTCAGACACTCGATATGTCTCCGTTACATTCGATAGATTTACAGTGTACACAAAATCGTGAGAGTGCGGTAGTAATTTTTCGCTTTGTAATGATTTAAATGTGCCGATGTATGTGACTGTGGGTACAACAGCCGGAACCAAGCGAAGAATCAACTTCGCACTGCGCTCCAAACCTGTACTGATCCAAGACGATCAGCGGGTGATCGCGTCCATCGTGCGTGCGACGCCCGAGCGCTTCGAACTGTTCATCGACGAGGACCTGGAGCTGGACGATGAAGTCCACGTCGGGTTCTACCTCGCCGCGCCGGTCACCGGCCGCGTCGTCATGCGGGCGGAGGTCGTGGAGGCCGAAGCGTCCGGTGAGCGTACGCGCGTCATCCTCAATCCGCTGCGTATCGTGACACAAGACGGCGCCGCCGCGATCGGCGCGTTCCTCGTCGCCTATCTCGGGGTGCCCGGCGTAGAGCGGCAAAAGCTCCAAGCGACCACGCGCGGGGGCATCATGTTCCCGATGTCGGCCGTCCAGAAGGCGTCACGGCGCGAGATGCCCAAGCGCGTCCGAGTCAACCAGGACGTTGCGTTCTTCTTTGGGCCCATCGCCGCAAACGGCCACCAATGTATGGCCAGACTGTACGAGATAACGGAGTCTGGCATCTCGATGATCACCAACGTCAACCCGGCTCAGGGCGACTTCGCTCGCGTAATGGTCCCCGTTCCGGAGGACCTGGGCGGCGGCACCACCGTGATGATGGGCACCGTCAAATGGGTCATGCCGTCTCACAGCGGCAATGGCTTCGGCGTCGAGCTGGACACGAAGAACCAAGCCCAGATGAAAGCCTTGAAGAACATGGCGCTTCACTACAGCGCCCAGCAAGCCAAGCGCGATTAGCTTCTAGAAGTTCGTATTCGCCGCGCCGCCACCGCTGCCGGCCGTTCCGGTGTTGCCCGGCGAGGGTCCACCGACACCGCCCGGGCCGCCCTTACCGCCAGGCAGGTATGTGTTGTTGTCTTTAAGGATGATTGTGGGCACGCTCCCGCCGCCCTGATGAATGTAGATGCTGAAGCTGGCGCCGCCGCAGCCGCCACCACCGCCGCCGCCGTGTCCGCCGGGCCCGCCATCGCCACCGGTCGCGCCGGCGCGTGCGCAGAAGGTCAGCAGATTGCCCTCGCCAGAGTCGCCGCCCTCGGCGCCCGCACCGCCGACACCGCCTGCGCCGCCCGCACCACCGGCGCCGCCCGCACCGCCTGCGCCACTGCGGATCTCGTTGCCCATGGCCAGCGGCAGCCCTGTGGCGGGCGCCGTGTAGACCAGGAAGATGCCAAAGCTGCCGCCGCCGGCCTGGCCACCATTGCCTCCCGTACCTGCGCAGCCGCCTGAGCCGCCGCCGCCGCCGGATCCGGCGATGTCGTGGCCACCGATGTCGACCTCCAGATCGGCGCCTTTGCACTGCTTGCCCGAGATGTCGACGCCTCCGCCCGCGCCGGCACCACCGCCGCCGCCGCCATGTGCACCCTTGCCGCCGTTCAATCCGGCGTCACCGCGCCAGTGACCGTCAACCACGCCGCCCGCCGAGAAGCATCCGTCCCCGGCCTTGCCGGAGATGCCCGACTGGCCGGAGGTGCCGCCCGCGCCGGTGGTCGGCTGGCTCTCGCCGCTCGGGATCGCGCAGAACGTGCAGTCTTTGCTGCTGTCCACGTTCAGCGCCCAGCCGCCGGCCCCGCCGGAGCCCGCGTTGGGTCCCTTGCCGGGCTTGCCGCTCTGCTTGCCGGGGGGCGCCTCCAGGAAGTCCGGGCACACGCCCGTGCCGCCCTTTCCGCCGTCCAGGGTCGTGCCGTCGCCGCACGTGAGCTTGCCGCCGTTGCCGCCCTTGAGCTCGTCCAGCGCCACGCAATAGCGGTTGCCGCTGGACGTGTATTTGCCCACGTCGTACGCGCTCTTGCCGGGCTGCGCGCCCTTGCCGTCAAGCCCCTCGGCGCCGGAGGCCGCGTTCTTGCCGGCGCCGCCCGGTCCGCCGAAGATCCGATTGTTGCGCAGCTCCAGGTTGGGGCCGCAGTCTCGCGCATAGATCGTGTAGCTGTTTTCGCCGGCGATGTTGCCCGCGTTGGCCCCGAACAGCGTGAAGCCGTCCAGAATCGTCTTGATGGTCGCCCCGAAGCCGCCCAGCTCTACCGCGGTGATCGTGCCTGGCTGCTCGGTGGTCGGCTCGCCACCGATGATGGCGGTCTCGAACAGCACCGGCGCGTGCTGCGCAAAGTCGGACGAATACCCGCCGAAGAGCCCGATGCCCTCCGCCAGGGTGATGCTCTCGGAGTACACGCCGGTCGCCACGTACACATCGCGCTTGTTGAAGGCCGCCGCCCGGGCGAGCCCCTCCGCGATCGTGAGCACGGGGGAGCCCTGCGTACCGGCGTTCAGGTCGTTGCCGTTCTTGGCCACGAACACCCCGTTGTCCACCTCGCCGTCGATGCCGTCGCAGTTGGTGTCGGTGTCGTCGCCCGCGAGATCCGGGCCGGGGTAGGGCACGCACTCGCACCCGTCCTCGCTGCTACCGTTGACGTCTTCGAAGCCGGCCTTGCACTCGTATCCGCACGTGGGTATCGCGCCGCTGGTATCGCACACCGCGGTGGCGTTGGGCGCGGCCAGGGCGACGCAGCTGAGTCCGCACCCGCCGCAGTGCTCCACCGTCGTGTACTTGCCGGCGGGGTTGTTGAAGCCCTCGGCGATGGTGCCGTGGCCGTTGTTTTGCACGCCGGCACACGCCACGTCGGGCCGCTCGCACTCGCCCCAGCCCTCGGCCGTGCACTGCTCGATGCCGTTGCAGGTGTATGCGGGCTGATTGGGGTCTGCCGGCGTATAGGTCTCGCTGCAGGCGCGCTGCAGATCGGTGTTGGTTCCGTCGCAGGTGCACGATCCGCTGGCCGGCACGCACTGCGGGGTGTCCGCGCCCACGTCCTGGCACTCGAAGCCCAACTGGCAGTCGGTGCCGCCCAGCTCACAGCCGGCGCCGCAGAAGGAGCCGTCGTCCAAGGTGACGCACACCGCATCCGTACCCGTGCAGTTGGCGTCCACCACGCACGGCTGACAGGTGCTGGTCAGCTGCGACACACATTGGAAGTCGTTGATCTTTGTGAACCCCGGCAGGCACTGCTCCACCACGCACTGCGGTGAGCCGCCCGGCGCCTGGCACCCGATCGTCTGCGCGTTGGGCAGCACCCCGGCGCAGCTGGCGTAGCACGTGCCGCAGTGCTCAAACGTGGCGTAGGCGTCGCCCACCTTGAACGGCTCGTCGATCTGGCCGTCGCAGTTGTTGTCCTTGAAGTCGCAGACCTCTTCCTCCGGCGTCTGTCCCTGGCACGACCAGCCCTGCGGCCCGAAGCATACGTTGACGCCCTGGCAGGTGCCGACGCCCTCGGTTGTGATCTCGCACGCCTCGCCCTCCACCAACTCATCGTCGATCAAGGAGTTGCAGTCGTCGTCGATGCCGTTGCACAGCTCCGTGGCGGGCTCCAACGCCGTGCACCCCTGCCACCCGGCTTCGGGGTCGCAGGTCTCCACGCCAAAGCACGTGCCCAGGTCGTTCTCCTGCGTGCACGTGCGCTGCCCGCCGTTGAAGTAGGGTGTGCACGAGCAGCTGCCCGACTTCGGCTGGCACCATTTGCCCGAGTACTCCCCGTCGGCGTCCGCGGCGCACGTGAAGCCGTCGGGGCACTCTTCGTCCGCCTCGCAGCTGAAGGCGCACTGGCCCTCGCCGTCGATGTTCAGACACGCGCCGCCGTTGCAGTGCAGCGACTCGGAGCAGGGGGTGCAGACCTTGTCGACGTTGGGCACGCACAAGAAGATGATGTCGGCGCCGCTGCCGATGCCTTTGCAGTCGAAGTCCTCGTCCGGGCACTCGCTGACGCATGTCTGGGTGCAGATGTAGCCGGCCTGGCCCTCCACACACCAGCCGCTGATGCAGTCGTTGTTGGCGTTGCACGGCGCGCCGAACTCCCCCGGCTCGGGCGGCAGATCGTCGCCGGTGTCGTCGGTATCGTCCGTGTCCGTCCCGTCGGTCTCGGTGCCGGTGTCGGCGGTATCGCCGGTGTCCTCGCCCGTGTCGTCACCCGTCGTTGTCGTCGTTGCGGACGTGCCGGTGTCATCCCCGGTTTCGGTCGCGTCATCCGCGTCGTGGCCACCGTCGTCCGTCTCTTCGGGGCATCCCAGCACCAGGCCTGTCATCAGGCCCGCCAGCATCAGCTTTTTCAGCATTGGTCCTTATTTCTCCGTCACGGGGCCGGTGCCCGATACAAACTCCACCCAGCGGAAGTTGTTGAGCAGCACGTCCGAGTCGTAGATATGGTCGCCTTCGTCGTAAATGACCAGGCGCAGGGTAAATGTCTCGTTGGGCACCACCGGCACCGTCGTGGTCAGCCAGCCCGTTGCGCCGCCAACCAGCACGTCGATGCCGCCCTGCTTCTTGACGAATTTGCCGTACCCGGTGCCCTCCAGCTTGGAGCCGGGCTCGGTGCAGCCCTGGCCGTTGCAGATCGTGAAGAACGCCACGTTGATCGAGATAGGCTTGCCGTTTTTGTCGAACGCGATGTTTTCGTTATCGAAGACCTCGCTGTCCATCATCGCGTTGAAGGTGTCGTTGAACTGGGTGCCGACCCACTCGGGGTACTCCGCCGAGAAGAAGATGAAGTCAAAGGCAAAGCCCTTGGCCCCGGGCGGCGCCTTCAATGTCATCGTGATGCCGCACAGGTCGTTGGCCTTGCTGACCGTCCCGTCCGGATCCGGGCCCGATGTCTGCTGGTTTTCGCCGCTCTGCTGGTTGCTGGTCTTGCTGGCCACTCCGGTCGAAAGCTGCAACATGGCCGTGTCGCCCAGCTCCGGCGCCTTGTCCGCATGCGAGAAGTTGCCGAAGTCGGCGATGACCCGCGCGCAGCTGTTCTTGCCCTGGAACTCGTACTCCTGCGGCTCGCAGATCTCCATGGCACGCGCGTACTCGTTGCTGCTCAGCGTGCCGTAATCGCAGCACCCGTCGCAGCAGAAGCCCTCCAGGCACTTTCCACCGGCGCACATCTCGTGTTCGCTGCACTGCGACGGCGCCTCCAGCTTCTCGTCGCACGTGCCGCCGTTGCAGTAGCTGTCGGGCTGACAGTCGCTGTGCTCCGTGCATGAGGTCAAGCACGCCACACCAGCGGCGTCACACGCAAAGCTGTTGGGACACACCACGGTGTCGGACGTCGGCTGGCACTCGCTCGTCGCGCTGCACACCTTTGGCGGCACCAACTCCCATCCGATGCAGGCATCCGCCCCGCACGGCGTCCCCTGTGCGGCGGGCGCCGAGCCGCAGCCTGTAGCCGCCGCGCATGAGTACACCGTGCACGGGTCGTCTCCCGCGCAGCTCTGGGAGGCGCCCGCGACGCAGACGCCGTCTTCGCATTGACTGGCGGGCGCCCACGAGGCGGCGTCGGTGCATTTGGCCGCGGCGCACTCGCCCTCAAGGTTGGAGAAGAGGCACTGGAAGCTCACGCCGCAGGTGTCCGCGGTACACGGGTTGCCGTCGTTGCAGTCCGCGTCCGGGCCGGAGCAGCAGCCGCCAAAGCCCTTGCAGCAAAAGCCGTTGGCGCAGTGTCCGGAGACACACGCCGCGTCCGCATCGCACGCCTCGCCGTCGGCCTTGCCGGCCACGCACGCGCCGCCGACGCAGACCAGCCCGGGCTGGCAGTGCGCGCTGTCAGAGCACTCGGTGCGGCACTCGGATCCGTTCAGGCAGGTCAGCCCGTTCGGGCAGGGGCCTTCGGGCAGCACGGCGCCGCAGTTGTCGGGATCGCACAGCCCGCTGAGCATGAAGATGTTGCACGCCGGCACGCCGCACGGCGCCTCGGGGAAGACCGTCTTGTCGAGGTCGTCGCAGTCACCCGGCTTGGCCGTCGAGTACAGCGCCGTGCTCTCGCAAAGGCACATGCCGTCGCCCAGCGCGCCGAAGCCGTCCTCGTCGAGATCCTTGTAGTAGACGGTGCACCCAAAGGTATCGACGGGGTCCACGATGTCGTCGCAGTTGTCATCAAAGCCGTTGCATTTCTCGGCCTCGGCCGGGTTGACCGCCGCGTTGTCGTCGTCGCAGTCGCCCGAGCTCAGCGCTGTGGCGTCGCCCGTCGGGCTGCACAGGCACGCGCCGGAGCCGGGCTTGCCGGAGTCGTCGGCGTCCGCATCCACGTAGTAGGTCTTGCAGCCCGCGGCGCCGGCCTCGTCCGTGACGCCGTCGCAGTTTTCGTCGCCGCCGCCGCAGATCTCCGGGGCCGCGACGGCCGCCGTACACTCGGTCAGCCCGTCACCGGCGCAGTACCGCGTGCCCTTGCAGGCGCCCGAGTCGTTGGTGTTGGCGCACGCGGTCGACAGCCCCTTCTGGATCGCGTCGGGGCTGCACGTGCACGCGCCGCTGTCCGCCGGCACGCAGTGGTCGCCTGACGTGCCGTCCAGGTGGGGCTTGTTTTCGCAGACGTAGCCGTCGGGGCAGCCGGAGTCGCACCCGCTCGCGCAGAAGTTGCCCGCATCACCCATCGATACGCAGTCGGCGCCGCCGATAAACCCGGCGCACTGGCTCTTGTCTGTGCACGGATTGCACAGGGTGGGGTGCAGCGGTACGCACTGGAAGGCGCCCGCGACCAGGCCGCAGACCCAGTCGTCGGGGCACTGCTGGCCCTCGTCGCACGGCACCGTGCACTTGGAGCCGTTTTGAGTGGTGGCGCACCAGCCGACGTCGCTGTCGTCTTTGCAGTCCGCGTCCTCTTCGCAGTCGGGTGGCTCGGCGGCGTCGTCGCCCGTCGTGTCGGTGTCGTCCCCCGTGTCGTCGCCCGTGCCCGTCTCGCCGACGTCGTCGCTGGTGTCGCCAGTGTCGGTCGTGTCCCCGGTATCGGTCGTGTCCGTGGTGTCGTCGGTGCCGGTCGTGCTGGTGGTGTCGTCGGTGGCCGTGGTGTCGGTGGACGTGCCGGTGTCGTC
>CAZJHX010000220.1:0-14437 GCA_964545715.1 uncultured Myxococcales bacterium
TCGTTGATTTATAGATGATTCTTTGATTTCCTCCCCCCGCGAGGGGGGAGGATTCGAACTCGCGACCTTGTGGTTGAGAGCCGCGTGCTAGACCACTGAGCTATCCCCGTCCTGCCCCGCCCCCCCCCCCCGGTGGGGGAAAAAATGGGCAGCGCGCCCTGTTGGGGCCAAAAATTTAGGTGGGGGCCGGGGGCGCGTTGGCGTGGGCTACCAGGAGGTCGAGCATGGTGGGGCCCGTAACCGGGACGCGGCCGGTCAGCAGCTCGTAAAGCACGACGCCGATGGCGTAGATGTCGCTGCGGCCGTCGAGCTCGCGGCCGTGGGCCTGCTCGGGGCTGACGTATTCGGGGGTGCCGCACAGAACGCCGGCGCGCGTCAGCTTCTCGCGGCTGGTCGTGTCGCGGGCCAGACCGAAGTCGAGGATCTTGGCGGTCTCGCCGCCGCTCTCGGTGCCGGTCACGAAGATGTTTTCGGGCTTCAAGTCACGGTGAATCAGGCCGAAGTCGTGCGCGTATTGCAGGCCGTCGCAGACCTGGGCGATGAGGCGGACCGCGCGCTCGGGCTCCAGGTGGCGGACGCCCTCCAGCATGGTGGCCAGGGTGCGGCCCTCCAGCAGCTCCATCACGATGTAGAGCTCGCCGGCTTCGGTGCGGCCGCAGTCAAAGACCTGCACGATGTTCTCGTGAGACACGCTGCGAGTGACCCGCGCCTCGCGCAAAAAGCGCTGCGCTGAGGTGGGGTCCGCGCTGACCGAGGGGTGCATCAGCTTGACGGCGACGTCCTTTCCGAGCTTGGCGTGCGTGGCCCGATATACGGTGCCCAGCCCGCCTTTGCCGACGCGCGCTACCAGCTGCAGATCCTCGTCGACGTTCGTGCCGATTCGGGGGTCCTTGTCCGCGTTCGGCACCGGCAGCGTGGTGCCGTCAAACGTGCAGAAGTTGGCGGACTCCGGGTAGACGCGGCTGCAGTCGGGGCAGCGTCGATCGGACGCGCCCGGCAGCGTTGTACCCGACGCTTTGGTCGAGCGACGCCGGTTGGTGACCATCGTGATTTTGCGAGAGCCGGGACGAACGCGGCGTTGTCGCATAAGATCGCTTGAACTCGGATTGCTAGCACCCATAACCCGTATTTTCGAGTCAACCGTCCGCCGGGTTTAGCTAAAAAGAGGACGTCGTAAACCATTGCGTACCGGGCAGCGTGGTACGCTGGCGACCGCGGGATGGCGGAGGCGGTATGCGGGCGGTGGCGCAGTGGACATCGGTGGTCGTTCTCAGCGGGCTGGTGCTCGGCTGCCCCGATAAACCCGCATCCCCCCAGGGTACGGCTCACAAGGCTGACGCCGCCGTGGTGCCGGTGCCGGATGTCGGCATCGACGTGAGCGTGCCCGTCCTGGATGCGGGGTCGACGCCGGACATCGTGACGGCGCCGGACGACGGACCCGACGACCAATGCGCGGTCGGCGAGGGCTGCTTCATGGACCCGTGCTCGACTAACGATGACTGTCAAAGCGGTTGGTGCGTGGACCATCTCGGGGACCCGATCTGCGCCAAGGCGTGCGTCGATGAGTGCCCGGCGGGCTTCTCGTGCAAGTCGGTGGCCGGCGGTGGCGCGGACGTGACCTGGATCTGCCTGTCCGATGCGACGCACCTATGCCGCCCGTGCGCGGACGCCAACGACTGCAGCAGCCCGACCGGCGCCGAGGACGCATGTATCGACTACGGCGCGCAGGGGTCCTTTTGCGGTGCGGTCTGCGAGGCCGGCGATGACTGCCCGTGGGGATTCGCCTGCCAGGATGCGACCAGCGTGACGGGCGCCGCGCTCAAGCAGTGCGTGTCCGAGACGGGCGTGTGTCCCTGCGCGGAGAAGTCGGTGCAGCTGGGGTTGGCGACGCCGTGTCAGGTGACAAACGAGCTGGGCGCGTGTGACGGACAGCGGATCTGCGTCGAGTCGGGCTTGAGCGACTGCGACGCGGCGACGCCGGCCGCTGAGGCGTGTGATGGGGTGGACAACGACTGCGACGGCCTGACAGACGAAGAGACCTGTGACGACGGCAACGCGTGCACCGTCGGCGTCTGTGGCGGCGCTGACGGCTGCGCCTTCCAAGCGCTCGACTCGGGTGAGTGCCTGGACGGCGACGTGTGCACGGTTGGCGATCACTGTGAGGCCGGCGTGTGCGTGGGCACTTTGATCAGCTGCGATGACGGCAACGTGTGCACCGACGACGCCTGCGATGGGCTGGGCGGCTGCCAGCTGACGCCCAACGCGGCCCAGTGCGACGACGGGGACGCCTGCACGTTGGGCGATCACTGCAACGACGGAGCGTGCGCGGGCGAGGCCGTCGATTGCGAGTGCCAGGTGGACGCCGACTGCGCGGCCCTGGAGGACGGCGACCTGTGCAACGGCACGCTGGTGTGCAACACGCAGAAGGTGCCCACCGTGTGCCAGATCGACCCGGACACGGTTGTGGCGGTAGCGCAGGGGGCGGCGTGCGACGACGGCGATCTGTGCACCACCGACTCGGTCTGCTCGGATGGGATCTGCGGCGGCGGACAGAGCGTCAACTGCGCGGACGATAACCCGTGCACTACGGACTTTTGCACGGCGCAGGCCGGCTGCCAGCATGAGGCTGCGACCGGAGCCCCATGTGATGACGGAGACCTTTGCACGGTTGGGGATGCGTGCGGTGTGGATGGCTGTGACGGCGGTGCGAAGCTGGCGTGCGATGACGGCAACCCCTGCACGGATGACAGCTGCGGGGCCGGCGGCTGCGCACACGACGCGAATACGGCGCCGTGCGACGACTTGAACACCTGCACCAAGACCGACGTCTGTTCGGCCGGCGTGTGCGTGGGCGCGGGCGCCAAGGACTGTGATGACGGCAACCCGTGCACCAAGGACATCTGCGATCCGGCGGGCTGCCAGTACGAGAACGTTGCGGCCCCATGCACCGACGGCGACTTGTGCACTGTCGGCGACGTCTGCAAGGACGGCGCCTGTGTTGCGGGGACAGCGGTGCAGTGTGACGACTCCAATGCCTGCACGGACGACTCGTGCGCCGGCGGACTATGCGTGTACGAGGCCGCCGAAGGCGCCTGCGATGACGGCAATGTGTGCACGCTGGGCGATCATTGCCTGGGAGGGGCGTGCGCCGTCACCGGCTTCCAGTTCTGTGATGACGGCAAGCTGTGTACGACCGACTCCTGCGACCCGGACGCGGGGTGCATAAACGCCCCGAACACGCTGCCCTGCGACGACGGCAGCGCGTGTACGAGCGGCGACGCATGCGCGGGCGGGGTCTGCGAGAGTGGCGCCGCGGTGGAGTGCGTGGACAACAACGGGTGCACGGACGACGCGTGCGACCCGCAGATCGGGTGCACGTTTACCCACAACACGGGCCAGTGCGACGACAAGAACGCGTGCACGCCCACCGACGTCTGTGTCGCCGGCGCGTGTGAGGGGCAGGGCGTCAAGAGCTGCGACGACAGCGATGCGTGCACGACGGATGGGTGCGATCCGGTCGACGGATGCAGCAGCGTGCCCGCCAATCTGGACTGCGGTGACAACAACGTCTGCACGGTCGACAGCTGCAAGCCGGCGGTGGGCTGCAGCAATGTGGCGGTGCCCGATCAGTTTGTGTGCGGCCCCGACAAGTGGTGTCAGTCCGGGCAATGCGTCAACAAGGCGGTGGGGGCGTGCGCGTCGGTCGGTGGCGACTCCGGCGTGTTCGTGATCGACCCCGACGGGCCCGGTGGCGCGGCCGGCTTCAGCGCCTTCTGTGAGATGGAGCAGGACGGCGGCGGCTGGACGCTGGTGATGAGCGTGGACACGGCCAACGGACTCTTCTCCACGTTTGCGGCGCCGATCTGGACCACGACAAACGAGCACGGCGACTTCGCGCAGCGCTGGTCGGTGGATTACAAGAGCCCGGCCGCGCAGCTGGTCGCGGGCGACGCGCTGCTGCTGATCGTGCGCACGTCCGGATCGGCCGGCGGATCGGCGATCGTCGGTTGGCGCAGCTGGAACCTGGACGGCGCCAAGACCTTCAACAGCTTCTTCTCGGGCAGCGTCGGCGCGTTCAACGCCAACTCCACCGGCGGCTGCAACAGCGGGCATGCCGGCGCGGGCAAGAAGCAGACGTCCGGCATCAAGTCGTCCGGACTCAAAGCCACGTACGACACGTTCACCGGCTTTGCCCAGGACATCTACACCAACTCGTATTACGGCGCGTGCGAGCAGACGGGCGACGCCTTTCGGCTGTCGTCCTGGTACCGCTGGAGCAATAACGCAAACGTTGGGCTGGGTCTGCAAATGGACGGCAGCAGCACAGGAGGCTACAGCCTGGAGGCCGGCTCGCACATGAAGATCGATACGTACGGCAACCCGCAGCGGTACTGTACTTCGGGGTGCAGCTCGTGCTCCGCGTACCCCGATGGCGGGTATTCGTCGACGTCAACCCTGGCGGCGATCGGCACAGATCATTACGGAAATCACTGCACGGTGGGTGTCTCCTATCGGTATGAGTGGTACATCCAATAGCCAACCGTGACCGATCATCCCGTCGTTATCCCCGATTCTGAGCGCCTGGAGTGCGAGGCGGACCTGTTTGGCGTGCGTCCGCTCTACTACGCCCAGTGCGTGGGCAGTCACGCGGTCTGCGCGACGCTGAGCGGGCTGCGCGAGGTCGGCGTGGACGTCTCGCTGAGCCGAGAGCGCGTGCGCGACCACCTGTTGGGCGACTGCTCGCAGTCCCTGGCGGGCTGGGTTCAGCGCGTGGACCCGGGCGCAGAGTTGGTGATCGAAAACGGCGAGGCGTTCACCACGCGGGCGCCCGAGCTGGCGGCCGAGGACCTGGCGGTGCACACGCGCAAGCAGCTGGCCGGCACCCTGCTGGACCGGCTGGGCGATGCGATAGACAACCTGACCGACGGCCGCAAGATGGCGGTCAGCCTGAGCGGCGGCTTGGACTCCGCGGCGCTGCTCGCGCTGGCCGACGGCAAGGTGTCCACCTGGACGCTGGTCTCGGGCCCGGCCGATGACGCGTTTCTGACCACGCGCCGCCTGGCCCAGGAGTTTGGGGCAGAACAGCACCTGGTGGAGGTGCGTGACGCCAAGCTTCCCGACGCCTTTGAAGACGCCGTTCGCGCCAGCGAGAGCCTGCTGTGGAACCCGCGAGCGGTGGCGCGCATGCTGTTTCACAAGGCGGTCGAGGACCCGGTCCTGCTCAGCGGCAGCGGCGCCGACGAGCTGCTGATGGGCTATCCGCACGCCCTGCGCGGCGATGACGAAAACGGTCCGCCGGTCACCCGCCGCTTTGACGCCGACACGCGCCTGCTCACCAAGCTGCTGGCCGAGGATCTGGTCCCGGAGCCGCCGGAGCCGACGGTCGGCATGACCATGGAGCAAGCGCGCGACTACTCGGTGTCGACTGTGCTGCCGTACTTTACGCTGCCGGCCGAATACCACGCGATAGACGCTGCGGGACCCGAGGTGCTGCACCCGTTTCTTGCGCCGGACGTCGCCAGCTTCGCGATGGCGCTGTCGTCCAACGATCTGATCGAGGACGCCCTGGGCAAGCGCCCGCTGAGAGAGGCTCTGGACGGTCTGGTGCCGGACCCGGTCCGCCTGGCTCAAAAGCAGGTCCGCTTGTGCCCGCCGGGCGGCGGCCGAGCCGAGCTGAAGCAGCGCTGGGCCGACCTGTACGACGGCCTGCTCTCAGAAGAGCGCGTGGCGACTCTCCCAGCGGTCGACGGGGGAAAAGTCCGCCGGCTGATCGCTGCTTATGCGCGCGAAGAGCGGCTGCAGCACCCCGGCTTCGTGGTCATGGACCGGGTGTTGATGCGGCTTGCCTCGCTGTCGGTGCTGCACGAGGCGCTTGGATAGTCCCCTGGACACTTTGACGCGGTTGGGCGGCCGGCGAAACGGCCGAGCCTGCCGTGCTACCGCTTCGCCTGGCGCGAGCCCGGCAAGGGCAGGTTGTACCGGCCCGCCGGCGTCTTAATGATGTCGCCTTTCGAGCACCGTCTGCCCAGCAGCACCTTCAACGCGATGTCGGCGCGGTCGGCGGCGGTATGCATGTGGACCGCGTCAAGGATCGCCTTGAACCCCCTCGCCCGAGGCTGCGCTTGCAGGTACTCCTGCACAGCCCGCCAGAGCTGACCGCGGCGGATCGTCGCTGGATCCGGGTTCGGATCCAGCGGTGCCTTTTCGGGTTTGGGCGCGGGAGGCGGTGGCTTGAACCTGGCGGCGCGCACAGGCGCCGCCGCCGGCAGACTGGGCTGCGGCGCGGGTGCTTGCGGTGCGGCCGCCGGCGAGGTGCCGGCGCCCGGTATCGGTGCCGTGGCGGCGTGCCCGGCTGCGTCGGCGTGTGAATGAGGTGGAGTGGCTATTGTCGTGCCCCGGGCGGCGTCCAGGAGTTGTTGCATCAGCCGCAATGCGTTTTCCAACTGCCTAACAGGTAACGTCAGTGCCGCCTGGCCGTAGACGACCGTTGCAAACTCCGAAACGACAGCGCCATGTACTTCACCAACCTGCAGAGTCGTCGTCATGATTTTCTCCAGCGTAGCTTGTCAACGGGATGGTGAACCAGCGCGGGTTGGCGTCCTCGGGGTCGCGGTACATGTAGTAGTTCTTTTTGATGTGCTCGTGGTTTTGGATGACGGCCATCGCCGCCATATAGACCAGCAGATCGTGCACGTTGACCGCGTCCTCCAAGGCGCCGACAAAGATCTCGTCCGGTGCCTGCAGCACGTTTTCGATGAGAAAGATGAAGTCCTCGAAGTCGGTCTCGCCCTTCTTCTGATCGTAGGTGCCTTTGTAGGCCTCCATGCTGTTCAACGGGGTGAGGTTGCCGCCCGGGTTCCACCACTCGGTGTCGGGATCGGCCTCGTACAGGCTGCCCTTGCGGCTCAGCCCATTGGCCTCGAGGAAGTCGCCGTCGATGCGCTCCACGCGCCACATCGCGCCGTAGAAGCGGCCGTTGACGCGAAAGTGGACCAGCTGGGTGCGGGGCGTGGGCAGCCAGGTGCCGTAGCGAAAGACCTCCATGCCCAGGTGGTTGCGCAGCATCGTCTTGTCGTTCCACTCGGCGCGCAGGACCAGGTGGTCGCTGCCGTCCGGCAGGGTGAGATCGTCCTTCACGCCGCCGCCGGGGCCCAGGTCAAAGCGAAAGCTGTTCTTGGAGTAGAAGCGGCTGGAGCCGCCGTGGATCCGCACGCGCGACACGTAGTCGGTGTCGCCCACCGTTAGCGTGACCGGCACTTTTTTGCGCTCTTTTGGGTTGTCGACGATGTACTCGAAGTCCTCTTCGGCGATCGCCATCTCCCACACGTTGATCTGCGTGTCGAAGGCCATCACCTCGGCCGTGCCGGTGCGGCCGTCGCCGTCGGGCAGGGACGCGGCCAGCAGGTGCAGGCCCGCCTTGTTGAACTGGATGCGCGCCGTCGCGCGGCCCGCGATGATCGGCGTCTGCTCGATGACCGTCGCATCCGGGCCCACGTCCAGGATCAGGTCGCCGTCCTTGGCCGTATCGACATCGCCGGTCCCGATTTGGCGGATCTCGATCTCGATCCACTCTTCGTAGCCGACCGGCTGCAGCGGGGCCGATACGTCGAGATGGATCAGGCCATGCGGCGCCGCCACCTCCGGCATCTCAAAGGTGTCGCTGAACGGCGTGCAGGTCGGCGGATCCTCGTGCTCGGGCCACGGCATGTCTTCGATGCTCGGCGGCGCGTACCCACCCCAGGGCTGGGGAGCCGCGTCGGCCGGATCGGTGTCCTTGTCGCCGCATCCGGCCACCAGCATCGCCGTCACGAGCAACAGCGCCGGCCCAACATCGTGTAACGTTCTCACGGCAAGAACTATAATCGCGGGCGTGTACGCGCTCCAGAAGACAACAGCCACGATGAGGTGACATGAAGGTCGTCTTTCTCGGGGGCACCGGGTTTGTCGGGCCTCCCACAGTTCGCCGCATGGCCGCTGCCGGCCACTGTGTGGTGGTCGCACACACCGGCGCGCACGAGGTCGACGATCTGCCGGCCGAGCACCTGCATGCGTCCCGAGAAGAGCTGCTGGCGCCCGATGGTCCGGTCGATGCCGCCCGCCCGGACGTGCTGGTCGACCCCTTCACCGGCGGCGCCAGCGTCGCAAAAGCCGACGAGCTGGCCGCAACCGCCGGTCGCACCGGGGCCCGCATCGTGGCCATCTCGTCCTGCGACGTCTACCAAGCGCTCGTCGACGCGGGACTCGGCGACGGCAGCGAAAGGACGCTCTTGCCCACGACGCCGATACCGATCCCCGAAGACGCCCCGCGTCGGACCCGGCCGTATCCAAACGCCCGCCCCGGTCACGACAACGCCGCCATGGAGCGCGCGCTGGAGGCTCACGCGCCACAGATCAACGCCGCGATCCTGCGCCCCGGCGCCATCTACGGTCCACGGGACGGCACCGCCCGCGAATGGCCGCTGATCCGCCGCGCGCTGGCCGGGCAAAAGCACCTGTTGCTGCCCGATCGCGGGGTCCAGGTGTTTCACCGCGTGGCCGTCGGGCGCGTCTCTGGGGCTATCGGGGCAGCCGCCGAGCGCGCGCCCGCCGGCGTCTGGCACTGCAACGTGGTCGATCCCTACGATTGGACATACGCGGGCCTCGCCGCCGAGATCGGACGTCTGCTGGACCACGAGTGGGAGCCCGAGGCCGTCGGCTTCGACGACGCGGGCCACCCGTATCGGCTGTCCACGCCTATCCTGATGTCCGACCGGCGCCTGCGAGATGTCCTCGAGGTGGTGGAGCCCGACCCGCGCGAGGCCCTGGCCGAGACCGTCGCCTGGTTTCGCGAACACGGTGTCGCTGAGGACGCGCTCTATAAAGACTATTAGTCTTCATCCCGGTGGACCGTCTGGGGACTGAACGCTGGCAGGCACACCGCGATGTAGCCGGCCCCGCCTTCATGCGGCGTGGAGTACCGCACCCACTCCCCACGGTGCGCGATCACGGCCTGACCGGCGGACACATCGATATGGCCGTCTTTGCTGTGCACACGCAGCGTGCCCTCCAGCACCACCGTAAACTCGTCGAAGTCGGGCGTCTGGCCGGGCTCCACCCACCCCTGCGGGCTGGTCATTTTGGCGACGCTCAGGCCGTCCGTACCACTGTTGACGTGGCCGACGTACTCTTCGATCAGCTTGGGTTTGTTGCCGGCGGGTTTGATGACTGTCGGGCCGGCGATCAGTGTGGGCATGCGCATTCACCTCCGTGATGCGCGCGAGCATATCAGGTCTGTTTCACCGACAAGGCCACGGCCAGTTGGTGAATCGTGTAGGGCTTCTGAAGAAAGCCGGCGAGCCCCTTGCCGGAGAAGCGTCGCGTCGCCTGGCTCTCGTTGTAGCCGCTGGACAAGATCACCGGCACGTCGCTGCCCATCCGCCGGATCTCCCGAAAGACCTCTTCGCCGCCCATCTCGGGCATCGTCATGTCCAGCAGCACGGCCGTCAGCTCCTGGTGACGCGCCTTGAACATGGTGAGGCCCTCGATGCCGTCGCAGGCCTCGAGGGTGTCGAAGCCCAGATGCCCCAGCATGTGGTTTGCCGCGATGCGCACGTCCTCTTCGTCGTCGATGATCAGCACCGTGCCCCCGACCACGGCCGGCATCTCCTCGGCCGTGTCCGGCGCGCGCGTGGCCGTGGACGCCGGCAGATACACCTTGAACGTGGTCCCCTCGCCGGGCGTGCTGTAGATGCGGATCGCGCCACCGTGTCCGCGCACGATCCCCATGACCGCGGCCAGCCCCAGCCCACGCCCCTGCGCCTTGGTCGAGTAGAAGGGCTCAAAGATCCGCTTCTGGGTGTCGACGTCGATCCCGCAGCCGGTGTCGTGCACCTGCGCGCACACGTATCGCCCGGGCGACAGCTCCTCCAACAGGTCGCGGGGATCCCGCTCGTCCACGTTCAGCACCGACGTCGTCAACACGACCGTCCCACGCTCGGCGCCGATGGCCTCGGCGCCGTTCAGCACCAGGTTCATGAACACCTGCTGCATCTGCGCTGCGTCGGCCTCCACCAGTGGCAGGTCCTCGGCAACATCCAGCTGCAGCTGCACCTTTTTGGGTAGCGTGGTCTCCAGCAGGTGGGCCCCCTCACTGAGGTGCTTGGACAGGTCGAGCGGCTTGATCTGGAAGGCGCCCTTGCCGGAGTACGCCAGCAGCTCCTGTGTCAGGTCCGCGGCACGTTTGGCCGCTGTCACCATGGCGTCGACGCGCTGCCGCGATGGGTCCGACGGCGGCATCGTCAGCTGCACCAGCGACGCGTTGCCAAGAATCGCCGTGAGCAGGTTGTTGAAGTCGTGCGCGATTCCCCCCGCCAGCACCCCGAGGCTCTCCAGCTTCTGTACCTGCAACAGCTGCTCCTGAATGCGCCGGTTCTCCTCTTCAGCGTGCTTGCGCGCAGAGATGTCGATGATCAGGCCGCGCAGGTCGACGGCGTTGCCCTCGGCGTCTCGCGCCACGTGCACCAGATCGTGCACCCACAGCACCCGGCCGTCCGCGGTGACGATGCGGTACTCGAAGTCGAAGTCGTCATCGATGTGCAGATGCTCACTACAGTAGGCGAGCGCCTCCTTGCGATCCCCGGGATGAATCAGTGACGGCCAGAAGTCCTGGGTCAGCCACTGGGCGGGAGGATAGCCCGTCATCTCTTCGGCCGCGTCGCTGACAAACGTGAACTGGAAGCTGGCGACACTCGCCTCCCACACGATCGCGTCGACGTCCGAGACCAGCACCTCCAGGCGCTGGTTGGCCGCTTCCAGCTTCTGGAGCGCCTCGATGCGCTCGGTGACGTCGATGCCGTGCGTAAAGACGCCGCTGACGTTGTCGCTGGCGCTGTCCACCATCGGCTCGATCACGTAGTCAAAGTAGGCCTTGTCCTGGTCCGGGAAGCCGGGCATCTCCGACACGTCGTACGAGACGGCTGTGCCGATGAACGGCTCGCCGGTCTTCACGACTGAATCCATCACCTGCTGCAGCGCCGCGACGCCTTCGTTGCCGGGATTCGTCTCCCACAGGGTCTGGCCGACCGGCGTGTTGACCCGCGCGTCGTACAGCGCGTTCTTGAACGTGAGCCGATGCTCGTCACCCCGGTGAATGCCGATCAGCGCAGGCGCGTGATTCAGCGCTCCAAACAGCTGCTCGCGCTCTGAGACGGCGTCGATGAGGCCACCCAGGGTGTTGGCCAGGGCCGCGTCGACCTCCACGATCACTGCAGACGGCTCGGTCGTGCGTGCGACGAGCAGGGTGCCGCGCTGCTGCGCGTCGATGTGGATGGGGCAGACCTCGACGAAGCTCGAGCCGACGATGGGAGACGGGAGCACCCGCGCCGAGCTGGTGCCGGAGGACGCGTACGGGCACTGAGCCGGCCAGTCATCGGCGCCGGCCGCCGAGCGGATCGACCAGGCTCCGCTCACCGCGTCCTCAAAGTACACCGCAGCACTGTGCACGGACGGCTGCGACGTCAACAAAGCGGTTGTCGTATCGAATAGCTCGCGCATGGTGCGCAGCGGACGGATTTGGGACAGACCCGAGTTGATGCCCGCCAGGTACGCCAGCACGCGGTCCAGCTCACGCTCTTCATGAGTCATGTGAGTAGCCTCCGAAGCAGCCTTACGGTACCACCGCCACGTCCAACTTTGAATGCCTTCATCCTTGCGGCGAATGTGCCGATTGGATCAGCCATGACCCCCGTCACAAGACCGCGATCATGAGTATCCTGCCCAACGGGACGGTGCTGGGCGGCCGGTACCGGATCACCGGAACGCTCGGCGGTGGACGCATCGCTGAGGTCTACCGCGTCTACGATTTGGTCGCCTCCGAGGATGTCGCGCTGAAGCTCTTTCGTGCGGGGCTGTGCGCCAACCGGGTTGTCGCCGAAGCGATAAAAGACCGCGTCGTAGCCGCCCGACGCCTGCGCCATCAGCACATTCTCGGTGTGCACGACATCGGCGAGCACGACGGCTGCTTCTTCTTCACCATGGAGCTGACCAGCGGCCAGACGCTGCGAGACCATCTGCAGCACACGCAGTCGTGGCTGGAGAAGCCGCTGCAGGAGCGCATTGGCCTGATCGCGACCATCGCCGGGGCCGTCGATGCCGCCCGCCGCACCATGCCCCACGGCGAGCTCAAACCCGAGAACATCCTGCTGGACGACACCGGCCGCTTGCTGGTCGCCGACTTCGGCATCGGGACGGCCGCTGCGGCGGATCCGTCGGTTCAGTCCGCTCGTCAGGCGGCGGCGTATTGCGCCCCTGAACAGCTGAGGCCCGTACCCGTGGCCGACTCTCTCTCCGACGTTTACGCGCTTGGCGCGCTGTTGTTCGAGGCGCTAACGGGCCGCCCTGCGTCGGATCCCTCGGCGCGACCGAGCCAGTGCGTGCCGTCGCTGCCCGGGGCGCTGGATCGCATCGTGGCCAAGGCGATGGACCGCGAGCCGTACGGACGCTGGGAGTCTGCCGGGGCGCTGCGTGACGCCCTCAGCAGCTTCACGGTCGACGCCCAGTCGCGTCCCCAGCACACGTCGCCGCAGCGGTTTGCCGCGCGTACCACGGTGGTCGTCAAGGCGCCGACCCGCCGACAGACCCAACGACAGACCGGCCGACCGCTGCCTATCGGCGCGTTCAAGATCGCCGCCGGCGTGGTGTTTACGCTGGGTATCGCGCTCGCCGTTCTGGGCGTCAAGGATACGCAGGCCAGCGACGAGGACTTGCTCAAGGCTCCCGTCAAACCGACAGCGCCGCAAGGCCCGGCGCCCGTGGCGGCCGTACGCGCGCCACAAGACGAGCTGCCCCCCGGCTTCGACTGGGTCCGCGTGGCAGAAGGCCGCTTTCAGATGGGGTCGCTGTACGGACGCCCGACTGAGCGCCCCGTCCACAGCGTCTCAGTGCCTCGCTTCTACCTCACGCGCGGCGAGGTTACGGTCAAGCAGTACCAGGCGTGCGTGGACGCGCGAAAGTGCAAGAGGCCCGGTACCGGGCGCGGGTGCAACTTCGAGTCCGCCGGCAAAGCCTCCCATCCGATCAATTGTGTGTCGTGGAAGGCCGCGGGCAAGTTCTGCAAGTGGGCCAAAGCCAGGCTGCCAACCGAGGCAGAGTGGGAGTTTGCCGCGCGCGGCACCGGCGGCTCCAAGTATCCCTGGGGCGAGGACTGGCCGTCTTGTAATCACGCGATCATGAACAGCGGCGGTCCAGGCTGCGGTCGCGGCGGCACTTCGCCGGTCTGCTCCAAGCCGGACGGACACACGCCGACGGGGCTGTGCGACATGGCGGGCAACGTCAGCGAATGGACCCAGGACCACTGGGTCAACGACTATGAAGAGGCCGGCGCCGATGGGGTCGCGGTCATCAGCGACAGCGACGACCGGGTCTATCGCGGCGGCAACTACGCCGACAACGCCCAGCGTCTTCGCGGTGCCAGCCGCCAGTACACGTACCACCTGTACGGGGCCGCCGATCTCGGCTTCCGCTGCGCCGTATCACCTCAGTAGAATTTTAACTTATGATGCCGCGGCATGGATGCGCCGGCGGTCACTTCTGAAGCGGGGTATTGGACACAGCTGGGCGCGCCCGCGTCGGTAGACTGGTGCGAGCCCAACTATGTCGTCACGCACTACGTCGCCGAGTGGTGGAACACCCTGTCCAGCGTGCCGCTGGTGCTGCTGGGCCTGTACGGGCTGTGGCGCTGCTGGGGCGCCCGGCATGAGCTGGAGGCGCGGTTTGCAGCCGCGTTTTTCTCGATGGCCATCGTCGGGCTGGGGTCCACGGCGTTTCACGGCACCTTGCTGCATGTCGCTCAGGCCGCCGACGAGCTGCCGATGATCTATGGGTCGCTGGTGCTGTTGTACTGCCTGATCAACCGCCGGTTCGGACCCTCGCGGCGCACCCGGGCGTGGGCGTTGGGCTTCACCGCATACGCGGTGCTGTTCACCGTGGCGTACTTCACGCTCAAGGCGTACTTCACGCTGTTCATCGTCTCCTACGGCGGGCTGGTCGGCTTTCTGGTGCTGGGCTCGTGGCGTGTGGCCGTGGGTGACACCGGGTCACAGATGCATCGCAGCATTCTCAAGTGGGCCGCGGGCGCCTACCTGGGCGGCGTGTTTCTGCTGTGGTTCCCCGAGCATGTCTTCTTCGCCTGCGATCACCCGATTCAGTCCGTTCACCTGCACTCGGGCTGGCACCTGGCGGCCGGGCTCGGCACGTACCTGGGGATACTCTTTGCGATGTGGGACCGGCTGAGCTTGCAGGGCCGCGATCCGCAGCTCGAGCGCGGTCGCCTGCTTCCTTTTGTGGTGCCCGCCCCGTGATACGCTCGCGGGTATGACGAGACTGAGTATTGCGCCGCTGGCGCTGGCCTGGATCGTCGCCTCGTGCGGCGGTGACGGCGATGAGACGTCCATGACGCCGG
>CAZJHX010000221.1:0-14080 GCA_964545715.1 uncultured Myxococcales bacterium
TGATTGATGATCCCTTTAAAGCTTTTCAATTACAGCGCCTTCGCAAATGAGAATGTTGGCTGGTCTGGGTAACGGGAGGATCCTGCCGGCGGCTGGCGTGTAGTTTGTCGTTGATGCTGCTGTTGGGGCTCCGCAACGGCGCGCGGTGGCTCGACCCACACGAGTAGCCAGGACTGGTCCTAATGTTCTCAGTTATATAGCCGATGTACATATTATGTCGTATCTGCGTGTCTCCCTTGGTTGCGTTCTTGCGTCCTGCCTGCTCGGCTGTCCCACCGAGCACCCCGACCAGAGCTGGGAAGGGATCCTGATCGACGGGTATTGGGTCGCAGGTGACCCATACAGCGGCTACGAGCCTCAGGGCACGCCGGTCGAGGAGCGCACCTGGGTCGTGCGCGACGCCGAAGAGCTCGCCGAGCGCGTCACCTTGTCCGACGAGCCGATCACGCTGCAGGCCGCGGCCGGCAAGCCGGGCAGCGCTTCCTCGGTCAAGCTGACCCTGATCGCCACGATCGACGGCCCCTGGGCGCCCGGGCACTACCCCGAAGACTACGAGGTTGACGAGCACGGCGACCGGCATCACAACGACGAGGCGCACAAACATCCCGACTTTCACCTGCAGGCCAACACCGTGCTCATCCGGGGCGACACCGTGATCGCCAGCTATCACGTGCTGGGCAACGTGCTGGCCGGCGTCATCGACGTCATCGACATCTCCGACCCGACCACGCCCGTCCTGGTCTCCAGCGCCGGCTTCGATCACATGGACTTCTCGTCCATCACGTACCACCCCGACAACGACAGCGCCTCGTCCGGCTGGGTCTTCGCCGCCGCGTCCACGTGCGACCCGCACTACCAGCCGTACACGGCCGTGGTAGAGCAGTTTCGCATCGAGGGCAGGCAGATCGAGCCGTCGCCCTCACATCGCTTCGGCGTGCCCGGCGCCGCCAGTACCGGCGTGGCTGTCGGCGGCTCGGCCACCTTTGTGTCCAGCGGCGACTTCGGCGGCCTGACGGTCATCGACTTTCTAGACCGCACCCGCATCGCCCACTTCCCCATCGCCGACGCCCGATGGGTGGACATGAACGACGGAGTCGGCGTTGTGCTGACCGGGTCGGCCACCACGGCCGAGCACGCGCCGGCGACGCTTCAGTTTTACGATCCCGACAGCCTGCAGCTGCTGAACTCCATCCCGTTCGAGGGCCTGGACGTCGCCTGGGCCAAAGGCACGGTAGACATCGTTGGCCGCCAGGCCTACACCGCGGCCGGCATGGGCGGCTTGAAGGTCTTTGGCGTCGATAGCGGCAAGCTGCTCGCCCAGCTGACGCTGCCCGCCGACTCCGGCCACACAGCCACCGTTGGGGCGACCACCGCCGTCACCACAGATGGCGCCACCGTCTTCATGCCAACCGGCGCGCGGGGCGTCTGGACGGCGACGGCGCCGGCGACGACGGTGGGCGTGGATACACCTTTTCAGCTGACCACCCTCGGCAGCTTCGACTCTGCAGGATCGGTCAACCACGCCGCGTTCAACGGCCAGATTCTGGCCCTGGCGTCCGGCACCAAAGGTGTGCAGATCATCCGGGTCGACAAAAACTGATAGCCTTCCGGCGTGCGCGCCGTCCGTCCCGCCGTCGTCCTGGTTTTCCTGCTGACTGCTGGTTTCGCCTCCGCCGCTGTGCCGCCTCCCGAGCAGGAAGAGCTGCCGATAGACGTGATCTATCTGCAGTACACGGAGCTGGACGTCGCCTTTTGGGCGGCGATGCCCCTGCGGTCTTCGCGCGGCCGCGTGATCGCGGACGAGGCGACGCTGTCGATCGTGGTGGTGGACCACCGCGAGGTGATCGAGCGGATCCGAGCGGTGCTGGCCAAAATGGACAGCCATAACAGGCGCCTGTTCGGCCACTGGGAGGCGCGCCGACTGCGGCGACGGCTCGAACCGGGGCGTACGCCATAATACCTATGGCCACTTCGGGGTTTCCCCTGCTACGGTCGTCTTGCTGTGAGCGGTATTTATGACAATCGCACGGACTCGACCGCATCCACGCGGTCTTCGGGGCCACAGTCCACCGGCGGCGGACGCACGGTCGCCGGGCCCGTCGGATACGCCGCCCAGGCCGCCGCGCTGTCACCGGGCGCCGTTCAGCTGAAGCCGGCCGCCCCCGACGCACAGCGCCCCGAGCTGGGCCCGGGCAACGGTGTCGGCTACTCGCAGGTCAAAGGGACGGCCATCGTCGGCGACGTCGACGCGCACGAGGTTCATCAGGGCGGCGTGGGCACCTGCTACTTTCTGGCGGCCCTTAGCTCGATCGCAGGCAGCGACAAGGCGTCGATCAAATCCGGCATCAAGGCGGCGGGCGCGGGCAAGTGGGCTGTGCGCTTTTACACCAAGCGCGGTCAGGCCTTCACCCCGACCTGGATCACCGTGGATCAGCAGCTGCCGACGGGCAAGCGCGGGAACCCAGCGTACGCCAGCTCTCAGCAGAACGCGCGCAAGACCGTGCGCAAAGAGCACTACAAAGAAGAGAAGTGGCTGCGCGCTGTGGCGGAGGGGCGGGAGCACGAGGTCCCGGATGACGCCGAGAAGGTCGTGACGCATGAAGAGCAGATCGACTGGGACGCCTGGGAGCTGTGGCCCGCGCTGTACGAAAAGGCGTATGCGATCTTCCTGGCGCAGCGGCCCAAAGCCGAGCACGAAGGCGAATACGCTGGCGGTTACGACGACGCGGACGGCGGCCAGCCCAGCGACGCTATCGAGGCGCTGACCGGCCGGCCGGCGGTACGCAACGCCATCGCGGGCAGCAACGAAGCCGGGCTGTTTACCCAGATGAACAGCGCCTGGCGGGCCCATGATCCTGTCGTCGCCTCGGCCACACGCGCAGGCGGCGCCACCGGCGGCAAGCCGGGCGACGAGAAGCACCTGGGCGAGGGCATCTACACCCCCCACTCCTACACGGTGCTAAAAACGGTGGACGTGCAGGGCAAGCGCGAGGTCATCGTGCGCAACCCGTGGGGCACTCGATACCAGCCTCAGGACAAGCCGGCTATGGTCGCGAAAGTGGTCGGGCTGCTGAACGCCGGCAAGTCATGGACCGACGCGGTCAAGGAGACCGGCCTGTATCGCGAGCACGTGGTCAGCATCTACGAGCGTTTTGTGAAGGGCGGCGCCAAGCTCCCCGCCGCGGACGACGACTCGCCGGTGCAGCGGCTGAGCTACGCGGACTTCCGGCGCAAGTTCGACTCGGTGACGATCGGCTCCAAGCGCGTCACGTAGCTCAAGGGCAGGTCACCTCGAACTTGCAGCCCTTGACGCCGAAGGTGTCTCCGGTCTCGAACTCCTGAGTTTTGGCGTCACCGCAGATCTTCACGTGGTTGGCCGGTGACGGCGCGGAGCAGCTGGAGTGCGATGACGCCTTCAGCCACTCGATCTTGGTCGCGGTCTCGCAGGTGCAGGTGCCCTCGGGCGGCGGGCCCAGATCAGGCCCGTCGGAGACGTCCACGCCGCCCGGCCCGTTGTCGAGGGGCGTCGGCGTATCGACCGCTTCCTCGATATCGGCCACCGCATCGGCCCCGGCGTCCGGCGTCGCACCGGCGTCCGACACATCATTGACCGTGGAGGAGTCCTCAGCCTCGGGCGCGCTCTCGCTGGTGCAGCCGGTGGTGATGAGCGCGGTCACGCATATGAAACGAAGCACGGACTGCAATCGAATGTCCTCCTTGAGCAGCGTCGCATCATACCGGGGCGGCTGGGCAGTCGCAGTATCTTTCGCCGCTGACCACAACGGAGTATCCTCCGCGCATCTCGACGTCACAGCCCGGTCAGCCGCAGGTCAAGCGCCTGCTGGTGCTCATCACGCTGCTGTCTGTGCAGTTTCTCTTTTTGGAGATGCTGCTCATCCGGTGGATCAGCACCGAGGTGCGCGTCCTGGCGTACCTGCAAAACAGCGTCCTGGTCGCCTGTTTTCTGGGGCTGGGCTTAGGGTCGCGCAACTCTCGGGAGCCGGCGCGCATGTTGCCGGCCATGCTGTCGCTGCTGCTGCTCACGTTTGTCATCGAGGACCCGCTCTCCTGGCACGTCGGTGAGGCGCTGACCCAGGGCATGGCGGCTTTCCAGGACACGGTCGTCTGGCAGAACACCGGGCAGTTCGGTCCCGGCTACGAGTACCTCAAGGTGGCGCTGGTCGGCTTCTCGCTGTTTGCCACGCTGATTTTGTTGTCCGCCGTGGTCGTCGCCTTTGCCCCGTTCGGTCAGCTGCTTGGGCGCTGGATGGACGAGTGCCCGCGCCCGATCGCCGCCTACAGCGCCAACATCCTGGGCAGCCTGATCGGCATCGCGCTCTTCGACGTCCTCACGGTCGGGGGGACGCCGCCGCTGGTGTGGCTGTGCATCGCCTCGGCCGGCACCGCGGGCTTTGTGCTGCTGGGCGACGACAAGAAGCTGATCAAAGGGGTCGCGGTCGTGGTGGCGCTGGCGCTGCCGGTCCTGCCGTACACGCAGCAGCCGGACACGCGCACCCTGTGGTCGCCGTACCAGAAGCTCAGCGTCTCCAAGCTGATGGTCCGCTCCGACCTGGCCAAAAAGGACATCGAGTGCGGCACGACGGTGCGCGTGAACGACGTCGGCTACATGGTCATGATCGACGTCTCGCCCACCGCCGAGAGCGGGCCGCGGGACCTCTTCGACCCCGAGATGATCCCCAAGTCGCACTACACGATGCCGTATCGGCTCATCGGGCAGCGCGACGACGTGCTGGTCGTGGGCTCGGGCGCGGGCAACGACGTGGCGGCAACCCTGGCCGCGGGCGCCAAGCACGTGGACGCCGTGGAGATCGACCCGACCATCGTGGCGCTGGGCACCGAGCTGCACCCCAACAAGCCGTACAGCGACCCCAAAGTGACCCTGACTGTGGACGACGCGCGCGCCTTCTTCCGCCGCGACACCGGCCCCTACGACCTGGTCTGGTTCGGCCTGCTGGACTCGCACACCAACCCGTCCGCGTACACAAACGTGCGCCTGGACCACTTCGTCTACACCAAAGAGAGCTTTGCCGACGTCAAGGGTCTGCTTAAGGACGACGGCATCGTGGTGCTCTTCTTCGAGCCGATTCGCCCGTGGATCGTCGACCGCCTGGCGCTGGGCCTGCGCGACACCTTCGGCACCGACCCGCTCGGCTTCCGCGTGCCCATGATGAACCAGTGTCTGGGCTGGGGCGGCATGATGATGATCGCCGGCTCCGAGGCCGCGCTGGCCAAAATCGAGCAGCGCGTCGCCGAAAACCGCGACCTGGGCAACGAGGTCACGCTGATGTCCGACTGGGAGTACGACTCCTGGCCCATCACCGACGACTGGCCGTACCTCTATCTGGAGTATCCGTCGATCCCCAGCTTCTACCTGCTGGTCGCGGTCTGCTGTGCGCTGCTGGGCCTCGGTCTGCGGCGCCGTTTGTTCCAGCCGGGCGAGGACGTCAACGCGCCCATGATGCTGCTGGGCTGCGGCTTCATGCTGCTGGAGGTCGCGGGCGTCAGTCGCGCGGCGCTGCTGTTCGGGTCCACATGGACGGTCAGCGCCTACATTGTCGGCGCCATTCTGGCCATGATTCTGCTGGCCAACCTCACCGCCAGCCTCAAGCAGTTCGACCCCTGGCGGTGGCCGCTGTGGGGCCTGATCGCCACCATCCTGGCGCTGGCGTTTGTCCCCATCGCATGGCTGGCCGCGCTGCCGGTGGCCGCTCGTATCGTGATAGGCGCCGCCTTCTTCTCGGTGCCGGTCTACTTCTCCGGCCTGATCTTTGTGCACCTGTGGGCCGCGGCCGAGCGCAAGGACCTGGCGCTGGGCAGCAACATCCTCGGCTCGCTGGTGGGCGGCATCGCATCCACGCTGTCGATGATCGTCGGATTCCTGGGTATCACCATGATGACGCTGGGCGTGTACCTGCTGGCGTTTCTGGTGGCCCGCAAGCGGGAACTGGGGTAGGAAGGCGCCCCATGGCTGATCTGGCAACAGAGAGCGCCCGTCGCCGGACGCACGCGATCATCTCGCACCCGGACGCGGGCAAGACGACGCTGACCGAGAAGCTGCTGCTGTACTCGGGCTCGATTCACATGGCCGGATCCGTGCGCGCCCGCAAGACGGCCCGCCACGCGATCAGCGACTGGATGAAGATGGAGCAGGAGCGCGGCATCTCGATCACCAGCTCCGTGCTGCAGTTTGAGTACATGGGCTCGGCGCTGAACCTGCTGGACACACCGGGCCACGCCGACTTCTCCGAAGACACGTACCGCACCCTGGCGGCTGTCGACTCCGCCGTCATGCTGATCGACCACACCAAGGGCGTTGAGGCCCGGACGCGCAAGCTGTTTGACGTGTGCCGCATGCGCAAGCTGCCGGTCGTCACCTTCATGAACAAGCTCGATCGCGCCGGCATGGACCCGCTCGACCTCATCGACGACGTGGCCAGCACCCTCAAGCTGCAGGTCGCGCCTCTGAACTGGCCGGTCGGCATGGGCAAGGAGTTCAAGGGCGTGGTGGATGTCGTCACGCGCGATGTCCGGCTTTTTACGGGCGGCGATCACGGCCAGCACCTGGTCGAGACCAAGGTGATGCCGTTTGACGACTGCGCGGACATCATCGGGCAAAGAGTCTGGGATGAGGTGTCCGAGCAGCTCGAGCTGTTGGAGGGTGCCGGCGATCCCTACACCACCGAGGGCTTTCTGAGCGGCGACATCAGCCCCGCCTTCTGGGGCTCTGCCATGACCAACTTCGGCGTCGAGCCGCTGCTGGAGTTTTTGGCCGAGCACGCCGCCCCGCCCGCCCCGCGCGACGGAAAGGTCGCCAACACCGAGCCGATCACCATCCAGCCCTGCGACGAGAAGTTCACCGCCTTTGTGTTCAAGATCCAGGCGAACATGAACCCGCGCCACCGCGATCGGCTGGCGTTCATGCGCGTGGTCAGTGGGCGCTTTCGCCGCGGCATGGAGGTCATCGTCGGTCGGACCGAGAAGCCGCTGCGTCTGGCGAAGCCGCACACTTTCATGGCTCAAGAGCGCGCCATCGTGGACGAGGCGTGGCCGGGCGATATCGTTGGCCTGTACGACCCGGGCAACCTGCGCATCGGCGACACCCTGGCCGAGGGCATGACGCTGAAGTTTGGCGGCATTCCGCGGTTTGCGCCCGAGTTCTTCGCCCGTGTCATTCTCAAGGACCCGCTCAAGCGCAAGCACCTGGATCGCGGTATTCAGCAGCTCTCGCACGAGGGCGTCATCCAGGCCTTTTACCGTCCGGATGTCGGCCGCGGCGACGCGTGGCTGGGGGCGGTGGGCCAGCTGCAGTTCGAGGTGCTCAAGCAGCGCCTGGAGATCGAATACTCGACCCGCTGCGAGCTGGAGATGCTGCCGTTCAAGGCCGCGCGATGGATCGGCGGCCCCAAGTCCGCCCTGGAGTGGCTCAAGAAGCGCAGCCAGTACATCGTCGTCGAGGACCGCAACCAGAGCCCGGTGCTGCTGGCTGAGACCGCATGGTCCACGGACTTCGCCCTGCGCAACGCCGAAGGTCTGGAGCTGTACGAAGTCGAGCCGCTCTAGCCCTCAATCTAGCGCCGCAGGCGGGCTCTCAGTGGTTCGACCAGGACCCGGGCAAACTCGCGTACGTCGGCGGCGTCGATCTCGACCGTCATCGGCATGAACTCTTTCACCAGGCCTTCGACCACGATCGAGCGTCCCTGCAGACGGACGCTGGTGACCCGCATGTCGGCGGTCAGAAACTTGCTCACGATCTTCATGAAGCGCCTCCAGTGCCTGCGAAGAGGCGGCGACACCAGGCCACAAAGCGCTGCCACAGCGACAGCGTGCCCGCGGGCTCGGGGACCGCGGGCACCATGGGCGCCGGATCGTCACTCTCCAGCGCTGTGCGGATGTTGGTGGCGAACTCCTCCATCATGGCGGGCGCCTTGGTCTTGAGAATGGACTGGTAGACCCGCTTGAGGCGGCCCTCGGCTTCGACCTCGGCGGTGTAAATCACCATCACCTGCCGGGGGTTCTCGCCCTTTCGCAGGTCCAGATGCAGCTTGAGACGCCCGACGGATCCGGCGTCGATCCCGGCCTTGTCCGGCTTGATCTGCGTGCGGATCGTCTCGCCCAGATACGAGACCCCCTCCGCTTTGAGGCAGGCGTATTTCGTACGCTCCACCACCGTCAGCTTGACGCGGCTGTTGACCGAGAGGCGTCCCAGCTTCACCGCCACGTGCGCGTGTACGTCGTCGCCGTCCACCTCCACACGGTCGACGGACGGAATGAGCGCGGCCAGGTCGTCGAAGCGGCAGAACAACTCCCACGCCCTCTCCAAGCTGCATCTAACGTCTACGCTGCCGTCGATCGAGAGCATGTCAGTCCCACCACGGCTTGAGCTCGAGGTCTGTGGCCACCGTGCCCGCCGCGATATAGCCGCAGGCGCCCAGGATCCCGCCCCCCGGATGCAGCGACGCGCCGGCGAGATACAAGCCATCGATGGGGGTGCGCCCGTCCGCCAGACCCGGCAGCGGCCGGAAGCACTCGATCTGATCCAGGCTCATGCGCCCGTGGAACACCCCGCCGCGCGGCATGCTGGACAGCTTTCGCTCCACGTCCAGGGGGCTCAGGATGCGCTGAGCCAGCACGTTGTCCGCCGTCATGTTGGGTGCCGCCTCGCGCCACATCGCCAGGCACTGCTCTGCGTAGGCGGGACCGATCGCGTCCCAGGCCGCAGCGCCCCCCTCGGCAAGCTCGTACGGCGCCACTGCCCAGCACAGCGCGGCGTGATGCCCGTCGGGGGCCTGGCTGGGGTCGAAGAGCGTGGGACAGCTGGCGTAAAGGCCCGGGGGGGTGGGCGCCGCACCGGCGCGCACCTGCTCAAACACCACGCGGAAGTCCGCTACCGACTCGAAGCCGATTCCTACTTTGAAGGCGCGGTTGATATCCGGATCGTGGGCCGCGCTGCGGT
Organism: uncultured Myxococcales bacterium; assembly: GCA_964545715.1. Classification (GTDB taxonomy): domain Bacteria; phylum Myxococcota_A; class UBA9042; genus CAZJHX01. The sequence goes on from CAZJHX010000221.1 coordinate 8,975, forward strand.
AGCGGGGCGGCTCGCGCAGGGCTACGTGCAGGCCGAACAAGGAGAACTCGTCCAGCTTGTACTCGTTGACCTGGTAGGCCAGCAGTGGGTCGAGGACGTCGGTGCCGACCAGGCGCTCGAACGTCTGCTTTAGATCGATGGCGCTGATCACGGCGCGGCGGGCCTTGACCCGCTCACCGGTGGCCAGCTCCACGCCGGTCGCGCGGCCCGCCTCCACCACGATGCGGGTGACCTCATACGTGCCGCGTACGCGCCCGCCCGCGCGGAGAACTGCGCGCCAGAGCGCGTGCGCCAGCGCGTGAGATCCGCCCCGCGCCAGGTGCGAGCGCTCCACCCCGGTGACCACCAACGGCACCAGCATGCCCAGTCCCGCGTAGTCCGGCACGACGCCCCGCGGTACGGCCAGCTGAAACAGGGCCGCCGCGCGCGTCGCCTCGTCTTCAAACAGCTCGTTGACGACGTCCGCCGGGCTGGATCGCGACAGCCTCAGATAATCCAACCCCTCCGGCGAGCCCTCCAGGGCGATCATCGGCTCTGACGGCAGAGGCGGCGCGGCGTAGAGCGCCGGCACGACCAGGGTCTCCATGAACTCGTGATAGTCGTCGTCAGTCTGCGCCCAGGCCTGGGCGTCCCGCGAAGAGAAGCGCGCGATCGAGGCCTCGGTGCGCGCCCGATCGGTGTGCACGCACAGCGCCCGGCCGTCGGCAAAGGTCAGACCCACCTGCACGGTTGGCAGGATGTAATCGGCGCCGTGCGACGCCAGGTCCAGATCGGCCATAGCCGGCATGTGCTCGGCCGCGTCGTGAAAGAGCGAGTGCAGGTTGTGATAAAAGCCGGGCAGCGTCGCCTCCTCAGTCGAGAGCCCGCCTCCTACCTCCAGCCGCTTCTCCAACACACACACGCTCAGCCCGGCCCTGGCCAGGTACGCCGCGCAGATCAGGCCGTTGTGGCCCGCGCCGACAATGACGACGTCGTAGGTGTCGGCGGCGCTCATGGCTTGCCGCCCTGCGTCTTGATCCGCCCGAGCATGCGCTTCCACGCCGCGTCCCAGAACTTGGGCTTGCACGGCACCTTGCCCCACAGGTCAAAGTCGTCGGCCAGCACCTGCATGCAGTTGTAGGCCGGACCCGCCAGGATCCCCCCGTGTGGATGGACCGACGCGCCGCCCATGTACAGCCCGTCGATGGGCGTGCGCAGCTCTGAGATCGCCTCGGCCGGTCGCAACCACATCAGCTGATCGTTGGTGACCGCCGCGCAATGGAAGCCGCCCCTGCGCATGTTCACCAGCTTGCGCGCCACGTTCCACGGCGAGTATGCGTACGTGCCGAGCACTTTGTCAGGCGTGAGGTTGGGTGCATACGATCGCCACTGCTCGATGCACCGCTCGGCGTATTCGTCTTCGATGGCGTCCCACGCTTCGGGGCCCTTGCCACCCGGTTCAAACGGCGCAAACTGCCACAACACAGCGGTGTGTTTGCCCGCCGGGGCCTGAGACGGGTCGAACAGCGTGTTGACCCCCACCTCCAGCCTGGGCACCCGCGGCAGCTCGTTGCGGTCGATCTCCTCGTAGTGCTCGATGAGGTCCTGCGGCGTCTCGTAGCCGATGTTGACGTTGAACGTCTGGTTGATGTCCGGGTTGAACCGCGCCGCCGTGTAGTTCGGGGGCTCATCCAGGGCCAGATGTACGCCAAACAGCACGTCGCCGTGCCCATACTCGATGGCGCGCACCTGCTCGGCGACTTTCGACGGCACCTCGTCGGGCGCCAGCATCTGCAAGAAGGTCTGCTGCGGGTCCACGGTCGAGACCACCGCCATGCGCGCGCCGATCTCCGTCCCGTCGCTGAGAATGACGCCCGACGCGCGACCGTCCGTGAGCCGGATCCGGCTGACGTGGCTGTGCTCCCGCAGCTCGCCACCCGAGCTGAGCAGGATCGTGCCCAGCACGTGGGCCAGGTGATGCGACCCGCCGCGGCACAGCTGCCAGTTGGTGATGTACCCCAGAAACGCCACCGCGGTGACCGCCATCTGGGGCAGTCGGACGTCCCAGCCGCCGACCGCCATGTGAAACAGCAGCAGCGCCTGCACGTGCGGGTTTTCAAAGCGCCGGCACACAAACTCCACGGCCGTCATGGACGCGATGTCGGCGCCGAACCAGCTGTGCAGCTCGCCCCGCAGAAACTCTTCGGCCTCCGGCACATTCAGCGGCGGTGAGTAGCCGACCCCGATGATCTCCTCGATGTGATTGGCGATCTGCCCGCGCGTCTCCAGCCAGGCGTCCGCGTCGCGCTTGGAGAAGCGCGCGATCTCCTCGTAGGACCGCAGCTCATCGGCGTACAGCACCAGCGCGCGGCCATCGCGCAGCGGCATGCCGATGTTGGCGTCCGGGTGAAAATAGGTGGCGCCGTGGCCGGGCAGATCGAGGTCGGCCCAGGGCGGGAAGAACGGCATCGCGCCGTGAAAGTTGGAGTGCAGGTTGTGGTAGAAGCCCGGCAGCGTGACCTCTTCGGTGGACAACCCGCCCCCGAACTCTGCGCGCCGCTCCAGCACAGCCACGTCCAGCCCCGCCTGCGCGAGGTAGCAGCCCAGCGACAGGCCGTTGTGGCCTGCCCCGATGATGATGACGTCATGCTCCACGTGCGTGCGTCCTACACCCGGTAGTGCGGACCGAGGTACTCGCGCATCAGACGGCGCTCTCTGTGCTCGTAGAAGTCGACGAACAGGTTGTGAAACGCGAGCGCGCCCATGCGCATGCCCTGCTCGATGTAGTAACGATTCTCAGCGTTTGCGTCCCAGGGGCCCTGCAGAAAGTCCAAGAAGTCCTGACTGTGTTTGATGTCCAGCGAGGCGTGCGCTGTGTAGTACAGGGCCTGGTCCCGCGTGACCCACCCTCGCGCCACGACGGCCTCTGCGATCAGGCCGGCCATGGGGGCGAACATCTTCTCGACCATGCTCAGTACCGCGGCTCCCACCAGGTACTCGTCAAACACACACGCGCCCGCGAGGACGGCGTTGAAGTTTCTGACCTCCGGCCACAGCCCCCGCTGGTGCACATCCGGCCGGCGGCAGCCCAGGTGGCCGATGAAGTCCAGCAGCAGGTTCGGATGGAAGCCCCGCTCATGACCGCTGCCGTGCTCCTCCCAGACGTTGCGCAGGATCTCGATGCGCTGCAGCTGATCGGGGATTTTGGCCACGAGCACCGTCATCGGCCGGTTGAAGTAGATCGCCGCCCCGTAGAGCTGGCACTGGGTCTCGATGAAGTCTTCTTTTTTGAAGCTGCCGTCCGACAGGGCGGCGAAGAACGGGCTGTTGAGCGTATCCAGCTCGCCGAGAATCGACTCAATAAGTGTGTTCATTGACCGTGATGGTGGCGCGCTGAGCGCGTGGGAGCATCGGTCGTATTGCGCGCCTAAAGGTCCTCGAAACAGTCCGCTTCCGCGTCGACATCACCGAAGCGCACATAGTCGAAGCGGGCGTAGAGCTCGGCGTTGTTCTGGTAGGCCGAGGCCATCACGCCCACTTGCATCATGTGGTCGCCGCCGGGCGCCGAGTAGCGGGTCAGCTCGGTCCAATCGCCGCCCACCTTTCGCAGCAGGATGACCGCGCCGCCTGTTTTGCACAGGGCGAGGGTCTCCATGTTGGTGCCGTCGGACTCCGTCTTCTGGGTGAGTGAGCCCTCGGTGTTTTTGACGGCGAGCTCGTTGTCGCCGCCCTGGTGGCCTGCGTCGATCAGGACCCAGCGGTCGCCCGCAACCACGGGAGCGGGATCGCGGAGCATCAGCCCAGCCGCCTGATAGTCGTGCGTGGGCGTGGCGTCGTGATCGTCGACCGTGCCCGCGATGACAGACGTTTGGACCAGGAAGTCGCCGGCGACCGCCTTGTAGACGAAGGCGCCGTGCTCCGCGTTGTACCAGCTGGCGCCGGCGACGGGGACGACGGTGAGGTGGCCCGCGTCCGTGTCGCCGAAGCTGACGGTGGCGGCCGAGCCGTCCAGGATGTGCCAGTCGCCCTGGGCTCCCGGATTGTCGAACTCGTCGGACGTTGGGACCGTGCCGGCAGGCGTCGCGGCGTCGGTGGATGAGGTGTCCGCGGACGAAGTGTCCGTGGAGGCGGTGTCCGCGGACGCGTCCGGATCGGCCGGCGACTCGAAGGCCGGAATGTCGATGCACGCGCACATCAAGAGCGCCGCTGCAGCCAGAGTCGTCAACCGATCCATGACGCTACTTGTACCAGCCTTACTCGGCCGCCGTGAAGGAGGCGAGGCAGTCTTCGAAGGACTCAGGAGCCGCGAACCGGACATAGTCGAACTCGGCGCGCACGGGGCTGGGGCCGTTGTCGGTCCAGCGGTTGACCATGACGCCCACCTGCATCGTCTCCGGGAAGTCGGGCCGGATGAAGCCCTCCGCGTGCAGGTCGATGCCCGGCAGGTTGGCCGAGTTGTTCATGATGTTGGCCGCGTCCTGGATATCCTCGGTCCAGCCGCCGCCCTCGCCCTCCATGCTGCGAAAGAAGCGGAACTCGTCGCCGATGCGACAGGCCAGCAGGCGGCCGTGGGTCGACGGCACCGGCGTCAGGAAGAGCGACGAGCCGGACGCGCTGCCGTTGGGGGTCTTGAACGTGGTCTTGGTCTCGGTTGCGACGTAGCCGGCCTGGTTGCCCACGTTGTACATGAGCCACGCCTCGTTGCCGAAAGCGCCGGGGTTCTGCGGGTCGTAGCTGGACGGATCGCGCATCACAAAGCCGGCCGCGTTGAAGGAGCCGCCGGGCACCTGGTTGATGTCAGCGACCGTGCCGACGTGCACGTAGGTCATGACCGCGAAGTTGCCGGTGACGTTTTTGTACACGTACGGACCCTTGCGCTCCCGGTACCAGCCGGGGCCCTGGCCGCCGTCGGACAGCGCCGGGTTGTTGTAGTCGTTGGGGTCGATGGTCAAGCGGCCCTCGGTGCTGACGCCGATGCCGATCTGATCGTGGTGCGGCACGTCGCCCTCCTCCAGGTAGCGCAGGTACCAGTCGTCCAGGCTGGCCGCGTTCTCGAACTAGTCGTCCAGCCGCGACCGCCTGGGGACCTCCCGCTCCACGTCGGGGGGCTATTCCGGGTCCTCGACC
>CAZJHX010000222.1:0-14060 GCA_964545715.1 uncultured Myxococcales bacterium
GCCCTGGGTGAAGCAGCAACTCAGGGAGGCGACCGCCTGGGGCGAGACGCCTCGGTTGCTGATTCACGACAACGACGGCATCTACGGCCAGTACCGGCCGCGGCTCACTGTCGAGAAGGACGGGAAGAAGCGGAGCTGCAGGAGCCACCTCGACAGGTGGCTCGACGAAGTAATGGACATCCGCGGGCTCCCGATCCCGTCAGGTGCAGAAACTCCGCCGAGCCCGCAGCACAGCGATTTCGGGGACTTCCCAGCAGCGTGCAATCTCGACCAGGATCGAGGTCCACGCGCCAGTTGATCATCGCCGACGACCCCGCTCGCCGGCTCGACGGTCGCGTAGCCTGTCGAGAGCGGCTCGGCGGAACGCTGAAGTTCTACTACCGGGAAGCGGCCTGACCGCAACTCGTGGATTGGTGGGATGCTCGAGGTCGGCCACGCCTGGAGAGTCGACGTGTGGCTGGGGCCTCGATCCCAGCCAGATCGGGCTCTCTCCGGACGGCATCAAGAGCGCCTCCCGACTGCCTGACCACTCTGGTCGGTGCTCGAACGCGAGCTTCAAGAGGTTCTGGACGGCCCTGTGCGACGGGAAAGAGCCTCGGCGCTGATTTCGCACCCCACGGGGTCAGGCGCTTAGGGGGTCTCCACGATGTGGAACTCCACCCGGCGGTTGGCTTCTCTGGCGCGGGCCGACGTGCCCCGGACGATGCGTTTGGCGGCGCCGCGACCTACCGCGAACAGGCGGGTTTCGGCGACGCCCAGCGAGACCAGGATGGTCTTGACCGCGACGGCGCGGCGCTTGGAGAGGCGTAGGAAGCCGGCTTGATCGGTGTGGCCCTCGATGCGGACCCGGGTGACGTGGGGGTTGTCGTTCAGCAGCGCCGCTACCGCTATCAGCAGCTCCATGCCGCCTTCGGCCATTCTGGCGCTGCGGGGGATGAAGTAGATCTTGTCTGCGATGACGATCTTGTTTTGGACGATGGCGACCCTGGCCGGCGGCGGGGTCGGCGGCGCGACGGGCTTGGCTATTGGTTTGGGTGCCGGGCGCGGCTGGGGTTTTTGGACCGGCTGGATGGGGGCCGGCAAAAAGAGCTCGGGCTCGGGCGGCTGCGGGGCCGGGGGGGACCAGGTCAGGCCGGCAAAGAGGCGGACCTCGGTGCTGCCATAGCCCTGGATGAAGCCGGCGCCGCCGCCTGCGGTCACCGCCAGGCCCATGGCGGTCTGGTATCGGGCGCCCAGGATGCCCTCGGCGTAGGTCGTGTTCAGAGTGAACTCGCTGGAGGCGCCGTAGACTTCGCCGATCAGCGACAGGCGGTTGGGCAGCAGATCCACGCCCAGTCCCAGGCGCGCTGTGAGCTCGTGGCCCACCGTCAAAAACTTGTAGGTCTGGGCCTCGCGCAGGCGCGCGCCCACGTTGAGGGCGATGTGGACGCGGGTGGAGCGGTAGTCGGCGATCAGCGCCGGGGCAAAGGAGAGGCCATCGGAGACAAAGGCGTCGGCGGCGCCCGTGGGCAGCGAGACGCGCAGGTCCAAAGCCAGGCCGAAGCCGGGGCGCTCTTCGCCGCCGTCGTCGACATCGCGCTTGAGCAGACGGATTTTGGGCGACACGCGCAGGTCGCCGATCTGAGAGCCGGAGACCGACTGGGTGGGGGAGGCAAAGCCCGTGGGATCGCCGTCGTTGAACAGAAACACCGGCAGGGCGACGCCCAGGTCGACCCAGCCCCACAGCGACAGGCTGGCCATCACGTCCAGGGTCAGCTGATCGCGCACGACCGCGTGGCGCTCGCCCGCCAGCGTGGTGCGGTCCACGAAGACCAGCGGGTTGTGACCGTAGTGCAGCACGGTGGACGCGGTGTAGTGCAGGTGCTCGGGCAGGTGCGAGCCCATCACCGTGAACATGTCGTGGTCGTGCGGTGACGGGCGAAAGACCTGGACGTTGATCGCCGCGTTGGGCTCTTGCGCTGTGGCCGAGCCGGCCAGCAGCAGCGCGATGATGAGTGCTCTCATGATTACGGCGTCGGCTGGGCGTGCACGATGTATTCACCCAGACCCGGGCCGTACGCGGAGACCCGAATGGTGTAGGTGCCGGCCTCGGGCACCGTGACCTGCTTGGCGGCCGCAAAGAAGCTCTCGCCGCTGTCCTCGTCGGCGGCGACGAGGTTGTCCTCGGCGTCGTAGACCAGGATGTCGGTGTCGGTGTCCGAGCCGCAATAAGGCAGGGTCTCAAAGTCGTAGGTGCCCGCCTGCAGCTGAACCGTGTAGCCGTCGATGTCGAAGGCCTGGTCGATGACGCCGTGCATCCGCTGGCCCAGGGTCAGCTCGATGGTCGCGTCGCCCAAAAGCTCGGGGTTGGTCAGCGCCGGTACGCACTCGCCGGGGCTCTGGGGCGTGCCGCTGCAGGCCTGATCGGCGCACTCGCAGTCCGCATTGGTCTTGCAGCGGGTGTCGCGCACCGACAGCACATACGCGCCCAGGTGGTCGGTCTCGTCGGCCACACGAATCGTGTAGATGCCGTCGGCCGGCGCCGTGAACTTGGCGATGTGGGCATAACCCTGGCCGCCGCTGTCCTTGTCGGTGGCCAGCACGTTGTCGCCGGTCTCGTCGTAGATCCACACCTGCGTGTCCACCGTGTCGCCGCAATAGACCGAGGTCTCGATCTCCACGGGCACGCCCGCCTGCAGCGTCACGCGGTACCAGTCCGCGTCGCCGAAGCCGTCGATGCTGCCGCGCACGTCCATGTCCACACCCATCGGCATGGCGTCCTGCGCCGCGTCGTTGGGCTCCGCCTCGGTCGCCATCGCCGGCACGCACTGGCCCGCCTGTGGACCCGCCAGCGCGCACATCATCTGCCCACACTCGCAGTCCAGGTTGGACGCGCACGGCGGCGGAAACTCGGCCTTCACATCCAGAAAGTAGGTGCCGGTGCCGGACGTCTCGTACGCGGTCACACCCACAAACCAGGTGCCGTCCTGGGTGATCTCCAGCTCTTGCAGCTTGGACCACTTGCCCTGGCCGTTGTCGTCGTCGGACGCCTGCATCGTAAGCCCGTCGGGCTGATAGACCAGCAGCTGCGTGTCCAGCGGGCTGTTGCAGTGCGGGCGCGTCTCCACCGTCAGCAGCTGACCCTCCAGCAGGTCCACGGCGTACCAGTCGGTCTCGGCCAGCGGGTTGATCCAACCAAACGTGGTCAGCGTCTCGGCGCTCACCGCCAGCGGCGTCGCATCGTCGCCCGAGGCCGCTTCGCACAGCGCCGGCTGACCGCCGCACATCTCGATGGCCGTGCCCGCGCAAGCGCCCGCCGTGCAGGAGTCCAGCTCCGAGCAGGCGTCCGCGTCGTCGCACATGGTTCCGTCAGGGCGCTGCACGCTGGTGCACTCGCCGGTCTCGGCCTCGCACACACCCAACACACAGTCGCCGTCCAGCGCCGAGCAGTCCTTGGGCGTGCCGCTGCACACCATCATGGCCTCGCCCTCGACACACACCGAGCTCTCGGTGCACGGGTTGCCGTCGTCGCACGCGTCGCCCGCGGCCTTGTCGGCACACACACACAGCGATACGGCGCCGGTGCACTGACCCGACACACACTGATCCTGGCCTGAGCACACGTTGTCGTCATTGCACGGCGTCTGGTCGGGCACCGGGGTCACGATGCACGCGCCCGTACCCTCTTCGCAGGTGCCCAGGCCGCACTGACCGTCCAGCGCGGTGCAGTCTATGGGCGTACCGGCGCAGTTGCCGAAGGTGCAGGAGTCGCCCGTGGTGCAGTCCGAGCCGTCGGTGCACTCCAAGCCGTCCAGCTTGGGGATCGGCACACACTCACCAAGCTGCGGGTTGCAGCCGCCCACGTTGCAGTCGCCGTCCAACGCCGAGCAGTCCTTTTGCAGCCCGACGCAGGCCCCGTCCTCGCAGGCATCCGCGATGGTGCAGCCGTCCGCGTCGTCACACGCCACGCCGTCCGGCTGGTCAAAACACGCGCACTCAGGACCCACGACCTGTTGCGCCTGGCACTGGCCCTCCGCGTCACACACGCCGACCTTGCAGGCGCCCACGTCCCACGACGAGCAGTCCTTGGCCACGCCCGTGCACGAGCCGGACAGGCACTGATCGCTCAAGCTGCAGATGTCCCCGTCGTCGCACAGGCTGCCGTCCGGCACCTCGGTGGCGCCGCCGCAGGTGCCCAGCGCGCAGGTCTCGCCGTCGGTGCACGGGTTGTTGTCGTCGCAGACCGTGCCGTTGGGCCGATCCGCCAGCTCGCAGCCACCCGTATCGGGCTTGCACACACCGATTCGGCACATGCCGTCCAGGCTGCTGCAGTCGATGGGCTTGCCCACGCACACGCCGGACTGGCACTCGTCGATGGCCGTACACATGTCGGTGTCGTCACAGGCCTCGCCGTCGGGTCGGGCGGACGGCGCACACAGCCCGTTCTCCGGGTTGCAGCTGCGCGTGTGGCACGGCTCCAGCGTGTCGCCGCAGTCGACGGGAATGCCCTGGCAGCTGCCGGCCACGCACGCGTCTTCGTTGGTGCACAGGCTGTCGTCGTCACACTCGCGACCGTCCTCGCGCGGATCGGGCACGCACAGGCCGTCGGCGGGGTTGCACACGCCCACGTTGCAGGCGTCGTCCAGCTCAGAGCAGCCGACCGTGGTGCCCACGCAGATCCCCGTGGAGCACATGTCCGCAATCGTGCACGCCTGGCCGTCGTCGCAGACCGTGGCGTCCGGCACCACACGGCCCAGACACACGCCGCCGCCGCAGCGATCGCCGTCAGTGCACGGGTTGCCGTCGTTGCATTTCACGCCGTCCTGCACGCCGTGGCAGAAGTCGTCTGAGATGCCCTCGCCTTCGATGCCGCTGCCGCAGCCGACGACCAGGAGTACCAATGAAGTCGTAATGAGGTGTTTCATGGTGTTTACAGCTCGTTGATCGGCCGCGACCGATAGCGGAAGTAAATAACGATGTCCTCGATGATCGGGCGCTCGTCTTCGGTGAGGCCCTCCCCCGTAATCCACGCCGTGTCCGTGGCGCCACCGCTGATGAACAGCGGCACGATGACCTTCCAGTCGGGCGACGCCAGGCTGCGGTCGCGTGCAAAGAAGCGCCAGCAGGTGCCGTCCAGCAGGTCGCCGTTGAGCTCCTCGTTGTTGATGCACGCCGAGAAGCTGCTGGAGCGCACGACAAACGCCGGCACGGTGTCTTTTTGAGCCTGCGCGCTCTGCGGCGCATAGCCGATCAGATGCTTGCGGATCGGGTAGCTGAGTACCGGCAGCGTGCCGATCTCCTCGACCACCGACTCGGCCTCGCAGGAGCGGATGAAGTCCATGCCGCCGCGCGCCAGCGTATAGCTGAACTGCGAGGAGCCCGTACCCAGGTTCTGGCCCACCACGTTGATGGCCACGTTGCCCGTCGGGATCTTCGTGCCCTCCTGGCTGCCCGGATCGTGCGGGTCCAACACCTGGTTGCACTCCAGCGGGTCGATCAGCCACTCAGGCCCGCCCGCCGTCGCCTCTTGCAGCTGCACGGTGACGCTGATCGGCAGCTCGATCTGGTCGGTCGGGTTCACACCGCGGATGCGCCGCTTCAGATACGGCGGCTGCGTGATCGTGTTGTGAAACTGCTGCCCGGCGGTGACCACCTTGCCGGTCTTGCCGTCCACGATGTCGCGCAGCTGCGGAAAGAGCTGGTCACGCACCGAGAAGCGCAGCACGCGCCCGTTGTTGTTGTAGTCGCAGTCGATCGCCTGCAGACCGCAGTACTGCATGGCCATCTTGTCCAGCTTCTCCACAAACTGATCGACGTCGTCCAACGTCACCAGCGCCAGCGACTCCGCGACAAGCTGCGCAGCCTCGCCCGGGGGCAGGTTGTAGTGGTGCGCAAACGCCAGCGTCATCCGGTTGGCGTACTGCAGGATCTCGCGGAAGGTGGTGCCGGCCTCCTGAACCAGGTGGTCGCCCAGCAACACATAGCCGCTCTCGCGCCCGACCAGGTGCTCGGCCACAAACGTGACCTCCTTGTTGTAGCGATCGACCACATGCTGGGCCTGCCAGCGCAGATCCTCGATCTCGGCGCCCACGTTGAAGGACTCCTGGCTGAGGTGGTTGTACTCGTCGATCAAGGGGTCGATCTCGCGCTCTTTGGAGATCAGCTCGGTGGCGACCTCCAGCTCAAACTGGGTGATCTCCTTGTCCTTCTCCAGCTGGTCCAGCAGGATGTCCAGGCCCTCGTTGATGGCGCCAAACGCCGTCTCGAAGAGGCCGCCCATGAAGACCGCAAACCCGGCGATGAGCGGATCCAGCAGCTTCTGCGGGCAGTCACTACCGTTGGAGAAGCCCACCAGGATCATGCAGTCGGCCGCGCCCGCAAACTCCGCGACGCCGCCGTTGGCGGACACAAAGATGCCGCTGACCACGTTCATCAGCAGCTGCACGCCGTTGACCACGCCTGCGGTGATGTTGAACTTCTTCTCCAGGCTCGCCCACTCCTTGCTGAAGTTGATGATCCCGTTCATCTCGCGGGCAAACGTCTCGATGCTGCCGATGACGATGCGCCGATCGAGATCGTGCAGGGCCTTCTGTTGCAACAGCGCGCCCATCCGACCACCCACGCACGGCCGCTTCTGGCCGTTGATCTCCACCCACATGGACTCGCCGTCCAGCAGGCAGCGCGCCTGATCGTTGATGGGATCCACACCGATGTTGATGTCGTTGGACGCCTCGGACAGCGAGGCCACCACCTGGGCGCAGCTGTTCTTGCCGTCGTCCAGCTTGTTGCTGTAGTCCACGCACTCAAACGAGTAGTTCTCAGGGCACGTGGTCAGCGCCGCGGCCTGATCCGCACACTGCAGATAGTTCTCGGGCGTGACCTCGGTGCAGTCGATATCCGCGGGCTCGTTGACCTTGCCCTTCTCGTCCTTGGCCGCCGGGAACTTGCAGTTTCGGACCGACTCCCACTCTTTGTAGTTGTTGTACTTCTTGATCAGGTACTGGCAGTAGCTGTCCGTCGTGCTGTTGGGGTTGGACGGATCCGGATCGCCGCACATCTCAGCCAGGCTGTCCTCCATGGTCAGCTGGCTCTCCAGCAGCGAGCCCTCCAGCTCGTCCAGGTCTTCCAACGCGCCCTGCAGGTTGTCCACGGCCCAGCCGACCTGCGACTTGGCGTCTTCCATGAGCCCGCCCTCGCCGTCCTCGCCGACCAGCACGTCCCGATAGTTGACCCAGTTGGTCGTGTCCGGGTTGCTGTTCTCAAAAAAGACGACCCCGGGCTGGTTGCCCAGCGGGTTGCGCTTGGGGTTGAGCTGCTGCAGGACGACCTGGCCCTCTTCGAGCAGCGCGGCGGCCTCGCCCTTGTAGCTGAACAGCTCTTTCTGCCACTTCTCCTGCAGGCTCATCAGGTAGACCTGCAGCAAGAACTCCTGCTGCATCATGTGGTTGGCGTAGAGGAAGTCGGAGTCGCCGGCGCCCATGAAGATGCGGCGCTTCAGGTCGACAAGCTCGGAGACCGCGCTCATGCGATCCTCCACAATCGTCTGCATGATCTTCAGCCAGTCGTAGCCCATCTGCTTGAAGGCCTTGGCCGGCCACATGTGCAGCACTTTTCCGGCCGCCGGACCGGCGATCAGGTCGACAAGCTGGTCGTAGCGCCCCACGGCCTCGCGCAGGCGGTCGGCCTTGTAGCTGAGCGCCGCGCCCTGGGCAAACGGGTTGACCTCGTTGCGAAACAGCACCAGAAAGGCGTCCGAGCGCGCGCGATCCGCGCTGAACTTCAGAATCTGGCCCAGGTCCTGCCAGAAGCGGTTGTGCTCCTGCAGCGTAAACAGCGCCTTGGCGTCACCGGCCGTGGCCGGGCAGCCCTCGGTCGGGATGGTGTCCACGCAAAAGAGGTCCTGCTCGCCGTCCAGCGGGTTGTCGGCGCCGCCTTTCAGCTCGTCCAGCGTAATCCAGCCGCTCAAAATCGCGCGCTGATGCAGCAGCAGACCGCAGCGCACCGCCTTCTCGTCGATGCACGCCGGCGGCGGGCTGGGATCGTTGACGTCGCACGGCAGCAGGCGGCTGGACACAAAGTCGTAGATGTTGAGGTGGTCCTGCTGGCCGACCTTGTCGGTGCCCAGCGCGGTCAGCGCCTGCTCGATGATCTCCGAGAACTGCAGCAGCGTCGGAAAGATCGTGGTCTTGCCCAAAATGCTGGTGTCGTTGGCCGGACCCGCGCGCTTGGCCTGCTTCAGGTACGTTGTGAAGCTCTGGCTCGAGGCAAACTGCTTCTGCGCAAAGGCGGCAGTCGCGCCGTCTTTCGGGTCGCTCGAGGCGTCGCATACCAGCGCGATCTCGGCGTCGATCGTCTCCAGCACCGTCTTGTCTTTGGGGTACGCCGGGGGCTTGGAGCCCTTCTCGAGCAGGGGCTTGGCAAAGACCAGCGGCGAGTCGTCGGCCACCGACTGGGTCATGACAAAGCCGCCCTCCAGCGTGATGTCGTAGTCGGCCGCCAGCCCGGAGATCTTCTCGCGATAGATGCCGTGAAAGCGTGCCAGGGACTGGTCGAACGGCCCGATGAACTCGATGCGCCGGCGGATATCGCGCGCAAACAGGTTGCGCACCTTCAAGTCGTCCGGCTCGGCCGTGGGGCAGTCGCCGTCCTCGCCGATGCAGAAGTCCTTTTTGATCTCGATGACGCCTGCCAGACGGATCCGCCCCAGGTCGGGCGAATACAGACCCACAAAACGCACCTCGTCACCCTGCGGCTCAAGCTGGTCGCCTTTGGTAAACGCCAGGGCCGAGTTGCCGTGCAACAGCCCGGTGACCAGCTGCCCTTTGGTGATGTCGGTGATGTCGTCCGTGTCGCCCTTCTCGGACAGGTTGTGGTGATCCATCAGCTTGTTCCACTGCCAGATCTCGTCGGCGACCTTCAGCCGCATCCCAAACGTCAGGGACCGCTGCCCGTTCAGCCGGTTGTTTTCGGCGCCCATATGCACCGACAGCACCGACGTGTACTCGCCGGACGGCGAGGCCTTCACAAACTTCACGGGCACGGAGTCCGAGTCGCCGTTGTCGAAGATCACGCGCACTTTGGCGCTGTAGCTGCCCGGGCTCAGCTTGTCGGCGATGGCCGGCTCCAGCTCGATCTGGATCGTGCCGCCGCCTGCGGCAGAGATGGTGCCAAACGGCGAGATCGCGCGGATCCACTGCTCGGTGTCGTCGATCATGCAGTCGTTCTGGCGCGCATTGCACTGAACCTCGGTCTCCCCGTCGGCCAGCAGCGCCGTGTTGCTGCAGTCGATGAACGGCCGCAGGCACTTGGCGTCCATCTTGAGGCCGTACGTGATCTCCAGCCGGTAGCCGAACGTGACCGACGGATCATCCAGCACCTGCTTTTTGGTCAGCAGATCCATGATCAAGAGCGGCGAGCTCTCAAAGACCTGGATGGCGTCCAGCTTCAGGCTGTCGCGCGCAAACCGGATCGCATAGTTCTTGGGGTCAAACTCAAACGTGTCGTCGGCCGACGGATGAGCCAGCGCACGACAGCGGTTGTTGGCGGTGCAATACCAGTCGGTGCCGGGGCAGTCGACGCTGCGATAACACTTGGGCGCACACCGGCCCAGCAGGCAATAGGCTCCAGCCGGGCACTGAGAATCGGCCTCGCACGTTGCTTTGGTCACGTCGACCGGCTCACAGCGGCCGCGCGCATAGTCACACGACTTCATGGCGCCGGTGCACTGGCGGTCCAGCTCGTCGATCTCTTCCTCGCGGGACGCGATGATCCCGCAGTCGCGCTGGCAGGTGTTGCGCGCAGAGTCACAGTACAGGCCGTCGCCACAGTCGGCGTCCGCGGCGCAGGGCACCAGATCGTTGCTCTGACACTCGCCCGTCTCCAGATCGCAGGTGGGCTGCTCCAAAAACGCCACCACGCACAGGTCCAGGTCAAAGATGTTGAAGACCTGGTCGCCGTTCTGGTCCATCAGCGCGGTCAGGTTGGCCTCCAGGGAGCATTTGTTCTCGCTGAACGCGGGCTCCAGACCCTCCAGATGATGCACGACGCACTGGTCCAGCAGGTTGAGGTCCACCCGGAAGTTGGTGGGCTTGCACGCGTAGGCTTTGCGCCCGGGCGTGGCCTTCTGCTCCAGGCACGTCTCGCCGATGGCGCAGGCCTTGCGGTCCTTCTCCAGCGTGGCCTCTACCTGCTTTTCGCAGGGGATGGCGCACTTGCGGGACTGGGGATCACCGGGCAGGTGCTCCACACAGATCGTGGCGTACGGCTTCAGCGCGCACTCCGCCTCGACCTTGCATTTATCCCCCTGCCCGCCCGGAGACGGACACTCGTTGGGGTCGGCCAGATCCGGCTGCTGAGCGGCTGCGGGCAGCGCGATCAGAGCCGTGGCCAGCGCGATCAGAGAAACTCTCATGACGTTATCTCCCTTCCACCATCAACGGCTCCTGAAGCATCAGGCCGTCGTTGGCGTCAGCAGGCGCAAAGATCGGCAGCGTGGGCAGCAGCTCCAGCCGCGCGGACGCCGTGCCGATCCGTTTGAATCGGTACCGGATCAGGGCGCCGGGCCCCATCAGGTTGAGGTTGTTGGTGGCGAACAGGATCGTGCGCAGCACGCCCTCGTCCTTTCGCTGCACGACCAGCTGTTTTCCGGCCGCCTCCGCTGCCTCCAGGCGCTCGGCGCTGACATACATGAGCTCCGCAGACGCCTTGACCATCAGCTCCATGACGCGCGGTCGCTTCATGTCGTCGCGCGGCGTGTAGTACAGCTCCGCCACGACCTCGTCGGCCGTCTCGCTGATCAGCGCCAGCTTGAGCGTCTCGCCGGTGTCCTCGATGGCGGACTGTGGCGCCGCCGCCTCGGGCTGTGCTGACGGCGCGTCCCCGACCGGGATGCCGTCGGCGCAGCCGAGCGAGAGCACCAGGCCCAACACGCAGAGGTGTCGTGTAAGGGCTACCATGTCAGGCACCGCGCCTGGCAGACGGCCCGACCGTTGGCCGACGAGTACGCGATCAGGTCCCACTGGCCGTTGTTGTTGTCGTCGATGACGCGGCAGTAGTCGTATCCGCCGCCGTTGTTGTCGTGGATCTCGTTGAGCATCAGGGTGCACAGGCTGGTTGTTGTGCTGTGCCCGGTTGGAATCACATGCTTGCCGTTGACCGCCGCCCCGTTCTTCGAGTCCGCGTGGAAGATGCCGCCGACCTTGATCGACGTGATGTGCCCTTCCACGTGCAGATCGTTGGAGACCCCGACCCTGGTACCGGCGAGCCAGGTGTAGCCGAACTCGCCGTTGGGGTTGATGAGCAGCCCCGAGTCGGAGTCTTCGTTGCAGCCGTCGTCACAGGAGGCGCGCATGACGCGGGCGTACTTGGAGTTGTTGAAGGTCCGCATCCACACGTTGGTGTAGCTGCTGTTGCCCAGGTACAGTTCCCCGTTGACCTGCAGCTTGGAGTCCACCGTCACCTGCGATGCGACCGACTTCTTGTCGTTGATGATCATCTGCTGGCCGGGGTAGGTCGTGATGTTGAAAGCCACGCCGTTGCCCTTTCCGGGCGGGCGCATGTAGGTGTTGCTCTCCAGGCTGAGGTAACCCATCACCTGGAACGGCGACTCGACCTGCACGCCGTCGAACTTGCCGGCCTTGTTCATCTTCAGCCAGTTGCTGTTGGAGTACAGGATGTCGACCCACGAGCCGCTCTGGTTGGGCAGCTGGAAGCTCTTGTTGCTGGCCACGTACTCGGACGCGCGCAGGGCCCCGAGCACCTCGACGTTGCCACTATCGGTCGTGATGGCGCCGTTGACGTGCAAGTTATCCTGCACCGTGACCTTTTTGCGCATGTAGATCTCGTCGTAGTGGTTGAGACCGTTGATGTGCAGCGCCAGGTTGGAGCCGTTGTAGGAGGACCGCAGGGTGTTCAGCCAGCTGCCGCTGTTGTGCTGGCGCATCCACAGGTTGGCGTAGCCGCTGGCCCCGCTGGAGCCCTTGATGTAGATGTCACCGTTGGTCTGCAGCTTGCCCGTGGCGACCAGGTTCGACTCCACCACGGTATAGTCGTTGAGCGTGCCGCTGCGGTTGATGATCAGCGTGTTGTCCGGGTTTGTGCCGAGCGCCAGGCCGAACGTGCCGCCGGCGGCGTGTCGCATGCGCAGCGACCTGCCGTGCTCCATATACAGCTCGCCGCCGGTGGAGATGGAGCCGGTGGATGTCACGTCCTTGGCGTACAAGCTGTCCATGACGTTCATCGCGCCGTCGACGACCGTGCTCAGCAGGTTGGGTCCGGGGTTGATGACCAGACGGTTGTTGTTGTTGATGTCCATCGCCACGCCGGTGCTGCCGTCGTTCTTCTTGAGACTGACCGTCTCGGCCACGCCCTGGGTCACCTCGCCGGACACGACCAGGTCGCCCTGAACGGTCAGGGTGCCGCCCACACTCGCGCCCTTGGTGACCGCAAGCTGGGAGTCGACGATGGTCTTGTTGGCAAAGCCGCCGCCCGGGTTGATGTGCAGCTGGTCCGCGCCGTCCCGGTGGGCGATGCCCGCGTAGGTGCCGTCCGACTTCTTGCCGTTGAGGAAGCCCGGATCGTCGATGCTGATCTTGCCCAACAGATGAATGACGTCGGTGACCGTCAGAATCGAGTCGATGATGGTGTGGTTGTTGAACTTCTTGCCCACGTTGATGTGCAGGGTGTCCTCGCCGTCGCGGTGGATGATCCCGGCCACGCTGCCGTCGGCCTTCTTGCCGTTGAGGAAGCCCGAGTTCTCCGCGGTGAAGTTGCCCTTGGTCACCACGCTGCCGGCCACCGTCACGTTCTTGTTCACCGTCATGTTGGAGTCGACGACCGTGTGGTCCGCAAAGCCGCCGGCCGGGTTGATGTACAGCTCGTCCGCGCCGTTGCGATGGGCGACCCCGGCGTAGGTGCCGTCGGTCTTCTTTCCGTTGAGGAAGCCCGGATCGTCCGCGTGCAGCGAGCCGGCGGCGTAGATGCTGCCCACGACCTTGAGGTGCTGCTCGATAATCGTCTGAGCCCAGGCCTTGGCGCCGTTGATCAGCAGGGTCAGCGTGTCCTCGCCGGCCGTCGTGGAGCGGATGACCTGGTCCACGCCCGAGCCGTCCGTCTTGGCCATCTTCAGCGTGGGGTACGGCATGTTGTTCATGACGATGTCTTTGGTCGTCAGCGTGTCCGTGGTCGTAAGCGTGCCCGTGATGTTGCTGTCGCCGATCACCTGCGCGCCGCCGCTGTGGACGTTCAGCGCCTCGGTGGTGGTCAGCGTGCCGTCGATCTTGGAGGCGCCCGTGACCTGAACGCCGCCGGACAGCACGTTGATCTGCTTGGTGGTCGTCACTGTGCCCGCGACGTTGGAGTCGCCGGTCACCTGCGTGCCGCCGGACTGCACGATAACGGCCTTGGTCGTGGTCAGCGTGCCGTCGATGTCCGAGTCGCCCGTCACATGCGAGCCGCCCGCCTGCACCGTGGTGCCGCCGGCCTGAATGATCTCGCCGTTGCTCACGGTCAGGTTGCCCGTGACCTTGCTGTTGCCGGTCACATGGATGCCACCGGACTGCACCGTGGTGCGCTTGGACACGACCAGCTCATCGTCAAAGTTGGAGTTGCCGGTGACGTGCGTACCGCCCGACTCCACCGTGACCTGCTTGGAGACCAGCAGCTCATCGTTGAAGTTGGAGTTGCCCGTCACGTGCGTACCGCCGGACTCGACGGTGACCTGCTTGGAGACCAACAGCTCATCGTCGAAGTTGGAGTTGCCCGTCACGTGCGTACCGCCGGACTCGACCGTGGTGCTTTTGGTGATGACCACGTTGCCGTCGATATCCGAGTCGTCCTTGACGTGAATACCGCCGGACTGAACGGTCGTGCTCTTGGTGATGGTCACGTTGCCGTCGATATCCGAGTCGTCCTTGACGTGAATACCGCCGGACTGAACCGTGGTGCTCTGGGTCACGACCAGCTTGCCGTCGATGTCCGAGTCATGCGTCACGTGAATACCGCCGGACGCCACAGTGGTCGCCTGCGTGACCAGCAGCTTGCCGTCGACGTCGGAGTTGCCCGTCACGTGTGCGCCGGCCGCG
>CAZJHX010000223.1:0-13682 GCA_964545715.1 uncultured Myxococcales bacterium
CCCAAGCCCGCGCCTAAGCTAGAAGAGAAGCCCAAGCCCGCGCCCAAGCCCACGGAGAAGCCAAAGGTCGAGGAGAAGCCCAAGCCCGCCGAGAAGCCAAAGGCGCCCGCCAAGCCCGAGACCAAGCCCGCACCAAAGCCGGAGGCCAAGCCCGAAGCCAAGCCGGCCGCAAAGCCTGAAACCAAGCCTGAAACCAAGCCCGAGACGAAGCCCACCGAAAAAAGCGCCCCGAAATGAGAGCCCGGGGAATAATCCCCCAGCTCGGTGCGTAAGCGGGTTCGCACCCTAAGGGTAGTCAGGTGCGCACTTTCAGCGCAAACACCTCCGGATCCAACCCTAACCCATTGTAATAAAAGACCATGGCAACATGGTGCACATCTTGCTTCTAGCGGGCCCCGAAGTGTTCTTCAGGAGCTCGTCTATGCAAGCGCAGTCAGACTTCGCAGTTATGCTCAACGCCAACGCCCGCCGGGTCACCGACCGGGTTCGCGACAACATTGAGCGCCTGGTTGCCCCCGAGCACATCTACTACAGCCACTCGCAGTCCGAGTCGCTGGACATCACCGCAGAGATCGCATCACAGGGCTACCCCACCGTCTTCACCGGCGGCGGCGACGGCACCCTGTGCAAGTTCATCAACGACTACATCGAGGTCGAGCGCCCCGCGTCGCTGCGTGACTCTTCCCCCAACATCGGCGTGCTGCACCTGGGCACGGGCAACGCGGTTGCCAGCATCGTCTCGTCGGGCAACTACGAGTGCGACCTGCAGTCGTACGTCGACCGCCGCTCCACAGACTTCCAGAAGCTGTGGCTCGTGCAGGCCGAGGGCAAGCGCTTCCCGTTCGGCGGGCTGGGCTGGGACGCGGAGATCCTCAACGATTACGTTCACCTGAAAGAGAGCTACGCCTCTAACCGCATCATGAAACCGGTCATGCAGAACCTGGGCGGATACTTCGCCGCGTTCTTCGGCCGCACGATGCCCCGCGCATTCACAAACGCGCTCAAGCGCAAGGTGCGAACCGAGGTTCGCATCACCAACCTCGGCTCCGAGGCACACGCGCTGTGGGCCGGTGAGTCCGTCAAGGCCTACGGTCGTGGCGAGGTGCTGTACGAGGGTCCGTCCAACGTGACCATGTTCGGCGGCTGCCCCTACTACGGCCACGGCTTCACGGTGCTGCCGTACGCCATGACGCGTCCCGGGTTCTTCAACCTGCGCGTCTGCCGCATGGGCCTGGGCAGTGTCCTGGCGAACCTTCCGAAGATCTGGAAGGGCAAGTACGTGGGCGAGGGCCTCATCGACTGGCACGCCAACCACGTGCGCATCGACTTCAGCGAGCCCGTGCCGTACCAGTACGGCGGCGACGCCCAGGGTTATCGCGACTCGATCGAGGTCCGTACGACGCCGCTCGATACGTTGAACCTGCTCCGCTTTATCTAAGCGATCGCTTCTACTACAGTCGTCCGAATGAAGCGGGACGACGTCTACTCACCCAAGAAAGCTCTTGTCACCGGCGGGGCCGGCTTTATCGGCGCCAGCCTGGTGCACATCCTCGTCGATGAGGGTGTCAGCACCCGCGTGATGGTCATGCCGGGCGACCCGGCCACCAACCTGGACGACCTGCGCGGCCGCGTGGAGGTCGTGGAGGGCGACCTGCTGGACCCGGCATCGCTCGACCGCGCTATGGACGGCTGCGACACGCTCTTCAACTTTGCCGCCATCTACGCCATCTGGCTGCGCACGCCACGTCTTATGTTCGACGTTAACGTCCAGGGCTCGCGCAACGTGATGGAGGCCGCCCAGCGGGCGGGTGTGCAGCGCATTGTGCACACGTCCTCCATCGCCGCCGTCGGCTGCCGGGGTGACGGTACGCCCGCCGACGAGACCTGCATGTTCAACGAGTGGGATGTGGCCAGCGACTACGTGCTGTCCAAGTACATCTCCGAGCTGGAGGTCCTGCGCATGGTCGGCGAGGGCCTGCCCGCGGTCATCTGCAACCCGGCGTTTCCGTTCGGATGGGGCGACGTGGGGCCGACGCCGACGGGCGAGATCGTTCGCAACATCCTGCGCGGCTTTCCCATCTACTTCGACGGCGGCTTCAACGCGGTTGGCGTTAAGGACGTCGCCATGGGGCACTGGCTGGCCGCCAAATGCGGCCAGATCGGCCGACGCTACATCCTGGGCAATGAGAATTTGACGTACATTCAGTTTGCCCGGCGCGTGGCCGAGATCGCGGGCATCAAGGCCCCCAAAATCCGCATGGGCCGCGGCGCCCTGCTCGCGGTGGGCAAGCTCGGCGACTTTGTGGCGGACAACATCACGCACAAGACCCCGCTGGCGGCCGAGACCACCGTCACGTATGCGGTTGGTCGCAACCTCTACTTCGACGTCTCGCGCGCCAAAGACGAGCTGGGCTACGACCCGGCGCCAATCGAAGAGCCGATCCGCGAAGCTGTCCGCTGGTTCCGCAACAGAAAATAGACCGTATGGTCTCGGGAGAACGACTTGAGCAAGTTCAAAGGCCGGCATGTAGTCGTCACCGGGGGCAGCGGCGCCCTGGGCGGCGCGGTGGTCGCCAACCTGATCGACGGCGGCGCGATCTGTCATCTCGCGGACCGGCGCACGCCCGACAAGTCCCGGTGCCCGCATCGCGACCACGCAGACGTACACATGCACTACGAGGTGGATGTGACCGACGAGGCCTCTGTCGGAGAGTTCTACGCGGGGTTGCCCGAGCTGTATGCGTCGATTCACTGCGCGGGCGCCTTCGCGATGGCACCGCTGACGGAGACGACGTTGAGCGACTTCCGCCGGATGCTGGATATCAACCTGACCAGCGCGTTCTTGTGCTGCCGGGAGGCGACGCGCGCCATTCGCGACAGCGGCGGCGAGGGTCGGCTGGTGAACATCATCGCCCGACCGGCGATCAGCCCGTGCGGCGGCATGACCGCGTATGCTGTCTCCAAGGCGGCCATCGCGTCGCTGACGCAGTGCTTGTCGGAAGAGCTGCGCGGTGAGGGCATCTTCGTAAACGCGGTCGCGCCCTCCATTTTTGACACGCCGGGCAATCGCGCCGCCATGCCGGACGCTGACCACGACAGCTGGGCGAAACCTGAGGCGCTGGCCAGCACGATTCACTTTCTGGCCTCTCCTTACAATCAGGTCACCAGCGGTGCGCTGGTCCCCGTGTACGGCCGCGCGTGATCAGAGCCGCCACGCGGCGTGACGTATGCTTCGCCCTGGCACAGCTGCTGAAGGGCGGAATCGGGGCGTCTGAGAGCGTGCGGCTGGCCGCCGAAAACACCGCACCGGCCGCCACCGCCCAGCTAAACGCAATGCGTGCGCGCCTGGATCGAGGCTCCACGATCTCCGACGCCATGAAGGTGGCGGACGGCTTGTTCACACCGCAGCAGGTCACCCTGGTGGAGTCGTTTGAGCCGATCGGGACGCCGGCGGCCGGCTTTGCCACGATAGCGGCGCTGATCGACGAGCACATCGCCGATCGGCGTCAGCTGATCCTGGGCGCGGCCTACCCCACGTTGCTGCTTTTCGTGAACTGCTTCGTGTCGCCGATCGGGCTGCTCCGACAGTCCACCGGCGCCTACACCAGCGGGGTCTTTCGAGAGCTGGCGACGCTGGTGATCATCGGGGCGCTGCACGGCCTGCTGCTGCCGCCGCTGTTCAAGTCGGCCCGACTGCGCCGCGCGGCCTGGCGCCTGCCGTGGCCGGCCACCGTGTATGTCGCCGGCGTGCGCGCCATCTTCTGCCGCACGCTGGGTCGCAACCTGGCCGCCGGTGTGGCCGCGATCGATGCCCTCCGCAGCGCAGCACGCGTCGCGGGCGATCCGACCGCCATCGACAAGCTGCGCCGGGCCGAGCCACTGATCGAGAAGACCGGGCTGGCCGCCCAGCTCGTCGCGACCGGGCTGGTCAGCGGTACGGAGGCGACCATGGTGACCGCCGGCCAACACACGGGCACGCTACCGGATGCGTTGGAGAAGGCCGCGGACCGCTACTCCGAGGCTCGCCGACGTGGCCGGGCCGCGGTGCTCAAGACGATCGGCGCAATCGTCACGGCGATCGTGGCGCTGGTCATCGCCCGCACGGTCATCACAACCTACCAGTCGATGTTCAGCCAGTTGTGATAACGTCCTGCGCCGATGGACTCACGACCCGCTATATCTCTGCTCAGTGCCCTGTTTGCGCTCGGCGTTTGGACCGGCTGCAAAGGCAACGCCGGCGGCGATGAGCTGTTCGATAGCGCCTGCGCGCGCTGCCACGGCGAGCAGGGCGAAGGCGGCATCGAGACCCGCGGCAAGAAATCCCGCGATCTGACGGACCCAAAATGGCAGGCCACGGTCACCGACGCCGAGCTGCGACAGATTATCCGCAACGGACGCGGCGAGATGCCGGCCTTCGGCACGGTGCTCACCATCGATCGCATCGACAAGATCGTGAAGCACATCCGGTCGCTCAAGCAGCCGGAAGCTGAACCCAAAGCCCCGGAAGCCGAACCCAAAGCCAAGGAGTAACCCCCAATGGCGCTGACGCCCTCGACCATGCTTCCGCTCGGCACCGCCGCCCCGGCGTTCACACTCAAAAACGTGGTGTCCTCAGAAGAGGTGAGCCCGGCAGCAGCCGCGGGAAAGCCGCTGCTGGTGATGTTCATCTGCAACCACTGCCCTTTTGTGGTGCACGTGCGCGACGTGATGGTCGACCTGGCCAACAAATACGCCGACCAGGGCGTGGCCGTCATCGCGATCAACGCCAACAGCCTGGCGACACACCCGCAGGACGGCCCGGAGCCCATGAAAGCCATGGCCACGCACGAGGGGTGGCGCTTCCCGTATTGCTTCGACGAGACCCAGGAGGTCGCCAAAGCCTACAAGGCGGCCTGCACGCCGGACTTCTACGTCTTTGACGCCAACCACAAGCTGACCTATCGGGGACAGCTGGACGACTCGCGCCCGGGCAACGGCATGAAGGTCACCGGCGCCGATCTCCGCGCCGCGCTGGACGCCACACTGTCGGGACAAGATGTCGGTGCGGAGCAGCGACCCAGCATCGGGTGCAATATCAAGTGGATACGCGGTAACGAGCCCGACTACTTCGGTTAGCAGCGTTGCAAGAAGCGGCTCGGCGCAGTACGAATCAGTGCATGAAATACCTGTTGATATCGCTGACGTTGGTTGTGGGCCTGGGCTGTCAGGCTAAGAAGGACGCCGGGCTGGACAAGAAGATGGCCACGGCCAAGAAGGGCGAGGAGACCGCCAAAGCGGCGGCCGAGGCCAAGGCCGCCGAAGAAAAGGCCGCCGCTGAGAAGATCGCGGAAGAAGCCGCCAACAAGCGGGAGGCCGAGCGCCAGGCGCGGCTGGCGGACATGCCAGAAGGCAACAACAAGCCCACAGAAGAGGTCGCCACGGACGACGACGAGCGCGCGATCATCGACGAGCTTGGGAAGCCGGGGACGTTCGAGAAGATGGCGCGCAAGGTGCGAAAGAACCGCAAGAAGTACGAGCCCTTGATGATCAAGGCGCTGCGCCACACCAGCGAGAACGTGCGCACCCAGGTCGCGCGCATCTTCGTGATGAACAAGTGGAAGAACGAGGCGGTCACGGCGGCGATGTCGGCGGCGATGCTGGCCGAGGCCAACGACATCATCCGGGAGAACTGGGGCTACGACTTCCGGCTGTACATCGCGATGGAGACGCCCAAAGGCGAAGAGATCACCACCGACATGCTGCCGGCCGTGCACCGCGCCTTCAACCGCGCTCAAGGCGCCGGCGCGTACAGCAACCTGGCGGAGACGCTGTGCGTCAACAACTACGAGAAGGCGCTGCCTGACATCTATAAGAAGCTGGAGGGTGAGGAGGACGTGATGAAGATCCAGTTCCTGTTAGCCGCCCTCAAGCGGATGCCGCGGGAGTCCCACAAAGAGAAGACTGAGCGCTTTCTGGCGCACTCCAACGAGCTGGTGCGCCTGCGCGCCAAAGAGGTCATGGAGTCCGTCGCCGCGGCCGCTGCCGAGGGCGCCAAATAGCTCTGACAGCCCCCTGGTGCGAGGTCCAGATCAGTCGCAGTCAGCGCTCACCGTCAGATCGTCTATGTAGATCCCTTCACCGCCGCCGCCGCCGCTGAACGGGCCGGTGTTGAAGTAGAACTCCAGAATCACCTTCTTACCGGCCCAGGCCGTCAGGTCGACGGACACCGCATGCCACGTCCCGAGCGGGAAGAGGTCAAACTTGTCGACCACTCCCTCCGCCAGTGCCTTTCCGGCTGGGGTAATCGTGACCACTGAGCCGGTGAATTGATCAATGCTGGGATTGGCCATGATATCCGCATAGACGTAGAACGACAGCGAGACACCGACCGAGTCGGGCAACGTGATCCACGGGGATTGCACGCCCCCACCCTTGTAGGGTCCGCAGACGTAGTTCTTCTTGGTTGGATTGCCATAGTACAGCGCATTCGGCTTGCTCTTGACCTTGCCCGCCGGGTAAAGAAGCCAGCGGCAAGAGGACTCCGGCTGCGAGTCCCACTTCCATCCTTGATCAAAGTTGTCGAAGAAGATCGTCGTGGGCTCGGCGGGCTGGTCCAGGCAGACGCCGGCGCCGTCACACTCGCCGGTGGAGCAGACGGTCGACGCTCCGCACGGCGTGCCTTCAGGCAGAGGAGAGATGTCGCACAAGCCGTCGGCGTTACACTCGGCGAGCGCGCACCCGGGATCAGCCGCGCTGCAGCTCCCGCAGGTGCCGCCGCAGCCGTCGTTGCCGCACTCCTTACCGTCACAAGACGGCGTGCACCCGACGCACGCGCCGGCACTGCAGCCATCGTTCAACGAAGCCGGATCGCCATCGTCGCAGACAGTCCCCGGTGCAGCCCAGGTGCCATCCTCCTTGCAGCACGTTGTCCCCGGTTCGCAGACTGGTCCCCGGGCATAGCGCAGGCGCAGCTCCACGTAGTCCAGCCCCAGGATGGAGTTGGCCGCGCCGGCCGTAGCCAGTGGCCGTGCGAGTACATTGACCCGATGGTTGCCGTCCACCCACGTGCTGGGAGCCGAGAACTGGCAGCTCTTGGACGACGGGCACGACCAATCAGCCGGCGCCTCTAATTCGAACCAGTCAAGGGAGCTGGGATCGGCGTCGGCGAGCACGCCAAGCGGCGTCCACGCGGGACCGATCCTCGAACGCGCGAAGAGCTCGACACCGGAGACAGCGGCGCCGGAATCGTCCATGGCTGTACCGCCTGCGCGAACCCGGATTCCCGCGCTCAGGAGCTGCTTGACGATCGGGTCCGCCAGCGACGGGATGATGGTGTGCGATGAGCCGAGATCGAACGACGCGATGACCTGCGGCCTTGCCCGGCTGGCCGCGTGGCGATGAAGGCCCTTTTGAGCAACGAACGCCTCTCCCAGGGCCGGCTCGAACGCCGCTGAGCTCCGCTTGCCTCCGAACCCGCTGAGCCCGTCCGGGTGGATGGACCAGTCCACGCCGTCCCATTCCCAAGCGTCGCTGTACCCGCCCTCGCACCCGTCGCCGCCGCCGAACAACACAAACGTGTTTCGGGCGGAGTCGTAAATCATCGAGTGGCGCGTTCGTCCCGGCGGAGAGTGCTCGGGGTCAAGCTCCACCCAATCCGACCCGTCAAAGAGCCACGTGTCGGCGAAAAGCCCCACCGTGCAGTTGCTGATCCCAGCATCCTTTGCCCCCCCAAAGAGCAGGACCTCCCCCGTCTGCGGATTTGCAGCCATCGCGTGATCTCGTCGCAGGGGAGGCAGAGTCTGTGGCGTCAGCGATTGCCAGCTGCCGTTCTCGCGCGCCCAGAACCCCGTCTTGAGACTGATGTTCTGGCCTCCGAAGACCAGGAGCCGGGTGCCGTCATGGACCATCTGATGCCCGTGGCGCGCGTCCGGACCGGCGCCCTCAGCGTTCCATTTCCCGCTCTTCCAATGGTAGACCTGGTCCACGGTGTCTCCAAAGTCCCAGCCGTCTTGCGGGGTCCGTCCGCCATAGAGAACCGTCGCCTTGGCCGCTGGATCCCACGCCAGCGCGAACTCGGAGAGCGTGGGCAGGCCCGCCGCTCCCATACTCGACCAGCCCACACCACCGGGATCGTACGTCAACGTCTCCGATTGGTCCGTATTCACAGCTAATAGGCGAGACGCGGCCACGTCGTACGCAAGCTCAAAGTCGTCGTTGGCGGTCAGCCCTGAGAATGTCGGCAACCCAGACCACTCTCCGTTAGACCACGCGGCCGCCTGCAGCGGTTGGTTCGCCATGTCAGCCCATCCGCCCACAAGCACGATCCGACTACGGACTTCATCCCAAACCATGCGATGTCCGAACCGCGGTGCGGGTGCTTTTGGCGTCGGCGGAAGCGCCTTCCAGCTGACGCCGTCCCAGGCCCACGTCGTGCCGATCCCTTCCCACTTGTCTTCCGTCGCCTCACCCACGCCGCCGAAGAGAATGGTGCGCTGACCGACCCTGTCATAGGCCATGTCGTGAAGTGCGCGTGTACCCATTGGCCCCTGGGCCTGCATCTGTGTCCATGAGACGCCGTCCCATTCCCAGGTGTCGGAGAACTCCGGAGACGGTCCGACCGTCATGGACTCGCCGGTCATACCACCGTGCACGACGAGACGGCGTCGCACCGCGTCGTAAGCCGCCGCGTGCTCGCATCGCGCCGCCGGGCCGGAAGAGGGGCTCACATCTAACCAGTCCACCCCGTCCCACAGCCAGATATCCGAGTTGACCTCAAAGACCTTCTTGTCCCCAGGCTGGGGTATGTAGCCACACCCGCCAAACAGCACGACGCCGCCCATTACCGCGTGGTACGTCATCGAGTGCCCACCTCTGGGGGTTGGCGAGTGCTCGGGACTGGCTTCGTGCCAAACGTACCCATCCAGCTCCCAGGTGTCGCCCCAGTGAATCGTGCCTGTGATCTTCCGACCACCGAACACCACAAGCCGGTCGCGCTCACGGTCAAACGCCATGTCGTGGCCATATCGGAACTGCGGCCCCTTCGTGCCCGGCAGTGCCGTCCAGTCGTCCTTGTCCGTCAGATGCGCAAGCAGGTTCGTGATCGCCGAGGGGCCTTGACCTGCCAGCATAACCACGTGCCCGGCCCGGTCGTCGAAGGCTGCCCCCAGCCGAACGTAGTTGAGGTTGCCGCCACCGGTCGTCCACATCCACGGGGCGCGCCCGTGTAAGGTGAGGGTCTCCTCGTCGTCGGCTGCCCATACGCCTTTCATCGACTGCGTTATGTCCGTCGCCCGACCGAGGGTGGGGAGCGCATCGTGGAACATGTGGGCTTCGAGGAGTCGATGAGGGTTGCTGAGGTCGTCCTCGGGCGTACTGCCGTTGAGCGTCGCGACCCATTCAACCGTCGTGACCGGGACTTTGATCGACTCGTTGCCCGCACTGTCGGTCTGACTCACGCACACCGACGCTGCGTCGCCGAGCAGCTCGACGGCGACTGACCCGTCGTCGGCAGCTTGCCCCGTGGCGAGCACCTTTCCGTCGCAGCCCGACACGTCGGTAGTGGTCGTCATCGCGAAGACACCAACGACGGAGCCGGGGTCAACCGCCCCCGGACCGCCGCGGACCTCGACCGCTGGGAGGAAATCGGTGTCCGCGCTACCCCACGGGCTGCGAAACAACACAAACGGCGCATCGAGCCCGGTCTCCGGCGCTATCGGAGCCTCCGTGTCGATGATCAACGCTGGATCCAGCGGCAATTGAACCAGCTTCTTGTTTCCCGCCGCATCCGTCAGTGTGGTCTTGAGCTCGTATTCACCTTGAGGTGGAGCGTCAGCGGAGAGCTCCCCGATAAGAGTCTCGGCGCGGTAGGTGCTGCCCGATACGAGCTGTGATTGCCCCAGGGTCACGATGACGCCATCGTGTGAAGCCAGGAGGAATGGCGGGTGGTCCAAAGGCTCGTCTGTCGTGAGCGATACGACCACCCTGGTGCCGTCGGTTATGCCGTCTACGATTTGCGCCAGCGAGCCTGCCGGCGCCGTGAGAGCCGCGGACGCGGTGGATATGCTGGGCGGCAGGAAGTCCACATGCAGTTTCTGCTGCAGCCTCTCGTCCATCGCGTTGCCGGCCGCATCGGTCCACCTGACGTCGATTGTGAGATCGCGCTGAATGGGCCCCCAGTCCGACACATCCATCGCCCCAGAAACACTGAACGCGAGCACACCCAGTGACTCGTCGTCGAGCGCGGGGGTCCGGATCACCTCACCAAATGGCAACCCGTCTACCAGCACCTGAGGACAGTGAGCCTGGCAGGCACCACCTTGGAAATCAGGAGGGAGACTCTCGCGAATGCGCAGGTCGAACTCCAGCTGGCTGTGGCCAGTCGTCGGGGCACCACCCAGCCCAAACAGCGAGGCGTTGAGTACCGGCGCGTCGACCAGCGTGGGTGCCTTGCCATCTACGGTCAAGGTCAGCGTGCCGGTCTGGTCCGTCAGCGGCACCGGCTCGGACGCATTACCCAGCGCGTCCTCAGCGGCGACGCGGAACGAGTAGCTCTGGAGTGCGGGGCCGGGCGGCACGACAGCCTGGGCGACGTACGTGGTCGTCTCGCCGACCTGCTCGAGAGGACCGAACGCGCTGGCCAGGCCCGACCCGTCCGGCTCGATTGACAGTGTGGGAACCTTGCCCAGCGGCTCTTGAAAGCTGACGGACACCGCTACGACCGTCCCAATCGCCGCGATAGGGGGCGCGACCGACGCGTTGATCATAATCGGGGGGCGGCTGTCCAGTCTGACACTGGCCGCAACCGGTTGGGACTCATACCCCTGTGCATCCTCGAACTTGGCAAAGACAGAGTAGGTTCCGTCCGGCGTTTCGGCGAAGCCCGCGGCGAGGTCCCACCCAGAATAGGTGCAGGCCGTGCGTCCATCGTCATCGACAGGTCCACAATCCAGTGCGCCGTCCGACAGATCGAACTCCAGCGGCTGGCGCGAGAACCCAAGATCGTTGTCCAACACCACGCGCACGGCACCGCTCACGCTGAAAGCCAGAGTCGCCGCGTGGAAGTCTGTGGGTGAGACTGCGGGAATGTGACCGGGGTCCGCCGGGTCGGGAACGACAAGACTACCGAAACGCAGCGCCAGGCTCGGCGGCACTCGCTCCGTCTCCGGGACATGCAATCCAATCGGGACCACCACGGTGACATCCTCGCCGGCCGTCAGAGAGAACGGCTGACTGATGCCATAGAAATGGACGGATGAAGCCCCGGTGGGCGTTGCCTCTACGACAACGACCCTGTTGTCTCCGTGTGGGATCGAGTCGAGCGACATTTGGAAGGGCGTCGAGGGGGTCCAATTCGTCGCCCTGGAGGACGCTAACCCGCGCCACTCGCTGCTTGGTCCATTGCGGTCTTCCACCCGTACCGCGATCGCCAGCTCCTGCTGGGGTATCTCCTCCCAGTGGAATACGACCCGGACATGGCCGGGCGATGTCGGACCCTCGCATGACGGCAGCAACAACAACGCAAACGGGCCGATGAGCGCAGCCAACCGCACAATGTTGAATGGCATCCGTCCCCTCACGGTCCAGCGAACCCCAACTATGATCGCCGGCCATGAGTCTAACAGCAAGCGCGGCGAGGGTGCGGTCAAGCCGGCCGACACGGCGAGTGTATCTAGGGGTGTGTGCGCGACGGCACCGAGCGCGCGCGCACGAGAAATCCCGTTGCCGAGTCGGCAGACGACTGCGACTATCAGCCTCAATGGACCTTCGCCACGCTGCGAGGACGAGCGAGTGCTCGACAAGCTTCTGTCAGAGATAATTCAGCAGGTCGCCTCCGACAGAGTGGGCGATGCCGCTGGCGAGACGATGGACCGCCACCCGTGGGTCGCCTCGGCGGTTGCCCTGGCCTTTGGGCTTGCGTTCCTGAGCATCGGCTGGGGGCCGGGCGCCGGGGACGACTCGACAGTACGCTGGGTCGTCTTCGGCCTTGGAGCGCTGTGCGGTCTGGTCGCGGTCGGTCTTCACGTTCGCGGTCGCAAGCAGCAGGCCGTTCGCCGTGCGACCGACGGGCGACGTTTCGAGGACCTGGACGGCGGTGCTTCGCCCTGCAGCTGCGTCGTGCTGTCCTACGCGGTGGAGGGACCGAAGAGCAGCGCCGGCTGCCTGCTGTATCTCTTTGTCGGCCTTACCCCCGTCACTTTGTTGCTGCTCGCGTGGATAGACCCGGTGGCTATGGCGGGCTGGCCGGTCATGCTCATCATCGCGATCGTCCTGCACAGCCGCATGCCCAGCAATTACGTCTACCGTTGCCCTGAGTGTGATATCGCCGTATGGGTGCCGGTCACACCGCCACCGCCGCCGGGCCCAATGCGGTTCCAGTGGTTTGTCTGCCCACACTGCCAGGTACATCTTGAGATGGTCCGCACGGACGGCACCGCGTTCAGCTGCCCGAATCTCGACTGCGGCCGAAAAATCCTCCCCCTGGCAGCAGCGTAGGCGCGGTCAGTGCCGCAGGGGGCGCCCGACGGCCCCGCGGCGATGGCGAAGACCGGCACACCCCGCCGAGCCCGGTCGGCGGTGTGGGGCCGGCAGTCATGCGGACGATTCTAGCGGTTTCCGGTCGCATGTTGGGGCTCGTCCTGAGGTATGCTCGGGCGGCTCTGGATGTCACCAGGGAGCGGAGATGATGAGCGTGCTCGACTCAGTGATAGATCGGGTGGGGGAGTACCTGGGGGTATCCAAGCCCAAGGACCTGCTGCCCGAAGCGGACGGTTGGTCGGCGGACCAGGAAGACGGTGGGCCGATCCGAATTCGCGTTGGGGTCGAGGCCGCGACCCTGGAAGACGACCTGAAGAAGGACGGGGCGTCGGATCCGTCTCGCGCGTTCTGTCTCGCCGCTTGGCTCAGCAGCATGGGGGAGCCCTCGCGCGCTGAAATCGTCGTGACGGGGGCCGGGTTTCGGCAGTCGCCGGCGATGCGTCGCGCCGTGTTCGTCCTCAATGAGTACGAGACGCTGCTTCCGAGGCTGATGTCGGTCTCGAGCGGGGCTGCGTGGCGGTGGCCGACCGATCCGGTGTTCAATGTCGAGCGCAGTCGAAGCCTACGAAAACCGGCGCGCGGGCGCGAGGGCAAGCTGGCCCGCGTGCTGGCGGGAGATCGCGAGCTTCGGCAGACGCTGGAGGTGTTGGACGGTCCCGTGGAGCCGCTGCGTGAGCTGCTTCCGGTGGGGCTGTATGACGACTCCGTATCGCCCGACACTCACTGGACGCCCGCCGGCAAGTCGGCGATCGATCTCTGGACGCGCACCCGAGACCGCAAAATCATGCACCTGTTCGAACTGCACGCCGGACGCAAAGGCCCGGTCGGCATATTGGCGGAGGCGCTCTATTACGCGCGCATGCTCGGCTACGTGCGCGACCGCCGGACCATTGAGTACGCGCCGCAGGCCGACGGCATGAGCGCCGCCCGCAACTGTCGCGAGATCAAGATGTGGCTCGCGACCGCCAACATGCACCCGCTTGTCTGGCACCCCAAGCGGGGCTCGGCGCCAATCGAGCAGCTCAACGCGGCCCTGACGCGGCGACGGGTCTCCTTCGGCGTCATGCCGGTGACGCCCGATCCGCCGGCATTGCACGTCGAGCAGCGCTGGCCCGTCGTCAAGGTCTAGACCTCGCCATGCGCTTCAATTACACCGCGGACTGGGCCAA
>CAZJHX010000224.1:0-13548 GCA_964545715.1 uncultured Myxococcales bacterium
GGCCTGGAGGGTTGGGGGTGGCGCCCCCCCCCCGGGGCCCCGCCCCCCGCCCCCCCCGGCCGCCGCCGCCCCCACCGACACAGCCGCCCCCGCGGACGCGACCGAAGATGTGCCGGCGCCGCCGGCTGACCTCGATCAGCCCACCGACGAGGGACCGCAGCCCACCGACGAGGGACCACAACCCGCTGACGAAGGCCCCCCGCCCGTGGACGAGGGCCCACCGCCGCCGGATGACGGACCGCCCCCCGCTGACGAAGGCACGCCCCCCACAGACACCGGCCCGCCACCCCCCGACGAGGAGGGCGACACCATCGGCGACGACGTGGACAACTGCCCGGACATCTACAACAAAGACCAGTCCGACATCGACGGCGACGGCAAGGGCGATCTCTGCGACGACGACACCGACAACGACGGGCTCAGCGACGAGGAGGAGCTGACGTTCGGCTCGGACTGCTCATTGACCGATCCCAAGTCCGCCGACACGGACGGCGACAGCATCGCCGACATCGACGACGCCTATCCCAAGGATCCGTTCCCCGCGTTCATCACGCTGGAGAACGGCTCGGGCAGCATCTCGGTGATCCTCAGCGCGGGCGGCGGCGACTTCGGTGAGCCGTTCAACGTCGGCAAGCCACTCGGCCACGTCTGCGCGGCGGCTGACAAGAACTGCAATCCAGGCTGTGCGGCGGGCGAGCTCTGCTCGGACGGCGCATGCGTCACAGAAGAGCCCGACAAGTGTGATCCCGGCTGCGCCGACGGCATGAGCTGCCGCCACCTGCTGTATCGCGGGATCAGCATCGCGGACTTCGACGCTGACGGAAAGATGGACTTCATCGCCCACTCCTGGCCCGCCCACGCCGACGGCACCCATGAGCTGTGGTTCTTCAGGCGTCTGGCCAAAGAGGGCGACTTTCCACAGCAGCTGCTGGGGACCGTCGAGTCGTTCGTGCAGGGCCCGGTCGCGGACATCAACGGCGATTTCTACTTTGATATCGTCCACATGCAGACCATCAAGATACCCAAGGGCGGTCCCGGCAAAGAGAACTTCATCGGCGACGTCCTGGGTACCAGCTACCTGGGCAACGGCATCGATGACGGCACGCCCTGCGCGGTCGGCGCCACGGCTGAGGACGGCTGCGCGTTTGTGCGCGTGGACGACTCGCTGGATCTGGAGTCAGAGGTCTTTGACCAGTGGGGCAACCCGCGGGCGCGCGAGGCCCAGGACCTCAACGGCGACGAGCTCAACGACCTGGTGGTGGGCACATATCCCAATGGCGGCAACTCGGTCACCACGGTCTATATGCTGCCCAGCAACGGCGACGGCACGTTTGGGACGCCGGAGATCCTGTTCAAACACAATCTGTCCAAGAGTCAGTCGCCGACCAACTCCATGGTCTTTGCCGACTTCGACGGCGACACCCAGGGCGACGTGCTGATGGGGCTGGACGACGATGGCGACGCCGGCGCAGCCTGGCTCTATCTGGGCGCGGGCGGCGGCAAGTTCAGCGGCAGCAGCACCAAGGTCATCGACATCAACCCGGGCTGCGACTCCGGGTGCGCCGACAAGGTGGGCGTCACCGGCAACGCCAAGGGCTTTGACTTCAACTTCGACGGCGCGATGGACGTCATCCTGGGCTTCAACTACGTGCAGGTGTGGGCGCCGCCCAGCAAGATCGTCATCTTCTTTGGCGAGGGCGACGGTACGTTCAAGCCCGAAAAGCAGGTGGGTCCGGACTTGAGCTCCAGCGCCCGCTTCCAGGCGCCCCAGCGTCTGTGTCCCTGGTACAAACCGTAGTAGAATCGCGCCTTCAGGCGACGGAGGACTCTCATGAAACGCACACGGTGGGTGGCAGCGCTGGCTGTCGGGTTGTTTTTTTGCGGCTGCGGAGACGACGACGAGGCGACCGACACCGGGGCGGCGACGACGGGCGATACGGGCACGACGGACACCGGGAGCACGACCGGCACCGGCGATACCACCGGCACCGGCGACACGACCGGCACCGGCGACACAACCGGCACGACGGACACCGGCGCCACGACCGGGACAGAAGACACCGGCGCCGAGACGGGGACGCCTCCAGAGTGTGTGACGGACGCGGACTGCAAGACGGTCACACCCGGCCCATGCGAGTCGGTCGCCTGCGACACGGCGGCCGGAGAGTGCAAGGTTACGGCCGCGGAGGACGGCGCGCCGTGTTCGACCAACAGCGCGTGCATCGAGGCCGAGAGCTGCCAGGGTGGCGAGTGCAAAGGCACCCCGGTCAACTGCGACGACGGCGACGAGTGCACCATGGACGACTGCCACCCGGCCGCCGGCTGTCAGAACGCCCAGAAGGACGACTGCTGCACCCCCGCCTGCGCCGACAAGGCGTGTGGTCCCGACGGCTGCGGCGGATCCTGTGGGGACTGCGCCGACGGCACGTTCTGCGACGCGGACGGGCTGTGCTGTACGCCGGCGTGCGACGCAAAAGAGTGCGGTCCGGACGGCTGCGGCGCCTCCTGTGGCCTGTGCGGCGGGGAGCTGGACTGCAACGCGGAGACCGGCAAGTGCGCCTGCGTCCCTGACTGCAACGGCAAGACCTGCGGCGACGACGGCTGTGAGGGCTCCTGCGGCGACTGCACCGATGACAAGACGTGCAACAGCGAGGGCGCGTGCATCGTGGTGGAGCCCGACTGCACACCCAGCTGCGACGGCAAGGTCTGCGGCGACGACGGCTGCGGCGGCTCGTGCGGGGAGTGCACGACTGACAACCAGTGCAGCAACGCGGTCTGCGACGGCGGCGTCTGCAAGGAGGAGCCGGCGCTGGTCGAGTTCTGCGACGACGGGCTGGTGTGCACGCTGGGCGACGTGTGCGTGGCCGGCAAGTGCGAGTCGCTGGTCCCGGTCGTGGACAAGTTTGAGCCCAACGATGCGTGGGTGGGCTATCACATCACCGACATCACGGACTGCGACGACCAGCTGACCTCGCTGACCGGCACGCTGGTCCCGGCCTCGGACGAAGACTGGTACTGGTACGAGCTGACCGACACCTTCGGATGCTCGGTGCAGCCGGGCGTGGGCATCGTGCCGGCGCCGGGGACCAACCAGACCGTGTGCGCCTTCTACTCCTGCAAGAACGGCAACGAGCCGAGCGTCACATGCAGCCCCAGCAGCACGCTGGTGAGCGGCCCGACCACAGGCAGCGTCGGCTGCTGCAACGGCGAAGAGGGCGATGAGGTCAAGGCGATCATCATGGGCGTCAGCTGCGGGACGTTCAGCCTGGATGACAGCGGCTTCGTGGACATCCTGGTCAAGGGTCTGGACGACGTCAGCAGCTGCGACGAGTACTCGCTCAGCTGGACCGACAAATAGCCAAGAGCGCGTCGGCCAGCTCGACGGCGCGCGTCTTTTGGATGTTGTGGCCCCCGGTGTCAAAACCCAGGCGCGGCCCATCGGGGCATAGCGCCGTCTGCTCAGCGAAGATCTCCGGCTCGATAAGTCGGTCGTCTTCGGCCCAGGCCACCAGCGTAGGGACCGTCAGGGTCTGCAGGTTTTCAGCATGCCGGTCGAAGTTCAGAACACCGGCCTGCACAACCGAGCGTACGCGCTGTGCATGGGTGAGCGAGGACGGAAAGCCCGCCCTGGTGTAGCCGCGCTTGAGGGCGGGCCCGAACAGCAGGGAGGCGCCGGGGATCCGAAACAGGCGCGACAGGCTGCGAAGGGAGGACGCGCGTTAGGCGCGGTGGGGACGCTTGCCGGGACCGGCCAGCAACGCGAGCGCCGTCACGCGGTCGGGGTGGCAGCGGGCCAGCTCGGCGACCAGCGCGGCGCCCATCGAGTGGCCGACGGCGATGACGGACGGGACCTGCAGGGCATCGAGCAGCTCACGCAACACCTCGGCGCGCGCGCCCACGGAGACGTCGGCGGCGACGTCTCCGGCGGTGTCGCCAAACCCCGGCATGTCGGGCCGAATCAGGCGGCAGCGGTCCGCCAGCGCCCCGGCCAGGTACCGGTAGTCACGGTGGGTGCCGGGTAGCCCGTGCACTGCCAGCACCGGGGGTCCGGCGCCTTGATCGGCGTAGCTGACCACGCCCCGAGCGACTTCGACGGTGGCGATGGGCACGTCTGAAGGGGTGACCGACACAGTCCGCCACAATACCCGACGAGTGGGTGCGTGGTAGGGTCAACGCATCGAAATCGCAAAGTGGGAGCGTAATATGCGGTGGCTGCACTGGGTGGCAGCGGGGTTACTGGTCGGCTGTGGCGGTGGGCCCACCGTGGTGGCGCTGGGAGACCAGAGTACGCCGGAGGACGCCACCACGACGGGGGTCGCGTTCGACACCGACGCCCCGGACGAGACGACCACGCCGCCAACGCCGGGCGACTGCGATCCGGCGTGCACAGACGACCTGGAGTGCATCGACGGCGAGTGTCTCGGCGAGGATCTGCTGGAGATCGACGAAAGCCAGGCGGAGCTGGCCGAGGAGTGCACCCAGGGCGCGCCCGATTACGGCTACGACGAAGGCGGCAAGGTGTACGAGATCCCGCTGTGGGTCTGGGTGGAGCTGAAGCAGGACAAGCCGGCGCTGACCCCCGAGCAGGTGGTCGCCGAGGTCGCGCACGTCAACACCTACTTCGAGAAGGCGGGCATTGAGTTCTATGTGTACCAGCAGAGCACGTTCAAGGATGCCAAGGCGGACAACGTCTACAGCGACCACTACCTGTCACTGCTGTTTCACCACAAAGTGAAGGGCGCGTGCGGCAAGGCGTGCCTGGGCCCGTGCTCCAACCCGACCGCGCAGGTCCACGCCGGCTGCATCCTGGGCACAAAGCCCAACACGACGGTCCACGAGCTGGGCCACGCGCTGGGATTGCGCCACACCCACGGCCCGAACTCGGGGTCTTCGGGCGAGCCCGTCGAGCCGCTGGATGCCGCGTGTTATTTCACTGAGAAGGATGTGGGCGACCTGCTGTGCGACACCGCGCCGGACCCGGGGAAGGCCTTCTGCAAGCAGGACGAGACCACGTGCGCGGCCGTGTGCGAGGCCCCGTATGAGGACTACGCCCCGCCCGTCGTGAACCTCATGTCCTACTACATGGACGCGTGCCAGAACCCGGTCGCCGGCTTCAGCACCGAGCAGATCCGCACGATGCGCTGCGTCTTTGCCACGGCGATGGAGGCCGAGATGGCCTGCCCGGACGGCAACTGCGGCGGGTGCGACACGGCGTGCGACGGCGTGGGCTGCGGTTATGTCGACGGCTGCAACTGCGGCGACTGCAGCTCGGACTTCGACTGCGTGGACGGCGCGTGCACGGCCAAGCCCTGCAGCGAGCTGTGTCAGGAGGTGGACTGCGGCGACCACAAAGACTGCGACTGCGGAGAGTGCGGCGGCACGCTGACGTGCAGCGCCAATAAGTGCATCCCGCCCAGCTGCGTGGACATCTGCGCGGCCAAGCAGTGCGGAACGGAGCAGGGCTGCATCTGTGGAGAGTGCGGCGCCTGCGAGCAGTGCACCGAAGGCGTCTGTGCGCCCGCCCCACCGACGTGCGGCGCCAAGACGTGCGGCTTCGACACCTGCGGCAACCCGTGCGGGGCGTGCAAAGCGTGCGAGACCTGCAACGACGGCGTCTGCGGGCAGACCGGCCAGTGCTGTGAAAACAAGGACTGCGAAGACGGCAACCTGTGCACGGTGAACTACTGCCAGGGCACGACCTGCGCCCAGGTAAACGCGGCGGACGGCGTCGCGTGCGGCGGCGACAAGATCTGCAAGCAGGGCGTGTGCAGCGCCGGATGCCTGTGCGACCCCGGGGAGACCAGCTGCGACGGCAACATCCTGCAGACGTGCAGCGGCACCTGCCTGAGCTGGGAGAACAGCGCCTGCGACGACAAAAACCCGTGCACCGTGGACTTCTGCGGCAGCGGCAAATGCGACACGGTCAACGCGGGCAACGGAATCGGCTGCGGCGGCGGCAAGACCTGCCAGGACGGGGCCTGCGTCACCCCAACAGACGACTGCGACCCCTTGCCGACCACGGATGGCGACTCCGACTGCCCGTACGACAAGACGGGCAACGGCGCAGAGGCCTCAGCCACCGTCTTCCCCAGCGCCAGCGACTCCGACTTCAAGCAGCACACCACGTGTGGCTTCGCGACCCAGCCGCTGGACGTGGACTACCTCAAGATCGCCGTACAGGACACGATTCAGGGCACCTTCAACCCAACGGTCACGCTGACGCCGCCCAAGGACACGAACCTGGACATCTGCGTGTACTTTGCGCCTGACGACGGCCCCGAGGTCACGGCGTGTACAAAGGGCAACTTCACCACGCTGAGCGGCCACGGCGCCTGCTGCGGCAGCAATCCGGGCGACGCCAAGGAGCTCATCGAATTCAACGTGCCGCCCAACGGCCTGGGCAACAGCGGCACGGTCTTCATCCGGGTGGTTTCCGCGGACCTGGCCACGCCGTGTGAGCCGTATACGCTGGACTTCGACTTCTAGAAGAGCGGGTCACTGAGCGATCTCAGCGGCGATGGCGCTGTCGATTTTGGCCGCCTCGGCGCCCTGGATCTTGGCGGTAATGACGCCGTTTTCGTTGACGACCAGGTTGGTCTCTTTGCTGCCGTAGATCGCGGTGGCGCCGGTCGCGTCGTACAGGACGGTGGCGCCGATGCTGTTCTGGGCCTGGAAGGCCTTGCAGGCGGTCGTATTGGGCGGGTTGCCGAACTTATCGGAGATCATGACGATGTACGGTTTGAGGCCCTGGCTGGTGTATTTGGGGAAGATCTGCTTGTCCATCGAACTGACGAACTGGGTGCAGGTGGGTCACCAGGCGGCGAACAGGTTGTAGAACGACGCCGCCGCGCCGCAAGAGTCGTGCAGATCGTGCATGTTGCCGTCACAGTCCGGTAGCGAGAGGTTGGTCAGGGTGGCGCCCACGCCGGTCCCGTACGGGCCGGGCGGCGGGCACTGAAGCTCCTGGCACTGCCCGGACTGGCAGATCAGGCCGTCGCTGCAGCCGCCGCAGTTGAAGCCGAACTCGTCGGGGCCACAGGACACGCCCACGCATGTCGGCGGGGACTCTCCGCAGCCTGCGCCACCGCTGGCGGTCAGCGCCATGCCGGTGACCTTGAGGCCTGTCAGCGACACCTCGAAGGTCGTGCCGCCGCTGCTCATCGTGACCTTGCCCGCCAGGACCACCTCCTTGGGCAGGACCGTGCACACCTCCGCGGCGGACGGGTCGGCCACGCTGCTCGGCAGGCTGAAGAGTGTCGCGTTTGAGAGCGATGGCTTGGCGGTGTACGTGGTGCCGCTGCCCCAACCCTGACCGCATTGGGGATCGCTGCGCAGGGAGCCGCCCGTGAATTTCCACGGCCCGCCATCCCCGACGAAGTCCAGCGTGACCGGGCACATGCCGCTGATCGTGAACTTGAACGACAGCTGGCTGATGCACCCCGCGGCCGCGTGCGCGCCGGTGACCTCAACGGCCTGACCGTCAAACGAGATCGGATCGGAGGCCTCCCACAGGGTGCCTGAGGCCTTGGCCGTGCACGCGTCCAGCGGTCCGGCCTCCGGCAGCTCAGGGCCCGGATCGGTGACCGGATCCGTACCGGGATCCGTGCCCGGATCGGTCCCCGGATCCGGGCCAGGGTCCGTACCGGGGTCGGTACGCGGATCGGTACCGGGATCCGTCCCGGGGTCGGTGCCCGGGTTCACGCCGGGGTTTGGACTCGGCTCGTCGACGCCGTCTCCGAAGGTGGGCGGCGTCGGAGCGCCCTGCTGGCCCCCCTTCCGCTCAACGGACTCAGGCGCACCACAGCCGAGCGCGACTACACATAAAAAAGACAGACCTGTCCGAAAGATGGCCTGGGGTCCACACAACATGATTCAGCCTCCACAGTTTCCCAGAAACCTGGAGGGAGGCTACCACTACCAGAACAATCGTTCTATCTGTTTATCGGTCAAACGACCCATTTGAGCTGCAGCTCCAGCTCTTCCTCGCCGTCCTCAGCCTCGTGTTCGATAGACAGCGCGGCACTGGCAGGCACAACGAAGCGCTTGCCGGCGACTTGAATCCGGAAGTCTTCTCCGGCCTCAATTGCGTCAGCTACACGACGCAGGGTCTTCACAAAGTTGGTCGGGGTGCAGTCGCGTTCGACGTCGCGGTCAGCCATTTGATGCTCTCCTACGTGATATCCAGCTTCTTGAGCAGGTACTCGAGACTCTTGCGATGGATGCCGCCCTGGCGCGCGGCCTCGCTGATGTTGCCGCCCGCCTTGCTGAGCAAGCGCGTCCAGTAGACACGCTCGAACTCATCGACGAGCCGGTTTTTGGCGTCCTTGAACGGCAGCTTGTAGTCCACGCTGATCGCGCCGGTCGACGTGCTGTCGCCCGCCAGCGCCTTAGCGTGCGCTCCCGCGGCAACCGCCGGATCGATGGGACTGCGCCCCCCCGACCGCTCACCGATCATCGTCGTGTTGATGTTGCCGCCGTCCGCCAGCAGCATCGCCCGCTCGATGAAGTTCTTCAGCTCACGCACGTTGCCCGGCCACTGATGGCGCTGCAGCTTGGCCATCGTCTCCCAGCTGATCTGAAACGGCGTCCCCGGAGGCATCTGGCTCTTCATGTGCTCGATGAAGTGGTTCACCAGCAGCGGCAGATCCTCGGGCCGGTTCCGCAACGGCGGCAAACGCACCTTGATCACCGCCAGCCGGTAGTAGAGGTCCTCGCGGAAGTTGCCCGCCTGCACCTCTTTCTCCAGGTTGCGGTTGGTCGCCGCCACAATCCGGCAGTCCACCTTGACCCGCCGATTGCCGCCCACCGGCTTGACCTCGCGCGACTCCAGCACACGCAGCAGCTTGGGCTGCAAATCCAGCGCAAGCTCGCCGATCTCGTCCAAAAACAGCGTGCCGCCGTTGGCCTCCTCAAAGGCCCCGACCCGGTCCGTACCAGCCCCCGTAAACGCGCCTTTGACGTGCCCGAACAGCTCGCTCTCCACCAAATCCCGCGGCACGGCGCTGCAGTCGAAGATGGCAAACGGGCCGTCCTTGCGCGGGCTGCGCGCGTGCAGCGCGTCAGCGACCAGCTCCTTGCCGGTACCGCTCTCGCCCTCCACCAGCACGGTCGCGTTGGTTGGCGCCACCCGCGCCAGCAGCGCAAAGATCTCACGCATCTCCAGCCCGCCGCCCAGCATGTTGCCGAAGCGGTTGTTGGCCGCCAGCTGAACCTCGACGCTCTCGTCGCCAAGCTGGAAATGCACGTCCGTCTCGCCCACTTTGATCGTGCACTCGCCGTCCGGCAGATAGGCCTCCATCACGCGCACGCCGTTGACCTTGGTGCCGTTCTTGCTCTCCAGGTCCCGCACGCGATGGCCGTGCTCGTCGACCTCCAGCTTGCAGTGCACGCGCGACACTGTCGGATCGTCGATGACAAGGTGATTGTCTGGGGCGCTGCCGATATAGATCAGCCGCCGGTCAAAGCTCAGCGTCTGTCCCGAGTCACTGGTCAGCGAGTACTTGCGCAGCGTCAGCCGCTCGGGCGCCGAGTCCAGATGAATTGTCTTTGTGCCGCCGTCGCTCAACTATTGCTCCCCCAAAACGACCGACCCCAGTCGACTCGTCTCGTTCGCCTGCACATTGAACTTCACCGTCTTGGTGCGCCCGCCATGGGACGTCGTCAGGACATGTGGCCCCGGCGTGAGTTTCCGTGAAATCCGCGCCGAGTCGCGCCGGATCTTCCGACCATCCACTTTTACCACCGCTGAGACCGG
Organism: uncultured Myxococcales bacterium; assembly: GCA_964545715.1. GTDB lineage: Bacteria > Myxococcota_A > UBA9042 > CAZJHX01. Next base: position 9,755 of record CAZJHX010000224.1, read on the forward strand.
ATGGATGCGTATCTCGAACTTACCCATCGCCCTGGCCTTCAGCCTGACCGTGATCGTCCCCGGTCCGCCGTAGCGCGCGGTGAAACGTCCGTCCTCGTAGCCGTCCAGGATCACTCGGCCATGCACCGGCGACCCCTCGGTCACCACAATGCCGCCCTGACCTTTGCCGACCAGACGCTTGCCGCGCATGATCGCCGCATTCGGCGGGTTGGTCTTCACGCGCACCGTCTTCTTGCGCGGCGCCCACTTCAGCGCCACCTCCGCGGATGTCCCCGGCGCACGCTCCACCGACCGCGTGAGGGTCTCGCGCCCCGTCAAGGCCACGCTTAGCTGCACCGGGCCCTCGCCGTCGGGCACCTGGTACACGCCCTGTTCATCCGCAAACACGATCGTGCCCCCGATGGACACCACTGCGCCGTTCAGCAGCCCTGTCAGTCGAAGCGACATCGGCTCGGGCTTGGGCGCGGGCTCCGGCGTCGGCTCGGGCGCAGGCTCCGGCGTCGGCGCGGGCTCCGGCGTCGGCTCAGCCGTGGGCGCGGGCTCGGGTTCACTGGTGTCGGAGGTCGCGGCCGGCTTCGGCTCGGGCTGGGCGGTCGCCGCAGGAGGCTGATCCAGGTTCACCACCGGCGCCGAGGTGTTGGACTTGATCTCGTTGAGCATCACCAGATTCAGCGTCACCAGCACCCCGACCAGCAGCAGCACGCTGGCGATCAAAATGCGGTTGCGACTGGCCCGTGGCGTCCCGGTGTCCGCCAGCTCCACCATCCGCGACCGGCTGGTCGTGCTGGTCTCGGACCGGATGCGCAGACCGCTCGGGTTGGTCGCCGTCGGGACCAGCGGCTCCGCAAAAAGCTGCTCCGCCTCCGCGGCCGGCGCGACCTGCGTGCCCTCCGCCGGCGGTGGTGAGCCGCCCAGCAGCGCGTCCAGCTGCTGATTCATCGCGTCATCCAGCGTGATCGGCCCTGTCGGCGTCTTGGGCTTGAGGTGGTTCATTACAAACGACCGCACGTCCGTGCTGGACACCACCTCACCGGACTCCACCAACACCGACAGCGCCGCGCGGTGCAGGGCATCGGCCGTCGGAAAGCGCCGCTCCGGCTCCACCTGTAGGCACTGCGTCACCAAGTCGATGACCGCTTTCGGCACGTCGGCCCGACGCGCCTGTATCGGCTCAAACTTCCCTGCCCGGATGATCTCCAGCGTCCGCAGCTCGCTCTCGCCTTTGAACGGGCGCACGCCCGTCAGCATCTCGTAGGCCACCGTGCCCACCGAAAAGAGATCACTGCGCTGGTCCAGCGACTTGCCCGACGCCTGCTCGGGCGACATGTAGAGGAACTTGCCGTGCAGCGACCCGGACACAGAATTAATCATCCGCGACTCGGCCCGCGCGATACCGAAGTCCAGCAGCTTGACCTCGCCCTCCCGCGACAACATCACGTTGGACGGCGACACATCCCGGTGGATGATACCCAGCGACTGCCCCTCATCCGTCGTGCGCGTGTGCGCGTACGACAGCCCCTTCGCCAGCTCCGAGATGATGTGCACCACCAGCGCGACCGGCAGCTGGGAGTCAACGCGCCGAACGCGCTGGATCAGCTTGCGCAGGTCCAGGCCGTCCACGTACTCCATCGCCAGGTAGTAGTGCCCGTCGACGGCCCCGACATCGAAGACCTGCACGATGTTGCTGTGGCTGAGCTGGCCGACCAGCCGCCCCTCGTCCAAGAAGCGCTCCACAAACTCGTCGGACTGCGCCAGCTGAGGCAGCACGCGCTTGATCACGACCTTCTTGTTGAAGCCCGCCGGGCCCTCCATGCGGGCGAGGAAGATCTCCCCCATGCCGCCGGCGGCCAGCTTGGACTCAAGCGTGTATCGCCCGAACGCGACCGGCTGGACAGCGCTCAAGCTACTTTACTCCAGCCAACAGCGAGGCAGCGATCAGCTGATCCAGCTCTGCCACCCCCGCCGAGGGTGGGACCTGGTAGCCGTTCATGAACGTCACCGGCTCGGTCACGCCGGCCGTTTTTGCAGCGGCGGCGTCCTCGGCCAGAATCGCCGCGCTGCCGTCCGAATCCAGGCACGGGCGGAGGTCGCCCATCTGCCGCGCCAGCTCATCCGACAGCTCATCCACGTCGCCCTTGCTCTGCCCCACCATCTTGGCCACAAAGCTGCCATGGTCGGTCTCAAACCCACACGCCAGCAGCTTCTGCGCCTTGCCGGAGCCCAACAGGCGCACACTCACCCGAATCAGCTCCTTGTGGACCAGCTGCAGCTTGAACAGCAGCGCCAGCTGGCGGCGAGAGTCCTCGTGATCCGGGTCCACAAACGTCACGACCTGCAGGCGCGGCGCCGGACCGGCCCCCAGGTCGCGCGGCGACACCGCGACAGCTTTCGCACCTGCCGCCAGGATCGCGCGCTGTCGCTCCTGCTTCTCGTTGGGCTTGGCCGACTTCGCGGCGCCCGTCTTCTCCAGGTGCTCCGCGATCGACTCCACGATCACGGCCGTCAGCGCACCGGGGAACAAGAAGCCGTTGATGATGCTCGACGGCGTCCCACCCGCACCGATCGCGCGCGCCAGCATCGCGTCCTTCTCGATAGCCACCGCGGTCGCCGGGTCGGCAAGGCACGCGTCAAAAGCCGCGACGTCCAGCCCCACCTCCTCGGCGTAACCCTTCAGCTCGGCGGCCTTGAACTTGGGCTGATGCTTGAACAGCAGATCCCCGTACTCCCAGAACTTGCCTTGCACATGCGCACAATGCGCGGCGAACGCGGCCGGACAGGCGCTCTTGTGAAACGCGGTGCCCATCATGGGATTGCACACGTTCGACAGCGGATTGTGATGAAAGACCACGCGCACCTGGTCCGGGTTGCGCTCCACCAGCTCCTCGATCTGATTCCACATGCGCCGGCAGTACGGGCACTCGAAGTCGCTGAACTTGACGATCGTGATCGGCGCGTCGGCCGGCCCCCGGGACGGGGACGTGCCGATCGGCATGGGAAACACCCCCTGTTTGATCGCGTCATCCGCTCTTTTGTACCCGCGCTCGACCTCATCGCCGGCATAGTGCCGGATGCTCCAGGCAAACGCGCCGTAACCGCTGGACAGCACCACCGCGAACACGCCAAACGCCACGATCACCGGACGCGCACGGCCGAAGACATCCGAGAGCGACGCCGTCAGGCGGCCCTCCAGAGCCAGCGCACAGCCCAACATCAGCGCGTTGATGGCGTACAGCCCGATGCAGAAGGGACACCATGAGTCCTGACTGTACGAGTAGCCGGCCAGCACGATCGAGTACACGACCGACCCGACCGCGATCAGCTTGATGGCCGCCACCGCAAACGGCGCGCCCCCCGGCCCTGCACGCCACGCCAGAACGCCCAGCCCGATGACGAACAGATAGGTCGCAACTGCGAGCAGGCTGACCGGCACCGGACCGATGGAGGACATGCTGCTCTCCAGCGCTATCGTGCACCCGGTCTCACTGACCGCATTGCACACCGCCGAGTCCGCGCGCCCCTGCACCTCGTCCTGCACCTTGAGCACGGTGAGATACGTCGCGTCGGCCGCCCCAAGCAGCGCCACCCAGATGATGCCCGCTACCAACAGCTTGCGCCCGCGGGAACTGGTGCTGAATGCCGTCACGACCCTCGCACCGGCATTTGGCACCAGTTACCTGGTTGTCGATGCCGCAAATTCGTTCCTACCCGCGGGCGCCGCCGCCCGCCGCCTGCGTTGGGCCGCTTCGCTCTCGCTCGACGGGCCCCCGGCCCGCCTTCGCTCGCCCGCCTTGGCG
>CAZJHX010000225.1:0-13504 GCA_964545715.1 uncultured Myxococcales bacterium
ACCCATACTCCACGTGCCTGGAGTTCGAAGGCTGGCGCGAGCACCCGGTCCCCTCGGAACACGCCATATGCCTGAACCGCGCCCCGCCGGACACCTGGCTGCGCCGCGAAGGCTGGAGAAAGCACGGGCTCATCCCGATCCCAGAGCTGCCGCGCCCCTGGCTCACCCGCTGACCAGGCCCCGCTAAGGTACGCATGCCTCGTCGGTCTGAGGCGGAGCCTCGTCAGGCACCAGAACCTGGACCTTGACGCCAGAAATCTGGCGGCGAGGTCTAGAACGGCAGGTCCAGCGTCTCCAGATCGCGCACAGCCGGCTCGTGCGTGCCCATCCCGCGGACCCGAATCGACAGCCCGGTGTCCGTCTGCGCGATCAATAGATAGTTGAACGGGCGAGGCGTATCGGCCACAAACGCGTCTTCCAGACCGGTCTCAGCCTGTGATCTCAAGTCGTCGGGGCGCGGCCCGCCGCCGCCCGCGGAGACGATGAACTGCCGAACCCTGTCGCCACAACCCTCCGCCGCTCCCCGTGGAAACCGCTCATAGCCGTGCGCGTGTCCGCTCACCATCGCGAGGGTCTTGGGCGAGTCACAAAACGCCGGCACGAAGTGCTTCTGCACGTTCTCATCGGGGTCCACGATCGGGCTGTTGGTGAACGGCGAGTGGTGCAAAAAGACCAGCACGCCGCGAATGGCGGGGTCGTCGTTGAAGTCCGTCAGCGTGCTCTTGAACCAGGCGGCCTGGCGGGTCCAGCCATCGCCCTCGAGATCGCCGGCGTTGGAGTCCAGCCAGACCAGCCCCACGCCGTCCCACGTGCCGCTGTACCAGGTGTCCCCTTGAAGCGCGGGAAAGCGGGCGCCGAAGTGCTCGCGGGCGTCGTCGTTGTCGCCCCAATACTCGTGGTTTCCGGCGACCGGCAACAGCGGGATGGCGGCCTCCCGCACGTCACGAAACAGCCAGTCAAAGTACTGCCAGTGCGTCGCCTGGCCGCCGTGAAAGACCATGTCACCCACGTGTGCGATGGCGGAGGGGGCATCGGCGACCAGGGCCGCGAGAAGGGTCGCCTGCTGCGCGTCGTTGACCTCGCGGCCGATGGCGCACTCCTGCCAGGAGGTGCGCTGCGTGTCACCGATCACAGCCAACACGCCGGTGGGCATTGAGTCCGGATAGGCCACCACCGGTAGCCGCTCGAAGTCCAGCGACGCGACACGCCGGCAGACGCCACCGCCCGCCTGGCAGCCCGTAGCCACCAGCAGGCAGATGGCGACCAGGCGAATCACAGCCGGCGGGCCAGATCGCCGACCTTGATCGGCTGAGTCCGCTTGGATGCCTGCTTGTACTGGTCGACGCGGGCCATGCGCGCGCTGAGGACATCGCTCTGGTCCGGCTCGGGCTCAGCCTCGACCGGCCGCTCGACGATGCACAGCTTCTCCTGCACATGCGAGACCGTGACCTGCGCTTTGACGACCTCGATGCGGCCCAGCGACTCGCCGGAGTCCGGGTCCGTCACCTCGGCACCCTCGTTGTAGACGATGAACACGTCCCCGACGGCCACACCGCTGTCCGCGGCCAGGTTTACCGCGGCGCGGCGCTCGTCGAGAATCATTGCGATCTTGCCCTTCAGCATGGCGCCCATCATGACACGTTCAGGTCGGAGATTGCTGCTCGGCCAGACGGCCTACCGTACGCACCGCGGCCTCGACGCGCTCGTTCCAGATCACTGAGTAGTTGAGGCGGATGAAGTTTCGGAAGCGGCCGGTCGCCGAGAACATGACGCCGGGGGCCAGCGTGACCCCCGCGTCATCGGCGTCCTCGAACAGCCGGATGGAGTCGACCCAGGCCGGCAGCTCCACCCACAGAAACTGGCCGCCGCGTGGGCGCGCGATGCGGGTGCCCGGCGGAAAGCAACGCTGGACGGCCAGCGACATGCGCTCGAAGTGCTCCCGATACGTGCGGCGCAGGCGGCGCAGGTGCCGATCGTAGCCACCGCTTTGCAGGTACTCCGCGACCGCCAGCTGGGGCACGGTCGAGCAGGCCCAGCCGGAGACCAGCTTCAGGCGGTTGACCTTGTCGTAATAGCGTCCCGGCGCCAGCCAGCCCACGCGCAGGCCCGGCGAGAGCGTCTTGCTGACGGAGCCGCAGTACAGGACGTTGCCGGTCTGATCGAGGGACTTGACCGCGATTGGGCGCTTGCCGTCAAAGCCCAGCTCCCCATAGACGTCGTCCTCGATCAGCGGCACGCCGGCGGCTCCCAGGATATCGAGGAGGCGCTGTTTCTTCGCGTCGCTGAGAAGCGAGCCCAACGGGTTGCTGAAGTTGGGCACCATGGCGCAGGCGGCCACGCGCTCGCGGGCCAACACGCTGCTGAGACGATCGAGATCGATGCCGTCTCGCGGATGACTTGGAACCTCGATCGCGTTGAGGCCCAGGGACGACAGGGCCTCCAGCAGCCCGAAGTAGGTGGGCGCCTCGACCACCACGTTGTCGCCCGGCTTCGTCAGCGCCTGCAGGCACAGGTAGATGCCCTGCTGGCAGCCGGCCGTGACGATGAGATCGTCGGGCCCCAGGGCGCAGCCCGCGGCGACCAGCCGGTTGGCAACCGCGCGGCGCAGCTTTTTGTGGCCGGGCGAGACGCTGTACGCGTGTGCGTCCGGATTGTCGCGCGAGACCTGAGCTATCAGGCGATCAAGCGCCTTCAACGGCAGCACGGACGGCTCCGGGAAGCCGCAGCCCATCCCGATCAAGTCGTCGCGACCGACCCGCCGGGTGAGGCGCACCACCAGCGAGGTGAGATCGACTGCTTTGGGCTCGGACCGGCGCGTACAGGGGACCGGCTCCGGCGCGGTGGCGCAGGCGGCGCGGACATAGTGGCCGGACTGGGGGCGCGCCTCGATGGCGCCGCTGTCCTCCAGCAGGCGGTAAGCCTGCAGCACCGTCGACACGCTGACGCCCCAATCGCGGTGTAATTTGCGTACGGAGGGAATGCGATCCCCGGGTCGCAGGGTTCCGTGGTCTATGAGCTGCCTAATCCGGTCCGCCACCCCTTCATATAGAAGAGGCGCAGCAGACGCGACGGGTTGCATATCGGTGCTCATGTGGGCCCTCCAGGGTCCGGGTGATGGTGCCGACGCAGTTTAAGCGTGGGCAACACAACCCGGCAGACACAGTTCTGCACAGCAAGTACAGACACAGTTCACTTTTTCTAAAGTGTGTCCATAACAATTAGCAATTTCTGCATCTGTACCGCCACACCAATGTCGCCGACCATAATTGCGGAGGTGACCAAAATGATGAGCTTTTTGGGGATGGCGCTCACCGCGCCGCTGTTTTTCATGTGGGTTGGCGTGAGCCTTGTGACGCTGGGGTACTGGACCTGGCGCGCGTGGGGGGGAGCCGCATGAAGCGTGTCGTGGCGGGTCTGGCCGCCATCTATCTGCTGTGGGGCTCCACGTACCTGGCGATCAGTATTGTCGTGGAGGCGCTGCCGCCCTTTGCCATGGCCGGCTCCCGCTTCTTGGCGGCAGGCCTTCTTCTGTACCTGTTCGCCCGCTGGCGCGGGGCCCCGAAACCGACGATCTTGCAGTGGCGATCCGCGCTGGCGGCCGGTGCGCTGCTGCTTCTGGGCGGCAACGGCGTCGTGTCCTGGGCAGAGCAGAGCGTGCCATCGGGGCTGGCGGCGCTGCTGATCTCCACCTCCACCCCGATCATGGTCGTGGTCGGGTGGCTGCGCGGCTACGAGAAGCCCTCGCTGGTGGTGGCGCTGGGCCTGCTGGTCGGCTTCTCGGGCATCGCGGTGCTGGTGTGGCCGTCGATCGGAGGCGCGGCGATGGTCCCCACGCTGGGGCTGTTGGGCGCTGCAGTCAGCTGGGCGCTGGGGTCGCTGCTACTGAAGGACGCGGACATGCCGGACTCGGCGGCACAGTCGACCGGCATGCTGTTGGCCGCCGGCGGTGCGCTGCTGCTGGTCTTCGCCTCGGCGCGGGGCGAGTGGTCGCACCTCGACCTGGCCGCAGTGCCGGCGCGTGCCTGGTGGGCGCTGGGTTACCTGGCCGTCTTCGGCTCCCTGATCGGCGCCTGCATCTACACCTGGCTGCTGCGCAACGCGCCGATCCGGTGGGTCGTCACCTACGCCTACGTCAATCCAGTGGTCGCGTGCGTCCTGGGGTGGGCCATTCTCGACGAGGCGATCGGCTGGCGCACGATCGTGGCCGGCTCCATGGTGCTCGTCAGCGTGATGCTGGCCGCCAGCCATCCCCAGGAATTCAAGGAACCTATTGATTCAGTCGAAACTATTCAATTGTCTGATTATCGACCAAAACCGACACTGGCGGTGGCGGCGGGAGACAGATCAGACCATGAGAGCGATCCTTATCGGATGCCTGGTGGCGGGGTGCGCCGCCCAGGGCGAGCCGGGGGCGACACTGCAGCTTAAGCCGAAGGCCGCGCAGCCGGAGGCCGCGCAGCCGGAGGCCGCGCAGCCGGAGCCGTCCTCGCACCCGATCGCAGTTACCGGACCGACGCTGCTCGACCTCACACCAGCCCCGGAGCCTGTGCCCCCCGAAGATGAGATCCTGGAGCCCGTGTGCGGGTGCGGCTCGGACGCGGACTGCGCCTGGGGCACCTTTTGCTGCCTGCCCGGCGAGCTGTGCGACCAGCCCGGCATGTGCCTGCAGCCCGGCTGCGTATGGCCCACCATGACCCACGCGCAACGCGGTGACGGCGCGGTCACGCTGACCTTCTCCGAAGAGATGTTTACGTGCTTCAACGTGCCCAGGGTCGACGTCTTTCGGGTGTTCATCACCAACGGGATCGACGGCACGACCTGGACACAGATCGGCGAGGTGAAGGCGCCTGACGACTTCGTGCAGCCAGAGACGCCGCTGGTGTTTACGACGCCCATGCTCACCAACCACAAGACGTACGGGTTTCAGGTGCGCGGCTTCCGCAACGGCATCGAGGGGACCGGCGAGATCGTGTTTGCCACTCCGGCACCACCCGAGCAGCCGGTGGCGGTCACGGACCAGCAGGACAGCGACGCGACCGGCGGCGCCTACGAGCCGATGTCCGACCGGCTGGTGTACACGCTGGACGGCGAGCTGCGCTTGATCGAGGACTTCACAGACGCGCAAACCGACACGCCGCTGGGTCTCGACGGGGCCGACCCGGCCTGGGTCGCCGAGGACACGCTGGCGCTGATCGCCGGCAAGGAGGTGCGCTGGGCCTCGGTCACCTACCCCGAGCAAAGCTGGTCGGTCTGGATGGACGACCCGGTCACGGCCTTTGCGTTTGCCCCCGATATGAGCAGCCTGGCGCTGGTGACGAAGTTCAAGCAGATCAGCCGCGTGTGGACGGCGCCCCTGAACGCCGCGGGCCCGTTCACGCAGCTGTGGGAGGCCTGGGGCATCCGTGATGTGGGCGTACTCCAGCAGGGTGACATCGCCGTGGTGCGCCCGTACGAGATCGTACAGGTCGCCCCCGTCGGCGGCGCCCAGGTCGAGGAGCTGCTGCACCCGCAGGCAGAGGTGCTGGAGGCGGACTTCTCGGCCGACGGCGCGGAGGTCGTCTACACAGTGGCGCTCAGCGGGACGCTCGGGTGGACCCCGGTGCACGAGGTCTGGCTGACACGGCTGGACACGGGCGTCACGCGGCAGTTGACCGGCAGCCACGTGCACAGCGCGCGCAGACCGCAACACACCGACGCCGGAGTCATCGTGGACGCGTTGATCGGCGACGCCCAGACGCGTCAGATCGTGCTGCTGCCCTGGTAGCGCTCAGGTGTTTTGCAGCGCAAAGATGCGCGCCAGCTCCAGCGGCGGCGTCACGTCGACCTGATGGTAGCCGCACTCAGCCGGCGGCTTATCCGGACGCCACCGCACGAAGTGGGCGGTGTGACGAAAGCGGGTGCCCTGCAGGTGGTCAAAGCTGACCTCTACCACCAGCTCGGGGCGCAGCGGCTGCCACTGCAGCGTCTTGCCCCGATTCCACCGTGACCTGGCGCCCGGCACACGGTGCGCCGGACCGGCCCAGGACGCCCACGGGTGCCCCTCGAGAACATCGGCGCGGTAGGGAGCCAGCTCCTCCACCAACTCGGCGCGGCGGGCCGCCTTGAAGCTGGCGGCCACGCCCACGTGATTGAGCCGGCCGCTGTCGTCGAAGAGACCGAGCATCAAGGAGCCGACCAGCGTGCCCGGGCCGTTCTTGTGCCAGCGAAAGCCGCCGACCACGCAGTCGACCGTGCGCCTGTGCTTGATCTTGAGCATCACCCGCTTGTTGGGCAGGTAGGCGCCCTCGGGTCGCTTGGCCATGACGCCGTCCAGCCCGGCGCCCTCGAAGCGGGCGAACCAGTCGGCCGCAGTCTCGCGATCCCGGGTGGCTGGCGTCACATACACCGGCGCCGCGGGCCGGCTCAAGACGCGCTCCAACGTGGCACGACGCTCCTCAAACGGAACCTCCCGCAGGTCATCGGGGCCCAGCGCCATGATGTCCCAGGCCACAAAGGACGCCGGCGTCTGCTCCGCCAGCTTGTTCACGCGCGACGCCGCCGGGTGAATGCGCTGCAGCAGCGCGACAAAGTCCAGGCCCTCGTCCCCGGCGATGACCACCTCGCCGTCGACGACACAGCGAGGCGGAAGCTGGTCCAGGAGCGGCCCTTCCAGCTCCGGAAAGTAGCGATTGAGCGGCTTGAGGTCGCGGCTTTGAATGAGCAGCTCGTCGCCGTCCCGAAATACCAGCGCCCGAAAGCCGTCCCACTTCGGCTCAAACAGCCAGTCGTCGCCCTTTGGGAGGCCGTCCACCCGCTTGGCCAGCATGGGCTTCATCGGGGCATCAAAAGGCAGCTCCATGGCAGCGACTATAGCAGCCAAAATCCACAGGGCTTGTGGTAGCCTCGCGCCGCCATGAAGGACCACGCCACAGACCTGAACCCGCGCACTGATCCGCCGCTGGACTTTGTCGATCGCGACTTCGGCGAGCTGACACCGGCCGATTACGACGCGCTCGGGTTCATGTGCGGGCTGGAGGTCCACCAGCAGCTGCTGACGGACGGAAAGCTGTTCTGCCGCTGCCCCGCGGGATTGCGCAGCCGCAAAGTAGACGCAGAGGTGCTGCGACACATGCGCCCGACGCTGAGCGAGCTGGGCGAGTACGACGGCACCGCGCTGATGGAGTTCAAGACAAAGAAGGAGATCGTCTATCAGCTGGCGCGCCGGTCGGTGTGCACCTACGAGATGGACGACACGCCGCCGTTTGCCATAGACGAGCAGGCGGTGAAAATCGCGATGGAGGTCGCCCAGCTGCTCGGCTCCAACCTGGTCAGCGAGCTGCACGTGATGCGCAAGCAGTACCTGGATGGGTCGATCCCGACCGGATTTCAGCGCACGGCGATGGTCGCTTTGGCCGGGGCGATCCCGTTTGCCGAGAGCGAGCTGGGGCCGGGCCGGATGCTGCGGATCCGGCAGCTGTCGCTGGAAGAGGACTCCTGCCGCGAGATCAGCGACATCGGGCATCGAATCCTGTTCCGCACTGACCGGTTAGGCACCCCGCTGACGGAGACGGTGACCGAGCCCGACCTGCTGACGCCGCTGGATGTTCAGGCGGGCGCTCGACTGCTGGCGCGGGTGGCGCGAGCGAGCGGCAAGGTCCGGCGTGGAGCAGGCGCGGCGCGGCAGGACGTCAACGTGTCGATCGCGGGCGGGCGCCGGGTCGAGATCAAGGGCGTCGGCAACCACCGAAAGCTGCCCGAGTTGGTGCACATCGAGGCGTTTCGGCAGCTGAACCTGCTGCCGATCCGCGAGGAGCTGCGGCGTCGCGCCGAGACCGCGGACATGCTGAGCCCCGACCTGTCGATCGACGCCACCGGCATCCTGAAGAAGTCGGACTTTGCCCCCATCCAGGAGGCGCTGGAGCGTGGCGACTCGGTGCGCGCGGTTAAGCTGCCGGGCTTCGGTGGTCTGCTGACCCACCGCACCCAGCCGGGGATGGTATTTGCGCGGGAGCTGGGCGAGCGGGTGCGCGTCATCGCCTGCCTGACGGCGCGGCCCTTCATGATCCACTCGGACATCGAGGACTACGGCGTGATCGGCACGCACTGGCAGCAGCTGCGCAAAGGGTTGAAGGCCGGATCGCGGTCTGCAGATGCAGTCGTGGTGCTCTGGGGCGACGACGCCGACGTGCTCACCGGGGTGAAAGAGGTAGTTCTGCGGGCCCAGGAGGCGTTGATCGGCGTGCCGTCGGAGACGCGCCAGGCCTTTAGTGACGGAACCAACGGCTTTGAGCGAATCCTGCCGGGTCCCGATCGTATGTACCCCGACACCGATACGCCGCCTGTGTCGATTCCGGATGCGTGGGTCACCGAGATCGCGGCGGGGCTGAAGGAGCGCCCTTGGGAGCGGCAGGTGCGGTACGTGGAGCTGGGGCTCACACACGCCAACGCGTGGGCCCTGACCGACGCCGTATGGGCCGATCTCTTTGACGAGCTGGCGCCGGCGACACCGGACGCGGCGCGGCGTCTGGCCACCGGGCTGCAGAAGCGAGTGGCGCAACAGCGGAGCATGCCCGGGTTCAAGCTGCCGACAGCGGACCGGCTGGCCCCACTGGTGCGAGCGCTGGAGCGCAGCGGCCCGATACGTCACGCGTTTGAGAGCATGCTGCTCAGCCAGCTGCGCAACCCGAACCAGTCGGCCGAGGATCTGCTGTTTGTGTACGGCGACACAGCGGGCGCAGACGCGGACATGCGCACGTCTATTCAGCGGACGGTGGCGACCAAGCTCGAGGTGCGCACGCGGGATCCGGAGGCGATCATGCGCTGGGCTATGGGCCGGGTTATGCCGTCGCTGCTGGGCCGAATCGAACCGCTGGTCGTGTATGACCGGCTGGCGCGGGCGCTGGGCCTGGTCGCTGAGGAGGCCACACCGTGAGCGAAGACTACAAAGGCTATCGCGATCCGCTGAAGGCGCTGATGGTCCAGCACGGGGTCACGGTCTGGTCCGAGGTCACGGTGGACACGACGCGCGGGACTTTCGAGGGGCTGCTGCTGCCGCGCTCAGAGACGGCGGACCCGCTGCATCTCGTGCTGAAGCTGACGTCGGGCTACAACATCGGCATCCGGCACGACACCATCGAGTCGATGACCAGGACCGGGCATCGCGTGGTCGAATACAAGATCCCCGAGCAGGAGTTCCCGGTCGACCCGAAGAAGCCGCGGGTGAAGCTGTTCGGCACGGGCGGTACCATCGCGTCCCGGCTGGACTACCGAACGGGCGCGGTCATTCCGGCGTTCAGTCCCGGCGAGCTGTATGGGTCGGTGCCGGAGCTGGCGGACGTCTGCAACCTGGAGACTGAGAAGCTGTTCGGCATCTTCTCGGAGAACATGGGGCCCCGGCAGTATCTGTCGCTGGCGCTGAACATCGGGCTGGCGATCGAGCAGGGCTACGACGGCGTGATGATCGGGCACGGCACCGACACCATGCACTACACGTCAGCGGCGCTGAGCTTCATGGTGCAGAACTCGCCGATCCCGATCGTGATGGTGGGTAGCCAGCGGTCGTCCGACCGGCCGTCATCGGATGCGGCGCTGAACCTGATCCGAGCGGCGTATGCTGCGGCGCACGGCCCGATCGCGGGCGTGACGGTCTGCATGTTCGGGCCGACGTCGGATCGGTACAACCTGCTGCATCGCGGGACCCGGGTTCGCAAGATGCACAGCTCCTATCGCAGCACGTTCCGGACGCTGGGCGACATCCCGCTGGCCATGGTGAACGAGTCCGAGGTCACCCCGATTCACCGCGAGCTGGAGCCGCGGCGCCAGGACCGGGACGTGGAGATCAACGCGGTCTACGACGACAAGGTCACGCTGGTCTACTACTACCCGCACATGCAGCCGGACGTGTTCGATGGACTTATCGCCGCAGGATACAAGGGCATCGTCATCGCGGGGACCGGGCTTGGACACGTAAACAAGGTGCTGTATCCGGCGCTGGAGCGGTGCCGCGAGGCCGGCGTGCAGGTGTACATGACGCTGCAGACGCTGTGGGGCTTTGTGCAGATGTACGTGTACGAGACCGGGCGCGAGATGCTGGAGCTGGGCGTGATTCCGCTGCAGAACATGCTGCCTGAGGTCGCGTTTATCAAGCTGGGCTGGGCGATGGGGATGCACCCCGAGGATCCGGCGGCGGTGAAAGAGCTGATGACCACCGACATCGCGGGGGAGATGACCGATCGCGAGCCGCATGACGGCTACCTGGTGTTTCAGGGCGGCGTGCCGGAGATGCGCGAGCTATTGAGCCGCATCTGGAGTTAGTGGTCGATGCGCGCGGACAGGATCCCCGCGCCGGCCACATTCGTTGTAATCGTAAGCAGCTGGAGCACCGGGACCATGCACAGCAGCATGGCCACGGCGCCAAACACCAGGACGAGGCGCTGGTTGTCGCGGATCCACGCTCTCTGGGCGTCGTAGCCCATGCCGTGCAGTTCGAAGTGGTACGCCAGCAGGTCCCAGCCCATCGTTTGGGAGGCCAGTCCGAGGGTGGCGAGCGCATAGGCGGCGGTGCCCACCAGCGGGACCAGATTGACCGGCAACATCAGGACGGAGAAGAGGAGGAAGCGGCCGAGACGACGCAGCTCGATCGCGGTTGAGTGGGAGAGCGGCAGCGCCTTGGCGGTGGGCTCGGGGCCGCCGGCCTCTCGGCGGGCGACATCGAAGATCCCCTGGTTGACGGCGAGCGCCAGCAGGCGGCTGACGGTGACGTACAACAGCGGGACGGCGATGACGATGACGACCACCGCGACGAGGCGGATAGCCCACGCGACGAACGCGCCGATAGCTGCATTCGATCCAGAGGTGCCCCCGCCCGGAATATCGACCAGACCAAAAACGATGTAGACCAGCGCGGACATCACGAGCAGCAGCCCGACACCGTTGATGAGGAGCACGCTCAGCACCTTGCGACGCAGCGGCCCGGGCGACAAGCTTTGGACCAGCCCCGCGAACAAGGCGCTGACGGCGTCGCGCAGAGAGATGGACATGGGGAGAGTATGAACGAGGACGACTTCGAACGGCGGCTGGCGCGGACAAGAAAGGTGCGGGGCGTGGTCGGGATCGTCGTGCTGATCGTCGCGGCGGCCGGCGGATATTACGCGTACCACCAGGTTCAGGCCCACGCGGACCGGCCACGGCAGTGCATCCAGTCACAGGTGAAGCGGGTGTTGGACCACCCGCGGATGGCGGCGTACGCGCTCTCCGAGGTGTGCACGTTTCCCGATACGCTCCAGGACGGCCTGAGAGACCTGGACCACGTCGGGCCCGACCGGCAGTCGATGGTGATCGCGCGCATGGTGGCGGACAACCCCGCGCTGCTGCTCTCTGTCTGCATGGGCGGCGCACGCGGCATGTCGGAGGCGATGTCGGTGCTGCCAGAGGAGGCCACTGCGGTGTTTTTGGAGCACTGCGACCTGTCCGACACCGGGATTGGACCGGCCGCGGACCTGGAGCGAGCCAACCTGTACCGGGTGCTGTTGGCCACCGTGATCTATGGGGCGCTGAGGGCGAAAGAGCCTGAGCTGGCGCCGCGACTGGCGCGCTATGTGGCGTTTACGCCGATGAGATGACGGTGCCGCCGAGCTCTCGGGTGCGCAGCAGCGCGGTGTCCAGCGAGGTCAGATCGGCGGCGGTGTGGACGCCCGGCGGCGGAGGCTCTTCGAGCGCCAGCACAGCGAGCGCACACGCGGCCTGGGCGGTAATCGCCTGGCCGGCGGGGGCATCCAGCATCAAGCAGACGTCACCGGCGCGAGCGGTGAGCTGAACGCGGGCCTTTACGCGGCGCAGGAAGCCCGAGCGGATCAGGATCAGCGACTTGCGGGTCACCCAGAGCAGCGCCGGTCGAAGCGGCCCCGACCAGCGGATGAGCGCCGCCGCAAAACCGAGGCTGAAGCGTAAGAAGAAAGGCACGACGGCAAGGCGGGTCGTGACGTTGGCGGCGCTGGTGGTGCGGGCGATCAGCGCGGCGTCCGGCAACCCGACGATGCTGGCTTTTGCGGCGCCGTGTGAGAAGGGGACGTCTGCCGCCGAGCCCATCGCCGGCCCCTCGGTGCGCGCGCCGTTCACCCACCGGACCGACGGCAGCGCCAGCATGTCGGTCATCAGCGCGCACAGGCCCGGACCGGCGCCGCTCAATGGCGACAGGCGCACCGAAAGGTCCACAGAGTCGCCGTCGGGATCTGCATCGTAAGCCGTGCGGGCGAGCAGTGTGCTCAGCCCCGGAAAGCTGCCGACGCCGACGATGACTCGACCTGTCGCGGCGGTGGTGGGGAGGGCCAGCAGGCGCTCGGTCGCCGGGAGATCGGCGCCGACGTCCAGCCAGGTCAGCCCCTCTTGCAGACAGAACGCCGCGGCCGCGTCGGGAGGCGCGTTGACGGTGTCAGATGCGTTGATGATGAGGTCGTAGCCTCGCAGCACCTCGAATGTCCCGGGATCGGCGAGGTCGACAGCCACGTCACCACGGCGACTTGCGGCTGTGACGTCGTGGCCGGTTTTGCGCATCGTATCGACGATCAGGCTGCCGTAGAAGCCCCGGCCGCCGATGACGAGCGCGCGCGCCATGTCAGGGCGTGAGGTTCACGACGAAGGTGCCGGTGACCGTGAATGGCGGCATGACGCCCGCCGCCGGATCCTCCCACGTGCCCTTGGCCGAGATCGTCAGCGTGTAGGTGCCGGGTGGGAAGGCCTCGCCCTTGGGGTTGCCGGTGTCGGACGGGCCGCCCCAGTTCACGCCGTCCCACTCGAAGACGCCGTCGTAGGTGCCCGCTTTGAGAGTGACGGGGACCTCGCTCGGGCCCTGACAAAGCCCGGTGTCACAGATGCAGTAGTTCTGATCGTTGCCGTTCACGCGTCCGAACGTGATGAGCCCGCTGGGTCCCGGTTGACCGCACCAACCGGCGTCCTGGGGCTTGGGCAGCACGCCGGGGAGGTCGTCTTCGACCACGACCTGGTAGCCGAACTTCAGACCGGCGGCGGCCTCGGCCAGCGTCCATGAGCAGGCGCTGGTGGAGAAGGTGATGCTGACGCCGGGCAGGTCGCTGTCGATGGTCGTGCCGCACTTGGCGGGTGGCGGGATCTCGACGCATGAGACCTGGTTGTCTTTGTCGCAGGCGCAGGAGCAGGCGCCTTGGATCTGGGCGCCGTCAAAGCCCTCGCAGACCGCGCACATCAGCGACGGACAGGCGGCCCAGTCCTCGGCGTCGGGCTGGCACTCCCAGCCGTTGTCGCCGCAGATCTCGCCGGGCAAAGGCAGGCCCCAGCACGTGTCCTCGGGGCAGTCGGTCGTAGCAATGCTGTCCGGCGGGCACACCCACGCGCCGTCGACGCACTCGGCGTCGCCCTTGATCCAATCTGAGCCGCAGCCGGCCATGCATAGCGGTGGGTCTTCCACGCACTTCGCGTCGCCGGTGTCCGTCGTGTCGTCGCCGGTGTCCGTCGTGTCGTCGCCGGTGTCCGTCGTGTCGTCGCCGGTGTC
>CAZJHX010000226.1:0-13444 GCA_964545715.1 uncultured Myxococcales bacterium
GCCGTTTGGAGAGCCGCGCCAGGTCCTGATGCTGCAGGGCATCGTCGACACCTACATCCTGCCGCCCATCGCCAACGCCACCTCGCTGTCGATCGGCCTGGACCTCGCGGGCGACGCGCTGGACACGGACGTGGAGCTGCTCGGTGGACCACAACCCCTGCTGCCACTGCTGGCGCTGGTCGGCCGCCGGCAAGTCCACCTGCCGGTGAAAGGCAACCGCGGTGCAGCCACGGCGGTCGTCATCCAGCACCCCGAAGACGGCATCGAGGACGGTCACGAGGTCGTCTTTCAAACCGCCCTGCCCAAGACACAATATCGGTGCTTTCTGGAGTCTTTGCTGAAGGGCACACCGACGGTCTGCGCCGAATAGCTACATGGTGCAGGCGCCCAGGCCGCGGTAGGTTTTTGCCCGCTCGACGATCTCATCACCACGCACGAGCAATACCTCGTTGAAGCGCTCGGCCAATTCGCCGGCTTTTGCGTGACGGCACAAGACCGGGTCCCCAAGCGCCAATGTCGGTGCGACCGGGCTGAGTTCAAAGGGCGTCTGCACCTCGCCGAAGCCCTCCATGCCCAGCGGCGTGAGCCCGTGTGGCAGATGTACTACGGGCAGCCGATCCGGACCCGCGCCGCCAGACGCGGGATAGCCGCCCCCTTGACAGGTGACAAACCCCTGGTCGGACCAGCGAACCACGCCGATGGCGAAAAACGCGGCGGGCTTGAGCGGCAGGCCGTCGTACCCGTCGAACAGGTGCGGGCACAGAAAGCCGGAGCCCGCGGTCACCTCGGTGACGGTTGGATCGGCGCTGGTGGACGAGACGCTGCCGGTGCCGCCGCCGTTGACAACCGTGAGCTCATGGCCGGCTGCCCGGAGCGCGTCGACCACCTCGCGACGACGCGCGGCCGCCAGTGGGACGCTGCGATTGCGAATGAAGCGACGCATGGGGTCCAGATGCCGGGAGCCCGGGTTGGTCTGGCGCAGGCTGGCGATCTGCGCCTCGTACGCGAGGATCGCTCGCAGCTGCAGGCCGTCGCTGCGCTGAACTTCGGCCGCCACAGCCAGGGCATCGTCTGCCGACCGCACCGGACTGCGACGCACGCCGATGTGGACGCGCCCGCCCAGGGGCCGCCAGGAGACGTCCACGTCGATGCAGACCCCCAGGGTGGCGCCGGCATCAGAAGCGGCGGCCGCCAGCAACGCCACGTGCTCGGGGCCATCGACCGTCGCGATCACGTTTTTGCCCGCCGCCGCCAGCCCCGCCAGCGTCCTGGCCTCCCGAGCCCGGCCGACCGGGTATGCCAGCAGCAGATCGTCGAACCCCTGCTCGGCCAGCAGCCCGGTCTCGGTGGCGCTGTACGTCATCAACCCGACAAAGCGCTCACTGTTATCCAGCAGATGGCGCAGGATCGCCGGTACGCGCACGGACTTTGAGGCCGCCCGCACCAGGATATCGTCCCGCTCAAGCCGCGACGTCAGCAGCGCCTGGTTGTGATCGACGGCATCCAGATCGACGACCGCACACGGCAGCCGCTCCCCGTCCAACACACGCTTCCACCGTGCCCAGGTCATGTCACAGCCTCAGCAGACCCATGAAAAAGTACTCGCTCGCCTCGCCCGCGCGCGCCTTTCGGGACTGGCGGACGGCTAAGAACATCGCGACAGCGATCTCGACGCCCAGTATGCCCCAGTTGACCGGCATGAGGACATCCAGCGCGGTGGCTGTCCAAGCGGGCGCTTCGGCACCGTACTCCCGGGCGCCCCACTCCTCGAAGCGGCGGACCGCGCCCACCGCCTGGTGCAGCAGAATGTGCGCCACAATGAGGATATGCACACCCGCCAGCATCATCGTGGCCTGCCGCCCGTGATGCGCGACAAACGGCTCGCGACGCCGCCACGCCAGCAGCGCCGGCAGCACACCCAGTGTGACCGCCAGCACCCATAGATGAGCGCGTGCGGCCCTGCGGCGGTCTTCTCTGGGGGGCGATTCGGTCACGCCGCGCCATGATAGCTTTTCTTAGCGACTCCGTAATACGTGATACAACTACGCCATGGGGTATGACCACGGGGGCCGGTCGCGCACAGGCGCGGCGCGCACGGTCAACCAGGACAGCTACTTCGCCGACCCGGACATCGGCCTCTTTGTAGTCGCCGACGGCGCGGGCGGCCTGGCAAACGGCGATGTCGCCAGCCAGCTGGCCGTCTACGAGATCCGGTCAGCCTTTCAGCGCGATCTGCCACAGACCATGGATGACCGGCGCGAGTGCCTGGTCAGCGGCATCAAGCGCGCCAACAGCGAGATTCGCCGCTGGATCGACGAGGGCAACGTGCACCGCATGGCCAGCACCGTGGTGGCGGTATCGTGCGACGGGCCGGACGCGGTCATCGCGCATGTGGGCGACAGCCGCTGTTATCGGCTGCGCGGCGACCAGGTCACGCGGCTAACCGACGACCACACCGTGGGCGCGGAGCTCGCGCGCGAGACAGACATGACCGAGGAGGAGGCCAAGCGCATCCCGTATCAGCACATGCTGTCTCGGGCGCTGGGCGCGGATAAGGACGTGGACGTCGCGATCACCGAGACGCGACTGCACGCGGGCGACGTCTTCCTGCTGTGCACCGACGGCGTCAGCGGCACGATCGGCGACGAGGATCTCAGCCGGCTGGTGCGCGAGTGGTCCAGCAACCTGAACGCGGCCGCCGGAGAGCTGGTCAGCGAGGCCCGTGAGCGCGGCGGCGACGACGTCACGGCGCTGCTCTTCCAATGGGGCGGCGACGGCAAGCACTGGAGCGCGGTCAGACTTCGCCCGCGGGGCGACAACTAAGAAGCAGGAGGCAAGATGTCAGAGCAAACAAAGGGCGCCGTGATCGGCTATTGGGTTCTCACCGGCATGATCTGCCTGAGTCAGGGCGCCTCCGGCGTCATGGACTTGATGCAGGCAGCGCCGGTCAAAGAGGGCATGGAGGCCCTCGGATACCCGACGTGGGTGCTGTACATCCTGGGTCCCTGGAAGATTCTGGGCGCCGCCGCTCTGGCCGCACCGGGCTACGCGCTGGTCAAAGAGTGGGCCTACGCGGGCTTCTTCTTCGACTTCACGGGCGCTGTGGCCTCGCATACGCTGAACGGCGACGGCCCGGACCTGATCATGCCCGCCGCGATTCTGACCGCGGTGCTGATCGGCTCCTACAAGCTCCGACCTGCGGACAGGCGCCTGCCCTCGACCTGATCACTGCGCGATCAGGCTTTCGAAGCTCACCACATTGAGGGTGTCGCCATCCTCGTGACGGACGACATAGGCCACTGCCTCCTCGTTGGCGACGAGACCGACGATCAGCGCCGGGTAGGACAAGTGGGTGATGCCGTCGGGGTGTACGACGACCAGGCCGCCGCCCGCCTCGCCCTCGGGATACGTCGCAAACATCCAGTCGCCGTCGCGCCGGATTTCGATGCCGAAGCCGGTGTTCAGCGCCAGCGATTGGGTCTCGTCAGTGGTCACGTCCCACAGCGTGAGCTCGCGCGCTTTGCCCTCTGCGTCGTCGTCGAACAGCACCCGGCCGTCTGAGAGCACGCCACGGACGTATTTGATGTCGCGCCCGGTGTCCGTCAGGGTCCCGGTCACCTCGTCGTACAGATAGAGGTGATCTTCGACCGCGGTGGAGCAGCCCGCGTAGTTGCCCTGAACCAGGCGCTGAGGCAGGCCGTTGAGGTCGCGCGCGCCGCAGTGGTTCTCCAGGATGTGATTGGCCTCGCCGTCGCGCAGGTCCCAGAAGTCCCGATCCATCCAGCCTGCGCGCGGGAAGAAGGAGATGCCGTGCTCGTGAATACGCACGCCCAGCGACGTGGTGGACCCGCCGGCGGACGTCGGCTCCGGCATCGGGATCGCGTACGAGCCGCTGCCGTCCAGGCTCCACACGTGCACTTTGCCGTACACGCCCGTGCCGATGCCCACCGCAGCGACGCCCTCGTCCCGGTTCAGCTCAAAAAACGCGACGGAGCCTGCAGGCAGATCCGACATGAAGCCCTCGCCCGTCGTCAGATCGTAGGCCATGAGCAGCCCGTCGATGGTGACCATCGCGTAGTGCCCCTCCAGCCCGATCAGCTTACCCGCTTCCGCGACCACCTCCTGGTCGCCGGTGTCCAGCTGACGCGCGATCACCGCACCATCCTGACCACGCACGTGCCAGCCGCTTTCAGCGTGATAATGGCGCGGCTTGGACTTGGCCCATTCGGTGGACTCGCCGCCGTCCAGGCGTAGCTCCATCAGGGCGGATGTCTCCCATTCAACGGCCATCACGGCGTTGCCCGACGGCGCGAGCGCGATGTCGCCCCAGACCTTGGTGTGCGCTTTGGGCGCCTCGCCGTCGCGCCAGGTGTGCAGATCCAGCGTGATCTTCAGCAGCCAGGTCTTGGCGTCCTCCTGCCCCTCCATGTCCTCGTCCACGCGACCATAGGCGACCGTTTTGCCGTCGTCGCTCCAGTGCAGGCCGGGGTTGCCGCCCTGGATCCCCTGTACGACGCGCGTGTCGACGATGGTGCTCTGCCCACTGGCGATCGTGAGCACATGCAGCGTGCCGTGCACCGGGAAGGGCGCGCCCGACTCCTGCTTGAAGCCCTCTTCGTCCGTCATATAGAACAGCCGCGCGCCGTCCTTGGACATGCCCAACATGCGGATCTTGTCGGAGTCGGAGTCGATGGCGACGTCGGCCTGGGTCACAACGATCTCGGGCACGTCCAGCAATGGATCCGGCAGCGCCGTCTGTGCAGTTGCCTGGACTGGTGGCGGCGCAACGTCCACCTGTGGCGTGTCCACCGTCGCGGGCTCCTCATAGACCGCCCCGTCCGGCGCGTCGAGTGCACATCCAACTACACAAATCGCTGTCGCTAATACCAGGCACCGCATCTTTGACCTCCTTTGCCGTGTCCGAGGTCAAAGCTATCGGGCGCCACAAAGTTCGGCGCCTTAAGTGTTCTTAAAGGATCAGCCGGCCTCGGTCGGGTGACCGGCCTCGCCCCACGCGATCAGGCCGCCGTCCAGCGTTCGGACGTTCGTGTAGCCCAGCGACTGCAGGTACAAAACGCCGCTGATCGACAGGTTGCCGCGGTTGCAGACCGTGACGATCGGCGCGTCGACATCCTGGGGCAGCGTGGCGGCATAAGAGTCGATGTCGGACATCGGCGCCGGCAGCGCGCCGGGGACGTGACCCCCCAGAAACTCGTCGAAGTCCCGCACGTCGATAAACGTGGCCTGCTTGCTCTCCCACAGCCCAAAGCCGGCGGCGGTGTCGACCCGCAGCGCATCGGTCTTGCGCACGTTGTCGATCATCGCGCCCATGCGCCGCTCTTTGGCGCTGCCCACGGGCCCCGTCGAGCGGACCTGCGGCAGATGCTTGACGACCGAGGACGCGTACTTGAAGACGTTGTCGGGGAAGATGACGACAACCACGTTTCCCGGCTCGTCGGGTACCAGCTTGAACACGCCGGCCAGCGCCATCGCCGAGCTCGGACCCGCGATGATGCTCTCTTCGCGATTCAAGCGCAGGCACAGCTCGTAGGCCTCCTGGTTGTTCACGGCCACCATCGCGTCGTACTCGCTGGGCGAAAACAGCTCCGTCTGCTGCAGCTGCTTGATGCTGCGCACGCCGGGGATGTCGTGCCCCTCGACCGGGTGGATACCGCACACCTGGACGTCGCTGTTCTGGGACTTCAGAAAGCGCCCGGTGCCGGTGATGGTGCCGCAGGTGCCCAGGCCGGCCGCAAAGTGGGTCACCTTGCCCTCGGTCTGCTTCCAGATCTCGGGCCCCGTCGTCTTGAAGTGCGCCTCGGGGTTGGCCTGGTTCACGTACTGATTCAGCATGTGGTAGTCGGGCAGCTCACCCATCTCGTGGGCTTTGGCGATGGCACCTTCGGGTGCGCCTGGCGCCGGGCAGAGATTGTCGTCCATCTCCAGCACCTTGGACCCGAAGACCCGCAGCACGGTGCGCTTCTCCAGCGGGATCTTGTTGGACAGCGGCGTCGTCAGTGAGTAGCCGCGCGCGTTGCTGACCATGGCCAGGCCCATGCCAGTGTTGCCGGAGGTGGGCTCCACGAGCTTCTGACCCGCGCTGATCACGCCCTTCGCCTCAGCGTCGGTGATCAGGTTGTAGGCGATGCGGTCCTTCACTGCGCCGAACGGGTTGTACCACTCCAGCTTGGCGTACACGGCGGTGTGCTCAAAGGGCGTCACCCTGTTCAGGCGCACAAGCGGAGTGGGGTTGTCAGCGCTGGAAACCAGGCCGAGCATATCGGCGTAAACGCGTCGCTGATGGTCATTCATGGCGGTATTCGTACCGCATTGTGGGCCCGTGTGCTACTGTCGCCGCGCGCCTTGGGCAGGGCCGCGACCGTTGAGAGTGTGTTGTGTTGGACCTTTCTTCGCTCCGTTTCGGAGCTCTGCTCCCCTTTGTTTTTGTCGTCCTCAGCTGTGGCTCCGATGCCGACGCACCGCTCCCGGAGACGCCGCTGGACGAGCCCGCGGCCACCGCTCCGCCCCTGTTCAATCCGGACCCTGAGCCCGCGCCGCCGGCCGACCCGCGCCCGCAGCCGGACCCGCGCCCGGACACTGAGCCTGAGCCTGAGCCCGAGCCCGAGCCCGACGTTGAACCCGAACCGGAGCCCGACCCGGTCGTCCCCGAGCGCAATCACGTCGGCCTGCTCGCAGCGTGGTCGCTCGACGAGCCCTCAGGCAGCATGGCATACGACAACTCGACCGCCGAGCCACCGCTCGATCTGGCGGTACTCAGCGGCCCGGCGGGCGCCTGGGGCGACGGCGCTTATGCCGCGTCGGCGCCCGCGCGCCTGCAGTCCTCAGGCCCGGCCAACGCGATCACCCAGGCCATCGCGGCGTCCGGGGCGTTGACCCTCGAGGCCTGGATCACCCCCCAGACCAACGCCCAGTCCGGCCCCGCGCGCATCCTCAGCCTGTCCCAGAGTCCGACCGCGCGAAACGTCACGCTGGCGCAGGACGGCACCCAGCTTCGGCTCCGCCTGCGCACGTCCACGACGGACAAGAACGGCGTGCCCGAGTTCAGTACGCCGGACGGCGCGATCGGCGCTGACCTGACCCACATCGCCGTCACGCGCGACGCCGCCGGTGCGGTCGTCGTCTACGTGGACGGTCAAGTCGCGGCTACCACGACGATCGCGGGCGACCTCCATGGCTGGGCGCCGATGCCCGTCGTGCTGGCCAACGAGGCGACCGGCGACCGTCCCTGGCTCGGCAAGCTGCACCTGGCGGCGATCTACGACCGCGCGCTGTCGTCTGATGAGATTGCCCAGAACCATGCCGCGGGCCCCGACGCGGCGCTGCCCAACCCAACGCCACAGGCCTTGCCGGACCCGCCGGACGAGCCTGAGGTAGACCCCGACTGCATCGTCGGCTTCGACCCGCTGAACTACGAGGTCACGCCCTCCACGCCGTCCAAGACGCTGGCCCTGCCGCTGGAGCCGGGGGTCACCTACTCACGCCTGGAGTTGGAGTACAGCTTTCAGCCCGCCGACTGGGGCGGCAACTGCTACAACCCGGTCTACAGCCCACCCAAGTCGGTACCGCAATTTCACACGCTGCTGTCGTTGCAGCGCGGCATGCACTGGTGCAAGGGCGGCTCGCTGCTCGGGATCTCGGCGCGCGGCCCGGGCAAGAACCAGCTGCGTGTGCAGACACACTGGAAAGACCCGCCGCACACGGGCAGCGGCTGCGGACAGTCCGAGGAGTTCGAGCCGATTCCGACGATCAAGAAGGCGCTCGACCCCGGCTCGATGCACCACGTGCGCGTCGTTTACGACACCGCGGCCAGCCTGGTCGAGGTCACCATCGACGGGCAGACCTACACGGGCACGCCGCTGCCGGGCACGACGATCACGCCGCTGGCCTCACACCCGATCGCCGTGCGCCTGAGCCTGCCCGAGTGGCTGGAGTGCTACGACGCGTCCGGCAACCACACGGACGCAGCCGCCTGCTGCTGGATTCCGTCGGTGGGCTGGACCTTTCAGGACCTCGAATACAGGGTCTGCAAGTGACTCACGCACGGGCGCGTACCCGGACCGCGTCGGCGCTGCGACCCAGCTCCGCCAGCTGATCTGCGGCCATGTTGAAGGCCTGCCGCGCGCGCTGAGTGTGACCGGCCGCCAGCGCAAGCTCCCCGGCGCGCTCCGTGAGGCGGGCGATGTCCAGCTCGACAAAGGACGTGGCGGCCAGCTCCCGAGCGGTGGTCTCGAACTCCTCGTCCCAGGCGGCCCAGTCGCCCACGCCGGCATAGCACGTCAGCAGGTTGGCGCGCACGGCGGCGGCAAAGGGACGACGCCCCTTCAACTCCAGGCGCTCCAAGGTGTCGATGAGGACGGTGCGGGCTTCTGAAAACTGCTCGCGCCCGGTCAGCGTCAGCGCCAGGTTCATCTCCAGGAACGCCCGCTCGTCGCCGACCGCGTCGTGCAGCTTGATCGACTCGCGATAAAAGGCCTCGGCCGCCTCGAGATCACCGGCGTACCGCGCCAGCTCGCCCAGCTGGTTGACGCATTTGGCGGCCCCTGCCCGGCTGCCGGCACGCCTGAATCGCGCCTGTGCCTTTGCCAGCGCATCGCGCGCGGCCGCCTCGTCGCCCGCTTGCGTATCGATGTACGACTCCAGCAGCAGCGCCAGCCCGGCCAGCTCCAGCTCCTTGGCGGCGTCCAGATCCTTGCGCGCCTTTCTGCAGTACTGCCGAGCGGTGTCGGACTGCCCGAGCTCCAAAGAGATAGCGGCCAGCTCCCGATGGCACTCGCCCAGCGCACCACTGGCCTCTGCGATGCCAGCCGCCTCCCGCAGCGCTTTGCCGGCGGCATCCATGTCCCCACCGACCCGCGCGCCTCGGCCAAGCATGAGCAACCCGAACGGCATCAGCTCAGTCCAGCCGTGGGTCCGTGCGGCGGCCTCCAGCCGGGCGCCGATCGTGCGCAGCTCGGTCGCGCGCCCAACGCGGTGCGCCACGCGACACCGCAACAGCCATCCCCATCCCCAGCGTGCGTCGGACTCGGGCACGCCGAGCCGCGTGAGTACGTCGTCCCGCAGCGTGAGCAGCGCGTCGACATCGCGCAGCACGCCGATGTGAGAGCTCTCCTTGGCGCCGGCCAGCAGCGGCTCCACGGCATCCTCGAGGCGTCCGGCCTCTACAAGATGCCGTCCGCGTCGCTCGGCAACCGTGCGCCCGGAGCGTCGGGCCAGCATGTCGGCGCAGGCTGAGTTGAGCAGGCTCCATCGGCCGGCGTCCCGCGCACGTCGCACCAGGCTCTCGCGCAGCATGCTGTGCACAAAGGCCCAGCCCACGGACGCGCCGGTCATGGTCGAGACCTCGTCGTTGCCGCCCAGTACGCGGGCCAGCCGCAGCTCCACCAGCCGCTCGACCAGGTCAAACGAGCCCTCGACACCCGCCCGGCGGCACGCGCCGAACCAATCGGAGATCGAGGGACTGCCGCCAAGGACGGCCGCCAGCTCCAGCGCCACGCCGTCCTCTTCGGGGCGATCCTCCAGCGCTTTGGCGATGCCGGCGGACCAGACGTCGTGCAGGTTGTCCGGCAGGCGCGGCACCTCGCCCTCGGCCAGCTGGAAGCCGGTGGCGGACGGCACCAGAACGCCGCGTGCGACCCAATCGCCGACCATCTGCACCGCAAACAGCGGGTTGCCGGCGGTCCGCTCCTCGACCTGGCGCGCGACGTCGCCGTGCAGCCCGAGCAGAGTCCGAACCAGGGCCGGCCGATGCTCCATGGGCAGCGCGGGTACACCGATCTCCACCGCCTCGGGGCGCCCGCACAAGGCCGTCAGGGCCGACCGCTCTTCGGGGCGGCTGGCCAGCGCATCGTCGCGCACCGTGAGCACGATGAAGATGGGCGAGGCCCGCCGGAGCTGGCGATCGAGCAGGCGCGCCGCAAACCCGAGCGTGCCCAGGCCCCACTGGGCGTCGTCCAGGTGCAAAATGACCGGCCGCTCGGCGCACACGCACTCCACGTAGCGGATGACCGCCTGCTGCCGCTCCGCGGCGCTGCTGAAGTGCAGGGCGGCCTCTCCGTCGGCGGATCCGGGGGCGATGAGCTCGGCCAGCGACAGCCACTGCTCGGGCTCGTTGCCGCCGTGGCTGCGCATGACGATGCGGGCGTGGGCGACCACCTCATCGGTCTCCAGCCCACCGGCGCGTGCGTGGCGACTGACCATCTGGGCCAGGCCGTGGCTCGGGCCCGGCTGGGGGCCGTGGGTGGCGTCCAACGGCTCGGCGACGCCCAATTCATGGGCGCGCTCGCACAGCCAACGGGCGAGGCGTGTCTTGCCGCAGCCGGACGGGCCCTGCAGTACGGCCAGGCGGGCGCGCCTCTCCAGACAGACGGCCTGCAGAACGCCCCACAGCGTGTCGCGCGCCTCATCTCGGTCGACGATGGGCAGCACGCGCACCCCGTACAAGCCGAGCCCGACGCCGCGCAGAGTGTCGGTGGGGCGCGCATCGGCCGTTGTGGGTCGACGCCACTGGTCGGGGCAGCCCGGCGCCGTGGTGGCCATGGGCGCCACGCTGGGCGCAATCTCGGCGGGGTCGGCGGGCTCCCAGGTGTGGGTGGGCTCGATTACGGTCGCGTCGTCCTCGGGGACCGGGGCCATGTCGACAGTCGGATCGGTCGAGGTGGCGTCCAGCGGCCCGTCCGCGAGCGCGCTGACCGGCGTCTTTCCAAAGACGACCTCGTCGCCGAGCGTCTCCAGGGCCCAGGCGGCGTCTCCGGCGCGGCGGAAGCGGTCGCGCGGGGACTTGGCCAGCAGCCGGGTCAGCCACGCGTGGAAGCCGGCGGGCACGGGGGCGGCGTCGGGTGGACCCGGGACGGGATCGCGCAGATGGGCGCTCAGGGTCTGCCAGACGGTCGAGCGGCGGAACGGCACGGTGCCGTATGCCAGCTTCCAGGCCAGGCAGCCGACGCCATAGAGGTCGGTCCAGGGGCCGTATTGCCGCCAGGTGCCCTCGATCTGCTCGGGAGCCATGAAGTTGGGTGTGCCGACCATGTTGCCGTCGTCGCGTTCGGGCGCCTCGCGATCGAGGGCGTGCGCGACCCCGAAGTCCGTCAGCTTCACCTGCTCGCCGTCCATGAGGACGTTGGCGGGCTTGAGGTCCAGGTGGATCACGCCGCGCGCGTGTGCGTGTCCAAGCGCCCGCAGCAGGCCGCGCAGGACAACACGCAGCTCCGGCCAGCTCAAGACGCGACCGGCCAGATTGCGCCCGCCCACCAACTCCATCACCAGGTACGGGCTGCCCCCCTTGAAGCGTCCGGAGCCGGCCGCGTCCTTGTCGTCAACGCGGCCCAGGTCATACACCTGCACGACGCACGGGTGATCCAGGGAGCCCATCGCGCGGACCTCGGCGCGAAAGATCCACTGAAACGCGGGATCGCGAGCCAGCGGTGTGGTGAGCACTTTCAGGGCGACGGCCACCTGCTGCTCGCGGTGAACGGCCTCCCAGACCTCGCCCATCGCGCCGCGTCCGAGACGCCGGATCAGGCGATAAGGACCGATATCGAACAGGGTAGGCGCAGAATCGCTCACAAAAACGGGTGTACTATACGAACGACCATCAGTCACAGGCGGAAGACTCTGGTACCCTCGCCGCCGTGATTGTGCCCGACGCCGACCAGCTGCAGCGCACTCGACTCCAGATGTGGTTTCAGCGCAAGCTGATCCAGGACGGGGCGACAGCCATCTCGGCGACGCTGATCGGCGACGTGCGACCTGATGCGGTCGCGGCCCACAATCGCCTGGTGGTGCCCGATGTGACGGCCTGGCTGCCGTCGGATCACAAGCACCTGGTGATGGGATCGCGGGTCGAGGCCAGGACCTCGGGCACGACAGCGCACCCGACGGACCTGGGCGGTGAGGACATCTTTTTGTGCGCGCGCACGGAGACGATGTCGCGCCTGGAGGCCGACGACGCGGAGGCGGAGGCGGAGCTGGACGCGCTGATCACCTGGGCGACTCACAACGGCGCGATCATCAAGGCCGTGACGCTGACCAGCGAGCGGGACGCGATTGGGGAGTGGTATGCCGAACGTGGCCTACCCGACATCGAGTTGGTGGGCGCGCCGGACCATGCGGACCAGAGCGTGTTTTTGGGGGTCAACCTGGAGGAGGTCGAGATCCCCATGGAGTACGCCGACGTGCTGCCCGAGGCGCTGGCGCGCGAGTTGGTGATCGTGCCGGTGGAGGTGTGCGACGACACCTGGCTGCTGGCGGCACAGGCGCCCGAGCTGATCGCCGATGAGGCCCCCTATCGGGGGGACGGCTTTCTGGGCGCCAACCTGTTGTTGAGTCCGGGGTTGGTACAGGCCACCGAGGGCGCAAAAGTGCACGTGGCGGTGGCGGACGGCGACCAGATCATCAAGGCGCTGGACCGGCTCTACAGCGCGGACAAGACCGACTGAGTCATCCGACGGCTGTAGGTGTTGGTGTCGTAGTACCCAGGTGCCCAACCGGCCAGGAAGCGATCGAAGTCGGCCCAGGCCCATGGATACAGCTCGCGCCATTCCGCTTCGACCGCGGCGGCGTCCATTTCGGACGAGAGCGCCTGTCGCAGCGCCACAAAATACACGTCCAGATACCGATCGGCGGACGCCTCGCACTGGCGCGAGGAGAGGCAGCTGAGGAAGTAGGCGACGTCCTTCATGCCGCAGCCGCCGCCGACGTATTGAAAGTCCACGGCGGAGACGCCGGCGCGCCCGAAGCAGAAGTTGGTCACCTTGGCGTCACCGTGGACCAGCGACTTGTAGCGGCAGCCGCTTAGCCGTGTGTCGATGGGGCGGGCGGCGTCGCGCAATCGACGGTCTGAGATGGCGGTCAGCTCGTCGGGGCGGGTCGCCAGGTGCCAGTAGGTCCCGACGGCCCACAGCTGGTCGGGCGCGCACCCCATGAAGGTCCCGTGAAACGAGCCGAGCCACTGCAGACAGCGCACGATCTCCTGCTCGGACATCGCGTGGCGACGCCCGGAGAAGCCGGCGGCGTCGAGGTCTTCCAGGACAAAGAGCCAGCCGCCGCCGACGGCCTCGAGCCCCAAAACGGCGGGAACGCGACATGCGGCGGTGCAGCGGGCGCTGAAGTCGCGATACCAGGCCATCTCGACGTTGTAGCTGCGCAGCTTTCGGCGGTGGGACCGATCGCGCCCGCCGCCGGGAGGTCGCACGACCTTCACGACCACGCTCTGCTCGGCGTGCCCGTCCAGGCGCATGCGCACGACCTCGCCGTAGCCGCTCCACAGCGACTGGATGCGCTTGGCGCGGTGGGCTGCCGACGCCCCGGTCAGCGCACACACGCGCTGGGAAAGCTCTCTGTTGTCCACGGTCCTCCAATTATCGCTGAGCAGGTAGACCCCAACGTTGCATAGTTGGCATGCGCCATGGGCCCAGAACGCGGCACT
>CAZJHX010000227.1:0-13239 GCA_964545715.1 uncultured Myxococcales bacterium
CGGGTCTTGCGAGCTCATGGTCTCGCTCACGGGCGACTGCAACGATTCTGACGCGGCGGTGTACCCGGGCGCCGAGGAGTCCTGCAACGGCAAGGACGACAACTGCGACAACGTCAACGATCCCGAGGGCATGGAGGGCTGCTCAACCTACTACATGGACGCGGATAGCGACACGTTCGGCAGCACCAGCAACAAGTGCCTGTGCGGCCCGACCGGCGTGTACAAAGCGGTGAAGGCGGGCGACTGCGACGACAAGGACGCCACCACCTTCCCGGGCGCCGTGGAGACCTGCAGCGGCAAGGACGACAACTGCGACGCGGTCGCGGACCCGGCCGACGCGGTGGGCTGCTCCACCTTCTACCGGGACCAGGACGGCGACTCGATCGGCACGCTGCAGTCTAAGTGCCTCTGTGCGGGCGCGGCGCCGTTCACCGCCACCAAGACGGGCGACTGCAACGACGCCAACGCCGCGGTCTACCCGGGCGCCTCCGAGCTGTGCAACGAGATCGACGACAACTGCGACACCGTCATGGACGGCGAGAACGCCGGCGGCTGCGCGACCTACCACCTGGACGCGGACGGCGACGGCTACGGCAGCGTCATGTCCAAATGCCTGTGCGAGGCGTCGGGCCTCTTTACCGCCAAGCAGGCGGGCGACTGCAACGACAGCGACAAGAAGGTCTTCCCCCAGGCCAGCGAGATCTGCAACGGCAAGGACGACAACTGCGACTCTATCAACGATCCCGAGGGGATGGAGGGCTGCACGTGGTTCTACACGGACGCGGACGGCGACAGCTTCGGCTCGGAGTTCGGCAAGTGCCTGTGCGGTCCGACCGGCGTGTTCTCGGCGACCAACTCCAAGGACTGCGACGACAACAACTACACGGTGTTCCCCGGCGCGACCGAGCAGTGCAACGGCATCGACGACAACTGCGACGCGTCGATCGACCCCGCCGACACGAACGGCTGCGTGACCTACTACCAGGACGCGGACGGCGACCAGTGGGGCGTGGGCGAGGGCAAGTGCCTGTGCCAGACCAGCGGTCTGCTGTCAGCCACCAAAAAGGGTGACTGCAACGACGAGAGCTTTGCGGTGAACCCGGGCGCGGCCGAGCTGTGCAACGACCTGGACGACAACTGTGACGCGGCGATCGACACCGAGAACGCGGGCGGCTGCGAGACCTACTACGAGGACATCGACGGCGACGGCGTCGGCAGCTGGGCCAGCAAGTGCCTGTGCGAGGCGACCGGCCAGTTCACGGCAACCAAAGCAGGTGACTGCGCGGACGCCAACCCGGCCGTCTACCCGGGCGCCACAGAGAAGTGCAACGCCTACGACGACGACTGCGACAAGGTCGGCGACACCCTGAAGGGGCTGTGCGCCAACAACTTCTGTGTGCAGGGCGACTGCTGCAACGGCAACTGCCCCAACAGCTGCATCGACGGCGAGTGCTCGCCCGGGTCCGTCAACCTGGGATCAGGCTGCACGCTCGACGCCGTCTGCCACAGCGGCATCTGCGTGGACACCACCTGCTGCGACGCGGCGTGCCCAGACCAGTGTGATGAGACCGGGCGCTGTGCCCAGGCGTCCGTCGGCATCGGCGGCGCGTGCTCCGTGGCCGGTCCGTGCGTCAGCGGCATCTGCATCGACGGTGTCTGCAGCGACGGCGACTGCCCGGGTGCGGTCAGCGTCGAGGGCTTCTGCACCGACGCCACCGTGGACAACGGCAAGCTGTGCCAGACCAACAACGTGTGCAAGAGCGGCATCTGCGTCGACGGCATGTGCTGTGACGCGCAGTGCCCCGGTCAGTGCAACGGCGGCACCTGCTTCCCGGGCGTGGTCGCGGACGGCGACGCCTGCTCCGTGGACGCGGCCTGCCTCAGCGGCTTCTGCATCGACGGGACGTGCTGCGACGCGCAGTGCCCCGAGTCCTGCAGCGAGGGCGTCTGCGCCGACAAGTCGGTCGCCAACGGTGACGGCTGCACCCAGACGGCTCAGTGCAACGGCGGCTTCTGCGTCAACGGCATCTGCTGTGACGGCTTCTGCCCCGGCGCGTGTGTGGCGGGCTCCTGCTCGGCGCAGACCATCGCGGATGGCGCGGCGTGCAGCAACAACGCGGCGTGCATCACCAAGATCTGCGTGGACGGAGTCTGCTGCAACGGCACGTGCCCCGGCGCGTGTGACGACTCGGGCGCTTGCGCAGTCGGGTCCGTGAAAAACGGCGGCGCCTGCGACAAGGTCGGCGTCTGCGAGAGCGGGATCTGCGCCGACGGCATGTGCTGTGACGGCCAGTGTCCCGGCTTCTGCCAGGCGGGCATGTGTCCCGAGGGCACGATCATCAACGGCGGCGTGTGCAGCACCAGCGACGCGTGCAAGAGCGGCGTCTGCCAGCAAGGCGTCTGCTGCGAGGGCAAGACCTGGTACATCGACGCGGACGGCGACGGCTACGGCGGCACCGAGACGACTCAGGCGTGCAGCGCGGCGGGCCAGTACACAGCGACGTCGGGCGGCGACTGCAACGACGAGGACGCCGAGGTCTTCCCGGGTGGCGCCGCCGAGTCGTGCGTGCCGGAGGTCTACAGCGGCAAAGAGGCGTTCTGGAACCAGGGCGCCTGCAAGATCGGCGTGACGGGCTGCGCTGAGGACGGCTCCTGGGGCGCGTGCAACGACGCCGTCGTGCCGATCCCCGAGGTGTGCGGCGACGAGATCGACAACAACTGCGACGGCATCACCGACGAGGAGGGCGCCTGTGCGACCTCGTGCGAGGAGACCGGCTGCGAGTTCAACGCCGGGCCCAAGACGCCCAACGAGTTTGTCGAGCCCGAGAACGAGGCCGGCTGTCAGCCGCCGTGCGGCGCCGGTGTGAAGACCACCAAAGAGGGCTGGCTGGAGATCGACTTCCAGGAGTCCGTTGTGGACCTGCCGTTTGCCTGGGTCGCCAACAGCAGCGACCGCTCCATCTCCAAGGTCGACACCAAGACCGGCAAGGAGATCGCCCGGTACAGCCTGGCGCCGAACTGTGGCGCCCCGTCGCGTACCGCTGTGGACGCCTCCGGCTCCGTGTGGGTGGGCTGCCGCTTCCAGGGCACGACCAACATCGCCTACATCGCCGCCGACATCGCCCAGTGCATCGACAAGAACGGCGACGGCAAGATCCAGACGTCCACGGTGACGTTTGACGGCAACGGCAACAAGAAGGTCAGCATGCTGAACTTCAACCAGGACGAGTGCGTGCTCTACAACGGCAAGCCGATCACGGCCAAGGACGCGCCGCAGGACACCAAGAACAACCCGGTGCCCAGCTGCAACATCGTCACGCGCGCCCTGGCGGTCAGCAAGGACAGCACGATCTACTTCGGTGGCCTGGGCGGCTGTCGCGACGGCCACATGTGGGAGGCCAAGTACGTCTACGACCCCGACCAGAAGTTCAGCATGAACAACAACCCGCGCCTGGAGGTCATCGACCACTGGCACGGCGGCTCCATGCAGAACCTCGACTGGGACGGCAAGCCGTGCACCAAGTCCAGCTCGATGCGCAGCTACGGCTACGCGGTCGACAGCAACGGGCACGTCTGGGTGTCCAACATCTACGGCACCATGCACTGGATCGACCCGATCAAGCGGCGCTCCTGCGCGTGGCCGGTGCGCCCGTACGGTATCGCTGTGGGCTGGGGCAACCGCATCTGGATGGGCAGCTGGAACGGCGACGCGGCCGCCGGCTACATCTTCGTGCCCGAGAGCAAAAAGATGTTCCCGGTCCAGCACAACACGCAGGGCCAGATCTGGACCGCCGGCATGTCCGGGGTGTCCGCGGGCAGCTACTTCCGCGGGGCCACGGCGTCCGGCGACAAAGCCGACCCGTACGGCTACTTCGCCAACACGTCGTACGCCGGGGCGGTGCGGGTGAAGGTCACCAACGACGACCCGTACAAGTTCGACGCGCGGGTTGTCGGCATGATCGGCACGCGCTCCAACGCGGTCTGCAGCGGCGGCGGCGGCTCCAGCGGCGTCGGCATGGACGGTGACGGCGACCTGTGGATCATCAACATGAGCCAGTGCGGCACCAGCCAGATCACCGGCAAGAACGTGGGCGGCACCGGCGTCATCGAGGTCGACCCGACCAAGATCGTCGGCTGGGTGAACCCCAAGTCCAAGGCTGCAGCCACGGCCGCAGGGGTCAAGAGCGTGGCGGGCGGTGGCTCCTTCGCCTACACGTACAGCGACTTCCTGGGCCAGCAGTTTGCCGCCATCGTCAGCAAGAGCGGCTTCTACATCCAGCGCCTGACGGGCTGGGGCGCCGTGGACCCGAACTACACGACGCTTTGGACCGACATCACCGTGACCGGCGGTCCGGACGAGGTGCCGCCTGTGAAAGTGTCGTACCGCGTCACCGACGACGAGGTGACCAGCAAGGCCTACACGGGCCCGTTCGCCATGGACTGCGCCGACAGCGTGTGCACCTACAAGCTGCCGAGCAGCGTGCGGGGCGTGCACCTGGACGTGAAGGTCACGATTCAGACGACCGAGAGCGGCAACACGGGTCTTCTCAAGAAGATCTCCGCCACCGGCATCAAGACCAGCGTGCAGGAGGACTAAGCGATGATGAGGGGAATCACGATCATCGCGATTATCACGCTGGCGCCACCCGCGCTTGCGGATGATTGGCCGGCGCCGACGCAGCCGACCCAGGCCGAGCTGGCCTGCCCGGCGGGCACCGAGCGCAACGTCAACACCGACCGCACGCGCTGCCTGACGGCGGAAGGCGTGCTGCACGGGCCGTGGGTGCGTCGCCGTGCATCGGGCTCGCTCAAGGAGAGCGGCGCCTGGCACATGGGCAAGCGCATCGGCCAGTGGGTCCGCTGGGACAAGCAGGGTCGCGCCACGTGGGCGAGCACCTGGAACGAAGACCTGCTGAGCGGGCACTCCACGATGTTCTTTGTGGGCACCGGCACGCCGTCGCGTGACGAGATGTTCTGGGAAGGACAGCTGAACGGCACAACCCGGGACTTCAGGCGCGACGCCACTGTGTACGCGCTGCGTCCCTACAAGGACGGGCAGCCGGACGGGCGGCACCTGATCTGGAACGAGACCGACACCGGCTTCCACGTAGGCATCTGCTTCAGGGGCGGCAAGGCGCTCTGGCAGAGCCACGACCTGGCCGAGGCGACCGGGAGGGACTGCAAATGAACACCAATCTCCAAAGCTGGAAGGACAATTGGATGAAGACGATTCAGATCGTGGGTATAGCGGCCCTGTTGGGCGCCGGCGCGTTCGGCTGCCAGCAGGATGAGCTGCCGCAGACAGCGCCGGTTTCGGCCGACGCAGCAGGGGCCTCGGGGGCGGATGCCGCTCGTGTGGGCACACCGCCGATCAACGATCCGCGCAACCAGGATCCGGTCACGGATCCGGACCCGGTCGCCGATCCCGAAGATCTGCTCGAGGTGCCGGCCTTTTTCGGTCAGCCGTGTACGAAAGACAGCGACTGCGGCTCCAAGGGCGCGCGCTGCTTTACCGGCGGTGACCCGGAGGCCGAGGGCTGGTGCAGCATGGTGTGTTTGGAGGGCTGCCCCAACGGATACAAGTGCATCGAGGTGAAGGACCCGCAGCTGGGCAAGGTGCCCCTGTGCTTGAACACCGAGCCCGAGGACATCACGTGCGCGACCTGCACCACCGACGAGGATTGTGTCTACGCCGGCGCGCGCTGCGTGGAGATCGGTCACGACAACGGCGTCGCCGACTATCGGTGTGCGACCGCGTGCAAGACCGACGGCACCGACGCCTGTACGGCCGGCAACATCTGCAAGGCCTATGAGTTTGCGGACGGCGTGCGCCAGCAGTGCGTGCCCGACACCAGCAGCTGCATCTGCCGCGGGATCAACGCCGAGGGCAACGAGGTCAACGGCTCGACGCGTCCGTGTTCCTTTCAGAACGAGCACGGCACTTGTGGCGGCGTAGAGACCTGCGAGGGCGGGCTCGGCTGGGGCGGCTGCTCGGCGGACGTGCCGGGCGTGGAGCTGTGTGACGGCAAAGACAACAACTGCGACGGCCAGGCGGACGAGAGCGTCGGTCCGGGCGCGTGCAACAACACCAACACGTACGGCAGCTGTGCGGGGACCAAGATCTGCGAGGGCGCCAAGGGCTGGCGCTGCGACGCGCCGGACCCTGCGGCGGAGCTGTGTGACGGCCTGGACAACGACTGCGACGGCGAGATCGATGAGGGCCACCCCGACCTGGACGCGGATGGCCAGTGCAACCTGATCGATGACGACGACGACGCGGACGGCCTGCCGGACGCTGAGGACAACTGCCCGTTGGCGGCCAACACCGACCAGAAGGACACGGACTACGACGGCATCGGCGACGCGTGCGAGGACGACTGCGACGCGGACGGCGTGCTGGACGCCAAAGACAACTGCGTGTGCCAGACCAACGTGGGCCAGGCGGACATGGACAACGACGGGCTTGGCGATGTCTGCGACACGGACATGGACGGCGACGCATCGCTGAACGTGGACGACTGCCAGCCCAAGGACGGGTCGGTGTATCCCGGCGCGACCGAGGCGTGCAACGGCAAGGACGACGACTGCGACGCCAACGTGGACGAGGGCTTCCCGGACACGGACATGGACTCGATGGCCAACTGCGTGGACCCGGACAACGACAACGACGGCGACCCGGACGTGGTCGACTGCGCGCCGCATGACCCGGCCGTGAACAGCGCGGCGATGGAGGTCTGTGACGGCATCGACAACGACTGCGACACCCTGACGGATGAGGGCTTTGAGGACTACGACGAGGACGGCATCGCCAGCTGCGTCGACCCGGACGTGGACGGCGACGGCGTTCTGAACCTGGACGACAACTGCGGTCAGGCGTTCAACCCCGACCAGATCAACAGCGACGACGACGCGTACGGCGATGAATGCGACCCGGACGACGACAACGACGGCGATCTGGACCCGAGCGACTGTGCGCCGCTGGACCCGGCGCTGAGCCACCTCAAAACGGAGCTGTGCGACGGCATCGACAACGACTGCGACTCGCTGATCGACGAGGGCTTTGCAGACCTGGACGGCGACCAGCTGGCCGACTGCGTGGACCCCGACCTGGACGGCGACGGCGTGCTGAACGGCAACGACAACTGCCCGGCCACCGTGAACCCGAATCAGAGCAACCTGGACAACGACGGCATCGGCAACGTGTGCGACCTGGATGATGATGCGGACGGCGTGCCGGACTCGATCGACAACTGCCCGCTGGCGGCCAACCCCAAGCAGCTGAACATGGACAGTGACGAGTGGGGCAACGCCTGCGACACCGACAAGGACGGCGACAAGGTCACGTGCGTGTCCGAGACGGACTGCCAGGACTGCAACGACCTGGACCCGCTGGTGATGCCGGGGCTGGCCGAGCTCTGCGACAACAAGGACAACAACTGTGACGGCGTCGTGGACGACGGCTTTGTCGACACGGACGGCGATGCGCTGGCGAACTGTCTGGATACCGATGACGACAACGACGGCGACCTGGACGAAACGGACTGCGAGCCGCTGGACGAGACGATTCACGCCGGCGCGTCGGAGCTGTGTGACGGCATCGACCAAAACTGCAACGACCTGGTGGACGAGGAGATCGGCGACACCGACAAGGACGGCATCGCGGATTGCGTGGACCCCGACGACGACGGCGACGAGATCGAGGACGCGCTGGACAACTGCCCGCTGACACCGAACCACGATCAGATCAACACGGACGCGGACGCCCTGGGCAACGCGTGTGACGTGGACGACGACAACGACTCGGTCAAGGACACCGTGGACAACTGCTCGCTGCACGCCAACGCGGCGCAGGTGAACACGGACGCGGACGAGCAGGGTGACGCGTGTGACGACGACGACGACGCCGACCAGGTGATCGACGCCGACGACAACTGCCCGCTGATCGCCAACGGCGAGCAGGCGGACAATGACGAGGACGAGGTCGGAGACGAGTGCGAAGACGACGAAGACAACGACGAGGTGCTGGACAAGGCCGACAACTGCCAGTTTGCGGTGAACCCCGCGCAGACCAACACCGACCAGGACCTGCTGGGCGACGTGGGCGATACGGACGACGACAACGACGGCGTGCTGGACGACGAGGACAACTGCCCGCTGGTGGCCAACCACACGCAGATCAACACCGACGGGAACAGCGGCAGCGGCGACGCGCTCGGCGACGCCTGCGACACGGACGACGACGGCGACTTTGTCTTGGACGTGGTCGACAACTGCCCGCTGGTCTCCAACGCCGACCAGAACAACACCGACGGCGACGCGCTGGGCGACGCCTGTGACGGCGACAAGGACAACGACGGCGACAAGGACATCACGGACTGCCAGCCGTCGAACCCGGCGATTCACCACCAGGCGGTGGAGAGCTGCAACGGCATCGACGACGACTGCGACGGCAGCGTTGACGAGCAGGGCTCGGTGGGCTGCGCGATCTACTACGTGGACGTGGACGGCGACCAGAAGGGCGCGTCGGACTTCTCGTGCCTGTGCAAGCCGCAGGGCGTGTACACGGCGACCGTGGCGGGTGACTGCGACGACACCAACAAGGCGATTCACCCGGGTGCGTCGGAGACCTGCAACGGCATCGACGACAACTGCGACAACGTGCTGGACCCCGAGGGTGTGCCCGGCTGCCAGGCGTACTTCCTGGATGCGGACGGCGACGAGTACGGGTCGACGCTGAGCAAGTGCCTGTGCGCTGCGACCCAGGCGTACTCGGCGACGGTGGCCGGCGACTGCAATGACAGCGACGCCTCGGTCTTCCCCGGCGCGCCGGAGAGCTGCAACGGCAAGGATGACAACTGCGACCTGGTGGCGGATCCCGAGGGGATGCCGGGCTGCTCGGTCTTCTATCGCGACCAGGACGGCGACACGATCGGCTCAGAAGAGCACAAGTGCTTGTGCGCCCCGGACGGCCCGTTCTCAGCGGTGACGTCGGGCGACTGCAACGACAGCGACAAGACGACCTATCCGGGCGCGCTGGAGACCTGCAACGGCAAGGACGACAACTGCGACGAGATCACCGACCCGGAGAACACCTACGGGTGCGGCGACTACTTCGTGGACAAAGACCTGGACGGGTATGGCGGCGACGCCAGCAAGTGCCTGTGCAAGTCCATCGCACCGTTTACGGCGCTGCAGCCGGGCGACTGCGCGGATGACAACGCGGCGGTGAAGCCGGGTGCGGCGGAGATCTGCAACGGCAAAGACGACAACTGCGACAACGTGGTCGACTCAGAGAACTCGGCCGGCTGCACGGCGTTCTACCTGGACGCGGACGGCGACAACGTGGGCTCGGACGTGACCAAGTGCCTGTGCCAGGCGATGGGCCAGTACGACGCGAAGATCGCGGGCGACTGCAACGACAGCGACTGGGCCGTTTACCCGGGCGCGCCGGAGCTGTGCAACGGCAAGGACGACAACTGCGACGAGCTGGTCGACCCGGCGGGCAGTGACGGTTGCCTGGACTGGCACATGGACCAGGACGGTGACGGGGCGGGCTCCAAGGCGACAAAATGCCTGTGCCACGCGACGGCGCCGTATACGGCGACCAAGGACACCGACTGTGCGGACAACGACGCGACGGTCTTCCCGGGCGCGCCGGAGCTGTGCAACGGCAAGGACGACAACTGCGACCAGGAGACGGACCCGGAGAACACCTTTGGGTGCCAGACCTACTTCCTGGATGCGGACAACGACGGCATCGGCACGGCGGACACGCGCTGTCTGTGCAAGGCCGAGGGCAAGCATACGGCGACGAAGCCGGGTGACTGCTCGGATGAGGATGACGGGGTGTTCCCGGGCGCGGTCGAGTCCTGCAACGGCAAGGACGACAACTGCGACCAGATCACGGACCCGGAGGGCGCCGCTGGGTGCGAAAGCTATTACCTGGACGCCGATGGCGACGGGCACGGGATCAACGTGTCCAAGTGCCTGTGCGGCGAGACCAGCCAGTTTACGGCAGCGGGGGGCGGCGACTGCAACGACAGTGACCTGTCGGCGTTCCCGGGTGCGGAAGAGATTTGCAACGGCAAAGACGATGACTGCGATACCGCGGTCGACGAGGGGTGTCCCTAATGAAGGAGCTTGTGGTGAAAGACATGAAGCGACGGATTATTTTCAGCCTGACGATCGCGGTGACGGTCGGATGGACGGCGACCGCTACGGCGGGGGAGTGCCCGGGGGCCGATACCGACAACGACGGCGTATGTGATGCCGTGGATAACTGTGCCGCGATGCACAACCCGGCCCAGATCGATCTGGACGGGGACCAGCTGGGTGACGCGTGCGACAAGGACCTGGATGGGGACGGCGTGTACAACACGCTGGACAACTGTCCGACGGTCGCCAACAAGAATCAGCTCGACTTTGACCTGGACGGCGACGGTGACGCGTGCGACGGCGACGGCGACGGCGTGGGCGACCACCTGGACAACTGCCCGGGGGTGGCCAACGCGTCTCAGGCCAACGCGGACGGCGACGACAAGGGCGATGCCTGCGACGACGACGATGACGATGACGGCGTGCTGGACGTGGTGGACAACTGCCCGACCGTAAGCAACCCGGCGCAGGTCGACATCGATGCGGACGCGACCGGCGACAAGTGTGATCAGGACACCGACGCGGACGGCATCGCCAACGACAAGGACAACTGCCCGACCGTGAAGAACACCGCGCAGATCGACACCGACACGGACAGCGCGGGTGACGCGTGCGACGCCGACGACGACGGTGACGCGATCTTCGACACCAAGGACAACTGCCCCAAGCACGCCAACGCGGCGCAGACGGACTTTGACCTGGACGGTGTGGGCGACTCGTGTGACACGGCGATGACGGCGCCCGACACGGATAAAGACGGGCTGCAGGACGACCTGGACAACTGCCCGTCGACACCGAACGCGGTGCAGCTGGACACGGACACGGACAACATCGGCGACGCGTGCGACGCGGACATCGACGGCGACTCGGTGCCCAACCAGGTGGACAACTGCGCCCTGGTGTACAACCCGCAGCAGACCAACTCTGACGTGACGGCCGGCGGCGACGCGTGCACCGTGGACGCGGACGCGGACGGCGTACTGAACGCGTCGGACAACTGCCCGGCGACCGCCAACCAGTACCAGCTGGACCACGACAAAGACGGCATGGGCGACGCGTGTGACCCGGACGACGACGCGGACGGCATCGCGGACACCGAGGACAACTGTCCGGCGACCGCGAACTACGCGCAGAAGGACGGGGACACGGACGGCATCGGCGACGCGTGCATCGGCGACACCGACGGCGACGGCGTGGAGAACGGCGCGGACAACTGCCCGCAGATCAGCAACGCGGCGCAGCACGACAGCGACAAGGACGGCTTCGG
The DNA here is from genome assembly GCA_964545715.1 of uncultured Myxococcales bacterium. GTDB lineage: Bacteria > Myxococcota_A > UBA9042 > CAZJHX01. The sequence continues at coordinate 11,423 of CAZJHX010000227.1, forward strand.
CGACTTCTGTGACGGTGACGACGACAACGACGGCATCCCGGACGTGGTGGACAACTGCGTGGTGACGCCCAACGTGCAGCAGATCAACACCGACGGCGACGAGAACGGCAACGCCTGCGACACCGATGACGATAATGACGGCGTGTTGGACGACGGCAACCTGACCGGCAACATCTCGGATGCGGAGTGCCCTGGCGTGAACACCGGCGCGTGCGACGACAACTGCACGCTGGTGAAGAACAGCGACCAGGCGGACGCGGACAAAGACGGGCTGGGCGACGCGTGTGAGCCGGACGCCGCTGAACTTGTGAGTGGAGTGGCTAGCGGTGATCTTCGGTTGGGGCGACTTGTGTGATTGGGACGACGACAACGACGGCGTGCTGGACGTTGACGACAACTGCGTGCTGGCGCCCAACCCCGACCAGGCGGACACGGACGTGGACGGGCTGGGCGACGCGTGCGAGCAGGACATGGACGAGGACGGCATTCCGGATGTCACCGACAACTGCGCGCTGACGCCGAACTCGGGTCAGACGGACACGGACTTCGACGGGCTGGGCAACGTATGTGACACCGACGATGACGGGGACGGCCTCGACGATCTGGTGGACAACTGCCCGATGATGGCCAACCCCAAGCAGACGGACCTGGACCAGGACGGTCAGGGCGACGTGTGTGACGCGTTCTCGGACGCGGACAAGGACACGATTGTGGACGCGCTGGACAACTGCGTGTTCTTCCCAAACCCGACGCAGGCCGATGTGGACAAGGACTCGCTGGGCAACGCATGCGACCTGGATGACGACAACGACGGCGTGTTCGACACGGTGGACAACTGCCCGACGGTGGCGAACCCGAGCCAGGCCAACCTGGACCAGGACATCAAGGGTGACAGCTGCGACGGTGACTGGGACAGCGACGGCTTCCCCAACGGCACGGACAACTGCCCGCGCTACCCCAACACCGAGCAGGAGGACCTGGACCTGGATGGGACCGGCGACGCCTGTGAGCAGGACGCAGACCTGGACGGCGTCCCGGACTTTGTCGATGTGTGCCCGCAGATCGCGGATCCGGGTCAGATCGACACGGACGGCGACGGCATGGGCAACGCGTGCGACGACGACGACGATAACGACGTCATCTGGGACACGTGGGACAACTGCGAGACCGTGGCAAACAGCGCGCAGACCGACCTGGACAAGGACGGCGTGGGCGACGTCTGCGACAACGATGACGACGGCGACAACGTGTACGACGTGCTGGACAACTGTGTGGTCACGGCCAACCCCGAGCAGGTGGATACGGACCAGGACGGCGTGGGCGACGCGTGCGACATCAACACGGACCAGGACGCGGACGGCATCGATGACGGCGCCGACAACTGCCCCAAGGACGCCAACACGGCGCAGCTGGACACGGACGCGGACCACATCGGTGACGTGTGTGACACCGACCTGGACAACGAAGGCGTGCTGAACACGGCGGACAACTGCCCCAAGGCGGCCAACCCGCTGCAGCAGGACAACGAGGGCGACGGTATCGGCGACCTGTGCGACATCGACGACGACAACGACGGCGTGGCGGACACCAGCGACAACTGCGACACCGTGCCCAACGTCGACCAGACGGACACGGACACGGACTGGGCGGGCGACGCGTGTGACGCGGACGATGACGGCGACAACTGGGCCGACGACTCCGACAACTGCCAGCTGCACTCCAACGCCCACACCGACCACGACGAACACGACGATATCGAAAACTTCTAACACGACCAAAACGAAAACGAAATCGACCACAACGACAACAACTCCTAC
>CAZJHX010000228.1:0-13124 GCA_964545715.1 uncultured Myxococcales bacterium
CGCCACAGCCGTCGTCCCCGCACTCTTTGCCGTCGCAGGCGGGTGTACACGGCCCGTCGTCGCTTGGCGGGGCCGCGATATCCTGGCCGGTGATGTTTGATGGGAAGACGGACTTTCGGGTGTCCTCGTCGCCGCACGCATGCAGCTGAAGACTGAGGGCGAACAGTGTGACGGACACGGCGATGCAGCGGCTCACGACCTGCATCTTGGCATACTCCCTACAGTTCCCGCACGCGCGAGACGTTAACGCGGGGGTGAGCGAGAAGCGACTGGCGACGCTGGTGTTTGGTCGCGACGGGCATGTCGAGTCCTTTTGTGACGGCTGGTCGTCGCTGGCGCCGGCGCACGCGCTGGCCCGCGGAAGCGTGCTGGACGTCATCAACCTCAGCGAGGCGTCGGCCCCGGCCTTGAGCGCGCGCATGCTGTTCTGGATCAGCAACATCTTCGGCGCGGACGAGCTGCAGTGGCTGCTGGCGAGCGAGGAGCCGCCGCCCTCCGCAAGGCTGGGCGACAACACCGTGGCGCTGATGTGGGAGCCGATCTACGAGGACGGCGCCGTCGCGCACATCCGGCTCACCGCCACCGATGCGCCGCCTCAGCAGAGAGCCGTGGCGTCGGACCAGGCAGTCGCGGACTTTGCCGCGGAGGCGCACGAGCTGCTGGACCAGTGTGACGACGCCCTGACCGCCAACTCGCCCAGCCGGCTTTTTCGGCTGATGCACACGATCAAAGGCGCGGCGCCGCTGGGCCGCGCCGACGAGGTCCGCGATGAGGCGCACCGGGCCGAGACGCTGCTTCAGAAGCTGCGAGACGGGGCCATCGCTGTCTCGCGCGGCGTAATGGATGCCTTGCGCGGGAGCGTGGGCGCCATGCGCGGGCAGGTGGACGCCCTCGGCCCGAGAAATCGCGAGCGGGCCGGGCTGGACAGCCTCTTCGGGCGGCTGCGGCAGATGGTCGCCGACCTGGCGCCGGAGCTGGGCAAGGAGATCGTGCTGGAGGTCTGTGGGCGCGTGACGGTGCCCCCAGCGCGCGTCGTGGCCGTACGCGACATGTTGATCCACGCGCTGAGAAACGCCATGGACCACGGCATCGAGTCGCCACAGGCCCGCCAGGCCGCGGGAAAACCGGCCATGGGCACGGTCACGATCCGCTGCCGTGAAGAGGCCGATCGCGTGGTCTTCGAGATCGCGGATGACGGGCGCGGCATGCAGGCGGCCACGGTGCCTCGGGTCTTTGAGCCCGGCTTCACGACGGCCGACGAGGTCACGATGCTCTCAGGCCGCGGCGTCGGCACGGACGTCATTAGAACCACAGCCCGCGAGTGCGGGGGCGACGCGACGATCGCCTCGACGCTCGGCGAAGGCACAACCCTGACCGTATGGATTAGCCATGACTGATCACACACGCGCGGCCGCTCGCAAGCGGACTGTCTTGTACTTGAAGGTGTCGCAGAACGGCCAGCCACTCGGGCATGTCGCCGACTTGAGCGCCGACGGCCTGATGCTGCTGCACACGGCACCGCTGGTCGACGGCGCGACCCTGTCCCTGGCTGTCCAGCTGCCGCGTACGATCGGCGGGGAGCTGCAGGTGGACGCGGTGTGCCGCTGGTCCAAGGTGGAGGACGGCGGGCGCTACTGCAGCGGGCTGTCGATCACCAACATGACGGCGGCCAAGCTCGCCACGATCGACGAGGTGATCCGCCGCTTCAGCTTCGAGGGCGGCAGCGTCCGAGACTGAGCCTTCACCACACCAGAATGAGCAGCGCCCCGGCGACTGCAGCGGTGGCGCCGGCGGCCTTGCGCGGGCTGATGACCTCGTTGAGAAAGATGCGGGCGAAGACGATGGTCATGACGGTCGCCATCTGGTTCAAGACGGCAGCGACGGACGCGTCGGCCCATTTGTAGCCGCCCAGCCAGAGCAGCATCGCCACGTACGAGCTGAGAATCGACGCGGGAATCAGCGTGCGCCATACCGGACTGGGGCGGAACACGGCCAGCGCATGTCGACCACTCGGAATCACCGTAAGCCACAGGAGCTGACCGACCACGCCGGCGATAAGCCGGACGGTGGTGACTTCCACCAGGCCGCTGCGCTCGAGCACGGGCTTTGCCAGGATGACGCCGGCCGCCATAGCCACGATGCCGAGCACGCCGAACGCGACGCCGGGCAGGTCGATGTGCTCCCCCTCCGCGCTCTCCGACGTGGCGATGAGGACCCCGCCGACGACGCAGACCGCGCCGACCAGAAAGACCAAGCCGACCTGCTCATCCAGAAACAGGACCGACAAGATGACGATGGACGGCGCGTAGACGCACTCGACGACCGCCAGCAGACCGGCGCCGAGGCGACGCAGGGCCACGAAGACCAGCGTGTCCGCGATGGCGATGCCCAGGACGCCGCTGACGATGAGCCGCCACCAGTCGCCCGACGAGCGATCCCAGTCGATGCCCGCGCCGATGATCGGCAACGTCAGCAGCAGCAGAGCCGTGGCCCAGACGTTTTTGAAGAGGTTCAGCGCCTGCGGGGAGACGGCCTCGGAGCGCTTGAACAGGATGACGCTGCAGGCCCACGCGACGGCGGAGCCCAGCGCCAGCGTCTCACCGAGCATGGTCTCTGCGCAGCAGCATGTGCCAATAGACCCCCGGCAGCACGGCGGGCGTGTACGGCACGTAAGGCGCGCGGCCCTCCGAGACGGCTTTGAGCAGCAGGAACTCGCCGTAAACCGGGGTCTCGAAGTTGTCGCCCGGCTTGAAGGGGCGGCTGCCGTGGGACAGCAGCACGATGATGTCCGGCTCCTGCTCCAAAATGTAGTCGGTGTCGTGGCGCTCGTGCCCGATGGAGTCGAAGCGCAGCGCCGGAGACGTGTTGCCGGACTTGGCGACGTCCCGGTTGCAGACACCGACGATGTCCACGATGTGCGCGTTGGAGAAGTAGCTGATCGCGCCGACAGGGGTGGCCGCGACCTTGAAGCCGGGGTGCACTTCACGGAGCAGCTTGCCCACCGCCGCCCACTTGGTGACGCGCTCGAACGGGCCTTGATCCGGGATGTCTTGCCGGCGCGCGACGCCGACTGCGATCACGACCGTGAGCGCCGCGGCGATGACCTGCCGATCCCCCAGCCTGGGCACGCGACTGAGCGCGCAGAAGATGCCGTATGCGGCAAGCGCCGTCAGCATCGGGACCAGCGGAAAGAGCAGCCGGCTGTACTCGTAGAAGTCCCCACCTGAGCGCAAAAAGAACAGCAGCCACAGCGTGCTCGCACTCAAAAGCCAGGCCACCGGACGGCGCGTCGCGGGCGCCAACAAAGCCAAAGGCGCGGCCGCGACCAGCGGGAAGTTCTGAAAGCCTGTCACCAGATACGCCCACCCCAGCTGCAGGTGGGTCGCCGTGCCCCCCGACTTGGCCCAGAAGGTGTTGGGCAGGATGTCGGCAAAAATGAGCCAGCGCGCGCTCGCGATCACCACGGCGGAGGCCGCGATGGGGATCCACCAGCGCCAGTCGCGAGCCTCCTTCAACACGGGCAGCGTGATGGCGAAGAGCGCGCACTCGGGGCGCGTCAGCACGGCGAGGACGATCAGCGTACGGAGCCCGCGCTTCGCCGGGTGCAGCGCCGCCCGTGCCAACAAGACGATGACCAGCGCGGCCAACCCGGTCTCGACACCGACCACGGCGTTGAGCAGGACGACGTCGTCCAGGGCCAGCACAAGCCCGGTCGCCAGCGCGAGCAGCAGCCCGGCCCGGCCCGCCTCGAAGCGGGGGTGAGCCGCCGTGACAGCAGCCGTACCCAGGGCGGCGCACAGCAAAGCCGGGCACAGAAGCTGGGTCGTCAGCTCCAGATCGCCGACCGGCAGCCCGACCACGGTGAGCAGCAACAGGTACAGCGGCGACGTGAACGCCTCCAGCGGCCCATCCGCGCAGTTGAAGGCCAACGGACAATCGCCGTAGATGTTCTGCACAAAGCGCAGAAAGATGTAGCTGTCGTCGTAGATGGCAAACGCGTGGCCGCCCGCAAAGACCCCAACGGCGGCGCAGATGCCCACGCAGATCCCGGCCAGCGGCGCCAGACGACCCCGAACATCGAAAAACCGGCGCGCTTCGGTTACCGTGATGGCCCTCGTATGGCGCGGCACCTCTCAGCGATCACGCTCACAGTCGGCGGTTTGGCTATCGCACTAGTGTTCTCGGCCATTCTGCTCGGCGACACCTTCTTCTACTCGGACTACAGCCACATCTACCACCCGCTGGTGCGCTGGGCGACTCAACAGTGGTCCGCAGGCGCAGGCCCATGGTGGAACCCCGACATCGGGCTGGGCCTCCCGCAGGCGGCGAACCCGATCGTTGGGACGTTCTATCCGCCCAACCTGCTGCTGGTGCTGCTGCCGTTTACGTGGGGTTTGAACCTGCTGATCGTCGCGCACATCGGCCTGGCGTTCGTGGGGACCCACCGCCTGTTGGCCGCCCTCGGCGCCGGTCCGTGGGGCGCGCTGGCGGGCGGCGTGTCGTTTGCCCTGTCCGGCGCGCTGATCTCCAGCACGAGCTACGTCTTCCCAATCCTTGCGTGGGCGTGGGTGCCGCTGACGTTGTGCGGTGCGCTGCGCGGGAGCCTGGCGCGCACGGCGATCCCGCTGGCGCTGACCGTGTTGGCGGGCTCCCCGATCGCCGCGGCGATCACGGTGGCGCTGGCGCTGTGCCTTCGCGCCCCAGCCCGACTGGTCGCGCTGTCCGCGTTCGCCGCTGTCGGGCTCGCTGCGATCCAGCTGCTGCCGACCGCCCTGTTTGTGCCGCACTCCGTGCGCTCCACGGGCATCGACGCGGAGGCGACCCTGTGGTCCCTGCATCCCGAGCGCCTCGCCGGCTTCGTGCTGCCCGACTTCTGGGGCCGCTGGGCGCCCGAGTTCTCTCTGTGGGGCCAGTCGCTGACCGACGGTCGCAACGACGGCAACTTCTTTTATTACTCGATCTATCTGGGCGTGACGGCGCTCGTGGTGGCGCCGCTGGCGTTCGCGGATACAGACCGTCGGCCGGTCGCCCTGGGCCTGGGCTGCGCGCTGGGTGTGGCGCTGCTGCTGGCGCTGGGTAAACACACGCCCCTGTACCCGGTGCTGGTGGAGTGGGTCCCCGGGTTCGGCATCTTCCGATATCCCGAAAAGTGGGTGATGCCCGCGACGCTGTGCCTGGCGCTGCTGGGCGGACTGGGGCTCGATCGTTTGAGCCGCCCCGACATCGACGCGCGCTTTCTGCGGGCAGGCCTGCTCATCGCCGCGGCGATCGGGCTGGCCGCTCTGGGGGTGCTGCTCGCCGGAGAGACTATGACGGCACGCATCGAGCGGCTGGCGCTGGTGCCGGTAACCGAGCCGGCGCGCGCCGTTCAAGTCACAGGCGCAACGCGCGCGCTGGTCGTGGCGATCCTGGCGGGGGGCGCCTTGCTGCTGTCCGCGCGCAGGCTCTCGTGGCTGGTGCCGGCGCTGGCGCTGGTCGCGGTGGTGGATGTCGCCGGCCAGGCGCGCACGCTGGTGTGGCCGGGCGATCCAGCCATGTTCACGACCTCGACCGAGCTGCTCGAGGCGATCGAGCCGCGCACGGGGGTAGCCACCCCGCGCATCGGGCGACACCCGGGCCTGGACGCGATCCCGCACCACCGCGACCTGGACGGGCTGGTCGAGACGTACCGGCGCCACAATCTGACTCTGCGGGCCAACAGCGCCCTGGAGAACGGGGTCCGGCGGGTCGGTGCGGAGTCGCCCGCGCGCGTGGGTCACGCGATGCAGCCCGAAGAGTGGCTGTGGGAGGATCCGGTGCGCGCTGCGCCGATGCTGGGCGCCGATCTGCTGCTGTTTCCGATACGCGCCACGGACGAGCGCCTGGCGCCGGCGCTGGAGGCGGGCGAGCTGAAGCCGGTGCTTCGCGTGGACGCGGTGTCGATGGCCATCGCGGCGCCGGCCGGGACGGCGCTGCCGGACGCGTTCTGTGTCGACGGGGCGGTGCTGGCCAAGCCGGAAGACGTGGTGGAGAGGCTGGCCTCGGTCAACCCGCGGCGGCGGGCCGTGGTGGAGGCGCGCACAGCCGGCGCGCCCATCGATGACGAGACGGCGGGTTTGTTGGCGGGCATCGTGGACAACACCGCCCCAAGCCCGGCGTGGGACTGCGCCTCGGTGACCACCAGAACCAACACTGCGTGGGAGATCGAGGTCACCACGGACCGACCAGCGCTGTTGATCGTGCGCGACGCCTTTGCCGCCGGGTGGTCCGCGGGTGACCGCCCCATCCTGCGCGCTTACGGCTCTCTTAAAGCGCTGGCTGTCGAGCCAGGGTCGCAGACCATTGCGCTACGGTATGCCGTCCCCGGACTGCCGATGGGCGCGGCGCTCAGCCTGATCACCCTGGTTGCCGTGCTGTTTGCAAGCCGGCGGCAGGAATCCGCGGAAGACACGCCCGGTTCTACCGAGGCATGAGAACAACCACCGTCACGCTGATGATCCTGGCCATGTCCGCCCCGGCAGCGGTGGCCCAATCGCCCGTGTTGCTCCCCATCGCGGACCGCCCCAGCGCCCCCGCCGCCCCGCCCGAGGGCTGGTGTGGTGAAAGCGCAATCCAGCAGGCGCTACTGTATTACGGCGCTTACGTGCCGCAGGCGGACATCAACAAGGCGGGCCGCCCACAACACCCCGACCTGTACGCCCGAGACATCCCGGTGGCGCTGAAGGCGCTTGGCGCGCGCTTTGTGTGGTCTGACAAGGGGCGCGACCTGCCGGGTTTTATCAACTGGGTGAAGCAACGGATCAGCGGCGGCCGGCCTGTGCTTGTGGGCGTGAAGATCAACCCCAGTCAACATCCCGAGTGGGCGCTGGACCACTTTGTATTGGCCGTGGGCCACGACGCCCGGTCGCTAACACTGAACACCACCTGGAACAAGCAACTCAAGCGCTCTACATGGGCGCTGAAGAGCACAGAGCGCGGCTTGGGATTTGCGAACCGCTACCAGTCGTATTTCGGCTTGGCGATCGTCGGGCTGGCCCATAAGACGGCGGGCCGTACGCGGCTGACAATCACCGCTCAGGGTGCCCACCGTGTCGCAGTGACTGTTCACCTGACGGGGCTGACTCCGGGTGCGCGGTATGTGATCCATCGCAGTGTCAGTGTCGGCAGGAAGACCGCGCTGCGCCACGCGTTTGTGGCGCACGGAGGCACGCACACCTGGAGCGACTCGGTGGCGCGACACCGGCCGGCGGTGTACCGCTTGGATCGAGCCCAGGATCAGCGTAACAATTAGGCCATCACAAAGAGGGGGCGGATATGAGGCTTGCAGCCATAGTGCTGATGGCAATCGCGACGCTGGGGTGCAGCGGCGACGGAACGAAGGCGGGCAACAACACGGTCTGCAAGGACGGTGAGAGCTGCGGTACAAGCTGCTCCGCGGAGCCGGCGACCTGCAATATGAGCTGCTTGTCGGGCTCCAACTGCAACGCCACGTGCAACGCCAACCAGTCGTGCAGCTTCACCTGCGAAGAGGGCGCGACCTGCGACTTCAACTGCGCCAATGGAAGCTGCAGCGTCGAAGGCAAGTCGGCGGACTGCAAGTGCTCGGGCACCTGCACCGGCACCTGCGGCGGAGTAGCTGTGGCTGACACCGGCGGCACGGACGGCGCGGACACGGGCGATGACGGTGGGGAGGGCGACTGCGTCCAGAAGTGTGGGGCGCCGACCGATCCGGGCTACGCGGCCTGCGTTCAGGCCTGCGGCTGACATTCGAGGGGCCCTCTAAGCGACGCGGGTTCTCAGAGCTTCCAGGCGCTCGCGGATAGCGGCTCGCTCGTCGAGGCGCATCAGCTCATCGACGGGGGCCTCTTCTTCCTCGAGCGCCGCCTGGAAAGGGTCGCGGTTCTTCCCCGCGTTGAAGCTGTCGCGCAGTCGCGCGAAGCGGTCAGCGAAGGAGTCATTCTCGGCGCCGGCGACCGCACCGGCCGCCACGGTCGCCTCGACGCCGGTAACGTCGGACTCGTCCAGCTCGGTCAGCAGTGTCAGACCTTTGTCGTTGATGCCTACGACCAGCACGCGACCCGGCACGCGGACCAGACCGACCATGTGCTTACCGGCCACGCGGTGGACCGCGATGGTCTCCATGCTGTGCGCCGCGGCGGCCCAGGGGTTGCCACGAGTGGCGCGGCGCTTCAGCCACCAGGCCACGGCGCCCAGGCCGAGCAGCGCCAGACCGACGAGGAGGTAGCTGGTGCTGGCGTTGGAGTCACCGTCGCGCTCGCGCAGAGAGTCCAGCGGCGTGCGCTTCTTTCCGCGCTTGAGCGGCGTGCCCTTGGTCTTGGGGGGCTCGGCCGCCTCCGGCGCCACAGCGCGAGGCGCGGGACGTAGCGGAGCGATCGCGACGATCTTGGGCGCCGGCTCCTCAACGGCCTGGACCGGCTCGGCTTCGGCTTGCGGTGCGGTCTCGGACGGCTCAGCGGTCTCGGTGGCGGCGGGCGCCTCCTCGATCGGAGCGGTGAGCGCATCGAGCAGCGCCTGCCGGCTGGGCTTCTTGGCCTCCGCCGTCAGCGTCAGCAGCAGCGTGATGCTTGTCAGTGCAATGGTAAGACGCATTTGGAATCCCCCCTTTTGTGCCTACAGCAAGCTGCCGATGTTCTCGGCGCTCGTGATGATCTCGGTGAGGCGCACGCCGAACTTGTCATTGACGACAACCGCCTCGCCACGGGCGATCAAGTGGTCGTTGACGCGGATATCGAGCGACTCGCCGGCGATCTTGTCCAGCTCCAGGATCGAGCCCTGGCCCAGAGACAGAAGCTCGGCGATCCGGCAGCGACGGCGGCCCAGCTCCACGCTGACCTGCAGGCGCACGTCCATCAAGAACCCCAGCGGCCTCACATCGCCGGCGGTAGCGCCGATCGCGGGCGTGGTCGGCTCGGGCGCTGCGGGTGCGGGCACGGTAGTCTCGGGCGCGAGCCCGGCGTCGGTGGTTGTATCAACCATTGTCATCTCCCTCGGTTTGCGATTTTCGTGCGGGTGCGACCACTTTCGATGTGATCTCCACCGCGATGTTTCCGTGTTGAAGCGTGGGCAGGCCCATCATCTTGGGCGCGCCTTCGACGTAGACGGTGATCGGATTGTCCGGCTCGCGGTCGAGTCGAATGACCTCACCTTTCTTGAGGCTGAGCAGGTCTCGCAGCGTCAGCGTCGTGCGACCGAGCTCCGCGGTTGTCAGCGCAGTCACCTCGCGCAGTAACGTGGTCAGCGGCTGCTGCCAGGCCTCGGCCTCGTCCTCGCCGCCCGAGTCCAATAGGCCGCTGGCCAGCTTCTTCTCGATCGGCTTGAGCGCGCTCTGCGGCATGATGAGATGAATCTGGCCCTCACAGCCGGCGACCTCAACGTCGAAGACCGCGTCCACAACCATCTCACCCGGCTCAAACAGCGCGACATGCTTGGGGTCGGTCTCGGCGCGAATCGGTCGCATCCCGAGCCAGGCCACACCGTCCCACGCCGCGGTCAGCTCGCCCGCCAGCACGCGGGTGAGGTGAGCGAAGAGACGACGCTCGACGGCGGTGAGGCCGCGACGGCGCAGGATGTCGCCGGCGTCCACGACGGACGACGGGTTGCCGCCCAGCAGCAGGTCGAGCAGGTGGAAGAGCAGATTGGCGTCCAGCGCCAGGATGCCGGTCCCACGAAGGCCGTCCAGCTCGACGATCTGTAGGCAGATCGGGTTATTGAGCTTGGACGCGCACTCCACAAACTTCACCGGGCCGGCTGACGTTGCGACCACCTGGGTGCGCTGCTTGGCCATGCGCGAGAAGGCGCCGGCCATCAGGCTGGCGAACCGCTCGTTGACCAGGTCCAGCGTGGGGAGCTGCCCGCCGCCGACCGAGCGCGCGGCCACGAGATCGTAGCCGACCACATCCTGCAGGCGCCCGTCACCCAGGTCCTCGCGGGCCCGGCTGTCGGAGGTCTGCTTGATGGTGCTCAGGAGCGCGTCCATCTCTTCCTGCGAGACCTGAACGTCGGCCTGCGCTGTGTCCGTCTGGCCGTTCACTGGACCACGAACTCGGTGAAGAGCACGCTGCGCACGCCGTCTTCGGTGTTGCAGGCTTCGTTGATCTTCTGGGTCACGGCCTCTCGGATGGTCTCCTTCGGCTCGGAGCCACGGACCTCGTCCACCGACAGACCAGAGAGGTATGTGAGCACGCGGTCGCGCACGACGTCCTTTCGCTCGTCCAGCACCGCCTTCAGCTCGTCATTCCCGAGCTCGACGCTGAAGCGGATCTTCAGGTAGCGCGTGGACTTGGCCTCATTCAGGTTGACGATGAACGACTCCATCTGGACGAGCGTGCCGAGCTTCTCCGTTTCGGCTTCGGTCTCGGCCGCTGCGGCCTCGCTGGTACCGCCCTTCAAGAAGAAGAAGGCGCCGCCACCGGCGAGCAACAGGACGATTACGCCTGCCAGAATCATGACCATGGGGCTCTTCTTGGGCGCTTGCGCCTCGTCTCCCTCGATGTCCATGTTTTCGTTGTCTTTATCTGCCATCCTCGACCTCCCGATCGGTGTCCAGATTGTCTTCCGTGCGAATCACTTCGTCTTGGAGCGTGTCGACGTCGATGACGCCGCTGCGCTCGTCCATGAAAAACTTCAGCGCGACGACTGAGCTGCTGCCGTTCAGCTGCTCGTCGGCTGGGCGTCCATAGCCCATCAGCGAGACGCGCTTGCCGTCGACGCCACGTGTGCGCGCGATGACGTCGGCGACGGCGGACGCGCGGTCCAGGCTGACGGCCCAGGCGTGGTCGCGGTCGAACTGCGGGGCGACCCAGCTCTGGACGCGCACGTCGACCTGCATGTCGGCGACCTCGCCGGCGACGACGCGCAGCAGGTTGACCGAGCGCGGGCGCAAGCGAGCTTTGCCCAACTCGAAGAGCAGGTCGCCGGCGATGCGAACCTCGACGCCGTTGGGTACCCGCTCCACGGTAAAGAGCGGCTTGTAATCCTCGGGCTCCGGCGGAACGTCGGGCGGCGTAGTCAGTTCGTCGGCGGACTCTTCACGCATGTGGCGATCGAGGAGGTCCTCCAGGTCGCTGACCAGAATCTCGGGGATGGGCGCGGCGATAGGAACGATGAAGTCCGGCGCCATACCCGGATCAGTCTGCTTGGCCAGCGTCCCAAAAGCGCCCGAGAACATGCCGAAGGCGTCGCGGAACTTGCGATCGTCCATGGACGACATCGTCAAGAGCATGACGAAGAAGGCCAACAGCAGGGTGAGCAGGTCACTGAAGGTCATCATCCACTGACCCGTGACGACGACTTTGACATTGGGCTCGGGCTTTTTCTGGTTGGACATCAGTTCACCACGATCTCGACGCGGCGGTTGCGCGCGTCCGAGTCACTGGTAAAAGGCCGCGACGCGCCGAAACCGACGGCGGTGAGGCGTGACGCCATGAGGCCGGTGCCCTCTTCCATGTACCGAACGACCGAGGCCGCGCGCCGCGCCGACAGCTTCCAGTTGGAGGTGCGGCCGCGAGCGATGTCGGTGTGCCCCTCGACCTCAACGGGTCGATCGAGCTCTTTCAGAATGGCGGCCAGGCGGTCCAACAGCGGGAACACGCGCGGGTGAAGCCGTACGGAGTTCGACTCGAACATGAAGGTGTTCGTGAACCGAATGCGGCGACGACCCTCCTCGTCGATGTACGTGTCGACATCGCTGGCCTTCCACTCGTCGTCGAGGAACGCCTCGAAGGCGGCGAACATCGTCATCTCTTCGCTGAGAGAGATGTACTCGACCTTGGCGACGTACGACCCGGTCTCATCGAAGCCGACGCCGTCGGGCATCACGCCGAAGGAGCCCAGGAGCGACCCGATGGCCGCGCGCTGTTTGCGCTCGTCCTGAACGGCCAGCGAGTTCAGCAGGATGAAGAAGGCCAACAGAATCATCGACAGGGCGGTGAACATCACCATGAACCCGTCGACGACGTAGACCGTCACCTCTTCCGGCTTCAGCGCGGGGCCGTTGCTCTCGTCCGTGACTGTTTGCAGATCGTCCAAGTGCCGCCCTTATTTCTCGAACTGGCTCTGCCGCAGCGCAGGCGACAGGAAAGAGTGGAGCTGCTGCTCGACAATGCGCGGGTTGGCGCCGGTCGCGATCTGAAGGATGCCCTGCAGCGCCAGATTCTTGACGAGCACCTCATCAGTCGAGCGATTACCCAGCTTTCCGGCGATGGGGTTGCACACGACATTGGCGAAGAGCGCGCCATAGAAGGTGGTCAACAGCGCGACCGCCATGGCGGGACCGATGCTCGACGGGTCTTCCATGGCGCCGAGCATCTGCACCAGCCCGATCAGGGTGCCGATAAGGCCAAGCGCGGGCGCGAAGGTTCCGGCGGTCGTCCAGAACTCAGCGCCCGCCTCGTGTCGCTTCTTGATGTGATCTATCTCCACCTCAAGGATCTGTCCGATGGCGTCCACATCCTGGCCGTCCACGACCAGCTGCAGCCCTTTCTTCAAGAAGCCGTCCGACTCCGTCTCCAGCGCCCCCTCAAGCGCCAAAACGCCGTCACGCCGCGACTGCGACGCGTAGCTGACGATGCGCTCGATGATCTCCTTGGGCGACTGCAGCTTCGCGAAAAACGCATTGCGCGCCACACCACCGGCCGACGTAACCCGCTCCATCGGGTAGTTGATCATCAGGGCGCCAATAGTGCCGCCCAGCACGATCAACAAAGAGGGCACATCGACGAACGCGCCGACCGAGCCACCCATCACCATCGAGCCGACGATGAGCCCGAAGGCGGTAACAAATCCAACTACGGTTGCGATATCCATACTAACGACCTTGAGTGCCTCTCGGGATTCCCCGGTCCACGGTGCACGCACAAGTTGCAACCCGTATGCCACGCCCTCAAGAGGCCCCTACAACCCGTAATATCAGATAGTTACCCCAACCACCCCGCGCCGCCCCGTCAACACCTCGGCGCCGTTTCGTCAAGCCGTTGACACTTCGGGGTCAAACCGCACCCACCCCCGACCCCGCGGACAAACCGCTCGATTTCGCGGAGGATGATTCATCCAGGCCGAAATCGAGCGCTAGACCGCTCGATTTCGCGGAGGATGATTCATCCAGGCCGAAATCGAGCGCTAGACCG
>CAZJHX010000229.1:0-13057 GCA_964545715.1 uncultured Myxococcales bacterium
GTACTCGCGTTTGCCGCGCCGAAGCCGGCCGCCATCGCGGCGGGCCAGTTCGTCGATGCCCCAGAAGCCCGCGTTGTGGCGCGTCTGCGCGTAGTCGTCACCGGGATTACCCAGGCCGACCAGCAGCATCAGCCAGCCAATCGCGCCCATCTGACGACCCGCCCCGCGGCGGAAAACCACCAGCAGCAACAGCACGACCGCGACGATCCACAGCAGCCCGCCAAAGCCCTCGCTGGGCCGGCTGACGTACGACATGCTGAACTCCACGGCGTCCTCGGTCGGCTCCTGAACCGCCAGGGTGTAGAGCAGCATGCGGGTGTCCGAGCCCTGCGGCATCGGGATGGGCATGGCGGACGCGGCGCCGCCCGGCGCTCGGTAGTCGCGCGCATCGGCCTCATCCATGCCGGTGCTGATGCTGTGCAGCGCGTAGTCCATCGGCACGCGCATCAGCCACTGCAGATCGGTGACCACCACGTCCGCGCGGGGGGCCAGGAACTCCAGCGAGCCCAGGCTGCCCAGCGCATCACGGGTCGCCTGATAGACGATCTCCACGCGCGCCTGCGTGCCCTTGCGCAGCGGAATCGCCACCGCGCCCTTCTCGTCGGACACGGCCTTGATCGCCTGCCCGTTGGCGCTGACGCTCCAGACCTTGCTGCCCTCGGGCAACATCAGCCGCACAAACTGGCGGTCGTCGTTGCGCACGTCAAAGACGGCCCGCGTCACCACATGGCCATCCTCGTACACCGTGGTCTCAAGCCACGCCTGCGTGATCATCGCCTTGAGCGTCTGCACGGTCTCGTGGCGCTTGACGTGCAGCTTCAGCTCCCACGGCGTGTGCGCGTAGGTGTAGCCCAGCAGGATCTCGGTCCCGCCCATGGCGCGCCGGCTGACCGACTCGGGCAGCTCGGTCACGTCCACTTTCCGCAGCTCGGCGGAGCTGGCCTGCTGCACCTCGATCCCGGTCTCCGCCGTGATCCCGAAGCTGCCCTCTTCCACCTCGGCGCCGTGCACGCGCACGTCGGGCAGGCGGATGTTGGCAGCCTTGGCTTTGGGCACCAGCTCAAACTCCAGATGCGCCTCGATGGTGCCCTCCAGCGCCTGACTGAACTTCAGCTCGTACGCCTTTCGCCCCTCACCGGCGTCAAACTCCTTCAGCTCGCCTTTCTTGCTCAGGCTCGGGGCCGTGACGGCCAGAATGGTGACGTCCTGCGGAAAGGTGAGCACCAGGCGCTCACTGCGGCCGCTCTTGACCTCGACCTGCACGGTGGCGTTGGCGATGATCGCGCCCTCTTTCACCGTGTACAGCGCCATGACCTGCGCGTCGTACAGCACCTCTTTGGCCTGCACCTCGGTCAGCTTGCTGGTGACGGATCCGGGCGCTCCGATGTGTTTCCACGCCTGGCTCACGGTGCGCTCCAGACCGGAGCGGATGGCGACCGGCAGCGCGTCCTGACCCACCTTCGTGTAGCCGATGGCCGCGGCGGTCTCGAACCCGACCTTTTTGCCGTCAAAGAGCGCGACCACGCCGGTCTCGCGAAAGGCGGACATCGGACGGATCACTGGAATGGCAAGCGCGGCGCCCTCTTTCTTGGGAATGACCTGCTCGAGCTCCAGCGAGAGGCGATACGACCCCGTCCGCTCATTGCCCAGCGTGATGCGCACCTGGCGCGGCTGGCCGTCATCGGTCTTGGCAAACGTGCGCCAGTCCTCGACGGTGTCGCCCGTGACCTTGTAGAGGACGACGCCCTCGGGGATCTGGATCGCCAGCTCTTTGGTCTTGCCGCGAAGGATCTCGTAGTCGATCTGCACCTTGGAGCGCATCACGCCCTCCTGCACGCTGACCAGCTGATACGTCTGCGTGTTGATACGCACGAGCTTCTCGGGCGCCGGGCGCTTCTCGGTCCACGTCAGCACAACCTTGTTGGACGGCGGCAGAAAGCCGGTCGCGGTCGTGATCTGCGCGTCGCCCTCGCCCGTGGTGGTCGTCGTCAGCGGCACGGCGGGCTCCAGCGTGACCTTACGCTTGCCGGGGATTACGGCCGTCAGCTTGGTGATCGGCGCGCGGTCCAGCGCCACGTCCACGCGCGGCTGCCCTTGAGTTCGATCGACCGCGGTGCGCAGCGTGGCCACCACCAGATGCTCGCCGGCGCCGGACACGACGACCGTGTGCCAGCCGTTGCGCACCTGGGTCACCAGGGCCTTGTCGTTCTCCTGCACGTGAGTCAGCGCAAGCGACTCGGGAGCCAACCGCACGCGCGCCTTGCTGCCTTTGACGTGCACCTCGAAGCGGGCCCACAGGTTGACGCCTTCACCGTCGGCACCGACCCTCAGCTCGTAGTCGGCGCGGCGGACCAACCCACCGCCGCCCGCGTCGCCAAACCGCAGCGCGACAGCCAATGCGCTGGGCAGCGAGGCCACCGTCGTGGAGCCCTGCTTGCGCACCCTGCCACCGGGCCAGATGTCGATCGCGCGGTCGCCGGCCTCCACAAACAGCGTTGAGCCCGGCAGCGCGGGCACCGGGATCAGCGCCGTGCGGCCGGCCGTCCCGGGCTGGGCGGGCACCAGATAACGCACACGCACCGTGACCTCGTCATCGCCGTCCGGCAGCATCAGAATGTGCGCGCCGGCGTCACGGGTGAGCGCAGCCTTGCTTCCGTCGCTGGTCACGCTCTCGATGACCACGTCACCGGGCAGCAGCGCGACCCGAGCCGCGCCTCCACCGATTATCTTGACCACTGCGGTCAAATCGACCGTCACAAAGCGCTCTTCCTCGCCGGGCAATGTCACCCGCAGCTCCCCGCGTCCCCACGTGATCTGTGGACCGCCGGCGCGGTTCTGGGCGTCGCGCATCAGCTGCTCGTAACGCTCCAGCGACAGCCGCACCTGACCCGGGGGATCATCGGCCGCAAACGCTGTACTGCAAAGGGAAAGAACCAGGAGGGAAAGGCAGACTCTGCTCATTGGGGTGTTCTCCGCACGTGGATGGCAGATACTCAGAACGGCTCAAGTCCTACAATGATCTGTGTCATCGTTGAGTTCAGTTCGGACGGACCGTACTATCTTGAGCATGGTCAAGAAAGTTAGAGTTAGTCGGGAGGGTTTGACCCGCTGCCCGGCCTGCGCCGCCCATATCAAGGTCGCCGAGCAGCTGAGGGACACGCTGTGCCCCTTTTGCGGCGCCTCCATCCTCGCTGCCGACGAGAACACCGTAGCTGACGAGGGTGTTGTAGCCACGGCGCTACGCAAGACCGCCAAAGCCCTGATGACCGGACGCAGCAGCATCATCGCGGCGTCGTTGTTCGGCGCGACCGCGATGGGCTGTGGCGACGAGGCGACGACCACGACCACCGGCGCGGATCAGGACGTCATCGAGACCAGCAGCACGGACACAGGGACCGGCACCGGGACCGGCACCGAGACCGGCACCGAGGCGACCGGTACCGAGGTCACCGGCGAGACCACCGACCCACCCGATCCGGCCTCGGATTACGGCGGACCGGGCTTTGAAGAGGACACGGTGGACACCGGCTTTGCCCCGGACGTCGTGGAGTCGGACGCACAGACGACGACCGGCGGCGACGTCCCGGATATCGAGGAAGACACGGCGCCTCCCGGCGAGGGCGCTGCGGACTACGGCGGACCCGGCTTCGACGACAGCGACGACGGCGGCACCACGGACGCGGATGTTGTCCAGGAAGACGCCCCCGAGCCCACGCCGCAGCCTGAGTACGGCGTGCCGGCCCCCGACGCCGAGTGAGCACCGACACAGCCCGCCTGTTGAGGACCCCTCGCGGCGGAGAGATAGAGCGCCCCACGCCGCTGTACGTGGTCTGGGAGCTCACCCTGAAGTGTGATCTGGGCTGCAAGCACTGCGGCTCGCGCGCCGGCTTCAAGCGGCCTGACGAGCTGACCACCGCCGAGTGCGTGGACCTGATCGGGCAGATGGCGGAGCTCGGAATACGGGAGGTCACCGTCATCGGCGGTGAGGCCTATCTGAGACCGGATTGGGACGTGCTGGTCGCGGAGATCACGCGGCAGGGCATGGGCGCCACGATGACGACCGGCGCCCGAAATCTGAGCCAGGAGCGCGTGAACGCGGCGGCGGCGGCAGGCATGAAGTCGATCTCGATCTCGCTGGACGGCCTGGAAGAGACGCACGACGCGCAGCGCGGCGCGAAGGGCTCGTGGAAGTCGGCGGTGGAGGCTGCCAGACGAGTGGTAGACGCCGGCATTCGGCTTACGACCAACACCCAGATCAACCGGCTGTCCATGCCCGAGCTGCCCGGCGTCGCGGACCTGATGGTGGAGCTGGACTCCAAGGCGTGGCAGATCCAGCTGACGGTTCCGATGGGTCGCGCCGCGGACCGCCCTGACCTGCTGCTGCAGCCGTACGACCTGTTGGAGGTCTTTCCGCTGGTTGTGTGGATCAAGCAGAACAAGCTGGATCCGGCCGGGATCCGGCTGCAGCCGGGCAACAACTTCGGCTACTTCGGCCCGTACGAGGAGCTGCTGCGCTTCAAAGGCAAATACGGCACCCACTGGACTGGCTGCTCGGCGGGCCGCTACTCGCTGGGCATCGAAGCCGACGGCAAGATCAAGGGCTGTCCGTCGTTGAGCAGCGAGGTCTATACCGGCGGAAACATCCGCGACATGACGCTGTCGGAGATCGTGTGGGACACGCCGGAGCTGGCGCGCTTTCGCGACAAGGAGCTCACGCGCGAGAAGATGTGGGGCTATTGCGACGGCTGCTACTACGCCGACGTGTGCCGCGGCGGGTGCAACTGGACCAGCCATGTGCTGCTGGACCGGCCCGGCAACAACCCCTATTGCATCCATCGCGCCCTGGAGTTTGAGAAGCAGGGCCTGCGCGAGCGGGTGGCCAAGGTCGAGCAGGCGCCGGGCAAGCCGTTCGACAACGGCCGGTTTGAGATCATCGTAGAGCCTGTCCCGGACCCGACGGACGAGGGCGCCAAGCTGATGGGGTTGGACGTAGCAAAGGTCATCGCGCTGCAGTCCAAAGACCTGGGCGTATGGACCCCGGAAGTCATCCGCGATCGGCTCACCAAGCGCTAACTGCAGCCTCTTAGCGCCTTGACTCGCGCACGCGCATGGGCGACAGTGCGCGCGCGATGCCCACCCCCCGAAAACCAAGCTGGCTGAAAGTACAAGCGCCCGGTGGCGCGCGCTACGCCGAGATCAAGTCGCGGCACCGCAATCTGTCGCTGAACACGGTCTGCGAAGAGGCGCGCTGCCCCAACATCGGTGAGTGCTGGAGCGGGGGGACCGCCACCATCATGATCCTGGGCGACACGTGCACCCGCGGGTGCCGCTTCTGCGCGGTGACCACGGGCAAGCCGCCCGGGGTGGACCTTGCCGAGCCGTTTCGCGTTGCCGAATCCATCTCGAAGATGGGGCTGGATTACGTGGTGATCACCAGCGTCAATCGCGACGACATGCCGGACGGCGGGGCGGAGATCTTTGCCCGGACCATCCGCGCGACCAAAGTGCGTCAGCCTACCCTGCTGATCGAGGTGCTGACCCCGGACTTTCAGGGCAAGATGGCGTCGGTGCAGGCGATCCTGGACGCTGGCCCCGACACGTTTGCGCACAACGTGGAGACCGTGGAGCGGCTGCAGCGCCGGGTCCGGGATGCGCGCGCGACGTGGCGGCAGAGCCTGGACGTGCTGGAGTACGCCAAGGCCAACACGTCGGTGGCCCACGGGCTGACCAAGACGTCGATCATGCTGGGCGTCGGCGAGACCCACGACGAGGTGGTGGACGCCATGCGACAGCTGCGCGGCGTTGGCTGTGACGTGGTCACGTTTGGCCAGTACCTGCGCCCGACCGCCAAGCACCTGGACGTAGTCGAGTATGTGACGCCCGAGACGTTTGACGAGTACCGCGACATCGCGCTGGAGCTGGGCTTTGTGTACTGCGCGTCCGGACCGCTGGTGCGCAGCTCGTATCGGGCGGGCGAGTACTTTATGCGCAACTACTTCGAGCGTACGAGAGCGGCCTCATGAGCGCGGCGTTGACGTTGGAGAGCTCGGTGCCGGACACGGTAGCGCTGGTCGGCGCGCTGGATCAGCAGCTGATCGAGCTGTCGCGCCGCGGCCTCATCGCGCCGCACCAGCCGTGCACGGGCGAAGAGGCGGTGCTGGTGGGCAGCTGCGCGGCGCTGCGGGACACCGACTGGGTCTTCTGGGGGCGCCAGGTGTTGGTGCCGGCGCTGATGCGCGGTCTGCCGCTTGCCAGGCTGTTCGCCCACGCGCACGACATGTCGGCGGCCGCTGAGATCGCCGCGCTGCGCGTGGTCGCGACCAGTCACGGTGCTGCCGCGCGCCTTCCGCATGCGGCCGGCCTGGCGTGGGCGGCGCGCAAAGACGGCGTGGTCGCCCTGTGCGAGCTGGGGGACGGGGCAGTCAGTGACGCGGACTTCCATGTGGGCGTGAACTTTGCGGGCGTGCTGAAGGCCCCGGTGGTCTTTGTGGTGCGCAGCGAGGAGCAGGAGTGCCCGGTCTTTGAGCGGGGCGAGGGCTACGGCGTGCCGGGGCTGCGCGTTCCGGGCGACGATCCCCGGACAGTGCGTGACGCTGTGGCCGAGGCGGTCGAGCGAGCTCGCAAGGGCGGAGGGCCAACGCTGATCGAGGCGATGGTCGATCGCGAGCGGGCGCTGCCGACGTCCCGGCTGTCCGCACATGAACACACTGTCGCCATGGCGCTGGCGCAGGCAGAGCGTAATCGGAGCGCGAATTGAGCACGATGAACATCATCCAGTCCGTGAACTCGGCGCTGGATTTGGCTATGGCGCAGGACGATCGGGTCGTGGTGCTGGGAGAGGATGTCGGCAAGTTCGGCGGCGTCTTTCGGGCGACTGCGGGCCTGCACGAGCGGTACGGCGCGGATCGCGTGATCGACACGCCGCTGTCCGAGGGCGGCATTATCGGTACGGCGATCGGGATGGCGCTGTATGGGCTGCGGCCGGTGCCGGAGATCCAGTTTGCGGACTTCATCTACCCGGGCTTTGACCAGATCGTCAGCGAGCTGGCCAAGTACCGCTACCGATCGGGGGGCCACTTCACGGCGCCGGTCGTCATTCGCACGCCGTTTGGCGGCGGCATCCGCGGCGGCCTCTACCACAGCCAGAGCAACGAGGCGTATTTCGCGCACACCGCCGGGCTGAAAGTGGTGATTCCGTCGGGCCCGTACGAGGCCAAGGGGCTGCTGCTGTCGGCGATCGAGGACGACGATCCGGTGGTCTTCATGGAGCCCAAGCGGGTGTACCGGGCGGCCAAGGCCGAGGTGCCGACGGACTACTACACGCTGCCCATCGGCCAGGCGGCGGTGCTGCGAGAGGGCGCGGACGTCACCGTGATCACGTACGGCGCCATGGTGCACACGGCGCTGGAGGCGGCTAAGGCGGCGCAGGAGCAGCACAGCATCTCGCTGGAGGTCATCGACATCCGCTCGCTGGTGCCTCTGGACGTGGATACGATCGCAGCCAGCGCGCAGAAGACCGGCCGCATCGTCGTGGTGCACGAGGCTCCGCAGACCTGCGGCTTCGGCGCCGAGTTGGTGACACAGGTGCAAGAGCGCGCCTTCTGGTATCTGGAGGCGCCGATCAAGCGCGTCGCCGGACTGGATACGCCGTTCCCGCACACTTTGGAGCACGAATACCTGCCCAGCGCAGCCCGCATTGTCGGCGCGGCGGTGGAGACAATCGAGGCTTAGGAGAGAAGCATGTCGTACGAGTTCAAGCTGCCCGACATCGGGGAGGGCGTGGTTGAGGGAGAGATCGTCGGCTGGCTCGTCAAAGAGGGCGACGCGGTCGGCGAGGACCAGCCGATCGTGGAGGTGCTGACGGACAAGGCGACGGTGGTGATCCCAAGCCCCAAGGCGGGGACCGTGGCCAAGATTCCGTGGGCGGCGGGCGACATCGTGCCGGTCGGAGACACGCTGATCGTGCTGGACGGCACTGGCGACACCGCGGCCCCTGCGCCGGTCGCTGCTCCGCCCGCGCCGGAACCGACGCCTGCGCCGGAGCCCGTACATGTCCCGCCGCCGGCCCCGCAGCCCGCGCATGCGCCCGTTCAGCCGCCACCGGCCCCCGCTGAGCCGCCGCCGGCCCCCGCTCAGCAGGTCGCCGTCGCCGCTCCCGCTGCCAACCGCGGTCGCGTGCTGGCGGCGCCTTCGACTCGACGCCTGGCGCGCGAGCTTGGCGTGGACATTCACACGGTCGCGGGCAGCGGCAAAGCGGGACGCGTCACGCGCGAAGATGTCGAGCGTGCCGCCAACGGCTCGGCGGGTCCAGCCACGCCTGCACAGGCCCCGGTCACTGCCGTGGCCACCGCTCGGGTCGCGCCCGCGACGCCCAAGCTGGCGGGTGAGCGCGTCAAGCTGCGCGGCATCCGGCGGGCCCAGGCCAACGCCATGGTGCAGTCGTTCTTTACCGCGCCGCACTTCACCTTTGTCGAAGAGGTGGACATGACAAACCTGGTCGCGCTGCGCAAGCGGATGCGACCACTGGCCCAGGCGCGCGGCACGGACCTGACGTACATGCCCTTCATCATCAAGGGCTGCGCCATCATGCTGAAGGAGCACCCGTGGCTGAACTCGTCGCTGGACGACGAGGCCCAGGAGGTCGTGTTCCACACCAGCTACAACATCGGCATCGCGGTGGCGACCGACCGCGGCCTGACGGTGCCGGTCATCCACAGCGCGGACACAAAGAGCCTGCTGGAGGTGCAAGCTGAGGTCGCCGAGAAGGCCGAGAAGGCGCGCAACCTGAAGCTCACGCCGGATGACGTCTCGGGCGGCAGCTTTACGATCACGTCGCTGGGCAAGGTGGGCGGCATTCTGGCCACCCCGATCCTGACGCCTGGCGAGGTCGCGATCGTGGGCATCCACCGGATCTTCGACCGCCCCGTGTGGGAGGACGGCCAGTGGGTGCCGCGCAAGCTGATGTACGTGTCGGCCAGCTTCGACCACCGCGTGGTGGACGGCTACACGGGCGCGACGGCCATTCAGCGGCTGCGACAGCTGCTGGAGGACCCGGACCTGTTTCTGCTGGACCTGAAATAGGTGTCCGTGATCAAGCCGGAGCAGTCTGGCGCTGAGCCCACCCTGTATAGGGTGATCGGCGACGACGGCGTCATCGACCAGGCGACCGCCCCCGATCTGGGGCGCGACGACTACCTGGCGCTGTACAAGACCATGTCGCTGGTGCGCGCCATCGACGGGCGCATGATCACGCTGCAACGTCAGGGTCGCATCAGCTTCTACGGCGCGGCGACCGGGCAGGAGGGCGCGATCATCGGGTCCGGCTACGCGCTGGAGGACACCGACTGGGTTGCGCCCGCCCTGCGCGAGAGCGGCGTGGCGTTGCTGCGCGGATTCACGCTGGCGGACTACGTGAACCAGCTCTTCGGCAGCGACGAGGACATTCAGCGCGGCCGCCAGATGCCCTGCCATTACGGGCACAAAGACATGCGCTATCTGACGCTGTCGTCGGTCATCGCCAACCAGCTGCCGCACGCGGTCGGCCTGGCGCTGGCCGCGCGCATCAAGGGCGAGTCGACCATCGCGCTGGCGCACATGGGCGACGGCGCGACCAGCGAGGGCGACTTCCATACCTCGCTGGAGTTCGCCGCGAGACTGAAGGCCCCGGTGCTGTTCTTCTGCCAGAACAACCAGTGGGCGATCAGCACCGGCTGGAACAAGCAGACGGCGGCAAAGAGCATCGCCATCAAGGCGCGCGGTTATGGCATGGACGGCTATCGGGTGGACGGCAACGACGTGCTGGCCAGCTATGCGGTCACAAAGCACGTTGTCGACCAGATCCGGGAGACCGGGCGGCCGGCGTTTATCGAGGCGCTGACGTACCGGGTTGGAGCCCACTCCACCAGCGACGATCCCAGCCGCTATCGCGACGAGTCGATCACCGAGCAGTGGAAGCTGCGCGACCCAATCGCGCGCATGCGCAAGGCGCTGGACGTGCTGGGCTGGTGGTCGAACGCCGAAGAAGAGGCCATGCAGGCCGACTACACCGCACGTATCAAGGCCGAGGTCATCCGCGGCGAGGCGGTGCCCAGACCCACACCCCAATCCCTGTTCGAAGACGTGTACGCCGAGAAGCCGCGACACCTGATCGAGCAGGAGCAGGAGCTCCTCAAATGGCTGACATAAAAACGGGCGCCGTCGTGATCGGCGCGGGTCCGGGCGGCTACGTGTGTGCCATCCGGCTGGCGCAGCTCGGGATCGACACCGTGTGCGTGGAGAAAGAGTACATGGGCGGCGTGTGCCTCAACGTGGGCTGCATCCCGTCCAAGGCCTTGATCACCGCCAGCAAGACGGTCGCCAAAACGCAGTCGGCCAAGGCGATGGGCATCACGATCAAGGGCGTCAGCGTGGACATGAAGGCCATGCAGAAGTGGAAGGGCGGCATCGTCAAAAAGCTCACCGGCGGCGTCGGCCAGCTGCTCAAGGGCAACGGCGTCAAGAACGTGATGGGCACGGCGACGCTGACCAGCCGAAACACGGTGCAGGTCACCGGCAGCGACGGCGCGATCACCAACATCTCGGCCAACGCCATCGTCATCGCCACCGGCAGCCGGCCGCTGCAGATCCCGGGCTTTGAGTTCGACAACAAGCATATCCTGGACTCCACCGGCGGACTGGCGCTGGATGCGCTGCCCAAGCATCTGGTGGTGATCGGCGGCGGCTACATCGGTCTGGAGTTGGGCGGCACCTACGCGCGACTGGGCTCCAAGGTCACGGTCGTGGAGATGATGCCGCAGCTGCTGCCCGGCTTCGACATGGACATCGTGCGCCCGGTGCAGCGCAAGCTGAAGAAGGCGGACGCGGACATCCTGCTCGAGCACAAAGCGCTGGGCTGGTCGAAGAAGGGCAAGCGCCTCGTCTGCAGTGTGGAGGACAGCAGCGGCGCCAAGAAGGACATCGCCTGCGACAAGATCCTGGTGACGGTGGGCCGGCGCCCCAACTCCGAGAACCTGGGCCTGGCGGCGTTGGGCGTCAAGGTGGAGCGCGGCTTCATCACGGTGGACGACCAGCTCAAGACCAACGTGCCGGGCGTGTACGCGATCGGTGACGTAGCGGGCAACCCGATGCTGGCGCACAAGGCCATGATGGAGGGCGAGGTCGTCGCCGAGGTCATCGCAGGCAAGAATGTGGCGTTTGACTGCGTCGTGCCCGCCATCGTGTTCACCAGCCCCGAGGTGGCGGTGGTCGGGATGACGGCCAAAGAAGCCAAGGACCAGGGCATCGAGGTGCTGACGGGCAAGTATCCGTTTGCGGGGCTGGGCCGCGCGATGACCACGGGCGAGACCGACGGCTTCGTGCGCGTGATCGTGGCCAAAGAGGGGCACGCGATTCTGGGCGCGCAGATCGTAGGACCGCAGGCCAGCGACCTGATCGCAGAGGCCGGCTTCGCCGTGGAGATGGGTGCGGTGGCCGACGACATCGGCTTGACGATCCACAGCCACCCAACGCTGTCGGAGGCCTTTATGGAGGCCACCAAGGCGGCGGTCGGTGAAGCTGTGCACCTGATCAATCGCTAGGCCCGGCATCGAGGTCCGCGACCTGGGGCGGCTGGACTACGCCGCGACCCACGCCCTGCAAAAACAGCTGGTGGAGGACCGCACGGCCGGTCGGGTGGGCGACACCCTGATCCTGGTCGAGCACGACCACGTCTTCACGCGCGGGCGCAAGAGCCGCGATCTGGCCAACATTTTGGATGCCCGCGACGTGCCGGTCGTGGCGGTCGAGCGCGGCGGCGACGTGACCTATCACGGCCCGGGCCAGTTGGTGGCCTATCCGGTGGTCATGCTGCCGGAGGACGCACGTGACGCCCCCAAGTTCATCCGCCGGCTGGAGGGCTGGATCATCGCCGCCATGGCCGAGCTGGACATCGCCGACGGCAAGCGGCGCCCCCCGCTCTCAGGCGTGTGGTGCCGTAAAAAGAAGGTGGCCTCCGTCGGCGTGGCGGTCACCGCAAAGTGGGTCACGTGGCACGGCATCGCCCTGAACGTGTGCACGGACCTCAATTACTTCCAGCGCATCAACCCGTGCGGCCTGGAGTCCCAGGTCATGAGCTCGCTCAGCGCCCTCACCGGCCGCTACATCTCGGTCGCAGACGCCCGCGCGGCTCTGATGACGACAATCAGACAATTTTTCCCCTGAAGAAATCTTTTCTCAGACACGTACGTTTGGACTTCCCACTCGGGGCCGAGTCATGTTAGACGAGGCCTGACGCAACGCGAGGTCCGTGGCGACACCATTAGTTTGGGTGCCCCCGCAAGCGTCGATACGAGAGCAATCCGCGGGACAATCTAGACGTTTTTGTTTGGGTGGCACCATGCGTTCGATGCTTTTCTGTCTTTCAATTCTTGTGATCATCACGACCCTTCCGGCCTGCCAGCAGGACGGACACGACACTACAATTGGCCTGACCGCGATGGGTCTGGTCGAGGGCACGCCTGAGGCTGTCGGCCTGCTCAAGCGCCTCAACCACGAGACCACGACCACAGCCGTGCTCGTCGAGGGCGCCGGCTTGGATCCGGCCGCCGCAGAGGCGCTGACCGATCACCGCCTGGGCGCCGACGGCGTCTTCGGCACAGATGACGACGGCGTATTCGAGACCCTGCTGGACATCGAGGAGGTCTGGGCGCTGACCCCGTCCGACATCGATCGACTGCAGGCCTGGCTGGCCGACACGGGCTGGATCCCGCGCGAGACCGACACGCTCGGTACCTGGCTGGGCATCGAGTTCTCGGCTGCGACGGCCTGGGCCACGCTTGAGCTGACCAACCACGCGACACCTCAGTTTCTGGCCACCGACGTAGGCCTCGAGCAACCCGTCATCGACACGCTGCTCGCCGCGCGCCCCCTGATGTCGGTGGCGCACCTGGCGTCGCTGGACGTCATCGACCACCACCGGCTGCAGCGCCTCAAAGAGACGGCGTGCGCCGTGGTGAACTAACGCCACACCTGAGACGACAGGCACTTGTAAATAGCTGCCAAAGACGACCCGGATACTTTA
>CAZJHX010000230.1:0-12698 GCA_964545715.1 uncultured Myxococcales bacterium
CAACAACGGCAACGTCACCAACGAGGGCAACGTCACCAACGAGGGCAACCAGACCAACAACGGCACTCAAACCAACAACGGCGCTCAGACCAACAACGGCGCCCAAACCAACAACGGCGCGGTCGACAATCACGGTGCTGTCACCAACCACGACACGGTGACCAACAACGGCGCGATCATCAACAACGGCACGGTCACCAACAACGGCGCCGTCAATAACCACGGCACGGTCACCAATCACGGCACGGTCACCAATGACGGGCCCGTGATCAACACCGGCGTCGTCACCAACGACGGCCCTGTGACGAACAACGGCGAGGTGACCTTCAACGACAAGATCATCCTGGGCCAGTGCGCCATCGGCCTGCATCCCGATACAGCCGAGAACCCGCTTTGTGACGGTCTGGTCACCGCCCCCAAGCTCAGCGCCGACGCCCCGACTACCAGCCAGCAGGTCTTGACGTGGAACGGCGCGGAGATGGTCTGGACGCACCTGGGCACCGGCCACATCGCCAATGGCCAGGTGCGGGCGCACGACGTCGACCAGAACGAAATACAGCGACGCATCGTGGGCGGCTGTGCAGCCGGTTCGTCGATCCGTGCGATCGCGCCAAACGGCACAGTGACCTGCGAGACGGACACGGATACCGACACGCAGCTCACCGAAGCGCAGGTCGACGCCATGGTCGCCGATAACGGCTTTGCGCTGACCACCGACCTGGCGACAGTTGCGACGTCAGGCAGCTTCACCGACCTGGTCGGAGTCCCCGCGGACCTCGCGGACGGCGACGACAACACCCAGCTCACCGAGACCCAGGTCGACGCCATGGTCGCCGATAACGGCTTTGCGCTGACCACCGACCTGGCGACAGTTGCGACGTCAGGCAGCTTCACCGACCTGGTCGGAGTCCCCGCGGACCTCGCGGACGGCGATCACGACACGCTCGGCGGACTGAGCTGCAGCATCGGCGACATCGCCAAGCTCACCGCCGCGGGCTGGGCATGCGGCACGGACCAATCCGCCGCCGTAACCGAGGCCGAGGTGGACGCGCACGTCGCCAACAACGGGTACGCACTTGAGGCCAACCTGGCGGATGTCGGCACATCCGGATTGTTCGCCGACCTGCTCAACGTGCCCGCGGGGCTCGCTGACGGGGACGACGACACCCTGGCCGGGCTGGGCTGCAACATCGGAGAGATCGCCAAGCTCACCGCCGGGGGTTGGGCATGCGGCACGGACCAATCCGCGGCCGTAACCGAGGCCGAGGTGGACGCGCACGTGGCCAACAACGGGTACGCACTTGAGGCCAACCTGGCGGACGTCGGCACATCCGGACTGTTCGGCGACCTGATCAATGTCCCAGCGGTGCTGGGCAACCTCAACTGCGCGATCGGGCAGATCGCCAAGCTGACACCCGGCGGATGGGACTGCGGCGACGACGTCGGGTTGACCGAGATACCCGATGGGTCGATCACGCTGGCCAAGCTGTCGGTCGGGCCGGGCACGGGGCCACCCATGCAGGTGCTGACCTGGCGTGACACGATCGGCATGGCGTGGGGGCGAATCGTCGGTGGCATGATCGAGCTCGGCACACTGACGGCTGATCATCTCGATGCGATGGTCATCGACCCGGTCGGGGGGTGCTTGAGCCGCGTCAACGCCGCAGGCCAGCTAGAGTGGCGCCGCATTCAGGCGGAAAATCTCGACACGCCGGGAGGCCAGCACGACGGACTGCTGACGCTGACAGGCGGCATCATGGCCTGGCGACAGCTGGTGCCGGAGGATCTGGACACCCAAGGCAACCCGCCGCCACAGGCGGACAATCTGCTGACGGTGCGGCAAAACGGCACATTCCGCTGGCGCGACCGGCTGGACCCCGCCATCTTGGAGACCAATCCGCCGGACGTCGGCAGCGTGCTCGCGGTGCGCAACGAGCCCAGCGGTCCGATCGCCCACTGGACGCGGCTTCCCGTCAACATGGACGCGATCCCGATTTCAAACCTGCCGTTCACAATCGGCACACCGGGCCGCTATTTCCTGACCACAGATCTGTCGGCCCCAACGCCGGGGGCCCTGGGCATTGTGATCCAGTCGTCGGACGTCACGGTGGATCTCATGGGCCACACGATCTCCATGGACGGCGCGACCGGGATCGCCGTGCGCATCTACCCCGGTCTCGACGACATTCGCATCGAGAACGGCCGCATCGAGGATGCTGGTGCGGGCATCGCGGGCGCAGCCGGTCCCGCGGCTGGAGTGTCGACTGTCGAGGTGGAGCGCGTCCGGTTCAGCAGGGGTGTGAAACACATCGACGCGCGCGGTTTGCACCTGACCTGTCTGCATTCGCGGTTCCATCTGGGTCGGACCGGCATCTCCGTCGTCGACGGCGAGGCGGATATCCGGCACTGCACCTTCCAGGAGCAAGACACGGGCGTGGTTGTCGCCGACGCCGCCGGCCTGGTCATGTTGGCGGACAACTTGTTCCGCGACAATACGGTGGGCGTAGAGAGCGCAGGCCGCTTTGTGACGCTGCGTGCATCGCGCTTCATCAGCAACGACATATGGGGCGCCGCGCTGCACGGTGACGGGCGCGTCGACATCACGGGCAACACCTTCCGCAACAACGCCGAGGCCCCGGGCCCTGGCCGAGCGGCGCTTGTCATCGACAGCCGGGCAAACGTGCATGGCAACCACTTTGCGTTCAACAAACACGCCAACCTGCGCGTCCTCGGCACGGACAACTCGATCGACTCCAACGCATTTCGGCTGGCCCATCCGAGCTCGGGCGCAGGGGTCGGCGTGCTCTTTGACGACACGGGCAGCCCCTATCACGGCAATCGGTTCTGGCTGAACGGCAGTCCGGCGACGCCGTTCGTGCATCCGCCGACCGGGGGCGACCCCGACGACGACATCGGCGGCAACTACATCATCCCCTGATCCACGGGCGCTGAATGCCGCCAAACGGCAGCAGCGACAGCGCCGTGCGCGAGTACTGCATCAAGTCGGCGGGCCCGCGCAGCCGGCGGGCGGCCTGCCACACGTATGAGGGGCGGAAGTAGAACTGGCGAATGGCGCTCTGGTGAATACGTCGCATGTCGGCGCGGGTCAGGTCGCCCGGGGTGTACTCCGGGTAGCCGATCTCGCCGCGCATGAAGCGGTCCCAGACATCCTCGGTGACCTTACCTTCGGCCACCGCGCGCTCGAACAGCTTGGTTTTGGGCACCAGCACCATGATGTGGAACTCCACGAAGTCCGCGCGGATGTCCTTCACAAAGTCCACGCTGGTCTGCATGTCGGCGACCGTCTCGTCCGGGTGGCCGAAGATGATCGTGCACGACGACTCCACACCCAGTCGCCTGGCCGCGTCGAACACCGCCTTGACGTGCTGGTTGCTGAAGTCTTTGAGCATGTCCCTGCGATGGTCGTAGACGCCGCTCTCGACGCCAAAGCCGATCTTGGACAGCCCCGCCCGGCGCATGGCGGCCATCAGCTCCTCATCCATCAGATCGATGCGCGTCTTGGCGCCCCAGCGGAACTTCAGCCCCCGCTGAACGATGGCGTCGCACAGCTCCATCACGCGCGATCGGTCCGTGGTGAACGTCTCGTCCATCATCTCGATGTAAGTCGGCCGATAGGTCGTCACCGTGTGCTCCAAATCGGCCAACATCGCGTCCACGCCGAGGGCGCGCACCTTGTTGAACATCGACTTGGGCGACGCGCTCGAGCAATAGCAGAACGGGCACTTGTAGGGGCAGCCCCGGTTCATGAGCGCCACTTCGATGGCTCCGACAAAGGGCAGCTTGTATGGGGCGCGGATCAGTGAGCGGTCGGGCAGGAACTCGTCGAGGTCCTCCAGAAGGACGGGCTCCTTGGTGTAGACGTCCCCCTCCGAGCCATGCTCTGCGATGATGACACCGGGTACGTCCTCCGGTTTGCCCTGCCCGCGAATCAGGGCGTCGCACAGCTGCGTGAACGCCACCTCACCGTCGCCTGCGATGCCGTACCGCAGGCCCAGCTTGGCCACGACCTCCGGCACAGCGGTCGGGTACGCGCCCCCGACCACGATCTCGTAGCCGCGTCCCTTCATCACCTGGACAAGCGCGTAGACGCTGCGCAGGTTGGCGGACAGCAGCGTGATCCCTACGACCCGCGCGCCCTCACATCGCGCCGCGAGCTGCTCCATGGTGGCGCGCTCGGTGCACGAGTCGATGCCGAGCACCTGATACCCCGCGCGACGCAGCGCGCCGCCGATCGTGAACAAGCCCAGTGGCGGATACAGAAACTCAGTCGACGCCAGGTCCATCACAAGGGGGTCGCTAAACAGCCCCGCGATGGTGTCCGCCGAATGCGGTGGATACAGGTAGCTCGGATTGAGCAGAATGACGTCGGGCTGCATGGCTTCGATCTCCGTTGTCCGGTGCTGAACAGGCTAGGCCTGTGTCAATTCGGATACTTGGACCCAAGCCAGGGTTTGGTCGGTTTGACCCGGAACCGGGAATCTCCGCGCTACTGACCGGGGTCAATCGTGATCGTTGCCAGGGTTTGGTCAATCCCTGTTCATCCCTGAGAAACGGCCGTTTCAGTGGGGTACACCCTTCGCTAAGTGGTGAAGCCAATAGGCGGAGGGCGTCTGGGTGACAGCGGATAACGCGGAATTTGTCGGTCGGGACGCGGAGCTGCGACTGATCGAGCGCGTCGCGGACCGGCCCAGCGTGATCCATGTGTACGGTCCCACCGGCATCGGTAAATCGGCGTTACTCGCCCATGCAGCGTCGCAGCGCAGCACAAACGAGCCAAGCCTGATCGTCGCCGACGACGTTCAGGACATGACGCCGAAGGCGCTGCGATCGGCGCTGGCGGAGGCCAAGCTGCAGGGCGGCGTGCTGCTCACAGCATCGACCACACGGCTGCCCGTGGACTGGGACGGCGCCGCTGACAGACCGACTCCGCAGCTGGCCCTCAAACCTCTGACTGCGTCTGAGGTCGCTGAATACGCTCGATGGTGCGATCTCGGCGACGACGCGGAGGAGTTGTTTGCGCTCTCGCAGGGCCACCCGATGGCCATGGTCGCCTTTGCCGAGGCCCTGAGCCAAAGCCCACAGCGCCCGCTGAACCCGGGGTTGGCGACCGAGCTGCTCCGCGGCGTAGGTACCAACGTCTGCCCTCGCTCGGGCGACGCGGCCCAAAGCACAGCCATGACCGTCTGCGCGCTGGCCCGAACGACCACGCAGGAG
Organism: uncultured Myxococcales bacterium; assembly: GCA_964545715.1. Classification (GTDB taxonomy): domain Bacteria; phylum Myxococcota_A; class UBA9042; genus CAZJHX01. The sequence continues at coordinate 5,236 of CAZJHX010000230.1, forward strand.
CTTCTTGGGGACATCTCCGGGATCCCGGAGCCCGCCGCCACGTTCGACTGGCTGGCAGGACAGTCCTGGGTCGAGCAAAAGAGCCGAGGCATCTCACCCGCCGAGATCGCCCGACAAGCGCTGCTGGCAGACGCTCGCTGGCGAGCGCCCGACGCCACGCGCGAGCTCGAGCAAGAGGTACTGCGCGCCCACCACCAGCGACTGCTGACGTCGCGCGGACGCGTGGAGCATCTGGCTGACCTTCTGTTTCTGGGGCGTCATCGGCTGAAGAACTGCCCGCTGTTGGATGCGGACGCCGAGCTGCATGCTGTAGGACGCCCGACCCCCGACGACGCATCGGCCATCGTCGACCTGGCTCGGCGTCAGGGTGGCGACCCATCGGCCTCCATCGCGCGCGCCTGGTTCGACGCCCGACCCGATGCGTTCGTTATCGCGCGCGGTGCCGATCCCGACCGAATCGTCGGCTTCATCCTCAACCCATATCTGGGACACCGAGAGTTGGAGGTGCCTCCGGTCGAAGACGCCGCGCTGACCATCGTCCGCGAGGTCGTCGAGCAGTTCGGCGCACTGCGAGACGGCGAGCGCGTCAGCGTGATGCGGATGTGCGCTGACGGCGCAGGCGTCGCCGGCATGACGCCGCTGCTGAGCACACTCCACGCCACGCGCATCGCCGTCTGCATGGCTGAGCCCCGCGTCGCGCTGACGGTCCTGATCACCAGTAACCCCGAGATCTGGGCAGTCCATCGCCGCGCCGGACTCTTCGACGGGTGGCGCGGCGGCCCGGTCTCCCTGAACGACACCGAGTACCGCGTCTACGTACGCGACCGCCGGCGCCTGCCGGACGCCCACTGGCTGGAGCGCCTGCTCGATCCGGTGGTCAACGCACCGCTGACGGAGCCGCAGGTGCTCGGGCGCGAGGCGTTCGACCACGCGGTCCACGACGCCCTGAAGTCGTTTGAATCAGCAGCCGAGCTGCGCGACTCACCGTTGCTGGAATCTCGCCTCATCCGAGAGCGGACTCCCACGGCCGCCGGCGTCTCTACCAGGCTCGAAGAGCTGCGCCATCTGATCCGCGCCACGATCGACGCCCTGCGCGCATCGTCTCGGACGGTCAAATTCTACGAGGCCCTGCGCTACACCTATCTGGATCCCGTGGAGACGCAGCAAGTCGCAGCCGAGGTCCTGGATCTGCCTTTCAGCACGTACCGGCGACACCTGGTTCGAGGCGTGCAGCTGGTCGCCGACGAGCTCTGGCGCGGAGAGCTCGGCGAGGATCTGGGCTGGCAGCTCAGCTGACCTGGTCCAACAGCTCCCGGACTTTGGCGGCCAGCAGCCCAGGGGTGAACGGCTTGCGCAGAACCGGCACGTCTGTTGATGCGTCGCCGGGCACCACCGCGGCGGCGTCCTTGTGTCCGGTGATCAGCAAGGCAACCAGCCTCGGCGCTTGGTCGGTGAGCGTTCTTACCAGCTCCGATCCCCGCTGATCGGGAAGCTGGACATCCGCGACAACTGCGTCGAATCGGCCTTCGTACACGCGCCAGGTGCGCAGAGCCTGCCGCGCGTCCTGGGCCGGATACACCGCAAACCCGCGCTGAGCCAGCGCACGCAAACCCGCGCTGAGCCAGCGCACGCGAGGCGACGTCCAACAACCAGGGATCGTCTTCCACCAGCAGCACAGACTCGCTGCCGTGCGCGTCGGGCGTGGCGGCCGGCAGCCGCGGCCCCTCATCACAGCGGGGAAAGCGGCACTCGAAGCGCGTGCCCTGATCAGGCGTGCTTTGAACAATGATCTGCCCCTCGAGAGCCTCCACGATCCCGCGGCACGTCGCGAGCCCGAGTCCGGTGCCCTGCCCTTCGGGCTTGGTCGTAAAGAAGGGATCAAATGCGCGAGCCAGGACATCGGCCGACATCCCCTGCCCGGTGTCCGAAACCGTGAGCACCACCTCGGCGGCCGTGATCTCCGTCCCGATTCTCAGCTCACCGCCCCCGGGCATGGCGTCGTGCGCGTTGAGGGCCAGGTTGAAGAGCAGCTGTTCGAGTTGTGCCTCGTCCGCCCGTACCACCGCGGGCTCTTCCGACGACACGACGACCAGGGAAATCCGTGGAATCAGCATGCGTGCGAGCATCAACTCAGCGCGCTCCACGATGGTGTTCAAGTCCCTCGGCGCGAGCACCAGCGGCGCGTTGCGTGCAAAGGCGAGCAGACGCCCCGTCAGCGTTCCCGCCCGCTGCGTCGCCAGCATCGCCGCGCCCAGCTCCGACGCGTGTGGGGCGCCGGGAGCGAGGTCCGCGGACACGAGATCGAGATTGCCCAGGATCGTGGTCAGCAGGTTGTTGAAGTCATGCGCGATTCCGCCCGCCAGTTGACCGAGAGCGTCCATCTTCTGGGCCCGCGCCATACTCTGCTCAGACGCCAGCAGCGCGCTCTGGTGGCGTCGCGCCTCGACTCGATCGGTGATGTCGCGCACGATCGCCACCACGCCGGCTTCGCCTTTGGGCGCCAGACGCACCTCCACCCACTGGGCCTCGTCATCGTTGTGGATGCGAAGCTCCGCGACAACCGGCGGGTCGGAGATGACCGAGGCCCGAGCCGCCAGCATCCGCAAATTGCCGGCCGTGTCCGGATCGAACGCCTCCTCCAGGGACTTGCCCACGACGTCCTGGTAAGTCGGAAAGAGGCTCACCGTCTCAGACGTCACCGCATCGACTACCCGCCCCTCCAGATCCAGCTCCATAACGAGGTCCGGCAGGGCGGAGAGAATAGCGCGGACATTGGCTCGGCTGGCGCGCAGGCGTTGGTCCGCTGCATGCTGTTCCGAGACGTCGCGCAGCGCGGCGATGACCTCGAGCTCGCCGTCTCGCGTGACGGGGCTGAGCGCCACGTCGACGGGAAACTTGCGCCCATCTCGGGCCTGCGCGAACAGCCGAAGACCACTGCCCAGACGACGCGGCTGAGGATCGTCGAAGTAGCCGACCATCTTTGCCTGATGAGCGTCGCGCAGCTCCTCCGGAAGGAGCAGCCCCAACGGCTTGCCGACCAGGTCGGCGCGTGTGTAGCCAAAGAGTCGCTCAGCCTGCCGATTGAGATAGCCGATCACGCCACGCCGGTCGACGAGGAACAGGGCGTCCGGCGCAGCCTCTACGAGTGCCACCCAGAAAGCGCCGCTAGTCTCCAAGGCCATGACGAAGCTGTTTAGCTCGCGTCTCGGCTCCATGACAGGTCGGTCGATGTTCGTAATGTGCTCGCCCATGAACAACGGGGCATATCGACCGCCCAGCGGGGCGCTCTGTCCCAGCACGCTCAGCCCTGTTTGGCCCAGTAGGCCGTTTAGGCTGTTTGGCCCGGGGCGTGCACAAGTGGCCGGACGGTGAGCGGCGCAAAGCAAAACAGCACGGCAGACGCATTGGTCAGCGACAGACTGGTGTTGGCGCGGTGGTTCGCAGGAGCCGCCATCGTGGCGGTGTGGCTGAGCGGCGCACACGCACGGTTTCTCGCACTGGGTCTGGGTCTGCTGGCGATCAATGGCGCGCTCAGCGCGGCGGCTTCGCGTGTCCAGGCCGCAACATCGCAGGACGCCCGGCAGCTGGTCGCGTCCCAGCTGGCCCTGGATCTCGCGGCGCTCACGCTGGCGCTGCACTGGCTGGAGCTCGTGGCCAGTCCGCTGGCCCTGCTCTACCTGCTGCCCCTAGCTGTCGCCAGCGTCTCGTTGCCCGTTCAGTCGATGATGATCCTGGGTGCGGTCGCGGCGGTCTTCTATTGCGGGGGCTCCTGGCAGAGTCGGCAGTGGACCACGTGGCCCCACTGTGGGCGTACGCTGTTGCGTTCCTGGTGACCGAAGTGGGCTTGATGGTCACGGTACGTGCCCTCGTCGTCCGCGCCACGGATGCAAACGCGCTTCGTGTGGAGCAGGAGCGGGTGGCGCAGTCGCGAGAGCGCTTCGCCCGGATCGGAACTCTCTCGGCGGGCGTCGCACACAACGTCCGCAGTCCGCTGCACGGCCTCTCTCAGGGCGTGGCCGTACTGGAGAGCAGCTGCTCGGCGTGCAGCCCCGACAAGGGCGACCTGCTGCAGGAGATGCGGCGCGCGGTAGACCACCTTGAGCGCGTAACCCGTCGACTGCTGCGTCCAGACCGAGCGCGGACCGGCGGTGCCGTCGTCGACGTCGGCGACGCGGTTGACGACGCCGTGCGCCTGGTCGCGTCCCGAGCACAGGGGGCGGGCGTACACGTGTCGGCGGAGACCGAGCACGGCCTGCGGGTGCGGGCCGACTCTTCCGATCTGGACGAAGCGCTGGTCAACCTGATCGACAACGCGATCGACGCCTCGGCCCACGGGGGCCCGGTCGTGGTGCGCGTCGCCACCGGGGACGACCATCGCGTGATTGTGGAGATCTGCGATCGCGGGACCGGCATGGCGGAAGACGTGATCGAGCGCATATTCGACCCGTTCTTTACGACCAAGCCAATGGGGCGAGGGACAGGCCTCGGGTTGCCGATCGCGCGGCGAACAATCGAAGACCTTGGGGGAAGCCTCGAGGTCGAATCCAGCGTGGGGTGCGGCACATGTGTGCGGCTCTCCCTGCCCCGTGTCGGGCCTCGCTCGCTGCGACAGGCCCCGGCCTCAGCTGGTTGAGCCCCCGTCGCTCTTGAGGCGGGAGACCTTACTCTGAAACGTGGTCCTCGGCAGGTCCAGAAGGTCGGCCGCGGCGGCCTGCTCACCGGCGCTCTTCCGCATTGCCCAGTCGACCAGGCGCTGCTCAAAATCCCGAACCGTGTCTTTGAACGGGATCGTCTTGGCGCCGTTGAGGTGCAAGGTAAAGAGACCCGCGGAGCGAACCTGATCGGAGCGCAGATGCACGGGAAGATGCGACAGGTCGAGGGTGTCGGAGCGGCACATGACGAGCGCGGCTTCGATCGTATGGCTCAGCTCGCGCACGTTGCCCGGCCAGGGATACCGTACGAGGCGGTCGGCAGCCTCCGGTGACAGGAAGGGGACGTCCCTCGCCGACGCACGCGCGCCCCGCTCGAGGAAATGTTGAGCCAGCAGCAGGATGTCTGCGCCGCGCTCCCGCAGAGCCGGCAGCCGGATCTCAAGACCACGCAGCCGATAGAAGAGGTCCGCACGAAAGGCACCGGCATCGACCAGCGTCTGAAGCTCTACTTTGGTGGTGGCGATCACGCGCACGTCAACCGCGATCTCAGTGGTCGCGCCGACGCGCATGCAGCGCCCCTGCTCGAGCACGCGCAGCAGCTTGACCTGCAGATCGAGCGGCATGTCGTCGATATCGTCCAGCAGCAGGGTCCCGCCGGTCGCCTGCTCGAACAGGCCACGTTTGACCGCGTGCGCCCCGGTAAATGCGCCGCGCTCATGCCCGAACAGCTCGCTCTCGGCGAGGTCGCGCGGGATCGTGCCGCAGCCTACCGCGACAAACGGGTGTCGGCGCCTCGGTCCATGCTCGTGAATAGCGTGAGCCACGACCTCTTTACCTGTGCCGGTCTCGCCGGTGATCAGGATTGGAGCTTCGTGCGACGAGAACAGGCGTATCTGCTCGGTGACGACGCGCATGGGCGCACACTCGCCGACCACGCCGCCGCGGCTCGTGCGACGGTGCGACTCCATACGCAGCATGGCCAGCTCCTGCTGCCGAGCGCGACGCGGCGCCAACTTGATCAGCCGCTCGACCAGCGCGTCGACGGAGAAAGGCTTCGTCAGATAGTCGCACGCGCCCAGGCGCATGGCCTTGACCGCGCTCTCGACCGTGCCGTGTCCCGTCACCACAATCACATCGATGTCCGGGTATCGGTTGCGTATCTCGGCCAGCAGCTCCGTGCCGCCCATCGCCGGCATGCGCAGATCCGTCACGACCACGTCCCACGGCTCGGCTTCCAACGTGGCCAGGGCCGCCACGCCGTTCTCCGCGGTATCGGCCACGTAGTCCCGGGCCTCCAGCAGCGCAGCCATGGAGCTACGCGCCAGTTTATCGTCGTCAACGAGCAGAACGCGAAGCGGGGTTCCGCCGGGGTCAGTCAAAGTTGCTCCCATGGATATGATTGTCCGGGTTCGAGCCCGCGCGCGCCAGTCGCGAGGCCCCGGGGGCTGATCAGGCTCAGCCTACCATGATCAACGTCTGGCGTCCGGTGCCGACAAGTCGGCGGGCTCGTGCCGAGAAATCGGCGCGTGTCCGGTAGGCCGACGAGCCAGCGAAAGAACGCGATCGCAGCACTGCGCTCTCATTCCGTCCTTGATACCGGCCTTTCTTGCCACTGTCGACGGTCAACCTTTTCTGGCACCACCCTTGCTCATAGGCGGGGCGGCACTCGGAGGTAATTGTCCATGGCAGACAACAACGAGACTAACTTGCCGCCCACCCTGGATGCGGAAACGCCTCACACGACTCGTCGTGCGTTGCTCCGCGGCCTCGGCGTAGCGGTTGGCGCCGTTGCTATCAGCAACTGCGGAGATGACGACGTCGCTCCGCCGGTTGATACAACGGATACTGATGACACAGGTACGGGTGATGATACCGGAACCGGGACTGGAACAGGTGACGATACCGGCACCGGAACTGGAACCGGAACGGGCGACGACACCGGCACCGGAACCGGGACCGGCGACGACACCGGAACCAACGACACCGGGGAGGACGACAAGCCCGTTCCTTTCCCCGACCAGGCGGCTCAGGAGGTCCGCTGGGGCTTCTTGATCGATCTGCGCGTGTGTTCGGGCTGCGAGGCCTGTTCGGTGGCCTGCAAGACGGCCAACGACGTGCGGCTGCGCGTGTTCCGTTCGTCGGTTCGCAAGTACGAGAGCGGGGAGTTCCCCAACACGAAGCGGGACATGATCCCGTGGATGTGCAACCACTGTGAAAACCCGCCCTGCATCGAGAGATGCCCGGTGCCGTCCATCGAGGCCGAGCTGGAGATGCCCAGCGGCGAGAAGGTCTCGTACCGACGGTGGGCGACGTACCAGCGGCCCGACGGCCTGGTGCTCATCGACAAAGACCGCTGCGTGGGCTGCGGCTATTGCGTCGAGGACTGCCCGTACGGCGTGCGCTACCTCGACCCGGTCGAGGCGGCCGGCGGGGATGCGTCCAAGAAGGTCGCCGACAAGTGCAACATGTGCATCCAGCGCGTGTCGCAGGGTGTCGTTCCGGCGTGTGTCAACACGTGTCCGGGCGACGCACGCATGCTCGGCAACCTCAACGACCCCAACAGCGCTATTTCCAAGAAGATCGCGGCCAACGACACCGACGTGTTGCTGCCGGACGCCGGAGCCAAGCCTCAGGTCTATTACATCGGGCTCAACCCGACGGCGTGGACCAAGGGCGAGGATCCGAAGCTGCGCGCGCAGCTGATGCACCCGGAGTATCACGAGGCGCCGGAGGGCTAGGAGGGAGGTGAATCATGGTTAACTTTACGCGGAGAACTTTCATGCGGCTGTCGGCCGCTGCATCCGCCGTCAT
>CAZJHX010000231.1:0-12580 GCA_964545715.1 uncultured Myxococcales bacterium
GGCCGCGAAGATGTGCGCCACGAGCCTGGATGGGTTTTGAGGACGGACAGGAGGGACAGGTAGCCCGTTCCTTGACCACCGGAGGACGCAACCGCTAATATCTTACCAGGTAAGAGGAGTTGACAGATGCCGGTGGTCACTGTGTCGTCGAAGGGTCAAGTTGTCATTCCCGCATCGATCAGACACCGCTTGGGAATCGCTGCCGGATCTCAACTCGAGTTCGTCGAAGAGCCTGATGGAACGCTGCGAGTAATCGTGCGTCGAGCGATTTCAGAGACCTCTGCCGAGGATGGGTACGGGATGCTGCGGTATGAGGGACCCACGCGGAGACTCTCCGACTTTGATGTGGCGAAAGCCATGCGCGACCAACAAGACCCGTGACTGGGGTGGACACGAACATCCTCGCCCGTTTCTACGTACATGATCCCGGCGACTCGGAGGCGGTTAGACAGCGGCCTATAGCTCGCCAAATCATGGTGGACCCACGCGGAGTCTTTGTTGCCGTCACGGTCATCCTGGAGTTGGAGTGGGTCGTGCGGGCTTTCTACGCCTTCGGGCGCGATCAATTCTGTGCCGTCATCGAGCACCTGGTTGGGATGCCCAATGTGCAGGTTGAGGACAGGGATCACGTTCTCGCCGCCATGGATCTGCATCGCGACGGACTCGACTTTGCGGATGCGCTTCACGTCACCCGTAGCCGCGTCTGCGACCGCTTCGTGACGTTTGATGACCGTGGATTCGCGCGTCGGGCCAAACGGATGGGAATCGTGCCACCAGTGGACGTTCCCAGATAGATCTAAGCGACCTTGGGCACGCGGATTGACCTTCCCGTACTCCGCGATTATCCATAACTGCCTGCCTGGGAGGACTACGGCGGCGACGTAAAGCCGAGGGAAGGTGAGCATGAACCCCAGATTCTCGTGGCCCGAGCACCGAATATCAAGCTGGCCGTAAAGGCTGCAAGTCACGGTTTTCGCGGGCGGGACGAGGTTTTGAGGAGGGCCAAGACGCAGCGCATGTACGGCGAGAGTCACCGCCTCGTGCGGGACGTGTGCCGGGGTGGCTTGCAGGCATTTCGGCAGATACGCTGAAGGCCGCAAACCCCTTCAGCCCAGCCAGCCGCCTATCCCAGACCACATGTCCTACGATGCGCTGCACAAGCTGCTGGTCCCGCTGTTCCACTTCGCCGGCTGAGCCCCGAGATCCCGCCGTAGGCGCCCGACTGCTCTCCTTGTACCGTCGGGCGTAGCGGCCTAAGCTCGGATGATGGCAACCAAGGCGTTCTCATCGAACCGCGACGCCCTGATCGCTGGCGTCCGCCTGATCACGGACCTGATTCCGATTCGGGCCGGACGGCGTGGCGGCGACGATGCGGCAGCGCTTGCTACGCGCTTGACCCAGTGGCACGGGCGACGCGAAGACTGGCGCAAACGCATGGTCGCCGGCGCCGGCGAAAACACCTGGATGCCTTTGCTGTCGCTGACCGAGCGCTTCTCGCTGAACGACGACGAGCTGAACGTTCTGCTGGTCGTGCTGGCGTCGGAGGTGGATCCCGAGTTCCTGGATCAGGTTCGGGGTGCTCAGGACCCGCTGTTCCAGACCGTCGATGTGGAGCTGGTATTGGGTCTGCTCTTCCACTCGGTCGAGACGCGATTCGAGGGCCGTCGGCTGCTGTCTCACGACGCTCCGCTGATCCGCCACGGACTCATCCTTCTCCGGCCGCTGGGAAGCGACGTCGGCCCGTCACAGATCGAGGTGAGGCCCACCGGATCGCTGGCCAACTTCGTGCTCGAGCGGCCCCTGCTGACAGGGGGCCTGGCACAGTTCTGTGAGTTGGTCGCGCCCGAGCACACCTGGGACCGGGTCATCCTGCCGATCGAACAGAAGTCGCTGGTCTGGGACATCGTAGCCGGTGAGCCTGTGATCCGGCAGAAGCTCGACGAGTGGGGCTACGGCCCCGTGATGCGGCGGGGACGAGGGGTCGTCCTGTTGTTCGCCGGCCCACCCGGCACGGGTAAGACCGCCTTTGCGCACGCGATCGCGGAGAGGATGGGTCGCAGTATTCTGGTCGTTCGCTCCTCCCGCCTCCTGGCCGGCACGGAGCCCCTGCAGCCTCTCCTCACGGACGTCTTTCGTATTGCTTCGCTGGCCAACGCGGTTGTTCTCATGGATGACTGCGAGGAGTTGTTCACCGACCGTGACGCGCGGTTTCTGGCCCTGCTGGAGGCCTTGAACGACAACGCCGGGGTCCTGATCCTGACGTCGAACCTGGCCCCACGCATTGACTTTGCCATGGCCCGAAGAATCCTCTATCGCCTTGACTTCGAGCCGCCCTCTGCGCTCCTGCGCGAGCAGATTTGGGAGGTGCATCTGCCGCCCGAAGCGCCTCTGGGGTCCGACATCGACGTCGCGACGCTGGCCAGCACGTATGAATTCACCGGAGCCGTGATCCGCAATACGATACTGATCGCGCTCTCGCGTCTCGCAGCCCACGGTGTGGACACACTGACGATGCAGCGCATCAGCGATGCCGCTGAAACCCAGCTCGGCGCCCGATTCGACGAGTTCGCTGTCCGAGCCAACACCGACATTGGCCTTGACCGTCTCATTCTCCCTGACAAACAGCGCGAGCAGCTGGGTGAGCTGCTCGACGCCTGCCGTCACCATGCCGACGTCCTCAATCGATGGGGCTTCGGCAAGCGCCTGAGCACGGGACGCGGCATCTGCGCGCTTTTCGATGGGCCGCCCGGCACCGGCAAGACCTTTACGGCCGAGATCCTGGCAACGGAGCTCAAGCTCCCGCTCTACCGGGTGCATATCCCCAATGTCGTCAGCAAGTGGATCGGCGAAACGGAGCGCAATATCGCGGAAATCTTCGTGCGAGCCCGAGCGAGTCGAGCCATGCTGCTGTTCGATGAGGCCGACTCCCTGTTCGGGCGTCGCTCGAGCACGGTCTCGTCCGCCACCGACCGTTACGCGAACATGGAGGTCAACCTGCTGCTGCAGGAGATCGAGCGGTATGACGGGATCACGATGCTGACGACGAACCTGTTTGGAAACCTGGACGAGGCGCTGCAACGACGGATCCAGTTTCGGATCTCCTTTCCGTTCCCAGAAGCCGAGGAGCGCGCCCGCATCTGGCAGATCCTCGTGCCCGCCGAAGCGCCGCTGGGAGAGGATGTGAGCTTTCCCCAGCTCGGCAAGCAATTCGAACTGTCCGGCGGGCACATCAAGAACGCCCTGCTCCGCGCGGCCTACCGGGCCCGAAGCGCCGGTGACATCATCCTCCGCCAATACCTGCTGGATGCCGCGCTGCACGAGTGCGAAGCGCAGGGAAAGCTCGTGCGCAAGGCGCTGAGCAAGAAGCCGGACGCCAAGGTGTAGGTTGCTCTAAGGCCAATGCCCCTCACTTTTCTTTCGCCTCCCAATCATTGCCGTGCACTGACCATCTCCAGTGGTTGGTGTCGGCGTACTGGAGGAGAATTCTGCTAAGTGAACGGCGCCGGGTCTAACGCCCGATCTGCTCGAGCAGCTTGTCGACGAGCCCCCAGTCGACGCCGTCGTCGATGTCCCCATACACCGCAGTCCGATCCGGCCACTCGGACTTCGGGAGGCCGGACACCGCCAGCAGGGACGGCCACGCGATGGCGCGGACGTCTTCGACCTCCTCGTCGTCCGTAAGCAGATCGACCAGCACCTGCATGACGTCGGGGTCTCCGGTCTCGCGGTAGTATGTCGCCCAGCTCATGAGCGCGGCGCCTCGAACCTCTTCGTCGGCGTCCTCACGCCACAGCTGATCGGCGCGCTCCCGGTACTCGGGCAGCTGCCAGTAGAACGCCAGCACACGGATTGCGGCGCCCCGAAGCTCTCCCTCGGGGTGCTCCAAGAACGGCTCGACATCCGCCCGCAGCTCCTGGTGACCGTCCTTTCCGGCGTCCATGAGCGCATCGAAGATCAGGTCGAGATCACCACTGGCGAGCTGCTTGCGTAGGGCTTCGAGGATCATCACAGACCGCCCGCGACCTGGCCGTAGCGGCTCCACACGTCCGTGAGGTCCTTGACCTTCTCGCCGAGCAGCCGCGCCTCTCTCGTCGAGCCCTTTCCGGCCCGCTCCAACGCCTTGAGCCGCTTGTTGATCCGGTCGGTCTGCTTGCGAAGCGCGTTCCCCGCGTTGGCCGCCTCGGTCAAGTGATCGTAGTGGCCGCCACCGCTCTTGGGGATCTTGACCCCGCGCTTCTCCTTCATGACCGCCGCCAGGTCGTCGGGCGTCATGTTCTTCTTGAGCGCCCGGTCACCCTTGCCCCACAACAGCTGCTGAGACTCTTTGGGGAGGTCGCTGTAGTCCTTGCCCCGCCACCGGTCCATGAACCGCTTTCGTGCGCCGCTCCATGAGCGCACGCGTGCCACCTCTTTGCCGGTGAGCGGTACGGGCTTCGACAGCCCCTTCTCGGTCAGCACGTCACCTTTCTCGGGCCGCGTCTTCGGCTTGCCCGCCGGCGCGTCCGTCTCGGTCTTCGGCTTGTCGGGTGCCTTCTCCGGGGCCTTGTTTGGAGGTGCGTCCGGGGCCTTGTTGGGCGGCACGTCCGGCGCCTTGTTGGGGGGCACGTCCGGCGCCTTGTGGCCCTTGGGCGGCTTTCGAAACTTCCACTGCTTGCCGCGCTTGATCGCCGCTTTCAGCTGCGCCGGCGTGACCTTTCGGCCGATCTTCAGCGCCCACTGCCCGCCTGTCTTGGCCCACCGCGCCAATGTGGCGCCGTGACCCAGCGCCGGCAGCATGGCAGCAACGGAGATCCCGGCAGCCATGAAGTTGCCTTCCATCACGTAGACCGCGGCGTCCGCGGCATCGAACAGGATCCCCACGCCTGGGATGAGCCCGCCCGCCTGCAGCGCCGCGTGGACTCCCACGGACCAGTACTTGAGCGGCTTGTCCACCGCGGCGTATATCGAGGAGTCTTCTTTCTTCAGCTCCCCCGTGAGGATCTTGAGGTACTCCTCGCTGATGAGCCACCGGCGCTTGTAGAGCTTGGCCATATGCGGCTTCAGCGGCCGGTACCCGCCGTCGTGGGAGCTGCGCATGGAGCGCCGCAGCGCGTTTCTCAGGCTGACCACGCCCGAGTTGGTCTCGCCGATCATGACGGACGCGGTCGTCAGGTTGATCGACCCCGCGAAGGCTCTGTATTTCTAGCGCCTGTTGGCGCGGGGGCACCGCCCCATCTCCCGCCCCCAGGCCACATTGTGTGACTCTTCCAGGGCCTCGTAGGAGACGTACTCCTCGCCCTCTTTCGCGACGCTCCTCAGGCACGCGCGCTCCAGGGTACGCCAGGCGACCGTGTACCCGGCGTCTTTGGGCGTCTGGGTTGTCTTTTCCTTCAACAGCGCGCGGTTGTAGTACATCCGCCGCAGGCCGGCTTCGATGGCCTCGAACTGCCGGCGAAGCGGTTCGTAGCGAGCCTTGAGGGCGGACATCCGCTTGCTCCAAACCCGCCCTGCGTCGCGCATTTGCCGGGTCCGCGCTTTGATGGCAGGCGATCGGTACGGCTCCAGCCCGGGCTCCTCGTCGACCGGCGGATTCTGTGCGTCCGTGCGCAGGTCGCGATAGATGTCGTCGGCCAGGGAGCGGGCGTCGCGGCCGAGGAACCGCCATTTGTCGCATACGGGGTGCGCCAGCCACTTTTTGTTGTTGGTCCCGTGAGGGCCAACCGTCACTCGGAGGGCGGCCTCTTCGGCCAGTTCGAACGCACGGGAGTACGTCATCAACGCGATGAAGCGGTGGCCGGCGCGCGATCCGGTCGGCGCGAGCTTCGGGTTCATGGCGTCGAGCCGCTCGAGCGTTGCTTTCAGCTCTTCGGCGGCCTTGGTTGACGCCTCGTGCGGAGATGCCGCCTCCGACTCCTCCTCATGGGTCTCGTCGTGTGTCGCGGTCGCTTTGTCGGCGCCGCCGGTCCGTTCGCGACGAATGAGCCCCGCCATCGCCGACGTCGGACGGATCGTTGCGACAGACGCGAGGCCGGTGGCCGCGCCGCGGACGTCCGGCACCGATGCCTCACCCGCCGAGCGGAGCGTGGCGCCCAGCTGGGTCCAGGAGTTCGTTGTGGGAAGCAGCGTCGCGGCGCGCTCGGCGACGGCGTCCGCCTCACCCTCCCACGCGCTGTCCGGGCGGCCCAGCATGAGCGGTTGGTCGAAATCAGGAGCGCTGATCGGACTCTGCGCCGCGTGCGCCAACTCATGAGCGAGCAGCGCCCAACCGCTCTCAGATCCAACGTCGAACTGCCCGCGGGAGAAGTAGATGTGTCGCCCGATGGTGAACGCGCGTGCGCCCATGCGGTCGGCGGCTTCGGCCGCTTTGGAGTCCCGGTGCAGTGCCACGTCGTTCAGTTGAACGCCGGTGACGGCCTCCACCGCTCGCTTGGGACCCGCCGGCACCCCGCCGGTGGGTCGGCTCTCACGGATCAACGCCCTGAGATGATCGTCGATCGCAGCGTCGTTGTCGTTGCGGCTCCGCGAGGCAGCGCGCTTCATTCGTATGGTGGCGCCTGGAACATCCTGGGTCGAGGCGCGCGCGCAGGCCCGGGGACGTGGAAGCTGTCGTGCGGCCGGACCCTGCAGAGCCGTCGGTCTGGCCGCCGCCTGGCCTCGTTTCCTGCGCTGATCCCTGCGTTGGCGCATGTGTTTCCTTACCTACAAACCCCTTTATTGTCCACAGGTTCTCGTACATGCGCGCGGCCGGGTCCGCAATGGCGAGGCTCAGCGCAGCCGGCTGCTCGACATTCAGATGGGTTGCCAGCCGAGGTGGTGGCCTATGACGCCACGCTGACGCAGAGCACCGCCAGGACGTCGCCGCAGCCGTGGGACTCCGGCTTCAGCAGGTTCTTGCCGTCGATCTCGGTGGCTGTGCCCCGTCCCACCGCAGCCCACCCCCGCACGCCCCACGGCCCCGGCGCGCCCCGCTCGGATGAGCTGGAAAGACCTGATGAGGCGTGTGTTCCTCATCGACGTCCTCGCCTGCCCATGCCTCAGGGAGACTGCGTATCATTGCGGTGTTCGCCCAGCCCGATGTCGTCGAGGCCGTGGCAGCCGCCATCATTCTCTGTCAACAGACAGTCTCCGCCCGAGCCCCACCCTGACCCGGCTGTCGGACCACCGGTGAATGACCGCAACCCGCTCCGCAGGTCCCGCCAGGGCCGGCGCACTCGTACGCCCCAGCCCCCATCGTTCCACGAAAATCACGCCCACGACGCCCACCACTAACCCGCTAACTCGTCCTCGATCCCCCGTGCGCGCCGAAGAACACTTCGTGAACACCGCCAAAGACGGTGCCAGCCGGATGCCTCATCACGATCAAAGCACTATCCGCTGGCGACATAGAGCCGGGGGAAGGTGAGCATGGCCGCGGGATCGTCGCCGGCGATACACGAGATCTCAAGCGAGGGAGTAGGCCGGAAGTGCCTGACCTTGCTGGGTAGACGAGAATTGAGGATGCACACCCAGGGCGGGCCGGGGCTCCGGACAGTCCATCGCCGGCGACAGGTGAGTCCTCGAACGGTGATAGTAGGCGAAGTAGTCGGTCAGAATCCGCCGAACGTGCTTCTCGTTCATGACGACGACGTGGTCCAGACAGTCGCGCCGAATGCTGCCGATCACGCGCTCCACGTACATCAGACTGCCAGGGACTCCTCGGGGCGGTCAGCACCTCCTCGATCCCCATGTTTCGGGCCCGGCCTCGGAACTCTCCACCGTACACGCCATCCCGATCGCGGAGCAGGTAGCGCGGCGATTCGTCCACGGGAAAGGCGTCAGTGATCTGCTGTGCGGTCCAGCGTGCTGTCGGGTTCGCGGTGACGTTGAAGTGCAGCACACGCCGACGATCGTGCGCGAGCACCACGAAGACGTACAGAACGGCGAAGCGGACCGTCGGCACGACGAAGAAGTCGACGGACACGAGGTCCTTGACGTGGTTCTCCAGGAAAGTCCGCCACGTCTGCGAAGGTGGCTTCCGACCTTGGACCATGTACTTCTCGACGGTGGACTTGCTGACCTCGATCCCGAGCTTGCGCAGCTCGCCCTGGATGCGCGGCGAGCCCCAGGTGACGTTGGCCAGCGACATCTGGCATCTTGCGACACGATGTCGCACAGCCGACTCCACTGCGTGGAGCCGACGGCAGGAGCCGCCGGAGGTGGTTCCGGGTCTCCTTCGGGATCCGTGGACGTCCGGGCTTGCCGGAACGGCTCAGCTTCGTCCAGTGATCTCGGAAGCGTCGACGCTGCCAGGCGATGACGGTCGCTGGTTTGACCAGGACGACGGCGCCCCGCCGGCCGGACCAGACCTTCGCCAGCCACGACCAGAGGATCCGGTCGACAGGTCGAAGGCGTGGCCGCTTCTGGCTCCGCTGGTAGATGGCGAGTTGATGCCGGAGCCCGGCCCCCGTTCTATCTCAAAGCCTCGTGGATCAGGCGCTCCACCGGGGATCGGGGCTCGCCGGGGCGGTAGGGGGCATGCCTGCCCAGTATGTTGGGGTTGGCCAGCAGCCGCATCCGCCCCTTCAGCTCCCCGGCAGCGCCGTGCAACGTCCACGGGTGCAACAAGAAGACGTCGCCGCGCCGCCCGATGGTGTTCGCGCAGGTCCCGAGTGCCTGCGCCGTCTCCCGGGGGAGGCCCCCCGCCGCCGTGACGTCCAGCACGCCGCCCGCGCCGGCGACCCGTCGCGCGATCTCCTGCGCCGAGCCCTGGACAAAGGCGGTCCCGCACGCCGCGTGGTCGACGTCCGACAGCAGCACCAGCGCGAGCAGGTTCAGCCGCAGGTCCTGAAAGCGCATCCGCGCGCTCGGCTCGTCCATGTGCCAGTGCACGCCGGCTGGGTTCAGCGCTTCTGCGGGATCGTGCTTACCGCGCTCGAAGACGACGCTGTTGCTGAAGCCGGGGCGGGCCAGGCGCTCGGTGCCCCCCACGAGGGTGTCGACGGCGCGAGCGACGGCGCTGGAGTAGGCCCGAAACGGCGTGACCCGGTCACCCACGAAGGTGAGGCGCCCCGCCGGCCAGGTGCTGGGATCGTCCAGGTCCAGGCGCCGCAGATCGCGTTGGTCTGGCTCTTTGATCCAGCGCGAGGGCCGCTCGTTGATGCGCTGAAGCGCGACGTGGATCCAATGGTCCACGCGGCTGCGGGGGATGCCGCCGGGCAGCCTGACCCAGCCGCGCTCCAGAAAGTCCCGCTCGATGTGCCGATCGCGCTTGGGCTTTCCCATGATCGGCGCCAGCCGCCGCGGCCGCAGCATCGCCTGGGCGTGGAACGGCTCCCGTCTGGAGTCGTCATCCGAGCCGTATGAGGTCCGGCCCGCCAGCCGAAGCGCCTCGCCCGCGACGCGCCCCCAGGGCTGGGGCGGTGAGAGTCGGCAGAGGTCGCCATCATCGAGCACGGTCACCATCCGCGAGGCACGGTTGGCGCCCAGCCGCGTGAGGCAGGCCTGCAGAAAGGTCCCCCGGTCTTGCCCGGCAGGTGCTGTGAGCGGGAGGCCCAGGTCGGCAACCGCCCGCCACACCAGCGCAGGACAGCGTTCCACCGTCTCCGCCACGCAGCGGTCGGCCAGGGGATCGTCTCCCTGCGCCAGCGCGTTTAGTCCTCGCTCGACCCAGGCGCCAATGCGGCTCGGCGCCTCCTCGGTGCATAACGCCAGGTCCCGCTCGGCGTCGTCGTGCCGGCCTTGCAGGCGGGCCAGGCGGCCCCGATATACCGGCGTGGTGGCGCGCTTCACGGGCGCGAACCGCGCTTCCAGCTCCTTCAACCACCCGTGGGCCTCTTCCTCGCGGCCCCCGAAGAGCGCCGCCGCCGCCGCGCCCACGTAACCCCAACGGCAGTCACGACGCTTCAACGCCTGCCGAAAGGAGGCCGCCGCGTCCTCGTACCGTCCGGCCCAAAGCAAGACCTCGCCGCCGAAGGTCAGCGGATGCGGCGAGTGTGGAAACTTTGCCGCGAGCGCGTCCAAGCGGCGGCACACGTCGTCCAACGACGCCGGACCCAGGCGATACTGTACCGCCGCCGAGCGCCCCCGGCAGCTGTCGGGGATGACGAGATCCCCCAGCCGTCCCGCCGCGTCCAAGCCCACCATCCAGTGCGTGCGGTTGCCTCCCAGACGGCGCTGGAGCACGCGCAGGCCGGCTGCCCAGGCGTCCCTCCCCCCGGCCGCAAGCGCGTGCGGGTCGACGCCCTCAAAGCCCACCAGGCGCTCGGCGACCAGGCCATCGTAGTACGTCTCGAAGGACACCTCGTCGGTAGACGCCTGAGCGGTGGCCAGGGCGCCGGCGACCATCGCCCCGAGCGTATTTCGCCGGGCCAGGGCCCGCGTGGCGTAGCGCTCGCCCTCCGCGGGGCGACCGGCGGACGTGCAGACCTGCGACATCCATGTGTTGGCCTCCAGGTGGTCCGGCGCTTCGGCGAGCACCCTACCGAGCAGTTCGGTCGCCGCGTCCCAGCGCTCCTCGAGCACCGCGATGGCACCCATATGCAGCCGGTATTCGAGCGCCTCCTCGGGCCACGCGCTCCGGGCCAACCGCCGCGCCGCCTCCAGATCCACCTGCCATAGCGCGATCCGCGCCTGCCACGCCCGCGCCCGCGGTGAGTCGTGTGCGGCGACCATGCGATGCAGCCACCCCTGTGCGAGATCGGGGCGGCTCGCTCGGATCAGGGAGCCGGGTATACCCGAGTGAAAGTCCGCGAGCGACTCCCGCATGGGAACGTCCGCGAACCCACCGCCGGCCACCGTGTCGTCCAGCCCGGTCTCCAGGTACCGGCGCAGCGCCGCCCAATCGCCGCTACCTCGTGCGTCGCCGAAACAGCCCAGCGCTGCACCGCCATCTCCCCGCGCGCTGGCAGCGGCGGCGAGGACGGCGGCCGGGGTCTGCGGGTCGCCGATGAGCCGGTCCTCCCAAGCGGCCACCCGCTGCCACTGACCCAGGATGCCGGCGCGGACGAGGTGCGATACGGCGACCGGCCAGGGCACGCGCAGGGGCTCATCGGCCAGCGACTCGACCTCCGACACGCCGTCCAGCCACTGTCCGCTCGCAAACGCGGCCAGCGCGAGGGTGGCGCGGTCTTCCGGCCGCTCCGATGCCTGGTATGCCGCGCGCCGTTCGATGACGGCAGCCGGCGGCAACCCCTCGCTAGCGTCGGGCTCAACGCCGAGGTGGGCGTGTACCAGGTCGTTGAGCTGCGCTTCAAATGGCGTGAGCCGGTCGGCCACGTCGCAGCACACGGCGCCCGCCAGCCTCTCCGGCAGGCTCTGGCCGCTCGGATAGCTGACCGGGAGCGCGCCAATCCATGCCGGTGCCTCTTGCGTCGGCCCACCGAGGCGCACGTCCAGGTCGCGTCGCTTGCTGAGGTCGAGGTGCAGGACCAGGCCGCCCTCGGCGTGCCCGATGTGTCGCAACCGATAACGCGCGCCGAGGGCGCCGTCGAGCCACGTCGGCGAGGTCGTCTCCGCGGGGCTCAGGCGGCGCGTGTGGTGCACCACGGTGGGCTGCGGTCGCACATTCGCCAGCCGGGCCGCACGGTGGCGTACGTCGCCGGGCACAAAAAAGTCCCCCGCCAGCGCGTGATACGCCGCCGTGGCCTGGGCGTCCCACCCGAACAGGTGCAGCAGGCGCGCGTGCAGAAAAAGGCGTCGCGCGTCCCATGACGGCTTCGGCTGCGGGGGCGGTCCCGGGGCGAGCCTCGTCGGCACCGGGAGCGACCGCAGGTCGTCGTGGCGCTCGGCGCGGAGGCCGTCCGGGCCTTCCGTTGGGTCCACGCCCATCGCGGCCAGGACCAGCGCCAACAGGTCGTCGATCTCCGCGCTGTCGGCGGCGCCGCCGAGCAGGTGGGCCAACGTGTGGCCGCCAAGTAAGTGATCCCGCGGCTGTGGGAGCATCAACCCCCGAACGCGGGCGGCGGCGGCGCGACACAACTCGGTCGGGCTCAGCCGTCGCTTCAGCTGCGAGGCCGCGACCGTCCCCCGCCACGCGGAGACGACAGCCG
Organism: uncultured Myxococcales bacterium; assembly: GCA_964545715.1. Taxonomy (GTDB): domain Bacteria; phylum Myxococcota_A; class UBA9042; genus CAZJHX01. Next base: position 12,006 of record CAZJHX010000231.1, read on the forward strand.
CGCTCAGGGCGCGTGCGCGCGCATCGACGCTGGAATCGCGCCCCGCGAGCCAGGTGTCGTGCGGCAAGAAGAAGTATAGGGGCTCGTCATCGATGAACCGGGCCAGGTCCGAGAGCAGGCTGGACGCAGCGATCGGCGAAGGCTCGGGGTCGGAATCGGGCCGCTGCGTATCCACAGCACGGATTGTTTCATCGCTGGGTGTCGATGCCCAGCCGGGTCCGCTTTTCGTACCGGGTCGGACGGTTTCAGCCGCGAGTGCGCCTTGGGCTGGACAGGAGACACGTGCGCGAGCAACCCGGACGACTCAGCCGCCGCGCCACCGTTACGCCCGACGATCCCCTCCTCGTTCGCTGTGCTCAACAGCCGGCCCGGCAGCTGCGCGGCCACGGCACCCCACCGCCCGCGCACCCGCGAAAACCCAACCCGCTGTGCCCTGAGCACCAGGGCTTCACGGTCCATGCCGCCACGTCGGTTGCCCCTGACCGCCCCTCTCAATTGGAGCGCCTGGTCCGCTATATGAGGCGTCCCCCCGTCTCCAACCGCCGCCTGCGCCGGCTCGAAGACGACCGCATCGA
>CAZJHX010000232.1:0-7925 GCA_964545715.1 uncultured Myxococcales bacterium
CCGAGGTTGGCAGCCGCGTGAAGATCGTCTTCAAGCACTTCCCGTTGAGCTTCCACAAGCAGGCCAAACCGGCCGCAGCCGCCTCTATGGCGGCGCACGAGCAAGGCAAGTTCTGGGAGATGCACGACAAGATCTTCGCCAACATGAAGACCATCACACCTGAGAACCTGGCCAAGTGGGCAGGCGAGGTGGGTCTTGATATGGCCAAGTACGACGCATACCTCAAGAGCGGCAAAGCCGACGCCATCATCAACAAGGACATGGCCGAGGGCCGGACTGCCGGCGTTCGCGGAACACCGTCGATCTACATCAACGGTCGCAAGTTCCAGTCCACCGGCGGCTACTCGCCCAACGCCTTCAAGTCGGTCTTCAAGAAGTACTTCCCCAAGAAGTAGAGAAGCCCGAAACCTTCCTTAGATAACGGATAGTTCACCGTCGACCACACCGATGGTCACGGTGCTGTCCGGCTCTATCTCTCCCCGCAAGATGGCATCCGCGATCAGGCTCTCCACCAACTCTTTGATGGTGCGCCGCATCGGACGTGCGCCGTACGGCTGGTCGTAGCCGCCGCGCTCGATCAAGAACGGCACCACGTCGTCGGTGACCTCGTAGGCGATCTTGCGCTCTTCGTAGATCCGCGCCGAGCTGTCCGCGAGCAACAGCGCCGCCACACGCTGGACGTCCTCGATCTTCAGCGGCGTGAACACCAGCTTCTCTTCGATGCGGTTCCACAGCTCGGGCGAGAAGCTCTTGCGCGCGGTCTCCAGCGTCGCGGCCGTGCCGGTCTTTTGAACGGGCTCGGACCGGCCGAAGCCCATACGGCTGCGCGAGGCGTCGAAGTGCTCGTGGCCCAGGTTGCTGGTCATGATGATCGCCGTATGACGGAAGCGGACCTTGCGACCGCGGCCATCCGTGAGCTGACCCTCTTCCAGCAGCTGCAGCAGCACGTTGAGCACATCGCCGCTGGCCTTCTCCACCTCATCGAAGCAGATGAGCTGGTAGGGGCGACGACGCACCGCCTCCGTCAGCTGCCCGCCGTCCTCGTGCCCCACGTACCCGGGCGGCGCGCCGATGAGACGACTGACCGAGTGCGAGTCCATGTACTCGCTCATATCGATGCGAGTGACCGCCTCGCGGCTGCCGAACAAGAACTCCGCCAGCACCTTGGCGCACTCCGTCTTACCCACGCCTGTGGGCCCCAACAGCAGGAAGCTGCCCATGGGGCGCGTAGACGTAAACCCGGCGAAGTTGGCCCGGATGACGCGCGCCACCTTAGACATGGCCTCGTCGTGCGCGATAATGCGGGACTGCAGGTGCGCCTCCATGGAGAGCAGGCGCTCTGAGTCGTTCACCAGCAAGCGCTCGGGCGGGACTCCCACTTTCTGCGCCACCACGCGCGCCACGTCATCCGCCGAGACGGCCTCGCTGCGATGTCGTGATGCGTATGCGCCGGCCAGGTCCAGCACGTCGATGGCCTTGGCGGGCAAGAAGCGTTCGGTGATCCAGCGGTTGGACAGGCGCACACAAGACTCCAGCGCCTCTTCACGATACGTAACCTTGTGGTGGCGCGAGTAGTGGCGCGCCAGGCCCTTGAGGACCTCCAGCGCGTCCGCCTGGCTGGGCTCGTCGATCAAGACCACCTCAAAGCGACGCTCCAGCGCCGGATCGGCCTCGATATACCGGCGATACTCCTTCTCGGTCGTCGCCCCGATGCACGGGAACTCGCCCCGCGCCAGCGCCGTTTTGAGGTCATTGGCGGCATCCAGGGCGCCGTCCCCTGAGCCCGCGCCGACCAGCGTGTGCAGCTCATCGATGAACAGCACCAGCCGCCCGTCCATCTGCGCGACCTCCTGCTTGATCTGCCGCAGCCGCTCCGCAAAGGCGCCACGCAGCTGCGTACCAGCCACCAGCCCGCCCATCTGCAGCTCGACGATGATCTTGCTGCCCAGCGCGCCCACTTTCGAGTCCTTGGCCACGACGAGCTGCGCAAGGCCCTCGACCACTGCGGTCTTACCGACGCCGGGATCCCCCACCAGGCACGGGTTGTTGGCCCGCCGCTTGTTCAGGATGTCGACCAGCTGCTCGACCTCGCGTGTGCGCCCGATCAGGGGATCAAGGCGCCCGTCGGCCGCCAGGTCCGTCAGGTTGCGCCCAAGCTCCGTCAGCACCGGGAAGGTCTCCGGATCCAGCGCATACCGGCTGCGCGCCGGCACCTCCTCGTAGTGACGCCGCTCCGGCTGCGCATAGGGCTGGACGTGCGGCTGCGCCACCGCCGCCGGCTCCTCGTCCGGCTCGGGCTCAGCCAGCGCCACTCGCGGCACCGGCATCGGCTCCACACCACCGAGATCGCGCCGTCCCTCCACCCGGTCGGCCGGCGGGGCCGCCGAGCGATGCACATAGTGGCGCTTGACGCCCGGGCGCAGGTCCCGAATCACCTGATTACGCAGCTCTTTGGGGTCGACGCCCAACAGCTCCAGGGCGCGGTAGGCGTCACTAGCCCTCACGCGGCACATCCCGGCCAGCAGGTGCAGCGTCCCGACGTGATCGGTCTCCGCCAGCGTCGCCGTACGCTTGTGAATGATCGTCACCGCATCAAACGGCTCCGGATCCTCCCGCTCGATGGTCTTCACTGCATCGATCAGGTCGTCCAGCTCGAAGTTTCCCAGGTCTTGCAAAAAGCCCTGCGCGCGGTTCTCGACGGTGAACAGGGCCAACAGAAGATGTCCGCTATTGAGCTGCTGATCCGTCTGGATGGCGATATCTCTCGCCTCCTCGAGCACGCCGCTGAGCTCAAGAGTCGATGAGAGGCCTTTCAACTGCATCTATGTTCACCCCACAAGAGGGTCATGACTACCACCGAATCACGCGCCATGACAAGCACCGTGATAGGTGGTATTGCAGCCCCCATGACCACCCCGATAAACGCGGTGCTGCTCGACCTCGGCGGCGTCGTCGTAGACGTCGATATCCACTGGGGAAAGGCGGCCTGGCGCGCACGCACCGGACGGTCCGCCGAGGACTTTGAGCGGGTGTTTTTCTTGTCAGGGGTCAAAGACGCCATGGACATCGGGCGGATGTCCGCCGAAGAGGGGCTGCAGCGCGTCAGCGAGCTCACGAACGGCGAGGTCACCCCCGCAGCTGCGCGAGCGTGTTTCAACGCAATCTTGCGCGCCCGCCCACCCGTCACGGCGTTAGCGAAGCAGCTGGCCGCGCACGCCCGCGTCGGGGTCCTCTCGAACACAGACCCAGTCCACGCTCAGTGGATTCAGCAGAACTGCGACATCGCGGACGTGGTGCAGCGCTGGGTCTTCAGCTTCGATGTGCGCGAGATGAAGCCGGATCCGCCGATCTACCAGGCCGCCCTGGACGCTATGGACGCGCCCGCGGAGGCGACGCTGCTGATCGATGACCGCGCCGACAACCTGGCCGCCGCCGCCGCGCTCGGCATCCGCGGTATCCGCTACCAGCGCTTCGAGGACGTCCGCGCCGAGCTCCGCCGGCTGGGGCTGGCGCCGTGAAGAAGAAGAGCTCCCGCCTGATCGTGGTGCTGGTGTTTCTAGGCGCCGGCGCGTTCTTCTATTGGCAGCTGACCGTCACCCCGACCGAGAATCAGCTCACCTTTGTCCTCACCGACGTGGAGCTCGAGGACAACGGCGGGCTGCTGCGCCACGAAAACGTCACGCGGCTGGACGCCACCGTCATGAGCGAGACCGGCGAGCAGGTGGCGACCATCGTCCACATGCGCCCGGGCGCCGTCGCCAACCCCGCGCCGTTGACGCTGCCAGACGGCGCGTACACGTTTCACATCATCCTCACCTTTGACACCAAGCGTACCCACGGCTATCACCGCATCGTTGACCTGAAAGGCGACAAGGCCACGATCCACCTGTAGGCTCGCGATCATGGCGAAGCTCCCCACAGTTGCGGTCGTTGTCGGTGGTGAGAGCGGCGAGTTCGACATCTCCATGATGTCCGGCGCGGAGGTCTGCGCGAACCTGGACCTGACCCGCTGGCAGCCCTTCGTCATCCGCATCGAGCGGGACGGCGCCTGGTGCTTTCCAAACGGCCTCGACGTCTACGGCCCCGCCGAGCGCATGGGGCTGGGCGACGGCGTCAATAAGCTGCTGGCGCTGGCCCCGGACGTGGTCTTTCCCGTCATGCACGGCCCATACGGCGAAGACGGCAAGTTCCAGGCGCTGATGGATCTGCTGCACCTCAAGTACGTCGGCTCCCCCGCGGAGTCCTCCGCCCTGGCCATGAACAAGGCACGGGCACGCGACGTCCTCGCAGGCGCCGGGCTCATCGTGGCGCCAGCGCAGGAGCTGATCGCGGGGGACATCTGCACGGTCAAGCCGCCCTGCGTCGTCAAGCCGATGCACTTGGGGTCCTCGGTCGGCCTGATGGTTGTGACCACCAGCGACGCGCTGGCAAAGGCGCTGGAGGAGGCCTTCCGCCACGACGACGTGCTCCTTGTCGAGAAGTTCGTCAAAGGCACAGAGCTCACGGCCGGTGTGATCGAGTCCGAAACCGGCGTTCCGACCGCGCTGCCCATCGTCGAGATCCGCCCCGTGACCAGCACGTTCTTCGACTATGAAGCCAAGTACACACCCGGCGCTACCGAGGAGATCTGCCCGGCGCCCATCCCTGACGAGGTCCGCGACGAAGCCCAGCGAATCGGCCTGATTGCGCATCGCATTCTGGGTTGCCGCGGGATGAGCCGTACGGACATGATCGTGGATGAGGACGGTACGCAGTGGGTGCTGGAGACGAACACGATCCCCGGCATGACCCAGACGTCTCTGCTGCCGCAGGCAGCGCTGGCCGCAGGCTTGAGCTTCTCACAGCTGCTGGATCGGGTCCTGGAGCGCGGACTGGCTCGCTAGAGCTTCGTGCGCCCCCGCGCGAAAAACGAGGAGCTGGCCGCTCTGATCCGGTGCTCGGCTGCGTCCAACTTCGCCAGCTCGTGGCTCGCCCGATGGCTGCCTTCGGGAGCGATCGCGGCGGCCGCCTCGAAGCGGCGTCGCGCCAGCACGCGAGCGCCCGTCTCCAGGTATTTCAAACCGTTGTACAGCTCCCACATGTATCGGTAATCCGCGTTGTCCGGCTCACGCTGGATCACGTCCTTGAGCAGCTTCAAGGCTCGGCGATAATCACCGGCGTCGGCAAACCTGCGAGCCGCCTGAGCCTGATGGTGGTCTTTCGCAACGGACGGCGGCGGCGGCGTTGGTTGTCGCGCGTTGGCGACCGGGGCCGCAGCCCTCATCGCCTGAAACGCCTGGGTCAACATATCGTGAATGTCGCGCAGCAGACGCGCATCGTCGCGAGCGCGCAGCTCTTGCACGGTCGTGGGATGAAAGCGCTTCATGCGCCGCATGTACGCCTCGCGGATCTGCTCCATGGTCGCGTCCGCGCTGATCCGCAGCCGCTCATGCGGCGCCTGGCCCACCATCCGCTTGTAGGCCATGCGGGCCTCGACCATCGTCGTCAACGTCGCCGCCGTCGGTTTTGACGCTCTTTTGGGCACGCGCTTGACCTCCACCACGCGACGAACCGCGACCTTGAACCGCTCCGCCGACAGCGGCAGCGGCAGAAAGCCGGTCACCCTCAGCGGCCGGATCATGGCGGTCAGCCGCTGCAGCGCGGCCCCGGCGCCGGTCGTCAGCACAATCAGCGCCGCCTGCGACCCGATGGGCAGCTCTCGCAGGCGCGCCAGGCAGGCGAAATTCGACGTATCGTTGGGCTCGATGACAACCGCGATGAGGGCGAGCTCCTTGCCGCTCAGCCGCTCCACGGCCTCTTCCGCGGTTGGCGCCGAGACGGGCTCGATGCCGTCGCGCCTCAGCACGCGCTCCAGGTCCTTGCGGCGCGTGGAGACCGAATCGATGACCAGGGCTGTCTGCTTCCAACTCATCGATGCGCGCTACTCCCGTGCGGCGGCCGTCTTCACAGCGTCTCCGCCCGCGCCCTTGGCTCGGGCCAGCTCCGCAAACGCGTCGAGCAGCGCCGTATCCGCGTTGGGAGCCATCTCGGTCACCGGCCGCAAAATGATCGTGCACGTGATCGGCACCAGAACTCCCCCGGCGGTGGCTACCCGAGACTGCGCTACCTGGCGCCAGACCCGGTCCGCGCACTCACGCGCCTCCTCGAACTCGGTCTCCACAAGCGCGACGCAGAAGCGGTCTCCGTCATACCGGCAGAAGTGATCCGTGACGCGCAGCAAGCCGCGCAGCGACAGCGCGACCGTGCCCAGCAACGCATCCGCGCGCTCTCGGCCCACCGCGTTGTTTACATCCGCGAAGCCGTCGATATCCAAGAGCATCAAGCACAGCGGGTTGCCGTGCCGCGCCGTGCGCTGAACCTCGTCGCGAAAGCGGTCCATGAAGTAGCGGCGGTTCAACAGCCCGGTCAGCGGATCCGCCGTCGCCAGCTGATACAGCGACTCCTCAAAGCCGTGCTGCGACTCCTCCTTCAGATGGTGGTTCAACACGCGCGTCAGCGACCGATGCACGCGGTCGACCGACAGCTCGTCCTTCAGCAGGTAATCGTCCCCGCCGGCGCGAGCCGCCTCTGCCGCGACGCGCTCGTTGCCCTGCCCTGTCAGAAAGATCACGGGCAGGTGGTTGCCCTCGCGCCGGATCGCGCGCAGCACCTCCAGCCCGTCCTCGCTGCCCAGACGGTAGTCCAGGAACACCACATCGACCTCCTGGGTCGCTATGGCAGCGCGGCCGCTGTCTGAGTTTGAGCAGTGCACGAACTCGACGTCGTACGCGTCGAGCCGGTCCAGGAGACGCTCCAACGCCTTGGCGTCAAAGTCATCGTCTTCGATTGCGACAACACGCAGCTTGTCCATAACGATCTCCGAGCGGGTCTACCCTGCTCTTCGGATCTTTTTCAGGCGCGCTTTACATGCCTTTAGGGCGTCGTCGTTTTCTATAAGGCGACCACCAAAAACGACGTCCTCGTACAGCTTCACTACCTCGGCGGCCTGCTCGGCTGCATAGGGGCTCTGGGCATGCAGACCGCGCACGATTCCGCCCGCGCTGGTCGCTGCCGTGACGTTCACTCCGCGTCGCCGGGCCAGCCGGATGAGCGAGTTGTACAACCGGCGCACAGCTTTCGTGTGTCGGGTGTCGCTGCGGACCGCGCGCTTGCGGCCGTCGGACTTGCGGCGCCACCGCAGCCGGCGACGATTCAGCCAGATGATCAGCCCCAACAGGACCACCGCAAACGCCACAATCCACCAGCGTTTGATATACGGCGCGATCTCAAACTTGCCCTTGGGCATGAAGTCGCCCAGGCCGGAGATCTTCTCGCCAATGCCGCGCAGGAAGTCGATCTGGCGCTCCAGATCCCACCGAATGACCCACTTGTACCAAAGCAGCTGCAGCGAATCCATGTACCGCATCAGGTCGGCCCACAGCCCCTCATCTGCGCCCACGAGCGACCCGCTGGGCGGCGTCGGATCGAACACGATCCACCCGTAACCCGTAAACCAGACCTCCACCCACGAGTGCGCGTCCGCCTGCCGAATCGAGATGTAGTTGCCCGCCTCGTTGTACTCGCCACCAAAGAAGCCGCCGACCGGCCGCGCAGGAATCCCCAGCGAGCGCGCCATGATCACCATCGCCGACGAGAAGTACTCGCAGTGCCCGCGCTCGATGCCGAAGAGAAAGTCCGACAGCGGGTCCTCGGCGTCGTGACCGCCCTCCAGGCTGTACTCGTAGTTGGTGATCAGGTGCTTCTCCAGCGCCGCCACCTTGTCGTACGCGTTCTCCGCGCCTGCTTTCTCAACGATCTCCTTGGCCAGCCGGCGAATCCGCGAGTCGATCGGCGGCAGCTGCAGATAGCGCTCCAATGTGTGGTGATACGTCGGATCCGCCGTGCGCAAAATCGTGGGATGGCGCGTCACCCGCGTGCTCTTCACC
>CAZJHX010000232.1:7935-12562 GCA_964545715.1 uncultured Myxococcales bacterium
GGGGTCTTTCTTCCGCTGTTTTCTCGGCGGCGCCGCCCCCGACCGGGACCGATAGATCAGGTCCTCATCGGCGTCCTCGAAAAAGCGGGTCTTGTAGCGCGGGTTGAACACATATCGCTCGTCCAACAGGTCCCGCACGCCGGTCACGCGCGCCTCGCCAAACACGGTCTTGCGCCCGATCGCCAGGTTCTCCAGAAACACCCGCTGCGTGAACTTCAGCGAGTCATCCGGCGTGCGCCCCCAGTGCCGCACACCGACAAACCCGTCCTGCGTATACCCCAGCCGCCACAGCACCCGGTCGCTCTTGGACCACGCGTTGTCCTTGTACTGGTCGAAGCTGATGCCCTTCATGCGCAGCGGCAGCACCTCTTTGATGGTGGCGCCCTCGATCTCCACCCGCATGATGATCGTCTGGTCCATCTTCAGCTTGCCGAAGCTGCCCAGCTCCATACCGCTGCTGTCAAAGCCGCTGACCGGCGTGCCCGTCTGCTTGTGCTGCCCGAAAAAGCCCAGGCCCAGGCGCGGGAAGAACAGGAAGACCACTATCGAGAACGCAAAGATGACCAGCGCCAACACGCTTGTGCCCGCCAGAAAGCCCGGGCCGATCAGCTGCCGCATCCGCCGACTGCCGTACCCGCCCTCAGGCCGCTGCGGATCCTCGACCCCCTCCTCCGCGTTCAGGCGATCGATGTCGCGGCGCAGGTGAAGCAGCACCAGCGCCCACGTCAGAAACACGACGTAACACAAAAAGCAGATCGCAAAGCTCAGCGTCGGGTTGATCACCGCGCCCGAGACCAGCTGCAAAAAGCTCAGCGCGTACAGCTGGTAGTAGTCGCGGGTCGTCAGCGGCTGGAAGAGCTTGGCCACCACCATCAGCGACGCGAAGTAGACCGCATTGCGCAGCCAGTCGCCGCTGCTCAGCGCAAGGGCGAAGAAGCTGCCCAGCGCCAGGACCAGGATCGTGTTCCAAACCAGCGCCGACGAGAACTCGGGACGGCCGCCATACACCGCTGAGGCCGCGATGGCCGGCACGCACAACATCCAGTAGATCGCCGGCAGCTCGCCGGACAGAAACAGCACCAGGAAGCCGACCGAGACCAGCAGATAGCAGACGACTTTGTGGGTGCGCTCAAAGTCCATCGGGCAGCCCCTCCGCGCTGGACTTGAGGGTGTGCACACGCTCCGCTTTCAACAGCGCCAGGCCGCGCTGGGTCTCGTGCTGGACGAGCAGCCGCTCACCGGCTTTTGCGGACGGCGGCTCGATCGGGTCCAGCGCGAGGGCATCCGCCCCGGCATAAACAGGCACAAGGGCCAGATGATGCAGCAACGCAGTCAGGTGCCCCGCGCCACCCCCGGGCTCCACCACCCCGTCCAGCGTCTGCACGCCGACCGCCCACCCGATGCCGGTGTAGTGCGTGGCCAGACTGGCCGCCTCGCTGATCCCGTCCTCCACGGCGCTCAGGCTGGGCTCGGTGTCGTCCTCCGACGCGTTGGGCACCAGCAGCCACACGCGCCGGTCCGCCGGGCGCTCGTACTCGCGACTGACCAGCCGCCCGATGCGCGCCGAGGTCTTCCAGTGGATATCCCGCGGATCGTCGTCAAAACGGTGCTCGCGCAGCCCGTGGTACTCGCCACCACGCCCCAAGCGCCGCCCCTCGTCCACCGCGCCCTCAGCAAACGCACCCAGATGCGGCGCCGCCACCGCGTGGATGGCCGGGTACGCCACAAACTCCAGCTCCTCGGGCACATCGCGCGACTTTCTGAAGAAGCTGAACGGGTACCGCGTCGCGATACGCAGCCCCTTGCTCTTGTGCACACCGCGCTTCTTGAAGGCGACGCGCAGCGCCACCTGCTGCGTCTCACCGGGCCCCAGCAGCAGCGTATATGCGGGCCGCTGCGAGGCCACGGCGCCGTCCTCGAACAGCTCCTCCACCTCGATGGAGAACGAGTTCATCCGCGGCTTGGTGTTGGTGATCTCGATCGCCAGAAACGTCTCACGCCCGGCGTGCAGCGCCGCCTTGAAGCGCCGTCGAACGCGCACCCCGCGCAGGCTCAGGTCGCTGAGAATGCGGCTAACCACAATAAGCGACAGCAGCATGCCCAGCACCATGTACAGCAGGTTGTTGCCCGAGTTGATCGCGCCGAAGCCCAGCCCCAGCGTCAGCCCGATAAGCAGCTTGCCCTCGCGCGTCGTCTTCAGCTGCCGCGGCCACTTGGCGCGTTCGCGCTTGCTCAGCCCGAACAGAAGGATCACCGCGGCACCGGCACCGTCTCGAGCAGCTCGTTGAGGATGGTGGCGGCCTCGTCGCGCTGTGACGCCCCGCCCTCATGATGTGAGCGCACCCACACGCGGTGACTGAACACGGGCACCACGAGCGCCTGCACGTCATCCGGCGTCGCATAGGCGCGCCCCAGCACGTACGCGCGCGCCTGAATCGCGCGATACAGAGAGATGGCACCGCGCGTCGACACGCCCAGCTCCAGGTGACGGCTCTTGCGCGTCTCTTCCACGATCGCCATCACGTAGTCCATGACGCTCTGCTCGACGTTGACCTGCTCCACGCGGGTCTGCCAGCGGCGTACGTCGTCGATCGTGGCCACAGTCGACAGCGCCTGAGCGGCGTCGGTCCAGCCGTAGCGCTCGATGATGTCGCGCTCCACGGTCAGCTCCGGATAGCCGATGCTCAGCCGCAGCATGAAGCGGTCGAGCTGGCTCTCGGGCAGCGGATAGGTGCCAAAGAACTCTTTGGGGTTCTGGGTGGCGATCACCATAAACGGCGACGGCAGGTCGTGTGTGTTGTTGTCGATGGTGACGCGGCCCTCGCTCATCGCCTCCAGCAGGGCGCTCTGCGTGCGCGGCGTCGTCCGGTTCACCTCGTCGGCCAGCAGAATGTTGGCGAAGATCGGCCCCTTGCGAAACTCGAACTGCCCGGACTCCTCGCGAAACACCGAGACCCCGAGCACGTCCGACGGCAGCAGGTCGCTGGTGAACTGCACCCGGTGGAACTCACAGTGCACGCTGTGCGCGAGGCTGCGCGCCAGCGTCGTCTTCCCTGTCCCCGGCACGTCCTCCAGCAGCACGTGACCGCGCGCCAGCAGTGCCGTCAGCGTCATCTCCACGATCTCGGACTTGCCACGGAAGGCGCCCTGCACGTTCTGACGCAGCTTCTCCAGCGCGTCAGAGTCCTCAGCGACCCAGGTCTCGATGGTGCCTTCTGCGATCTTCAAATCAGTGCTCAACGGCTCACCACGCTGTTTTTCAATGTTCCTATCCCCTCGATCGTGACCTCGATCGTGTCCCCGGGCGACAACGGCGCGACTCCGCTGGGTGTCCCGGTCGACACGATGTCGCCGGGCTCGAGCGTCATCACGTGACTGATGAATGATACGAGGTCCAGCGGCTTGTGGATCATATCCGCGGTGCTGGAGTCCTGAAGCAACTCGCCGTTCAGGCGCGTGGTCAGGCGCAGGTCGTCGGGACTCACGTCCGTCTCCACCACCGGCCCGACCGGACAGAAGGTGTCGAAGCCCTTGCCGCGCGTAAACTGCCCGTCGAAGCGCTGGATGTCCCTGGCAGTGACATCATTGAGCACCGTGTAGCCCAGCACCCCGTCGCGGACCTCTTCAGCGCTGACACGGCTGAGGCGCTTGCCGATCACAACAGCAAGCTCGCCCTCAAAGTCCACCCGCCCGGCATCCGGCGGCAGCTCGATGGCGCCCTCGTGTGGGATGAGCGCGCTGGGCGGCTTCATGAACAGCTTCGGCAGCTCGGGAATCGGCTTGCCCATCTCCTCGCAGTGCGCGCGATAGTTGGAGCCGATGCAGACGATCTTTGTCGGGGTAGCGGGAACCAGCAGGTGAGCGACGTCCCACATGAGTGTGTGCCCGGTGGACGTCATGCCACCCCCGAACGGGTCGCCTTCCTGCACCACGATACCGTCAGCGGTGCCTTCGCCCCAGCAGTGACGACCCATGCAGTAGAACCTGGTGAGCTTCAAACAGTACCCCTCAAACGGCCGACGTAGTATGGAGGCCGCCCCCTGGGGCGTCAATGAACGGCTACTTGCCGCCGCACCCCTGCATGGCCTTGTCCATCAGATGGAGGGCCTCGCGGTCGGCCAGAACGGCCTGCAGCTCGTCGCGATAGGAGCGCGGCTGCCAGCCCTCGACCTTCCACCGGGCGTCCAGGGCGGCGCGTACGGTATCGGCCGGCGGCGTCTTGCCGGCCTCGCAGCGCACATTCAGGACCACCTGCACCAGCACAACGCGCCGCAGCGCCATGAACACGACAGGACGCTCCGGGCTCAGAGCCAGCGAGCGCCGCAGATGCTCCTCGGCGGCCTTGAAGTCGCCCTGCTTATAGTAGCTCTCGGCGATGTTGGAGTGCAGCGCGGGCTGCCGCTCGTCGAGCTTCAACCCGACCTGGAAGGCCGTGATGGCCTCTTCGGGCAGCCCGGCGGCGTTGTAGGCCACCCCGAGGTTGTTGTGAATGGCCACGCTGTCCGGCTGCACACGGGCGGCGCGCGTCAGAATCGGCAGCGCGTCGACCGTGCGCCCGGTCTGAATCAGCACGCGCCCCAGCCGGGTCAGGGTCTCGGAGTGCTCGGGCTGCAGCTTGATCGCCTTG
>CAZJHX010000233.1:0-10535 GCA_964545715.1 uncultured Myxococcales bacterium
GCTGCGCAAGCTACGACAACTACGGCAACTGCAAGTCCGCGAAAACCTGCTGGCATTGCTAGTTGTCGATGCCGCAAATTCGTTCCTACCTCGACAACTAGTAACGGTCAGCAACGCCTAATCGCGGAACCTGAACGGCTCCTTCACAGTAAGTAGTGTGAAGTTGAGGGTGCTCATATGAAAATTCTGTTGGTCAATCCGTCGCTCAATCGGAAGCGGCTGGGATCTTATTGGCGCTTTACCACGGCGGTTCCGCCGACAGGGCTGGCGTATCTTGGCGCCGTGCTCAAGCGCGACGGGTTTGAGGTCCGCATCTACGACCAGCATGCGGTGTACGGAACCAACGATGATCTCATGCGAATCATGGACGAGTACCAGCCCGAGGCCATCGGCTTCAGCTGCCTCACATTCGTTATGGAGACGGTCGAGGACGCCTCGCGCCGCATTCGGCAAACGCACCCCAACTGCAAGATCATCTGCGGCAACATCCACGCGACGTACTTTCCCAAGGAGCTCGTCGAGATGGGGGTGGCCGACTACGTGATCCGGGAGGAGGGTGAGGAGGCGATCCTGGAGATCTGCCGCTCCCTGCGCGACGGTCATCATCCTACGGAGGTCAACGGCACCACCACGTCCGAGGGCGGCAAGGTCAAGCACAACGACACGCCGGCCCTGATCGACCTGGAGAGCCTGCCTTATCCGGCCTGGGACCTGCTGGACGGCTACGCATACGTGCCCGATCCGCTGAATCTGGCGCCCCTGCAGTCGATGACGCAGCCGCTGGCGATTCAGGGCTCGCGCGGGTGCCCGTTCGCATGCACCTTCTGCAGCCAGGACACCATGTACAAGCGCGTGCGCGTCCGGTCCCCTGAGTCGGTCGTCAACGAGCTGGAGTACGTGCACGAGACCTACGGCACCACGGTGTTCGGCTTCATCGACGCCATCTTCCCGCTCAGCCCCAAGCAGGGCCACGCCTTTGCCGACGAGATGATCCGCCGCGGCCTGCACAAGAAGGTCGTGTGGTTCACAGAGACGCGCGTGGACCTGGTCAACTACGACCTGCTGAAGCACCTGAAAGAGTCCGGGCTCACGTTTATCCAATACGGGATCGAGAGCGGCGACGACATGGTGCTCAAGCGCCTGATGCGCAAAAAGGCGTCGGTCAACCAGGCGCGTGAGGCGCTGAAGTGGTCGCGCGATCTGGGCATCCTGACGTTCGGGCTCTTCGTGGTAGGCATGCCCGGTGAGAGCCGCGAGCAGATCCTCAAAACGATCGAGTTCGCCAAAGAGCTGGACCCGGATGTCGCCAAGTTCAACGTGGCCATCCCCTTCCCAGGCAGCGAGCTGTGGGAGCGCTACAAGCACCGCGTGAACGGCCAGCCCTACTGGAAGTACTCCGGCTGGTACAACGCCAACATCAACGACGCCGACAACATCCTGGCGGGCGACTCACTGCCGTCCCGCGAGCTGATGTACCTGCAGCGCCGCGCCATGTTTGAGTTCTACACGCAGCCCAAGGTGCTGCACCGCTACTTCATGGAGGGCCTGGTGCCCATGGACGTGCTGGCCGAGGGCTTCTACGTCATGGTCAACGAGTTCGTGCGCTCCATCTTCCCGTATGCGCGCCACCAGGTCCGCGCCATGGCGGCCTGACTTACACGTTACCCCCCTCCGCACCCTTTTATGGGTCTATCCTCTGAGATGCGCGATCTCGACAAGCTCATGGAGCATGGCGATGTCTTTTGGCCGTCCGGCCGCGCGCTTGGAAACGATGAGATCATCAAGACTTAGAATCTTTACCGGTACGCCGAACAGGATGTGTGTGTCCGCGCGCTCCGCAAACTGGGAGTAGCGGCCCAGGCCAGTGATCGCCGCGAGCAGATCCACGTCGCCGGCTGTTGTGGTCAGCAGGGCCGCGAGCTCTGACAAAAGCCAGCCCTCGTCAAGCACCTCGCCGCCGCCTCCACGGCGCGCTGCCGGATTAAACGGCGCAAGCGCGGACAGCAGGTTGTCGACATTGTCTATCGTCCGGTCGTAGCACAGGTCCAGATCAAAGGTTGGTGTGCTGGCGCCATGGCTCACGGCGGCCATCCCTCCGACGACGACATAGGCCACGCCGTGGCTATGAAGTGATTTCAGGAGTGCGTCGTACGTGCTCATCACGCGCCCGCTGGAGTTCGCGTATCAGTGCCACTGCCTTCGCGTGCCGGACCCAGCGCTCTGTGGGGGTCAGGCGGAGGGCTTCCCGGATCAGGCTCGGGTCCACGCCCCACTCGATCGGGTCGCAGCACGGAAGAAGGGTGTAGACCGTTGGCTTCACAGTGTTAACTGTAATGCTGAGGGCTTATCCCGGTCAAGCTACCCGGGCCTCTACAGCGTCGACTCCCGGCGCTCCGACACCAGGTTAGGAAACCTCAGCGCCACCCGCTCCGCCAGCGGGACCAGGCGCCGGACCGTCGTGCCTGACAGCGCCATGGCCCCCAGCACCAGCGGCAGTCGTGGGCGTGCGGCGGGGCAGGTAGCGCAGCAGTCGTCATCCGCGGGGCGCCCCTGGCTGTGCATGGTGCGCAGGCCCACCATCTTGGGCGAGTCCCACAGCTCAGCCAGCGTGTTGTCGGCCAGGTTGCCAACCGGCGTTCCGTGCTCCGCGTGGTGGTAGCAGGCGAAGACATCGCCGTTCCAGCGCACCAGCATCGGCCCGCGCCACAGGTAGTGGCAGGGGTTGTCGCGCTTGTGGCCGTCGACCTCGTACGTCCGATGCTCGGGCAGCCCGATATCCTCGTTTTTGATGCGCACCAGATCGATGCCGGGCGCGTTGGTCCATTGGTGCGTAAAGGCGTCCACCTCGTGCGCGTTGCGCTTCATGCGGATGAACTGCACCACGATGGCCATGTCGTGCCCGCCGGCCACCTTCTCGCGGCCCAGCGCTGAGAGGTTCTCGACAACGCGGTCGTATTTGCCGCCCTTTCGATAGTAGCTGTAGGTCTCCTCGCTGGCCCCATCGATGCCGACCAGCAGGTGATCGCAGCCGGACGCCAGCAGGGCCGCACGCCGCTTCTCGTTCAAAAAAGTGCCGTTGGTCGACAGCACGGTGCCTACGCCCAGCGCCTTGCAGCGCTGCAGCAGTTCGAAGATGCGGCCATCCATGAGCGGCTCGCCCAGCCCGTACAGGTAGATGTGGTCGCCGCCGAGCGCCGCGTGCTCCTGGATCAGGGACCACAGCATCTCGTCCGGCATGTCCTCGTTGGGGTATCCGGCGCCCGTTCTGGGGCACATCGGGCACAGCAGATTGCAGCGGATGGTCGTCTCGATCATCAGCGCGCTGGGCCCCGGGTTGTTTGTCAGCTGTCCGCCAAGGTACCCGCGCATCAGGCGGGCGCGGTCGGTTAGGCGTCGTACCACTTGGGCTTCCACAGCTTGTTGACGCCGGCGAAGCCCTCAAAGACCTCCTCGCCCTGCATGTGCATCAGCATCTGGTTGCCCAGCACGCGACCAATGGTCAGAAAGAACCACCAATGCAGCCGGCGGCGAATCGGCTGCCGGGACAGCATCCGCTTGAAGTAGCGAAGCGGCCGCTTGGCCACGAAGTTCTGCTGGCACCAGGTCGTCCAGTGCGCCACCTCGTCGCGGCTGAGGTGCTCGGTCGGCATGATCGGGCAGAACATGTCGTATTTTGCGAAGTCGGTCTCTTCGATCCACCCGTGCCGGACGGCCTCGTCGTACAGCGGCGTGCCCGGGAAGGGCGTCATCGGATGGAAGGCCGCAAAGTCGCAGTCGATCTCATGGGCATACGACAGCAGGTTCCGAATCGACTCCGCGGAGTCCGAGCGGATGCCCGTGATGAACGTGCCCTGGCGGAACACCTCAGGGTATTTGTCCCGCATGATGCCGAACGCCTTCTTGGCCACGTTGTAGCCATATCCGTGCTTGTTCAGCCAGCCCAGGCCCTGCTCTGCCGGTCGCTCCACACCGACCAGCACGTGTCGAAGGCCCGCGCGGACGATCAGCTCCCAGACGCCGTGCTTCTCCTGGTGCAGCATCTGGTCGAGCCGGGTAAACGCCCACCAGCCCAGGTCGTACTTGCGGCGGATGATCTCCTCGCAGTACTCCGCCAGCCAGTCATTGTCGACGTTCCACGTGGCATCCACCCAGAACAGGTAACGGATGCCGTATTTCTCGTAGAGGATCTCGGTCTCGTGCAGCACGCGCTCGACCGACTTCGAGCGGTAGTTGGGCCGGTGGACGACCGTGCCGTCCGCTTGTCGCTTGTGCTTGGCCTCCACCGCGATCCAGGAGCAGAACTTGCACGTGTCGACGCACCCGCGGCTGCGCTGGATGGTAGTCGCCTTCGGCCACAGCAGGCCGAAGGGGGCATACATCTTGAGATTGGCCAGGTCATACGCGGGGACGGGCAGATCGTCGAGGTTGGCGATGTTGGCGCCGATCGGCGTGTGCATGTGGCGGCCCCGATCTTTGTAGACCAGGTTGGGCACGTCCTTTACGAGGTGCTTGCCCAGCAGGTGATCGATCAGGCTGGCTAGAGGCTCTTCGCCCTCATAGCGAATGACGTAGTCGACGGCCGAGCAGCGATCCAGGCTCCACTCGGGCAGGTGCGACGCCAGGTGTCCGCCCGCGATGACGACACACTCGGGCAGCACCTCTTTGACCAGGCGCGCTGCCCGAAACGCCTCGTGGATGTAGCAGACCTTCTCGCCGATGCAGACAATGTCCGGCTTCTTGGTTTGCAGCTCCTGGCGCAGGCTCTGCCAGCCGATGCGACGGGGGCAGCAGTCCAGAATCTCGCAGCTGGCCTCGGGCACCTCCCGGCGTACGTAGGCGGCCAGGCTTGGATACCCCAGGGGCAACAAGAAGTTGTCCGATTCATTCAAGATCGGCCAGTAGTGCCGCGGCGGCCGCACAAACAGGATCTCAACTCGGTCGCGACCTGTCAGGTCACCGTGATTCATTGCGCTACCCTCACGTCATTGAACTACTGACGACTCGCGCTCAGAGTTCCCATCACAGCGATAGACCGACATGTGGACCTCTTTGAACACCCGCAACAGCGTGCAGGAGTTTACGCCGGTCGGCAGCGCATGGAAAACCACCAGGCCGTTCCCCTCCGGCAATCCAAAGGTCGGTAGAAACTCGCGGGAGAGGCTGAGCTCGGCGGATCCAAGGCGCAGCGGCAGGTCATAAAGCGTGCACATGTCGTCGGCGCGCAGCAGGTTGGCGTTCATGTGGTTGGTGATGATGTAGTCCGCCTCGGTCTTGTGCAGCCAATCCACCACCTCGTGCGCCGGCGCATAGCGAACGAACATGTGGAACCCCAGCTCCGCCCTAAACCCGCCCGGCGGGGGTACTTTGGCGGAGTTGATCTTGGCAACGGACATGAGCGCGGACACGACGGTGCCGATCACCGCGACCAGCAGCAGGGCTTTGGACAGTCTCGGGCCGCTGAGCGCCGCGACCGCCACCATGACGGCCACCCCCAGCACCTGTGGCGTGACGAAGACGCGGATGGCCCACACCGTCCACTCGTGCTGAATCGACAGCAGGGACACGGTCAGGCCGCCGAAGCCGCACAGCAGGACCGCGAGCTTGTCGCGATGTCTCCACAGGCCGTACAGGGCGACGAGCAGTCCGCCGATGAGGATGAGCGGAGAGAATAGAGTGACCAGGACCCGTGTGGCGGCCTGCAGCAGGTCGGGCGTGACCGCGGGGTTCCAGACCAGCCACGTACCGAAGCCGCTGGTCGTGCGGTACACCAGCGGCTTCCACGGGTTGCCGAAGCGCAGCGCGTTGATGCCGAGATAGACCAGATACGGCGCTGCCAACACCGGCAGGTCGCGCCAACGGCGGCCCAACAGCGTGAAGAACGCGAATAGGGCGACCAGCAGCGCACCCTCCCATCGGATGAGCGGCGCCCACCCGATGGTGAACACGGCCCAGCGGTGCTTGTCCTCGGCCCACAGGCGCAGCGCTGTCATCATCAGGGCCGCCAGCGCCACCGACGGGTAGACCGTCAGCGCCATGAGAAAGAAGCCGGGCGTGCCCGCGATCAGCAGGACAGCGATCAGCGCGTGTTCTCGCGTGCCGCCGATCGCGCGGATGAAGCCCGCCGTGGAGCGCAGGCAGACCCAGGCGGCCGCGACCGTGGTCAGGCGTCCGGGCAGGGTCAGCGGTAGGTTGAGGAGCCGTCCGATGGCCTCGCCAACCGCCAGGATCAGGGTCCAGCCGGGCATCGACAGATGGCTGTACGGGATGACGTCCGGGTTGCTGAAGGAGCAGCGGCCGTACCACGACCGAATGACCTCGTCGGCGTCCTGGACAAAGTACCCGCGAAAGATCAGCTCGCCGACTGTCGGAAAGCTGACGATGATGGCGAGCACCGCCAGCGCAAAGGCGTAAACGCTCGCCAGGGCCTGGGGCGTGGGCTGGCGCGGCAGACGCATTGCGCACAGGGTATCATTGGCGCCGTGACGATACTGCTGGTCCATCTGCCCGTCGGCTTTGAAGAGTCGTATCCGCTTGCGCTGGCCGCGATCGCGGCGCCGCTGATCGAGGCGGGCTACGCGGTTGAGGGCCTTGATGTCGCACGCTGCGGCATCGACGGGCTGGCGCGCCGGCTGGATCGGGGGGACGTGGGCGTCGTCGGTCTCAGCGTGTGGTCGCCGGCAGTCAGCGCGGCTCGCGTGGTGGCCGAGACCGTGCGGGAGGCGCCCGGCAACCCGGTGCTGGTTCTGGGCGGTCCGCACCCAACGCTGGCGCCGGATGATGTGGACGCCGACGCCGTCGTGCTGGGCGAGGGCGAGGTGACCTTTCACGAGGTGGTGGATGCCGTCGCCGCAGGTCGCGCGCTGACCGGGATCGGGGGCGTGCATGTGCGCGGCGTCACTGGTGTTTCACGTGAAACGGTGGATCTGGCGACCCTGCCGCTGCCCGACCGCACCATCTTTGGCGTGGCCGACTATCATCGCGACCACCTGCCGACCAGCGGGCGATATGCGTCGGACGTCACCAGCCGCGGGTGCCTGTACCGCTGCGCCTTCTGCTCCGCGCCGGCGCTGTGGGGTCGCGGGCATCGCTATCGGCCCGCCGAGCAGGTCGTGGAGAGCTGGGATCGGCTGGCCACCGACCACGGCGTGACCGGCGTGCTGGTCGAAGACGACCTCTTCACCCAGCGTCGCGAGCGCGTGATCGAGCTGTGTGAGCGCCTCATCGTGTCCCAGGTGCGTGTGACCTGGGAGCTGCTCAATGGCGTGCGGCCTGAGACGTTGGACGCTCAGCTGCTCGATTTGATGCACCAGGCCGGCTGCACACGTCTGGCGCTGAGCATCGAGTCCTCCAGCCCCGAGCGGCTCAAGGCGATGGGCCGGACACCCTCGCTGGATGCGGTGCGGTCCGCTGTCGAAGCCACGCGTGATGCCGGCATCGGGGCCACCGGCTACTTCATGCTGGGGTTGCCCGGGGAGACGCGCTTCGATCGCGAGGCGACCTTTGATTTTGCGGCCTCGCTGCCGCTGGACATGGCGCACTTCAGCGTGGCCAGCGCGTGGCCCGGTACCGCATGGTCCGCCGGCGACTTGTCCGCGGTGCCGGCGATCGAGCGCTCCACCTATTACGCCGCGTGGTATCTGCACCCGGTTCGGGCGGTGCGCGCGGCGCGGATGCTGGGGGTGAGGCCCGCCCAGCTTCCCCAGATGATGGGCCGCCTGCTCAACTGGATGAACAAGCCGCTCGAGGCACGTCGGGCCGTCGTCAAATGACGGACACGCAGCGCCGGTGGCTCAAGGGCATCGCCCTGTTCTCGATCAGCTTCGGGCTGCTGGCCTATGTGGTGTCGCGTGTGGACCTGCCGACGGTCTGGCGCATTCTGACCAACGCCGATCCCGCGCTGCTGGCGGTCGCGTTCACGTTTTCGGCGACGGCTTTCGCCTGCCTGCCGACCCTGCGCTGGCGCACGACGCTGCAGGCGATGGGCTACGACCTGCCGTTCAAAAAGCTGGTGTACGTGCGCTTTGGCGCGCAGCCGTTCAAGTTCACCATCCCCCTCAAAGGGGGCGAGGCCTTTCGCGCGATCTACCTGCGCCGCCGCCACGGCGTCCCGATGACCGCCGGCGTGGCCTCCATCTTGTTCGACATGTTTCTGGTGGCGGTCGGCCAGCTGACGTTCTTGTGCGTGGGTGTGGCGCTGGCCGGGTCCGCGGTTCAGCGGGCGCTGCTGCCGACGGTGGCGCTGTTCGGCATCGGCCTGCTGCTGTCGTCCAAGCGCGTCCAGGGCTGGGCGGTCTCGGTGGCCGGCATGATCTCCAGCAAGCTGCACCAGAAGGTCAGCGAGCTCGCCCACGGCTTTCTGCGCTTTCCGCTGCACAAGAAGCTGCAGCTGACGGCCATCTCGTTTGCGGTGGAGTTTGCCGAGATCTTCTCGATGTATCTGTGCTGCCTCACGCTTGGGCTGGATGTCCCTTTGTGGGCGGCCATGGCCTACATGCCCATCGTGATGGGCTTCACGCTCATTCCCGTCACCATCCGCGGACTGGGTACGCGCGAGCTCGCAATTTTGCTGCTGTTCGCCGGCCTGGCTACGCCCGAGGAGCTGGCGGGCGCCGCGCTGCTGTTCACGGTGCTGGAGTTCATTATGCCGGCGATCATCGGGTCGCTGTTGTTGTCGCGCTTCGTGGCCGATCTCGCCGAGGAGCCCGTCGAGGCCTCGCCGCACGACCCGCCAAACACGCCTCCGGGTCCCCTGTGGCTGTTTCTGGCTGAAAACAAGCGCTGGTGGCTGCTGCCGGCGGCGATCGTGTTCGCGGTCTTTGCCCTCATGATGCTCTTGACAGCTACCGGCGACGTCGCGCCTTTTGTGTATTGATGAACCTGAAGTTCGACAACACCTTCGTTCGTGAGCTGCCGGCCGATCCGGATGCGCGCAACGTACGCCGCCCGGTGATGGGGGCGTGTTACTCCCGCGTGGCGTCGACGCCGGTCGCCGCGCCGACCCTGATCGCCTACTCCCGCGAGGTGGCCGCGCTCGTCGGTCTGGACCCCGCGGTCATCGAGACGCAGCGCTTTGCCGACATCTTTGCGGGCAACGCCGTGCCCGACGGAGCGGACACCTACGCCATGTGCTACGGCGGCCATCAGTTCGGCAGCTGGGCGGGCCAGCTGGGCGACGGTCGTGCGATCTCGCTGGGCGAGGTGGTGGGCCCGGAGGACGCGCGCTGGGAGCTGCAGCTGAAGGGCAGCGGGCCCACTCCGTACTCCCGCAGAGGCGACGGACGCGCGGTGCTGCGGTCGTCGGTGCGCGAGTTCCTGTGCAGCGAGGCCATGTTTCATCTCGGGGTGCCCACCACGCGCGCGCTCAGCCTGGTGACGACGGGCGAAGACGTGGTGCGGGACATGTTTTACGACGGCCGCGCCCGCCCCGAGCCCGGTGCGGTGGTGTGTCGTGTAGCGCCCTCGTTCATCCGCTTCGGCAACTTCGAGATCCTGGCCGCGCGCGGCGATATCGAGACACTGCAGGTCCTGCTGCAGCACACTATGAGCCGGCACTACCCCGAGCTGGGCGCGCCGTCGCCCGGGAGCCTGGTCGCACTGCTGTTGGAGGTGAGTCGTCGCACGGCCGTCATGGTTGCGCACTGGATGCGTGTGGGCTTCGTCCACGGTGTGATGAACACCGACAACATGTCGGTTCTGGGCCTGACGATCGACTATGGCCCGTACGGCTGGTTGGACAACTACGATCCGGGCTGGACGCCCAACACCACGGACGCCCACATGCGGCGGTACTGTTACGGCAATCAGCCCGGCGTGGCGCATTGGAATCTCGCACGCTTTGCCCAGGCCCTGGTGCCGCTGGTCGGCGAGATCGAGCCGCTGGAGGAGGTGCTGGGCGCCTTTGGACCGGCGTACGAGGCCGCCCAGCGCGACATGACGGCCGCCAAGCTCGGTCTGCGGGCCTATCGCATGCCGGAAGACGACGTCCTCGTCGACGAACTGCTCGGCATCATGAGCGCCACCGAGACCGACCTGACCATCTTCTTTCGGCGCCTGGCTGACGTGCCGATCGCCGAGGGGGAGGCTCACGAGGCCCCCCTGACCGACGCGTTTTACACGCCGGACGCGCGGACTGAAGAGCACAGGGCGCGCCTGGCCAAGTGGCTGACCGCCTACGCCGCCCGCGTGCGCGAGGACGGCCAGGACCCGGCGGCTCGACGGGCGGCCATGCTGGCGGCCAATCCCAAATACGTGCTGAGAAACTACCTGGCGCAGCTGGCCATCGAAGAGGCCGAGGCGGGGGATCCCAAGATGATCCACGACCTGCTGGAGGTCATGCGCCGCCCGTACGACGAGCAGCCCGAGCACGAAGAGTGGGCCCGGAAGCGGCCCGAGTGGGCGCGCAATAAGCCAGGCTGCTCTACGCTCTCCTGCAGCTCTTAAGAAGCGGCCTCGGTCTCGGGCGTGTTTCGTCGCGCGCGGACCAGCTTGGTGTGCAGTCCGTGCTTTTTCAGCCGATACGCCAGGATGCGCGGCGT
>CAZJHX010000233.1:10545-12467 GCA_964545715.1 uncultured Myxococcales bacterium
GCACCAGCACACCGCCGGCGTCTTTCATGGCCTCGATCAGGATCTCGCGCTCGTAGGAGCCCATCATCTGCTCCAGCGAGCCCGTGCGCGACGTACCGCTGGACCGCCCGGTCTGAAGCGTCGGTGGCAGGTGGTGCGCCCGAATGGTGCCGTCGTCGCTGAGCAGCACGGCGCGCGCGATGCAGTTCTCGAGCTCGCGCACGTTGCCGGGCCAGTGATACGCGCACATGAGATCGATCGCCGGCGTCGTGATCCGCACCACAGGCCGGTTGTTGATGGCTTTGTACTTCTCGACGAAGTGGTCCGCCAACAGCGTGATGTCGATCTTTCGGTCGCGCAGTGACGGCATGAAGATCGGGAAGATGTTCAGGCGATAGTAGAGGTCGTCCCGAAACGTGCCCCCGGCCATGCGCGCGTCCAGATCGGCGTTGGTTGCGGCGATGACGCGGACATCGACTTTGATCGGCTTCTCGTCACCGACACGGTGGATCTCGCCCTCTTGCAGCGCGCGCAGCAGCTTGACCTGCATCGACGCGGGCAGGTCCGCGATCTCGTCCAGAAAGATCGTGCCCTTGTGCGCCATTTCGAAGCGCCCGCGGCGGTTGCTGCTGGCGCCGGTGTAGGCCCCGCGCACGTGTCCGAAGAGCTCGCTCTCCACCAGGTTCTCGGGCAGCGCGCCGCAGTTGACGCTGACGAACGGCGCGTCTTTGCGCTGACTCTTGTCGTGGATGGCGCGGGCGACCAGCTCCTTGCCGGTGCCGCTCTCCCCGCGGATGAGCACCGTGGTGTCCGACGCGGCGACCTGATCGATGAACCGATAGACCTCGTGCATCTGCCGGCTGGAGCCGATGATGTTGGCCGGCGGGCGGCGGCGTCCCTGCAGAACCTCGTTTTCGCGGCGCAGGCTCGCTACCTCGTCGCGTCGCTCCCGCCACGCCGAGATCGCCTCGCCCATGATGGTCGCGATGATCGTGACCAGGCGCAGGTCGTCGCGCAGCTCCTCGTCCTCGCCGGTCTGCCGATCCACGGACAGGACGCCGATCACCTCCTTGCGAGAGTTGATGACCGGCACACAGATAAAGGCGATATCGGCTTTGTCCAGGTCCTCGCGGGCCCCGGTGCGGTCCAAAAAGAGCGGCTCGTCCGCGATGCGCGGGATTAGGAGCGGCACGCCCTCTCTCAGCACGCGCCCGGTGATCCCATCGCCAAGCTGCCATCGTCCGCGCTTGCGCTGCTTGGCGGACAGGCCGGTCGCAACGACGATGTGGGCTTCTTCGGACTCGGCGTCCAGCAGCGACACGGTACCGCGCACCAACCCGAACTCTTCCAGCCGGTCCAGGACGGCCTGAAGGGTCCCCTCCAGCTCCTGACGCTCGCGCAACAGGGCTTGAGTGATGCGAAATAGCAGATCCAGGGCGCCGCTGCGCATGCGCGCAATCTATACGACTCAGGGCCAGTCCGAAAGGCGCCTGCCGAGCAAGTCGGACAGCCGGCGGTGCCCCTCGGCGTTGGGGTGCAGGTCGCGCGGGATCTGCAATTGCTCGATATCGCGGAGGTAGGCGCCGTCCGTGAGGCGCTCGATGCCGAGCTGAAAGGCCTCGATCTCCTGCTGCAGCTCATGCGGAAACAACATGAAGATGCGCACTTTGAAGCCGTGCTTGTCCCCCAGCGCAAGCAGCCGGGTCAGCGCTGCGCGCAGGTTGTTCAGCACAGTCGTCGGGTCCTTGCGCCAGCTGCTGCCGGCTTTCTCGTCGCCCTTGACCCGGCCCTCCACAAACCGCTCCAGCGCCCACGTGTCGCCCTTCTCGCGGCGCTCCTGACGGCGCCGGCTGCCCTCCGCGTAGAAGTCGTTGTCGGAGATGAACAACACGACCGCATCCGGCTGGAATTGCAGCCCGCGCTTTGCCAGCAGCTCCACCGCA
>CAZJHX010000234.1:0-12289 GCA_964545715.1 uncultured Myxococcales bacterium
CCTATGTCCGGAGATTCCCCACGGAATTTGGATGGTCAGAGTGCGACAACGTCATCTACTCCCGCTGTAATCGCGCGTTGGCAGGGCTTTGTGCTCGCCGGCCGACTGCACCGGGGCCCCGGCGTGCGCACGCTGGTGACAACGGCCAGAGTGCTCCCGGCAATCGGTGAGATTCTGACCATGCGCTCCCCCCATACCGGCGCCCATGACACGTCCCGCCAAACCAGCTGGGTTGTCGTCGGCGTCGTTCGGCTCGGGACAGCCACCGCGCTGGACTGCCACATCCATGTGACTCCGTGTCCGGCACAGGCTGACCCCGTCGCTGGTTGATCCCACCGCGGCGCGAGCCGAACTGTGCGGGATTTCGTACAAACCACGGAAATTTTTGACGTTCGGGGTTCAGACCACCATCGTGAAGTTATGGCTCTTTTCGACTTCGTAGCGATGCTCACGGCGGCGTTGGTTACGACCGGGCCCGTGGCGCCTCCAGAGGCTCCCGTCGACCCGGCGACCGCCGCCGTGCAGAAGTGGATATCTCACCAGGCTCGCAGGACGCCCTATCCCCGCCTGGTTCGCAAGCTCTACAACGCCAAGGCCGACGCCCCGCTCTTTCACAGGGGGTTGGAGCCGACCGCTCAAGCGCACGCGCTGGTGGACATGGTGGCCGATCTGGAAAAGCACGGCGTGGACCGTGGCCCTTACCGGATGGGCTTTGCACCCGACAACGCCCGTGTGAACACCCGGGGGCTGCGAAAGCGCCAGGCGCGGGCGCGCAAACGCCTACGGCCGTGGAAGCTGGGGACCGCGCGCAATGCTCGGGCCGCCGCCGCCACGGACGCCAAGCTGGCCTCCGCGCTGATCCGCTACGTAATGACGTTCAAGTATGAGCGAGTGGCGCACCCGCTCAAGCCGACCAGCCTTCGGTATCTGCGGGGGCGCAAGGGCGGTGAGATCGTGCAGACCGCGGTCGATGCGCTGCCCGACATCCAGCGCGGCCTGAAGGGGCTGTGGCCGCAGACCCCCAACTATTATGTGCTGATGGACGCGCTGGCGCGTTATCGGGAGCTGGCGGCGATCAAGGGCATGCCCAAGATGTCCTGGCGCCAGTGGAAGCGCGCGACCAAGAAGGGGCCTGCGTCGGGGAAAGTCGTGGAGCAGCTGCAGCAGCGGCTGGCATTTGAGGGCTACTACCAGGGCGCGATCACCGGCGAGCTGGATTTGGCTACTGCGTCCGCTGTCGCCGTCTTCCGCACGACCCACGGCCTCAAGGACGAGGGCGGCGTCGACTGGACGGTCATCCACGCCATGAACGGTCGCCTGCGCACACGGGTGCACCAACTACGCACCGGCTTGCAGCGCATGCGGGAGTCGGTTCCGCTGCGCGCCGGGATCAAGACGTACGCGCGCATCAACATCCCGGCGTTCAAGCTGTCGCTGATCGAGGACGGGCGGATCACGCGCCAACATCGGGTGATCGTCGGCAACACCAAGCTGGACTTCAATCGCCACGACTGGAAGCAGGGCTACCTGAACCGGACGCCGCTGCTGGAGACCAAAGTCCAGAAGGTGATCTTGAACCCCGAGTGGCGTCCGCCGCCGCGCATCCTGGACGAAGAGTTCGACGGCGAGGAGAACGTCGTGGTGCCGCCGGGCAAGAAGAACCCGTTGGGCTATGTGAAGTTTCGTCTGGACCGGACCAACGCCGTCTTCATGCACGACACGAACAAGCGCCGCCTCTTCAACAAGCGTAAGCGGGCGTTCAGCCACGGCTGCATCCGAGTGGACAAGGCGCTGGATCTGGCGCAGTACATCCTCAAGAACTACGCCGGCGTCGACGCCGAGACCTACGAAGAGCGCTTCTCGACCGGCCGGCAGGACCCGATCGAGCTCACGACCGAGCTGCGGGTGTTCGTCGAGTACTCGACCGTGGACGTGGACGCCGAAGGGCGCGTGATCTTCTACAAAGACGTCTACAAGTACGATCGCGACTATCTGGCCGGCAAAGAGATCCAGAACATCGTGCGCTACGGCGCCAATCGCATGCGGCCCAAGACGGTCCCGGCGATCTCCCATGCGGACTATGTCTCGCTGAAGAGCGGCGGCGAGAAGGCGCCCACCGAGTGGCCGATCACCGGTCCGGAAGAGCCCCCGACGCCCGAAGAGACCCCCGCGCCGGTAGAGACGGCCCCCGCCCCGTAAGATAGACTCCGCCCATGGATCTCGCGGGCAAGACCATCGCTGTGACCGGCGCCACCGGATTTCTGGGGCGCTATATCGTAAAGGTGCTGATGGATCGGGGCGCCAGTGTGGTCGGCGTTGTTCGCACGCCCGACCGAGTGCCGTCCCTGATCGAGGCGGGCGTCACCATGCGCAAGGCTGATCTGGGGGATCGTGCGGCGCTGGCGGCCGGTTTTGCAGGCGCGGATGCTCTGGTCTCCAACGCGGCGTTGTTCTCTCTGGGCAACCGCAGCTGGGACGACCACCTCAATACCAACATCCAGGGCACCGAAAACGTGATGAACGCGGCCCACGACGCGGGCATCACTCGCGTGGTCCACGTCTCGTCCATCGCCGGATATGCAGGCTACGACACGCCGACCACCGGCGAAGACCACGTAAAGCTGACGATGGAGACCCCGCGCAAGAAGACCAACGTGTACTCGATCTCGAAGGCGGTGTCGGAGCAGGCGGCGTGGCGGCTGGCGGAAGAGCACGGCATAAAGCTGACCTGCGTCCGGCCGTGTGCGATCTACGGCGCTTTTGACCCCAACTTCACACGCATCGTCAAGCGCGTCGCGCGGTGGTGGGTGACGATGGTGCCGTCGTTCACCCGCATCCAATTCGTGTACGGCGGCGATGTGGCCGAGGGGATCGCGCTGGCGCTGGAGAAGCCGGACGTCTCGATCGGTCGCGCCTACAATCTGTGCGGGGACGACCACTCAGTGTGGGAGTTTTTCAACGCCTGGGGACGCGCGGGGGGCCGGTTGACACCCCTGCGTGTGCCGCTGCCCGTGCCGATTCGGCGCCACTTTGACATCAGCCGCGCCCAGAGCGAGCTGGGCTGGTCAAACCGGCCGCATGACGAGTGCCTGCGCGAGACGCTGGCGCTGGAAGCAGCGGACGCCTGAGACGGGCTGTTTATGGTAAGCTCCGCTCGATGAATCGGGCGCTGACAGTCATGTGTTGTGTGGTGCTGCTCTCCTGCGGGCAGGACGGCCCCGGGGAGCCGCAAGCCTACGTGCCGGGCTCCGATCCCGCGTTCAGCGCACCCGTCCCCGAAGGGTATGTGCTGCCGGAGCCCGGACCCGAGACGGCGGTCTGCGTTGGGCCACAGCTGGCTGCCGCGGACTTCGAGCGCGAGCCCGGGCCCATGCCGGAGCCGGAGCCGGACACGCAGCCCGAGGCCGATACCCCTGAGGACGAGGACGAGCCGCCGGTCGAAGAGGATCCGTGCGATCTGAAGCCGGGCACTTGCATCGGTGAGGTGGCGCCCCAGTGGTGGCTGGACGATTTTCAGCCGCAAAGCTGCGGGCTTGACGCGGCATACGGCCTGGAGGCGTTCAAGGGGCAGGTCACGGTGGCCGTGCTCCTCGCCGCCTGGTGAGGCTACTGTCAATCCCAGGCTGGGAGAATGCACCGCATGCAGCTCGAGCTCGCCGCCGCCGGGCACCAGGTTCACTTTGTGTCGATCAACGCGTCCAGCGCGCTGGACACCCAGTTCAAGCTGGTCAGCCGCTGCCAGTTTCCGTTGCTGCAGGACCTCGAGGAGATCGGGGTCTGGGGCCGCATGAACGGCGGCAAGGACGACATGTACATCTACGACTCAGAGGGTCGTCTGCAGCGCTATCTGAAGTCCCACGACGAGGAATTCTCGACCAACTTGTCCACCGACGAGGGCTACGCCAACTTGTTGGGCGCCGTCATGGACGTGATCGAGGCCGAGCCGTGATGCGGGCCGGGGCGTTCGCGCTCATGTTGACGATTGTGGGCTGCGGTGGCGGCGATGACGTCGTTGCAGATGTCATGCCTCCCGAGCCGCTGCCCAGCGAGGAGGTCGCGGCCGAGGCCTACCATCTGTACTGCGCGTTTTGTCATGGCGAGGACGGCGAGGGATACAAGGCGGACGCGGCCAACGCGCTGGCCAACCAGCAGTGGCTGGCGTCGGCCTCCAACGAGTTCATCCGCGCTGGTATCGCGCGAGGTCGCCCGGGGACGCCGATGTCCGCCTGGTCGCATACGCGCGGTGGGCCGCTGTCCGACGCGATGATCGAGGGGCTGATCGCGCACATCCGCGGCTGGCAGACCGAGCCGCCTCTAGCGCTGAGCGTGTACCCGATCGAAGGTGAGCCGGCCCGCGGCCAGGCGATCTACGACTTTCAATGCCTGACCTGCCACGGTCCCGCCGGTGGCGGCGGCGACTTCATGACACTGGATAATCCGGAGTTTCTGGCCACCGCCACCGATGAGTACCTGCGGTATGCGATCGCCAAGGGACGGGCCGGCACGGTGATGCCCGGGTTCGAAGACACGCTGACCACGCAGGGCATCGACGATCTGGTGGCGCTGATCCGCACCTGGCAGCGCCCGATCGACGCGGGCCCGCCGCCGCCGGTTGTCGAGCCGACGGCGCCGCCGGTGCTCAACGCGGACGGTCCGGCGCCCGACTTCGGCTCCGACCTGTACGTACCCGTCGACACCGTCAAAGCGGCTTACGACGCAGGCGCCCGGATGGTCATCCTGGACGCGCGCCCGCCGGGCGATTACGTGACGGCTCACATCGCCGGCGCTGGCTCCATACCGTTCTACTCCACGCCGGAGGTGCTCGCGCTGGTGCCCCACGACGCGACGGTCGTTGCGTACTGCGGGTGTCCGCATGCGGAGAGCACGGTATTGGCTCAGGCGCTGGAGGCCAGCGGCCATCCGAGCGTGCATGTGCTCGATGAAGGGTATTTTGTGTGGGTGGAGCGTGGGTACCCGGTCAATGCGGGACCGTTCCCGTAGGGTCTAACCGAGAAGGACCAGCGCCAGCGTCAGGCCCATGAGGCTGACGACCGCGACGCCAAGCACGATGGCCAGGTTGCGGAAGGTGGCGGCCTGCTGCTCGAGATAAGCCGACTGGTTGGTGTTGCCGAAGACGGTGCCCATTCTGGACGGGACCTCGTCGGTGTAGCGGACCGGGATCGGGCTGGCCGGCGGGACACCGGGGCGCGCGCGCTCAGTGGCCGGGTTGTGGGCCGGGCGGACGTGCGGCTGGTGCTGCGGGGCCTGCTGGCGATACGGGTCCTCATACTGCTCGTGAGCGTGCGCCACATTGGCGGCGCGGGCGCCCAGCTGCGTGGAGACGACGCGCCCGGAGCGCGGCGATGTCCGAACACGCTCTTTGATCTCGCCGCGAACACGCTGCTGAGCGGCCTGCCCGGCGCGCGCGTGCGGACTCTGCTGCGCTTGATGATCGGCGCCATAGCCGGTGCGCTGTGCCGGTGCGGCATGCTGTGGAGCCGCCCGACGGGTCGGCGGTGCGTCGCTGCCGCCCGGCACGTAGCCGGTGCCGCTGATGAACTTCGCAATGTCCGCGGGCGCCAGGGCCATGGTTGCCTCTGGGTCCAGCACAGCCTGAGCTGCTTCGGGCTCGCTCGGGAGCAGGGCGTTGCGCTTCAGCTTCTCGACATCGGCGCCGCCGCGGGCGCGGAACACCACTGAGAATTTACCGACCTGGATCGTGTCGCCGTCGTAGAGCCGCTGTTTGCGGGTGGGGACGCCGTTGACATACACGCCGTTGGCGCTGGACGCGTCTTCTACATAGAAGTGCTCGCCGTCCATGACGACACCGAAGTGCTGTCGGGACACGCCCATGTTGTCCAATACGAGATCACAGGTGGGGTCACGACCAACTGTCGTGCTGACGCCATAGATCGGGTAGCGCTTGAGCTCCCTGTCTTTCAGCTGTACGACCAGTTCAGGCATCGTAGGCCTCCGAAAAGGCGCCTCTTAACACAAGGGCGCACACTCTCTACTTCGGGACCTCGTTTGATAACTTGAGGTGATTATGGGGTAAGGTGTCGACCCATGGGGTCATGTACACGCTTGTTTCTCGTCGGTTTTTTCGTTTCGGCGTGCAGCGGGACCACGCCCTCTGAGCGGGGCAGCGACCAGGGTTCAACCGGTGTGAACGACGTCGAGGCGCCCGTGGATGCGCCGGTGGCGCCGACGGACGCTCCGCCCGCTCAGGACGCTCCCGAACCTCAAGATACGGCGACCGACACCCCGGCGGATGTGGCGCCTGACAAACCCGATGTGCCGGATACCGTGGCGCCCGACGTCGCTGAGGACGTGCCGGAGCCGCCCGCGGATCCCGGACCGCCGCCGCCACCGCCCGAGCATTCGCCTGACGCCTGGGGTCCGTACGCGGTCGGCTTG
Organism: uncultured Myxococcales bacterium; assembly: GCA_964545715.1. Taxonomy (GTDB): domain Bacteria; phylum Myxococcota_A; class UBA9042; genus CAZJHX01. Next base: position 6,418 of record CAZJHX010000234.1, read on the forward strand.
TACGTGGAGAGCTTCTACGACGACAGCACAGGGCGCATCTTGGAGACGATGATCTGGTATCCGGCCAACAAGGCGCAGGAGGACGGCATCGCGTATTTCGGCCTTTTGCCGGGCGAGGCGATCGAAGAGCCGTCACCGAACAAGACCGGAGCGCCCTACCCGCTGGTGCTGTTCAGTCACGGCTTTCAGGGCATCAACTTCCAGTCGTTCGCGATTTTGGAGTACGTCGCCAGTCACGGCTATGTCGTGGCGTCGTCAAACCACCCGGGCAATACGTTCTTCGATTTCAACGCCAGCGAGCAGCAGGTCGCGGACGTCGCCCAGGCGCGGCCGGGAGACGTCCTCTATATAATGGGGGAGGCGCTGAAGATGTCCGCCAAGGACTCCGGCTATCTGAGCGGGATGATCGACACCGAGCGGCTCGCGATCACCGGACACTCCTTTGGCGGCTGGACCGCCATGGTGCTGGCCGGCGGCGTTGTCGACGTGGATTACGGCAACGCCCAGTGCGCGGCCGGGACCAAGGCCGACGTCATGTGCAAGTACATCGGGCTGTGGCCGGAAGGGAAGATGGCGACCGAGCCGATCCCGGGCCTGAAAGCGGGGCTCTTCTACGCCCCGGGAGGCGTCGCGGCGTTTCCGGAGGGGGCGCTGGACACGATCAAGGTGCCTACCATGATCACTGGCGGCTCCAAGGATCACATGATCCCGGTCGACGTCGAGATCAACCCGCTCTTCGAACTGCTGCCGTCGCCAAAGACGCGTGTGCTGGTCGAGGGCGCCTCTCATATGACGTGGACCAACATCTGCGATGTGCCGTTTGCGGCCGCCTTCCTGACGGACTTCTGCGCCATCGAGGGCGTCATCGAAAAGGACGCGGGCTTTGCCATCGCGCGCACGGTGTCGGTCGCGTTTCTGGGCCTGCACGTGAAGGATGAGCTGGGCATGGCGGCGTTTCTGGATCCGGGCTGGCTGACGGCCAAGTACCCCGAAGTGGCGATCGACACCCAGTAGTTGGTACATTGGGCGCGGGGATGCGTCGCACGTTTTTATCGTTTTTGTGGGCACTTGCGCTGGTCGGCTGCCCATCTGAGACCGACCCGCCGGATCCCGTATCCGACGGCGCCGGCGCCGATGTGATCCTGCCCGACGGCGTTGTGCCCGACGACGACACCGACGGCGGCGAGGCCGATACCGACGAGCCGGAGTGCAGCCTGGACAGCGACTGCGGTGGCGTCTCGGATTGTGTGACCGGGGCCAAATGCAATGACGGCGTGTGCGAGATCGTGTCGGTGGCGGCGGGCAGCCCGTGTGCGATCGGCTGCTCGGTCGGCACCTGCGACGGCTTTCAGGAGTGCACGAACCTGGTCGCCAAAGAGTGCGCGGAGAAGGACGGCAACACCTGCACGGTGCCCACGTGCGTGGTGGCGCCCGGCCCCGGCGCTGAGGATGAGGTCGGGACCTGCTCGGAGATCGTCATCGAGGACGGCGAGCCGCCCTATGCCTCGTCCGAGTGTTGGGACGGCGCGGTGTGTACCAACGGCGAGATCGACGCGACCAACGGCACGCCGACGGCGCTGGCCGAGGAGTGCGCCGCCATGGGTGGAGACCTGGACCCGCTGGGCTGTGTCGGCAGCTACGTCTGCGTGGGGGGCGACGAGAAGTGCCGTCCAGTGGTCAAGCCCAACGGGACGCAGTGCTGGCTGGACGAGGCCTGGCCTGAGAACGCCGAGTGCCAGGGGCAAGCGTGTGAAGAGGGCGTGTGCGTGCACGCCGACGGGTTCGACGAGACCTGTGGCGAGGACGACTATTCACCCGAGTGCGATGAGGGCTGCCAGGCGTGCACAACGCTGACATGTCATTGGATCGATGATCCGGGTGGCGGGCCCACTCGGCAAAGCTACTGCAAGCCGGCCGCTGATGTGGGGGCGGAGTGCGCGGATGACCCGTGCAAAGTGGACCAGGGCTGCGTGTTCGGCGACCAGGCGGACGGCCCGCTGGGAAAAGAGACCCTGGGCGCGTGCGGCGCCGGTACGGATAAGACCAAAGAGGCCTGCTTGGAAGACATGGGCAAGCCCGCGCTCTCCTGCCTGCTTGCCGCCGTCAGCTGTGACGCGGCCGAGGGCGGCTGTGTGCTCGAGCAGGACACCGCCGACAAGTGGTGCTGGCCGGCCGAGGGCCTGTGTTGGGAGAAGGACGAGACCTACTGCAGCCACCTGGACTCGGGTGATCAGTGGGACGCTGAGACCGGGTGCAACATCGCCTGGGTCTCTCTGGACTGCGATGACGGCAACCCGTGCACCATCGGGCAGTGCAAGCCGCAGCTCAGCGACTTTGTCTGCGATCAGACGCTGCTCTCGGGCATGACGTGCGATGACGGTGACCCCTGCACGGTCGGTGGGCTGTGCGCGGCGGGGATCTGCGATGGTCTGACCGCCAAGTGCGGCGATGACACCGTGTGCAACGGCATCGAGACCTGCCTGGAGGGCGACTGTACCGTCGGTACCGCGCTGGACTGCGACGACGACAACCCGTGCACCGACGACGCCTGCGATCCGGTCACCGGCTGCACCCATGCGTACAACACGCTGACCTGTGACGACGGCGACCCGTGCACCATCGGCGCGCAGTGTGACGGTGGGGAGTGTCTGGGCTCCAAGCCCAAGTGCGGTGACAACGACGTGTGCAACGGCATCGAGAGCTGCGACGGCTCGGGCAACTGCCTGCCGGGCGCCGCGCTCAGCTGCAACGACGGTGACCAGTGCACCGATGACAACTGTGACCCGTTGGCGGGCTGCAGCAACCCTCAGAACACCGCGCCGTGCGACGACGGCAACCCGTGCACGCTGGAGTCGGTGTGCAAATCGGGCGACTGCGTGCTGTCGGTGCCCAACGCCTGCGACGACGACAACCCGTGCACTGAGAACCTGTGCGATGTGATCTCGGGCTGTCAGAACCCCGCCTACCCCAGCGGTCTACCGTGCCCCGGCGGCCAGTGCATCAAGGGCGAGTGCACCTGCAGCCCAAGTTGTGACGGGACCTCGTGCGGCGACGATGGCTGCGGCGCCACGTGCGCCTGCGATGAGGGGGTCGAGTGTGTTGCGGGTGTGTGTGGCGGCGGGACAGGCGGCGGCGATCTGGACGGTGAGTGGATCGTCACGTCGACCGATCCGCTCTGGGTCACGTTGAAGGTCGATTATGTGTTTGGCGATCCCGCGGTCACGGGTGTGGCCAACGTCGACGGGATCATCATCAACTACAGCGGGACGAAGACCGGCGACGACTGGCAGGTCTCAGCCACCTACAACAGCGGGCTCTCGCTCCATACCGAAGAGTGGGACTGCTCGTTTGTCTCCGCCACGGTCTTCGTCGGCACCGCGACCGACACGTTCGAGCTTCTGGGGTTCCCCTTTTCGCTTGCCTACGACATCACGGGCAACAAGCTGTGAGTCGCTTGGAGTGCGTCGCTTTGGCGCTCGTTTCTTCGGCGCTGTCGTGCTCCTCCCCGGCGGCCACCGAGACCGCTCCCTGCACGCCCAATACCACGCAGTTCTGCGCGTGCGCCGGCGACGCGCCGGGGGCTGCCTCGGGCGTTCAGTCGTGTCGTGCCGACGGCCGGGGCTGGGCCCAGTGCGAGTGCGGCGCTGGGACCGGCGACACATCCGACACGGGCGGAGAGGAGCCGATCTGCGAGCCCGGCTCTGTCGCGTCGTGCACGTGTGAGGACGGGCAGTCGGGGGATCAGGTCTGCAGCCAGGGCGGCGCGTGGTACCTGCCGTGCGAGTGCACTGCGGACACGGGCACCGACACCGGCGACCCGTGCCTGACCGAGTTCGAGAAGCAATGCGTGGGTGATGACCTCTACTGGTTCGACAGCTGCGGCGTCTCGGAGGGCAAGGTCGGCGCGTGCGAGAACGGCTGCGAGGCGGGCGAGTGTCTGGGCGGGTGCACCCCCAAGGACCACAAGAAGTGCCACGCCGACAACCCGTGGTGGTTCGACTCCTGCGGTGAGCCGGACGAGCTGATCGAAGAGTGCACCGGCGGCCAGCTGTGCCTGAACGGGCTCTGCGCGGCGCCCAGCTACAACGGGACGTGGGTGCTGACGGCGGATCCCGACTCCAAGGGCCTGGGAGCCATCACGCTGACGTTTCCACTCTCCACGGTCGAGATCAAGGTCTCAAGCACGTCGGTCACGATGACGGGCCAAGCGCCGCACAAGACGTCGTTCGCCGGTACGCTGGACGGCAAGAAGATGACCTTGACCGGCTCCTTTGTAGAGCAGGCCGAGGGAATCCAGCACGACGCGACGCTCATCGCCACGTTCGAGTCCGCTCAGGGCTTCTCGGGGAGTTTGTTGGAGGATATCGCCATCAACGACGTGCCGGCAGGCAACGTGCTGTGGACGGTGACGGGCGTGCGCCAGTAGTCAGGCTATCTCTGTCAGGCTACTTCTTGCGCAGGAAAGAGGGCATCCAGCTCGGCTCCTCCTCTTCCACTTCGACGGCCTCGGGCTCGGCGCCCGCTCCCTTTTTGGTCAGCCCCATGAAGCTCGCGAGCTCTTCCATCATCGCGACGCTGGCCATGCTCTCGCCCGGCGCTCGGCCTTTCTTTTTGGCCCGACGCGCAGCAGCACGCTCTTCGGCGGCCTTCTCTTTGCGCTTCTCGGCCACGATGTGGTTGTTGTCGTTGGCCCACGACGGCGGCGTCAGGTGAACCGGCAACTCTACAGGACTACTGCTCTCGGGCATGGACGAACTCCAAAAGTCGTCCCCTCACGCCCTAGAACATCGTGGTCCCAAGCCCAGAAGTTGAGTGATTTATGTACGACGGCTAGTGAACTCTAGTCCTCGTTGTGGAAATTGTAGATGCGACGGTTCTGAAGCGCCTTGCGAAAGGCGAAAAACGAGGTCCCGGCGACAACAGCAGCGGCAGCGATAGTGAAGATAGCGGTCATGGAACGGCGACTCCTACAGGTTCAGCAAAATCAACAGGTGCAACGGGTCACACTGCCGCGCTGACGCTGCATCAGCCGTGCCGTTTTTACATTTAAGCCGAACGTTCGGAATTACGGTGTGTTAGCCGATCCGGCCTTGCCTGCATGCACCGAAAAGTGGGCAGATCTGCCCAGGTCAGTTGTCCCCGCTACACCTCAATGGGCTAGAACGGGTCCAGGCAATCGAGCCCATCGACCTTCGAGCCCAGCTTGCAGTAGTTGTTGGCCGGGAACGAAACGCCCGCGCCCGGGTCCCAGGCCACGTTGCAGCTGATGTCCAGGTCGTCCCAGCCGCCGCCGGACTTGGGCTGCACATAGCACAGCCGCACGGTGCCCACCTTGGTCGAGAACCCCGACGAGACCGTCTCGAACACAAACGCCACGTTCCACAAGGACGCGTTTGCGAACCCGGTCAGCTCGGCCGGGTCCGGGCAGAAGAAGTAGCCGCTCAGCTGCCCGGTGATGCCCGGGCCGACCTCCACGTCGTGTACGAACGTGTTGCCGTCGAAGCTGAGCACCTCGTCGCCGATCTTGCTGCTGTCGTCAGGTGGGTACTGATCGCCCTGCAGCATGTAGAAGCGGTAGTCGCCGTCCAGCGCGGCGATGCCGCCCGGGCACAGCGTGCACGAGAAGTCATAGCTGTTGCCGCCGTTGGTGTTGTAGCTCACGCCCTTGAACGGCGTGCCCTTGCCGGTCGGCGCTGCGGCGCCCGCGCAGGTGATGTCGTCGCCGGTCGTGGCATCGCCCGTATCGTCACCCGTCGTGTCGTCTCCGGTGTCGTCCCCGGTCGTCTCGGCGCCTGTGTCGTCCCCGGTTGTCTCCGCGCCTGTGTCGTCCCCGGTTGTCTCGACGCCCGTGTCGTCCCCGGTTGTCTCGACG
>CAZJHX010000235.1:0-11895 GCA_964545715.1 uncultured Myxococcales bacterium
AACCGCGACGACACGTACTCTCGCTGCGGCGTGTGCTTTGTCGGGCAGCTGCCAGGTGTATTCGGCGGCGGCGGGATCGACCTCGGAGAGCACGATCCATGTGTCGCCATCGTTTAGCGATGCCCACACCGTCACCGTGTCGATGCCGACCGAGTCCGCAGCCGTCCACGTCACAGTAGCCGTTCCGCCCTGTGGCAGGCTCTCTCCGCCGTTCGGCGCGACCACTTTCACCGTCGGTGCGGTCGAGTCCTGGATCTTCAATCCGGACACCTGCTGGCTGGCTTGTTTGCCCGTCGAGTCCGTGGCTGCGACGACCAGGGTGTACGTGGCCGGTGCCGCCGCCGGAATCGTCCAGCTGTGGGTCCCCGCGGCGGGCAGTCCGGTCGCGATCTCCTGTGCCGGGGCGGTGATGTCTTCGAGATAGCTCAAGGTGACGCCGACAACCGACGAGTCGTCCTGGCTGTCCCACTGGATGTCGACCACATCGCCCGGCTCATAATTGCCGTTGGCCGTGGGCGCCAGAATCGTGATGACCGGCGGCCCGATGTCCAGGCCGTAAACGCCGCTGGTGTACTTGGCGGCGTCGAAGTGCGACTTATGGACGACATGGATCCGGTCGCCACCCGAGCACGTGTTCATCGCGAAGGCCGGCTCGCTGACCGGATGCACGAATCGCCGCTTTGTCCAGCCGCTGGCGAGCCGCACCGACGAGGCGAGCCGCTTGTCGGGAGTTGAGACCAGACCGAGCGCATGCCATCGATCGAAGCCGTCCAGAGCCAGGCGCGAGCGGCAACACCCAGCGTCCATGACCCACTCCACCGGTCCGGCCTGATCGCCGTCCACCTCCGCGAAGACCAGCCCCTTCCCAGCTGGTGTGGACAGGCCGGTCGCGTTGACCACCCCGTGCACCAGCCCGCTCTTGTGTGCGACGTGCGGCAGGTAGTCGCCTATCGGCAGCGCCAGGTCCGTCGTTTTTGCGCCGCCGCTCCAACGCTGGAAGATCGTCTGCTGATCCCCGCCGCCCGCCACTGCGTACGCGCCGCCTGCTGAGCCCGCGATGCTGGCGAAAGCCGTGCTGCTGCCCACGCCTTTGAAGCCGCCAAAGGCGCCGCCGGTGGAGAAGGAGCATGTCGCCGCAGAGCCCTCACGCCAGCACGCGCCGACGCCTGTGCCCGATGCTGCGATCGTCGGCAGAATGAACGCCTTTCCGGTGTCAGACACGACGAACGGGCTGGACCACGATCCGCTTCCGTCGTGCACCACCCGGATGGCTTTGTCCGGTTTCGTGTTGTAGAGGACCCAGCGCCGATTCGAAGCATCCACCGCGATGTCCAGCGACTCTTCGTTGCCCAGCACTGTATTGGCGATCACCGTGCTCGGTGAGCCTAACGCGCCATCACTGGCGGTACGTATGTGAACCTGCTGCGTGCCGCCCACGTACTGGCGGTACACGATGTGTGCCTTGTCGGAGCTGTCGACCGAGCAGGCTGCCGGCCAGGAGCCGTCGCCTCCAAGTGCGGCCGGCTTGCTCCAGGGTTGCGGTGCCTCAGAGGCGTCCGTGATGGTGAAGAGCGGCGACGTGGCGATGACGTGCTGGCCGTACTGATCCTCCACGCGGATGTAGAAGTACGCCTTCTCGGTCACGATGGCGACGTTCAGCGGAATGGTCCAGCTCGCCGTGCCCGGGTCGGTCGAGCCTTTGACCAGGGTGTCGCTGCTGCCGGGGGTGTGAATGCTGACAAAGACGTCCTTGACCGGATAGGTAGACGTGGTGGTCCACTTGGCGGTGATCGTCTGCCCCAGCACATATCCGGCGCCCGCTGACGGCTGCTCAAAGGTGACTGACGGACCGGAGCTGTCGATGATGAAGAACGGCCCCAGCGTTACCGTGGTGGCGTTTTCTGCGGCGTCGTAGAACGTTCCCTTGAGCCACACCTCGGTTCCACCAGCCAGCGCGGGCACCTCCCAGCTGTAGGACGCCTGGAAGCCGTTGGAGCCTGGCACGAACCCGCTCACGATCGGCTTGAATGACGCCTTCTTATCTGTCGAGTAGTGCAGATCGACCGTCGCCAGGCCGGTGTCGTCGTCGGCCGACCAGGAGATGTAGTACGACGTTCCCGCCGCCAGCGTCTCACCGTCGCCGTTGACCGTGAACGGCACCTTCATCTCGACGTCCGGTGGCGACGTGTCATCGAACGTGACGGCCAGCGCGTCGGTGTCGTTGTCGGCGCTGGCGTCGGGGAAGTAGAAGCTGGTTAGACCCTTCAGCTCGACATAGCTGGTGCCGGCGTCGATGGCGCCCAACTTGAAGGTCTCCGTGCCGGTCACTGTCTCGCCGGGCCCCAGCTTGCCGGTGAAGATCGTGTCCTTGTTGAGCTCGATGTCAAAATCGCCGGGCGCTTTGCTCAGGTAGAACCTGAGTCCTGGGGACTGTTCGGTCTCGAAGCTGCCGCCATTGGTGGCGCTCCAGGCCACGTCGATCGATCCGTTGGGCGCGTAGTTGCCGGTGACCCCGGTCAGCTTGACCCCGACGTCGGCGACCTGGTTGCCGGTCGTGAAAGACCAGATCGGTCCCAGCGTCTCCAGATTGCCCTCGTCCTTGACCTTGATACGCCAGTAGTACGTGGTGTTGGCTTTGAGTGGGGCAGGGGGCTGCCAACTGTCGTCCGGCTGATACCCCTGCTTGATGCCCGGTGGCGAGCTCGGGTCGAGGAAGAGCGCGTACGCCAGGGGCTGATCGTCGGGGTCATTGGCGGTCCACTGCAGCTTGGTCTCGATGGACACGCCGACTGCGCCGTCACCCGGTGTGACGGGCGCCGGCAGGTCGGGCGCCTTGTTGATGAAGACCGGCAGCTTCACCACGTTGCTCCACGCGCCGGGCTCGCAGTCGCTCGTGCCGCGCACTCGGAACCAGTAGTTGCCGGTGTCCAGGCCGGTGACGGGCGCCTCGTTGTCGACGCTTTGGATGGTCGCCGGAGAGGAGAAGCTCTCATCCTGGGCCATCTGGAGTTCATAGCCGGTGGCTGTCGGCAGCTCGTCCCAGTGGACGACGATGTCGCTGACGAAGGCGAGCGTGCCCAGGCCCCACAGCTCCGTGCTCGGCAGGGGATCGCAGTCCTTGGACACCGAGAAGACACCCGGCGTCTCCACAAAGGTCGCGTACCCGTTGGTGGCCTCGATGGCCATCCTGAGCTTGCCCTGGCTCGTCACACCGGGTGGGATGGTCCAGCTGAAGCTGGTCAGCGCGGGATCCAGCTTGCCCACCTCGATGTCGAGCGTCTTGCCGCCATTGGTGCTGTAGTCCAGCCAGATGTTCCACACCTTGGCGCCGCCGCTCGCGTCGTACAGCACGTCGATGGTCTGCCCTTCGAGAAGCTTCTCGCCGCCGATCGGGTACAGGAACTTGCCCTGCGGGAAGACGCCCTCGGATTCGGGACCCGCGACGATCTGCAAGGGCATGCTGATCGGGCCGCTGCCCGGGAGCCAGCCTTTAGAGGCGTGGTAGAGCCTGAACCGGACGGTCTCGCTGCCCTCCGGCTGACCCTTTGGGATGCTCGCCGTGAACTTGAAGGTGGCGTACTGCCCCCCGCTCGCCTTGGTTCCTTGAAACGAGCCGATGCGTTGCGGGTTGATCCACGTGGAGTCGGCGACCAGGCTATTGGCCTCCTTGCCGGCGGCATCCACCGCGCGCAGCTCCACGTAGGCCGGGTTCCCAACACCGCCCGGTCCTGACACCCAGACCTGGTTGCCCGTGTTTTGGAAGGTGACGGTCATTGCCAGCTTCGAGCCCGCCACCACCGGACCGGCCGGCGTAGCCTTGGACTCGAACAGCTGGGTCGTGTTGACGGGCGGCGGTACGTACACCGCCACCTTGACCGTGAGCTTGGCTGCCCCGCCGAAGAACGAGCCGTCGGGCCGCTGCGGTCGGAAGATGTAAGTGAAGGTCCCGGTATTTGGCGGTGCCGCGCCCGTCACCACGATGTTCGTTGTCTGACCGCTCGCGAGGGTCGGGAGCGAGGCCGACTGGAAGTTGCTGGACGTGGTCGCCAGGCTGCTGCCCGCCGGCCATGAGAGCGTCCCGGTGTTCTTCAGCGTAAAGGACGCGCTTAGCGGCGTCCCGGGATCGACCGTCTTGACCGACCAGGACTGGGACGTCACCGCTGCGTCCACCGTGGACGGTGGAGGCGGCGCCTGTATTGTGATCGAGATCGCAGACCCCTCGATGGTCTCGGCGCCTTTGTGGTATCGAATGCGCATCGAGTACTTGCCAGGCGTGAGCGAGTCCGCGTCGATGACCGTCGAGACCTGGCTACCGCCGGCCCACTCGGTCTGCACGGTCTGCCAGGCTTGCAGAGACGCCTTCAGCTGGAAGTCGATCTTGGTGATCTTGTTGCAGAAGTCGTTCAGCTTGGCAGTCGCGGTGAATGAGCCGCTGAACGTTGATCCCGGCGCCGGCGACGCGAGATATGCTTTTGCCACGGTCTCCGATTGGGGCAAGCTCCCAAGCGCTGAAGCAACAAGCTCGACGTTGTCTGGACTGAGCACGAAATGCGTCAGGTCCTCAGCAGTGAGAATCGCCGAGTTGCCGATGTCGAGGATGCTGCCGATCGTGTCCTTCAACTTGAGGACCGCGACCACGGCCCCGGCCCCTGCGGCGCTGACAACCATTTTGAGCAGCATCTTGCCGACCTCCGAATCGACAAAGGCTGCCACGATCTGTCCGCCGCCCGAGCCGATGGCTCCCGCGCACTTGAGCGCACTCAAAGGCGGCCAGAAGCCGACCTTCTCGCAGCCCGCTTTGATCTCCTGCCAGCCCGCTACGAGGTCGTCTGCGCCGAACAGCTTGTTCATGGCGTACTTGGCTGCGGTGGCGCCCGGATTGCTCAGCAGCGCAGCGAACGGCAGGTGTTCCTGCTCGAGCCAGATCCAGACGAGGTCCAGGCCGAGCGGTACAAGGATCTTCTTCCAGACCGACCGCCCTCTGACACAGAACTTCACAGAGTTGTTGGTCGGTATGCTCAGATCGAGTGTGAATCCCGATCGCGGCATCAGCAGCTGCGGGTCGGTCCCCGCCTCCCCGCATCCGCCCTTGAAAAGTATGAACGCCATGTGGCTGGGGTTGTCCAGCGAGACCTTCGCGGCACCCAGTGCGGACGTACTCTGTTTTTTCAGCTGTTGGACATTGACGACGTGTACCCAGTTATCGGCCCCCGGCGTGACCATGACCGTGGGTGTGTTACCGCCGCTGCTGCCACAGAGTGGATTGGCCAGCGCCGATAGGGAGAACAGTAGAGAGAGAACTGCAGCCATGGTCTGAGCCGTACGCATCGCCCGATCACTTCCTTATTTTGTCGACGTTCGGTCCGAGCCTAACCCATCAGGAGCTGGGCCGCACGGCTGCTAGAGCCGCCTGCTGACCTGGCGCAAGAACGCTGGCGCTGCTTGGGGACGTGCTGCTTTCGCGGCCGTCGCGATCGCGGACGTATGGGACGGGTATCTCAGCATCGCCCGGTTACCGGAGCTTCACATCGATCCGCTCGTTGAGCAGCCGTTGGACGGACTTTTCCAGCTTCTTCTGCGCCCGCTCCACATCGCGGACCGCGCTGGTCACCGCGCTTGCCAGGCCGGAGTTGAAGCGGTGCTCGGTGCGACAGCGATTGCACACCACGCGTTTGAGCGTGTATGCGTCCCGATACGTCGCCTTTACGGCTCTTCCGCAGTCCGGGTTCTTGCATTGGAAGTCGATCGGGTCTCGGTCCATCGACGGCATTCGTGCCTCCTTCGTTTGTGCAGACGGCCGGAAGCTTAGCAGGTGCGTGCCTCGGTTGCGGGATCCCATATCGCGGTGCTAACCCTGATGAACAAACCGGAGGACAAATGGCGGAAGCGAAGACGATTAAGCGGCGCTCGGGGCTCCCCGACGTGCCTGCCGATCCGACCACGGGGGACATGGGGCTCGGCCTGGAGACCGTGGCGGATGCACTGGCGGAGTTCATGAGCTACTGCTCAACGCCGCTGACCATTGGCCTGCAGGGCGACTGGGGCTCGGGCAAGACCTCGCTGATGAACTTCGTGGAGGCGCGGTTGGGCGAGCAAATGAAGCAGGCGCGCAAGAAGAAGCTCACCGAGCGCAGGTACTTTCAGAGTATCTGGTTCAACACCTGGGCGTACTCGCAGTTCGATCGCGAGGACCACCTCTCCCTCTCCCTGATGATGAACCTCACGCGCGAGCTGCAGCGCAAGGTGGCCAACGTCAAGAACGGGGACGCTGTTGCGTCGACGCGCTTCAAGTCCGGGGTACGCAAGTTCGGGCGGGCCATCTTCGCCGCGACGTCGAGCGCGGCCTCCGCGGTGACGGGCGGGGCGGTCGATCTGGACAGCATCAAGACCGCGTTCGAGGACGACGATGACGCCATCGATAGGGCGCGTCTGTTCAGCGACATGCGGGCTACATTCGAGGACACCGTGTCCGCGTTCTTGGAGCTGACGGACTCCGACCGGCTGGTCGTCTTTGTCGACGACCTCGATCGGCTCAAGCCGGTCAAGGCCATCGAAGTACTGGAGGTGCTGAAGAACTTCCTGGACGTGCCCGGTTGCGTATACGTGCTCGCGATCGATTACGACGTGGTCGTTCGCGGACTGAGTGAGCGCAAGGGGTACGACATGACCTCGGCCGACGGCAAGTCGTTCTTCGACAAGATTATCCAGGTCCCGTTCCGCATGCCGACCGCCGTGTACAAGATCACAGAGTATGTGGTCGCTCGGATCGAGGAGGCCAAGCTGGGTGGCGGCAAGATGCGGGACTTCTGGCTGAAGCCGGATGGTGCGTATCCAAACCCCAACCTGGACCTGTTGGTGCGTCACTCGGTCGGGACCAATCCGCGCGCCATCAAGCGCCTGATGAATCTGTTCACGCTTCAAACGCTGCTCGCGGCGCGCGAGGTGGGTCAGAATATCGCCGAGAACCGCCGGATGTTGCTGGCATTTACGTGCCTGCAGCTCAGCTACCACCCGGTCTACCAGTTTCTCGTGCGCTGCGGGACCAACATCGACATGGGGCTCGTCGCGTTGAACGGCATTCGCGAGCTCGAGTCCGGCAGCGGCGACGAGATAGATCAGCTCACGGAAGAGCTCGCCGCGGAGTGGGAGACCACCATGACAGACCGCGACCCGGGCGATCTGCGCGCCTACGTGGAGAAGGTCGCGGATCTTCGCCGCCGCCTCGTAGCGGATCACGGCTACAAAGCGCGCCAATTCGGCGACATCCACATCCTGTCGGAGCTGACGTATCGGGCCATCGATCTGGATGGCAACTGGATCCTCTGCGACGCCGAGAAAGAGTTCCTCAGCAGGCTGTTCCGCGTCGCCAATCTGGTTGGAGAGGACGACCCGGACGAGACCAGCACCCGCCGCAAGCGCGCGACCGTCAGCGACATGATCGCCGAGGCCTCCAAGAACGGTGTTGGCGAGCTGTTCAACCAGGCACTCAGCGCCTTTCGTGCGCCTTTCAAATCGCGCTATGCGTCCGCGACCGGGATCGGCTTCACCGGCGACATCGAGGAGGGGCAGTGCACACTCATGCGCCTGGTGCCGCCCGAGTCGAGCGCCGACATTGGTGTCCGCTTTGAGGTCTACGTCGATCGGCTCGCGGAGCATGCTGATGTGGATCCTGAGGCCGTGGCGGCGTCTCTCCCGGTGAGCGGCGACGAGTACGAGCCATGGGCAGGTGGACCGGCGACCCTGGGAGGCTATCTCCGCGATGACGCAGACCTGGCCCGGTTTGTCGCGATGCTGACCGGCCAGCCAAGCCCCGCGCCGTGATGCGCGTCCTGCAGCTGGTCGGGCTGGCGCTTGTCCTGTGCGGGTGCGAGGACGTCACCCCGAGTGGCTTTCCACCCGGCGCGCTGTGGAACGAGCCGATGCTTCGGTCGTGCGCCATCCTCTCCGTGCTCATGATGGGTTTCGGCGCATGGATCGGCTATGAGCAAGGCGATGCAGAGATGGTTATCGCTGTGCCGCTGGGCGCACTGACGGTCACGGCGATGCTCGCTGTCGGATTCATCGTCGTCATGGCGCTTTCGACCTACGGCTTTCGCGGCGAGGCGCTCTATATCCGGTTTCCGTTCGCGTTTCTCTGTATCTCGGGTGTTCTGGTCGTGCTGGCGCTGGGGTTTCTCGCCAGTCAGATTCCGGGGACCGATTTCCGCAAGGCCGGGTCGGTCCTGGCCTTCGTGGCGATTCTGATGCTGAACGGCGTCGGGCTGTTCTTCACCGCGCGCGATGTGTGGGAGTTTGTCGGGAGCGATGACTCCACCGAGACAGCGTCTTCAAAGACGGGCTCAGAAGAACCGCAGCGACTGCCCGGACCACAATTCTTGTGCGGCCACGAGAGTGCGCGTCCGCAAACCATCGAGGTCGATGAGTGGGCCCGGTATCACTGCGTGAGCCAGAAGGACGCCGCCGATTGGGACTCGTGTTTGAGACGGCATGTGTACACGCGCGAAGCTGGACGCGGCTGTTCGGGAGACAGCCGCTGTTGTCCTGCCCCGTGAAGGTTGCGGGGGAGATAAAGCCCGGTCTGGACGTGTTAGGCTCGCCGTGTTCAACCGAATACATAACGTTGGGAGCATATGAGTAGTACGGGTGTATTGGCGGTCACGGCCGTGGTCGGCCTCCTCGTGTTCATACTGGTTTGGAAGATCGCCAAGACGATCTTTCAAGCGTTCATCGCGGCCATTCTGTTCGCTGTGATCACCTGGTACATGCTTCCGACGCTCGTCACCGTGGAGGGGCCCGTCGGAGAGAAGGCGCGCGAGGCACAGGAGGTCATCGACAAGGCCCAGGATGCCGCGGACCGCGCGCGTGAGAAAGCGCGGCAGACGGGTGAGCAGCTCAAAGAGAAGGGTGATGAACTCAAGGAGTCCGGCGAGAAGCTCAAAGAGGCCGGCGAGAAGCTCAGCAAAGAGGCCGGCGCCCAGCTCGACAACGGGCCGGAGGATGCCCCTAAAGAGTGAGTGAGGTGACCCGCCGGTGAACCGACACTCTCGGTCTTTCAGACGCCGCATGGCGGAGGCGGCTGAGCGATGGACCGACGCCATCGATCGGGTTCTGGAGACCCGGACGACGCGTGTGGTTTTGACGCTGCTCATCTTCTTCTCCCTTTTGCCGTTGGCGTTCGTCGAGCACCTGAACCTGATGTTCCTGCTCTTCTTTCTGACGGAGTTTCTGGCCCGGCTCGTCGTCTTCAGCTGGCGGATGTACAAGGGCCGCTTGTCGCTGGCGAGCGCGACCTGGGATGTCGCCGTTCTGTGCTTGGACTTCATGGCCATGTTGTCGTTTGTGCCCAGGCTGCTGGATTTCGACAGCAAGTCACTGAAACTGTTGCGGGTTATGCGTCTCGGTCTGCTCGTGGCGTATTGGGCGCCGGTCTTCGAGGAGGCCGGTATCATCCTGCTGCGCCGCGAGCGTCGCGGGCAGCTGTTGTTTGTCGTCGCCTCTGTCGGGTTTCTGACTGTGGTGGTCGGATTCATGCTCTATCACATGGGCGTGGACCACCGGGTCGATGGTGAAGCCGGCTTCGGCCAGCACGACTTCTGGGGCGCTATCTGGTGGTCCTTCCGGCAGGTCGAAGATCCCGGAAACCTGGTCGCGTCCGCCGACACCAAGCTGGTGATGGCCACATCACTGGTGTTGACCGCGTGCGGCCTCTTCCTCTTCTCGTTCTTGATCGGCATCGGGACGAGTGTGGTCAACGAGCTTGTCGCACGCGCCTCTGAGCGAGCGGTCGGCATGCATGACCACACGATCGTCGTGAACGTCTGGCCGCGGGTGAACACGCTGATCTCCGAGCTGTTGGACTACAAGCGGAAGCACCGGCGCAAGCCGCGGTTCTGCATCGTGGACCGCCGCCCGGATCGGCCCGACTGGCTGGCGGAGGCCCAGTACCGGGACGTGGCCTTCCGCCACGGGAACGCCTACGACGCGCGGACGTTGGCCAAGGCGGATGTGGCGTCCGCGCGGCGCGTCGTGTTGATGGCGGATCACGACCGCGACGACCCGGACGCCGAGACCGTGTCGACCGCGTTGATCGTGCGGGAGGCCAACCGCGAGGCCTGGATTGTCGCTGAGGTGACCGAGGACCAGGACATCCACGCGTCCCAGGTTGCAGCCGGGGTCGGTACGCACGTCACCAGCGTGCCGACAGAGCGGCTCATCGCCTTGTTTTTGACCGCCGTCATACGCTTCCCAGGTATCGAGAGCGTGCTGCGCCACCTGCTGACCGCCTCAAAGTTTGAAATCTATACCGGGATCTACGAGCGCGGCCTACTTGGTAACGTGCGGTCGCCGTTCGCAGATGGGCCCGTCCGTTACGACCACCTGTTCGAGCGCGCCTTCTTCGCCCACGACATGGTGCTGGTGGGTGTCGTGGCCGAGCCCAGCGGCGAGAAGTCTGACCTGTTGCAGATCACACAGCCCAAGCGGCGAGCTTTCCATGTGCGCCCGCCGACCCGCTCGGTGCGCCTTGGTCACCGCGCTCCAAAGCGGCGGTTGATCATCAATCCCGACGGCGCACCAGGCCTCAGAGTGGACGAGGTGGTCAGCGGCTTCATCGCGGTGGCGCACAGCTTCGACAGGGTCCATGACTTCATGAAGGAGACGGTCGATCGTCCAAGGGACGCCGCCACGCCCCTATATCGCGCCCAGGCGTCCCAGCAGCTCGTCGACTCGTTCGGGCTCATGCACACGGCCACGGACCACCCGCAGCGCGTGCTGATACACGGCTTCAGGCCGGGGCTTGTCCACACGATCGAGCACCTCTTTCGCTACTATCCGGGAGTGCGCATCGACTGGATCGTGCACGAGGCTGCCGTGCCGGGTGTGGTGACAAGGCTACGCCGGTGGGGCGGAGAGGCCCATCGCGAGGGCAGTCGTGACGGCTTCGATCACGGTCGCTTCAAGCCGGCTGAGGAGGGCGAGCACTGTCGGTGTTTCCGCTTTCAGAAGCCGGGATCCGAAGAGGAAGCGAGCGGCGCGTTGACCATCGTGGCGGGCAACTGGTCGGCGATTCTCGACGTGTTCTCCGTGCGCCGCGGTGGACAGAGGCAGCCCCCGCCAAACGTTCTGGCGCTCACGCTGCCGTGGCAGGGGCGAGGCGACCGGGACAGCACGAACCTGCTGGCCCTGATCCAGGTGTTGGATGCTTACAAGCTGCACCGGAAGCGGTTCCCCAAGGACTTCCGCGTGGTCATCGAAGTCGAGGAGCCGGAGAAGACCAAGACCATTGCCAGGCTCGCGGAGGCGGCTAGAGTGGATGCGGGCAGGCGCCTCGTGACGGCGGTGCCCGCGGAGGAGATCCGGTCGCTGATCATGGCGCAGGCCGCGATGATTCCCGAGTTCGTCCCGCTCTACACGGAGCTCCTGGGTGAGTGGGGGGAGGAGATCTGCCGCATCGTGCCGAGCACCGAGCTGGCCAAACGCGCCGTTACGTTTCGGGAGTTGCTGTTCGCGTTTCAACGGGTTCACTGCGTTCTCATCGCGGTGGAAACACGGGAGCGCGATCGACCCGAGAACACCCGCACAATCGTCTGCGGCGAGAAGCCGTTTCTGCTGAACACCATCGAGGCGCTGTACCTCATCGGCGATACCGAGAGACTGACCGGCACGAGCGCCTGAAACGGGGTACATCTGTTCAGTTTTGTTATTTCTGTACACGGTTATACTCGTGGGGTTCAACACCTGAAGGGACCACATGTACGGGGAGGGTTCAGCGGCCTGCAGTCGTGCCGTTGCGGCGATCTTTATCGCCCCGATGCTGTCCCCGCTAAGTGGCGCGGCGGACCACGCCGCGCCCACGGGTATCGCCCCCCTTCCAGGCGTTAGGCTAGAGCCTTCCAG
>CAZJHX010000236.1:0-11844 GCA_964545715.1 uncultured Myxococcales bacterium
AACCTGACGCTGCAGATCCTGGAGCTCACCGACCGTGTGGTGATAGCCCTCAACTTGATGGACGAGGCAAGGCAGGGGGGATGGGAGATAGATACTGAGAGATTGGAGGCCGCCTTGGGGGTGGCCATGGCAGACCGCGGCACCTTCTACCTACCGCGGTCTGCTGACGGCGACGAGGTTCGCGTCTCGGCATTGGCCAGCGGCCATTCGTTCTCGGAGTGGACCGGAACGGTCGACGGGCTCAGCCAAACAGTCGCGGCGCGAGCGCTGGAGACAGGTGAGACCGTGTGCCTGCGCAACATCGACGATGACGAGAGCATCGCGTCCGCGGCGAGCGTAGTGGCCATGAACATCCGCTCGGTGCTGTGTGTGCCTGTGCGGATCGACGACGATCGGCGCGGCATCCTGTACCTGGACAGCCGCCGATATGTCGACGGGGGTTTCGAATCCGCGCGGCGGTCTGTCGAGCAGCTCGCGGCGGCCCTGGGCATGGCGCTGCACCGCTGTCGACAGATGGCGCTCTTCGACTCGCACCAGGAGGTGATGTCGATGATCGCGCACGAGCTGCGATCGCCCATCAACGCCATCATGGGCTTCGCGGAGTTGGTGCAGGCACGCTGCGATGTGGCGACGTTACCGCCTGAGGTCAGCGAGCTGGTCGAGATGGCGGTGGGTCAGGGCGCTCGGATGAACCGCTTGATCGGCGATATTCACGATCTCTCGGCGGCGCTGGTCGTCAACACGTCCAAGACCACCGAGCAAACGGCGGGGGCGCTGATCGAAGAAGCCGTGCGCGCAGCGGGGCCTGCAGCGGCCACGAAGTCGGTGATGCTGCGCGAGGTGCCGGCCGACGAGCCCATGACAGTACTGGCGGATCGGGAGCGCGTCCTTCAAGTGCTGGGCAACCTTATCAACAACGCGATCAGGCACTCGCCCGCGGGACGGGCGGTCACCATCGCCGCCGCGCTGGAGCCGTTTACGCGTGCTGTCGGCGAGCGCCCCATGGTGCGGTTTGCAGTGACGGACCACGGCGCTGGAGTCACCGCGGCCGACCGCGAGCGCATCTTCAAGAAGTTCAACCGCGGCACCCGCCCCGTCGGAGAAGGCTCGGGCCTGGGCCTGAACATCTCCGAGACCCTGATCAACGCCCACGGCGGCCGGCTGTGGGTCGACAGCGAGCCCGGCGAAGGCGCGTGTTTTGCTTTCACGCTGCCGGCAGGTCAGATCGAGGAGACACCATGACGTTCGACGCACCCGGAATGGACGACGTCCTGACATCTCGTTCGCGTCGAGGACGCGTCCCTCGTCCAGAGGCTCAGCCCAGGGCGGAGCGACCGTCGATCGCCGCCGAGAAGCCCCGCGAGGACGTGACGCGCGACGGCTTCCGCGGCCACGTGCTGATCGTCGATGACGATCCGGCTAACCGGCGACTGTTAAGCCACTGGCTGGAAGCCGAACGCTACGTGGTGGATACCGCCCAAAACGGCGAGGACGCGCTGTGGAAGGCGCGGGAGACGCGGCCGGATGTCGTGGTCATGGACGTCTGCATGTCGCCGACGAACGGGTACGAGGTGACCAGGCGATTGCGCGCCGACCCGGCCACCCGACAGACCGCGATCGTGCTTGTCACCAGCCTTATCGACCGCGGTGAGAAGCTGCGCGGCCTCGAGGCCGGTGCCGACGAGTTCTTGAACAAGCCGGTAAATCATCCGGAGTTGATGGCGCGCGTAAATTCGATGGTGCGCCTGCAGCAGTACCAGAACCAGCTCGCCGTGCGGGCCGCCGCCTTCCCGGGCGCGGAGTCCGCCGAGCGACCCATTGAGCTCGACGGTGACGGCGCCGTCAGCGTCCTGGTGGTAGACGATGTCGACGCCGAGCTGAGGATGGTGGCATCCGCCGTGGCGCAGCCCGGTTGGACGATTCGCAGCGCCAGAAGCGGACGCGAGGCGCGCATGCGATTGGTCCAGCAGACACCGGACGTCGTCGTATTAGACGTCAATCTGCCGGATATCACCGGCTTGGAGCTGTGTCGCTGGATCAAGGGCCACGACCGCCTGAAACATACGCGCGTAGTATTGGTCACGGGGCGACAGGATCTCGACACACGGGTCAACGGCTTCCAGCTGGGCGCGGACGATGTGCTCGTGAAGCCGCTCGTCCCGGCCGAACTCTGCGCAAGAGTGCGAGCGCTGGTGCGCACGAGACGCCTGTTGGACACGCTTGCCGAGCAATGCGCGGCGGCCCGGCACGCGTCAGTCCTGGACGGCCTCACCTCCCTGCACAATCGAAGCTACCTGACGCGATTCTTGTCGCTGGAGCTGATGCGGGCGGCCCGCCACCTCTACTGCGTCAGTGCGCTGATGATCGACGTCGACGACTTCAAAAAGCACAACGACTCCCTGGGCCACCTCACGGGAGATGAAGTCCTGTGCCACCTGGCCCGGACGATCAAGGCCACGGTCCGCGAGACGGACCTCGTCGCACGCTACGGCGGCGACGAGTTCGCGGTCATCCTCCCGTACACAGACCGCG
Source organism: uncultured Myxococcales bacterium (assembly GCA_964545715.1). GTDB lineage: Bacteria > Myxococcota_A > UBA9042 > CAZJHX01. The sequence continues at coordinate 2,533 of CAZJHX010000236.1, forward strand.
CCGGCGCCCGGGTGGTCGTGGAGCGCCTCCGCGTGGCGGTCGCCTCGTGCGCCTTCGTGCCGAAAGGACGTATGGCCCCGCTGACGGTCTCCATCAGCATCGGCTGCGCCACCTCCAATCCGGGCTCCGACGCCCACGAAGAGCTGCTACGCGCCGCGGACGCCGCGCTCTATCGAGCAAAGGCGGAAGGAAAAGACAGAGCAGTGATCGCCGACGACCCACCACCGACGGCCTCAGCCACACCATAACCGCTGCTTGGTCGGGGTGCGGGCTACGGCTCGGGACCCGCGAAGTACGGGGGCGTCGCGGTGGCGGCGCACACTCCGCAGTCCAGCCGGATCCGGCCGACGGCGCCCGGGCCACCCGCGGTCGGATAGCTCGTGGGCGACGCGCCGGCGAGTCCGGCGAGGGCGGTCACCTTGGAAATCGTCAGGGTGTTGGCCGACAGGTGAATCGCTCCGCCCGCGCCACCGCCGCCGCCACCGTTCTCGCCACCCGCCTGGCCGGCTTCTCCGTTCGTACCGTCTGCGCTCACCGGGCCGCCGCCGGTGATTTTGGCCGCGAAGATCACGATGAGGCCGCCACCATTGCCGCCGTCCCCGCTCTTGCCGTTGTCCTGATCGCGCCCGCCCGCGCCACCGCCGGAGCCCAGGTGCAGTACCGAGAGGTTCGCCGCGCCATACGGCGCCCCGCCCTTGCCGCCTTTCGTGTCGTTGTAATCGCCGCTCTGGCCGTCCGTGCCCGCCGCGGCATAGGCGCCGCCGCCGCCACCGCCCCCAACGCATCCGGCCGGGCAGTTGCTGTTTGGTGCACCGCCGCCGCCACCGCCAAACAGCGCGACCGTGCTCTGAGCCGGGCTGCCTGCGTGGGATTCGCCCTGGCGGCCCGTGTTGATCGGCTCTGTGAAGCCGAGCCCGCCGCGGAAGCCGCGACCGTTCATGTTGACGGCGCCCGAAAGCGTGGCGGTGCCCTGCACGCGCATGACCAGGACGCCGCCCACCTGCCCGTCCCACGCCGGCGCGGTGAGCTTGCCGCCGTTCTGTACTGTGGCGGTCGTAAACTGCGGAACGCGCACGATCTGGCAGCGCGCGTCACCGCTGATCGAGCATGCAAACCCAAGCGGCGCATCCAGGACGAACGTGGCGGCGCCGGACAGCGTGATCCGGCGATAGTCGTGTTGTCCGGCGTCGGCCCCCCTGGTCTGCAGAAAGAGCACCTCGTCGCCGGTCTCGAAGGCGCTGGCGTCGACCACATTCAACTGTCCGGCTCCCGCCGGAACGTTGGCGGTGGGGCGCGTGTAGTGGTTCACGGTCACCTCCGAGCCGACCACAAGCAGTCCGTCGGAGCCGTCGCCGGGCCCGCCCGCTTCGTATTGAAGTACGACGGTGTTGGACCGCCGGCCGGTGGCCTGGTCGACGACCGCGACCGTGATCAGGCTGCCGTCGCCGGACGGCTTGGGCAGGGTGGTCGTGATGGCCGTTGCGCTCGCAGCGCCCGTCGGGGTCACCAGCGCCTCCGACACCCTCAGCTTGGGCGATGCGCCGAACCCCGAGCCCACGACGACCACGGACGCATCCCCCTTTACCGACGCGATGGTGTTGCCAACGCCGTCCGTCAGGCGCTCGATGTTCGGCGATACGGCGGGGAGCCCGGTCAGGCCGCTGCCGTCGCCTTTGAAGGCCAGCGCCGTGACCGCGCCGTCTACGCTCAGATCTCCAGCGATGGTCGCGTCCGCCAGCGCCGCAACCGCGTCGGCGTCGCTGTACCCGGGAGGAACGTCAGCCAGGATGGCGGCGATCGCCTCGTCGGCCAACGCGGCCGCACTCACGCAGCCGGTGCACGACAAGCCCTGCGCGATGACCGCTACGTCCGCGGTTTGAGTTGTGGCGGCGCGCAGTGCCATCACGGCGTACGGCGTCGAGACCAGCTGGGTCCGAGGCAGCTCCGGATCCGCCGCCACCTTGACGCCGAGCCACACGTCCGACGTGGTCTCGAGCAGGTCCACACCCACGCCGTCCAGCGGGACTGTGAAGACCCCGTCCTTCACGGCGATCTCGGGCTCGACCAGGGTCCAGACCGGGGCGCCGCCCACCTCCGAGGCGTACAGCGACAGCGTCATTGTGTAGGCGCCATCGACCGCGTTTCCCGAGCCGGTGCGCAGCTGTCCCTGTACTGACAGCGTCTCCGGCGGCGCGGTGATGGCCAGGATCGTCACGACAGTCATGAAGCCGGTCATGCCGCCGAGGGTATCACTAGCTCTTGGTCAAGTTGACGTCGATCGTCTGGTACGGGATGCCGATGCCGGCATCGTCCAGGGCTTTCTTCGTGACGACTGTGGCCTCTTCCAGCACCCCCCAATAGTCGGCGACCGTGCAGCGGACACGGACCTGCCAGTCCACAGAAGAGGCGCCCAGGTTGGTGCAGACCACGACCGGGGCCGGATCTTTGAGGCCCTTGCCGACGGACTCGGCAGCGGCTTGCAGTACCTGGCGGGTCTTGTCCAGGTCGGCGGTGTAGTCGACGCCAACGTTGACCTCGGCCTGAAGATAGCCGTGGTGGGATTTGGTCTCGATGACGCCCGACATGACCTGCCCGTTCGGGACGTGGATGCGCGTACCGTTGGGCAGGTTCAGCTCGGTGGTGAGCAAGCTGATCTCTTCCACGACGCCGGTCTCTCCCCCCACCGTAACGCAATCGCCGGCTTTGAACGGTCGCAACGCGACTATCATGACGCCGCCGGACACGTTGGACAGGGCCCCTTGAAACGCCAGGCCGACCGCCAGGCCCGCCGCACCGATGAGGGCCGCGAAGCTGGTGGTTTCAAGGCCGAAGACCTCCATACAGGAGAGCGTCGCCAGAACCAGCAGGGTGTAGCGGCCCATACTGCCGACGAACTTGGCCAGCGTCTCGTCGAACCCGCGCTGCTGCAGCGCCTTGTTGATCTTGTTTTGCACCCAGTTGGCGACGCGAACCGCCACCCACAAGGCCACGAGCACACCAACAATGCGCACGCCCCAATCCATGATAATCGGCAACCAGGTCTTCAAAACGCTCCTCCTTCTTCGGCCGCGGCGACGTGCGCCGAGTGCGATAAGCGCACACCATGCGCCCTCGGCGGAGCGACGTCCGGTCGGGCTGCGGTGATGGCTCGCCCGCGACCTCCGTGGCGGAGGCATATGGCCGCGCTAGGCGTACGAGTTCAGCAGCAGGCCGGAGGTGCCATGCGTGGCCGCGAGCGACTTCGAAACGGCGACCAGGGCGGCGTCCATGTCCGCGATGAAGCCCCGCTGCCGCTCGGACCTGCCCAGAAAGAACTCCTGGAGCTTGGCCCGCCCCTTTGAGTCCGCGAAAATCCGATGCAGCGCGCCGGTGCCGGTGGTGCGTAGGGTCAGCCCGGCGCTCCCCGTATCGGCGCGCATGTCCAGCGAGATCCCCAAGGCTGAGCGAAACAGCTGAGCGTCCTCGTCCGCGCCCGAGAACTGCTTGTGAACAGCGGCGGTCAGTGACTTGGCGACCCGAGCACCCGCGCGGGTGTCGCGAGCGTCGCCGACCAGGTTCATGACCCTGTCGAAGCAGCGTTCGAAGTCGCGCAGCGTGCGTTCAAACTCGCGCCCCTGCCTCAATGCCGCGCCGGTGTCGTCGCCGCCCTCGCTCGGCGCTTGATGCGCTCCAAGCGTCATGCCCAGCAGCTCGAAAAACCGGGTCCCGCCATCGTCCAGGACCAGCTGCGTGCCCTCGACGTTGTTCTGTAGGGCGTATGCGCCGGTCGCCTCGTCGAACGACAGCGTGGCGCCGGCGGCCGACGCGTTGATGCGGGCCACCATGTCGTCGAGGCTGTCTACGTTGCGGTCCAGCGCGATGTCGACGCCGTTGATGCTCAGCGTGCCGGTCTTGACATTGTTCAGCGCATCCACGTCGACGATGGCGAGTGTCCGCTCGTCGTCCAATCCAGTGGAGGTCGACGCGCCGGACAGCTTGGTGGCGGCCAGAAAGCCGGAGCTGTCGCCGCTGAGGTCGATCGTGTGCGAGCCGGCTGTCTTGCGCGTCATCACGATGCGCTCCGTGGCCGCGTCGAAGGTGGCCGTCACGTCCGCGGCGGAGTCGGCGATACGCTGCAGCACGGCGTCGATCGAGTCATCCGCGTTCACCGTGATCGAGGTGCCGTTGACCTGGAAGCTGCCCGCCGTGACGGTAGTCCCGTACTCGAAGTTGGGTCGGCCGTTGCGCAGCCCGTCAAACGCTTTTGTCGTGTCGACCACGCTGCCGACCGACTCCGACACACCCAGCTCAAACGTGTCGTTCTTGTCCAGGTCGCCGGCCGCGAAGGACACCTTCAGCCCGTTGGGCAGATTGTACTTCTTGCCCGGCGAGTGACTCTTCTTGATGCGGATCGTTTTGATCCGGTCCCCTTCGCCGTTGTAGACCTGGACGCGGATGTCGTCGCTGCCGACTGTCCCGCCGCGCGCGACTTTGAAGGTCAGCGTGTCGTCGCTCTGGTCGCCGTCGTAGGTCCCGTCCAGGGTGGCCGCGGATGTCGACGATTGAGCCCAATCCGGCCCGAAGGGCGTGTAGGAGGTGGATGTGGCGTTCACCTCTTCGGTCGACGTGAGCTGAGACGCCGTGGCGGTCGTGTTCATGGCCAGGTCGGCTCCAACCGCGGACGCAGCACCATACTCAATGACCGTGGTCGCGGAGGCTTTCAGCGGCCGCACGAGCTGCGACAAGGCACGGCGCAGGCGCGTGACCTCAACGTGAAGCTCCTTCAAGACCTGCTGGCTCTCCCCACTCCTGCCGGGCGGACGCGGCGCATTCGGCTGCGCCAACCGAGCATCGTAACGCCCGGCAGCGAACAAGAATGTCTGACCGACTCCACCGATCCGAAGACTCATGGTTTACCCCGAACCGGGTCGCCATTGACCCAGCCCTCACACCCTTCGACCCACCCCATATGGGTCAATTAAGCTATACGGCGTATACGCTAGCAATGATAATGCCAGGTCGTCCGTCGAGCGCGCATGAGTGCTGCAGCTCGCGCCGAGGGCGCCGGTCCGGTGGTACTCTCTGTCGATGACGCGACCATCGATTGGACTGGTCTCCAGCGTGTTTTTGGCGCTCCTTGTCGCCCGGTGCGCAGGCATGGGGGACGCGGTCAGCGTTGCGGACGCGGTCAGCATTGCGGACGTGCCCGGCGTTGTGGACGAGTCCGCGGCGGTGGACGTCCCCAGCGTAGATTCGGCCATGCCTGCGCCCGAGGACACACCCGCCACACCTGCGCCCGTCGCGGTTTTCGCCGAGAAGGCTTTTGACGTCAAAGTCACGGAAGACGTGGTCTTCGGCCAGGGGCTCACGCACACCGGCTGGCAGGACGGCGCGGGCCAGCCCATGGACCTGACCCTGGACGTCTTCGAGCCGATAGGCCATGACGCGACGTCCAAGCCCGTGGTCGTCGTGATCCACGGCGGCGGCTTCGTCAGCGGCTCATCCAAGCACAAACCGCTGACCGCCATGGCCACGACCTTTGCGGAGCGAGGCTGGGTTGGCTTCTCCATCGAGTACCGGCTGGCCAAGGACCACGGCACGCTGCCGGCGACCTACCCACCGATCCCGGCGCCCAACGCCCGCGAAAAGGCGCAAAACCAGTGGAGAGCGCTTTATCCGGCCTGCCGCGACGCCAAGGCCGCAATCCGCTGGATCCGCGCGCACGCGGACGAGTACGGGATCGACACCGACTACATCACGGCGATCGGCGGCTCGGCCGGATCGTTCATCGCCGTCGCGCTGGCCGCCACCGACGACGCGGACTGTTCCTCCGAGGTGGACGCTCAGGACGACCCGACGCTGGCGAGCACTCACCTCGACCAATCATCAGCGGTCGCGACGGTGATCGACCACTGGGGCGGCCTGGCCGTCGTCTCCATGCTGGAGGCGATCGGCGGCGCCCCCCGCTTCGATGCGGCCGACGCCCCGATGTCGATCGTGCACGGCACCGACGACCCCACCGTCTCGTTCAGCGAGGCCGAGGAGCTGAAGGCGATTTACGACAGCATCGGCGTCCCGTACGCCTACTATCCGCTCGAAGGCGCCGCGCACGGGCCGTGGGGCGCCGAGGTCGACGGCAAATCCCTTGTGACACTGGCGTACGACTTCATCGTGGAGCAGCAGTCCCTGGTCGTTCAATAGCCCAGCCCGGTCAAGGCGACCCGGGCACGCTCGATTTGCAGTAGCTCGGGTCGTCCACGGGCTTGCCGCCGTCGGCCAGGCATTCGTCCATGGGCAGCCACTTGCCCTTCAGCGCGCCCCCCGAGGACGCAAAGACGCAGCACACGTCCGGTTCGGGCGCGGGGTCGGGCGTGGGCGGCTCGGACCACAGCTCCTCGCAGGTCTGTTCGTCGCCGACGGGCACGCCGAGGAGCAGCTCGACGCACACCTCCTCCGGCACGAGCACCCACTGGATGGTCCCCGCGGGCGTGATGAGCTCGCAGCAAACCACCTCGGACGGCGGCGGCGGCGGCGGCGGCGGATCCTCGCAGGCCTTCGGCCCTCCGATCGGCTCGCCGCCGGAGTCGAGACATTTCTCAAGCGGCATCACGGAGGCGATCTCGCCAAACGGCGTCTTCACCAGGCAGCAGACCTGCTCGTCGGGCTCCGGCGGTGGTGGTGGCGGGTCCTCGTCGCAGGCGTCCAGCTCCGGGATAGGAATGCCGCCCTCGGACAGGCACTCATCGACGGACAGGATCACCATCTTTACCTCGCCCGCAGAGGTCGGCAGCAGGCAGCACACCGGCTCTTCGGGTGGCGGCGGAGGCGGCGGGGGCTCGACCTCATCACAAAACTCCAGCCCGGGCGTGACCAGGCCCCCCTCTTCTGCGCACACCTCTTCCGGGACGATGCCCAGAATGACCTCCCCGCTCGCGCTGGGAAACAGGCAGCAGATCAGATCATCCGGCGGCGGGGGAGGAGGCGGGGGCTTCACATCACCGCACTCCTCGGGCGGGCCGACAGGCTTGCCGTTCTCGGCTTCGCACTCTTTGGGGCTGGTGACGAACTGCTTGATCTCGCCCGCGGCCGTCATCACCGCACAGCACACGGCGTCCGGGTGCGGCGGCTTGTCGGGCGGGTCGTGCGGGTCGATCGGCTTGTCCGGCGGATCGTCCGGCGGATCGCCGGGGCTTGCCGGCTTGTCGGGCGGATCGTCAGGCTCCGCCGGCGTGTCGGGTGGCGGGGCGTGAGGGTCTGAGTCCTGCGCCCCGGTATCCCCGTCTCCGGTGTCGGCGGCGGCGGCCTCGCCCGGCGCGGCGCCATGGTGGTCGTCGCCGGTCTCACAGCCGACAAAAACGCCGGTGATGCTGAAAACCACCGCCAAGAGGAGTCCGTGCAGTCGATTCGTTTTCATGCTCTGTCCGCTCCGGAAGGTCGACGCCAAGCATGGGCCACGGCGCGCTTCGAAGCCAGCGCAATCCCGAGGCTCTCGGCGACAATTGCGCTACTCTTGCCCGATGTGGCGAACGCAGGTGGCCATACTTCTGGGGATCGTGGGAGCGCTCGTGGTCGTGGTTGGTGTGATCACGATCGTCGCCCCCAGCCTGTTCATGCCGGACGCGGAGAGTGTTGCGCAAGGCTGGTCGATCCTTCTGGGCGGCGTGTGGTGCCTGGTCGTGGCCGCCCTTCTTGTGCGACGCGCGAGTCGCGGCACATCCCGAAAGCACGTGCGACGGATCTCCCGAGACGGCATGACCGTTATCCGCTCGACAGTCGATGCCATAGAGCTCCAGCAGGAGGCGTACTCGGTCCAATGCTCGCCCGTCATTCGCGGGCGCTCCCGCGACCAGCTGAAGGACGAGCCGGAGGAAGCCGTCCGCACCGGGGACACCGAGCTGGACCGAGCGATGTGGGTTTCGGGCAGAGCCCCGAACATGTACGCCGTGCTGTCCCCGGCCACGCGAGCGTCGTTGGTCGAGATCGGCGGTGGCCTCGGCACGCTGATCCTGGCGGAAGACCACATCGAGCTGCGCGTGCCCACCGACACCGCCCCGAAGCGGCTCTCGTTTGGGGACCCGGTGGATGCGGTGATGGCGCTCGCCAGGGCGCTGGAGCGCCCGACCAACCTACAAAGTGTCCTGGCCACGCGCGCCGAGAAAGACCCTGTCATGGCCATCCGGCGTGCCGCCGCGGGCGCGCTCTTGTCGGACTACACCGACACTCCGGAGGCAGAGCGGGTGGCGGCAGCCCTGATCGAGGAAACGGACGTGGCGTTATGGCTGACAGGCTGGTGTCACCGCGCGCGCCTCGAGCTCAGGGAGGTGGAGGCCGCAGCGCAACGAATATGGCGGGCCGATGCCGAGTGGCTGATGCCGGTCGCCGACCGGGCCGCGCAAGCGCCCGACAGTGACGAGGCCGACGATTTGGCGGAGGCGCTATGCGGTCGCTGCGCTCGACTCGACGACATCCCGGCGCGGCTCCAAAGCACGCTGCTCGTGCTGCGAGAGACATTGAAGGAGCGCGTCGGCGCCCTGAGCATCAGCGCAGTCGACGGGGTGCAAGGCGGCTTGAGCCTTGCGCCCGGCGGCGGCCAGGTGAGCGTGGTCGGCAGCGAAGACGACTAACCGCAGCGCCTTCGACCCACCCTGCCTACGGCTCTACGCAGAGGTCCTCGAGCTCCATCTCAGGACCGCCAGCCTCCATCGCCTCTTCGGTGCAGACGCATGCGTAGTTCTTGCCGACCCAGTTCTCGTTGCTGTCGGTGGTGCCGCCGAACGTGCACTGGCCGACGGTGATGTCGCCCAGATCCTCGGCCAGCCAGCTGTCGGGGTCGGCGGTCGGGCAGGTGACGCTGGCGCACGGGTTGGAGGTCACTCCGGCCGGCTGGAAGGTCTTGCGCTGGGTCCAGTTGACCGTGCCGTCCGCCTTGGTCGAGGCGTACGTCAGCATGTTGCCTGCCGAGTCATAGGTCCAGACCTGCTTGCTCTCGTTGCCATCGAAGACGCCGTTGGAGTTGGAGTCGGTCCACTCGGCGGTCGTCTTGCCTTTGGGGTTGTACTCCCAGCGCCGCGTCCAGTTCGTGGTGCCGTCGGCCTTGGTGTAGGCCTTGCTCAGCTGCCGGCCGTCGGCGTCGTACGTGTAGACATACTTGGTCTCGTTGCCGTCGAAGACGCCGTTGGACGTGGAGTCGCTCCACTCGGCCGTCAGGTTGCCCTTGCTGTCGTACTCCCGTGTCTGCGTCCAGGTCGTGGTCCCGTCCGCCTTGGTGTACGTGTGAGTCAGCTGGTTGTTGTCGGAGTCGTACGTGTACACGTACTTGGTCTCGTTGCCGTC
>CAZJHX010000237.1:0-3699 GCA_964545715.1 uncultured Myxococcales bacterium
GCGCGTGCGCTGTGCACGTTGGGCCTGCAACCGGGTGGATCGGTCGCAATCCTCGGCTTCAACCGGCCCGAGTGGGTGATGATGGACGTGGCCTGCATGATGGCGGGCGGCGCTCCGGCAGGCATCTACACCACGTGCTCGCCCGACGAGGTCGGCTACATCATCAGCCACTCGGAGTCCAAGGTCGTGTTGGTCGAGAACACCGACCAGTGGGACAAGGTCAAAGCCGAGCGGGACGCGGGCAAGCTGCAAGATCTCGTCGCGGTCGTGATGATGCGGGACGGCGGCCAGGTCGACGACGAGCTCGTGATCAGCTGGGACCAGTTCATGGCCAAGGCTGAAGAGACCGACGACAGCGTGATCGATGAGCGCCTGGAGGCCATCCAGCCCGACCAGACCGCCACGTACATCTACACGTCCGGTACGACGGGCCCGCCCAAGGCCGTGATGCTGTCGCACAAGAACCTGACGTTTACCGCGGACCTGGCGGCTAAGCTGGTCGACTTGCGCCACGGCGACAAGAGCGTGAGTTATCTGCCGCTGAGCCACATCGCGGAGCAGATGTTCACGCTGCACGGGCCGATCACGTGCGCGACGACGGTGTACTTTGCCGAGTCGATCGAGAAGGTGGCGGACAACTTCAAAGAGGTGCAGCCAACGGTGCTGTTTGCGGTACCGCGCATCTGGGAGAAGTTCTATGCGGGCGTCAGCGGCAAGCTGAAGCTGGCCACGGGCGTAAAGGCCAAGTTGGTGGCCTGGGCGCGCGGCGTCGGCACGGACTGGACGAACCACGTGAACGCGGGGAGCCAACCGGGCGCGTTTCTGCAGCTGAAATACAAGCTGGCGTCCAAGCTGATCTTCAGCAAGCTGAAGCCGGCACTGGGCCTGGGCGAGGCGCGGATCTGCGTCAGCGGTGCGGCGCCGATCGCCAAGGAGATTTTGGAGTTCTTCGGGTCGCTGGACGTGCGCATCCTTGAGGTCTACGGCCAGTCGGAGGACTGCGGCCCGACAACGTTCAACCTGCCGGGACGGACCAAGTTTGGATCGGTCGGTCCGGCGCTGCCGGGCGTGGACGTGAAGATCGCCGAGGACGGCGAGATCCTGGTCAAGGGCGACAACGTCTTCATGGGTTACTACAAGGACAAGGCCGCCACCGACGAGACCCTGATCGACGGCTGGCTGTACAGCGGGGACCTGGGCGCCTTTGATGCGGACGGCTTCTTGACGATCACCGGCCGCAAGAAGGACATCATCATCACGGCGGGCGGCAAGAACATCGCGCCCAAGAACATCGAGGCCGCGCTGAAGAATCACGACCTGATCTCTCAGGCCGTGGTCATCGGCGACCGCCGCAAGTATCTGAGCGCGCTGCTGACGCTGGACCCCGATGCATCCGCCGCGTTCGCCAAGGAGAAGGGTCTCAACGGCGACGCGCTGCACAACAGCGGGGACGTGACGGCGGCCATCCAGGGCTGCGTGGACCAGGTCAACAGCCTGTTTGCGCGGGTCGAGCACATCCGCAAGTTCAAGATCCTGGAGCGCGACTTCACGGTCGAGGACGGCGAGCTGACCCCGACGCTGAAGATCAAGCGCCGCATCGTCAACGACCACTTCGCGGATGAGATCGAGTCGATGTACGAGGGCGCTTAGCGCGCTGGAGAAAAACCGGGTTCACCCAATCCCCGAATGTGCCGATTAACGGCGCATGAAGTACGCACTCATCATCGCCGGCGTCGCGCTGCTGCTCATCCCGTGCGGCGCCACGGCTCAGCAGTATGCGGGCGCCGACTCCAGCTCGGCCTCGGCCCGCGACTCCGCTCAGCAGATCCGCCAGCGCATCCAGGCCCAGGAGTATCGCGAGCAGGAGGCCGCGCGGCTCGCCGAACACCAGGCGCGTGTGCAGGCCATCACTCAGAAGGGTGAGGTGGAGCGCGAAGAGATGGGCAAGGCCGGGCTGTGGTTCTGGGGACTGCTGTTCGCATCCGGCGTCGCGCTGACCTGGGCGCGCAACGCCTACACCTAAGCACTGGAATTCAACAATCGGCTGCGGTATTGTTTCCGCCATGGAACTAACCGAGCTCCGATACTTCTACAACGTCGCCACCGCCCGCAGCTTCGCCCGCGGGGCTGAGCTGTCCCACGTGACGCCCCCGGCGATCTCCAAGGCGGTCAAAAAGCTGGAAGAGGAGCTGGGCGCCGAGCTGCTGGTGCGCACCACGCGCCGCGTTTCACTGACGGATCGCGGCGAAATCCTGCTGCAGCACTGCCGCAGCGTCTTCCGCCAGCTGGCCGAGATGCACCGCGACCTGGACGACTGCGACGAGACCATCCGCGGCGACCTGCGCATCGCGGCCAACGAGGTCTTCAGCATCTACCTGCTGCCCAACGCCCTGTCGCGAGTCGTGCGCCGCCACGCCGGTCTGCGCCCGCGCTGCTTTGAGATGGTCCCCGACCAGATCGAGCACGGCCTCCTGGAGGGCGATCTGGACATCGGCTTCACCATCGGCGCCCAGTGGCTCAAAAACGTCGACCGCCACCTGATCACAGAGTCCCCGGGCGTGCTGGTCGTGGGGCGCGACCACCCGCTTTATGATGTCGGCGTCGTCACCGCGGACGATCTCACCAAGTATCCGTCCGTGGTCCCCCGTTTCTTCAAGCGGGAGTACATGACGACCCTGGACCAGTTTCCCGAGGCCCGTTACCCCAGAGCGGTCGGCGCCACCATCGAGCTGATGCAGATGGGCGTGCAGATGGTCATCGACGGCGCCTACATGGGCTACTTCCCGGCGGTCACCATCCGCTGCTACATCAACAAGGGCGAGCTGAAGATCCTCGATGGCCTCGAGCCCGGCATGCCCTTCCGCCTGCAGGCCCTGACCCGCAAGGGCGCCAAACCACGGGCCGCCGCAATGCTCGTCATCGATGAGCTGCGCGAGACCATCCGCAGCGGCGACGCCCACCCGTGCGCTATCTGATCGCTGCCCTGGCTCTGGTCCCCGCCTGCGCAACCGACGCGCCGGGCACACCAGTGCACCTGGCCGAGGAGGCGCCAGCGACCGACATCGTGGAGAGCCCCCCGCCGAGGCCGGTCGGCGTCATCGGCGTAGACTGCCCCGCGGACTTTGCCAAGGGCGCCGGGACCGGGTTCAAGGTGGGCGAGAGAATGGTCAACTTCGAGCTGCGCAACTGCGACAACGAGCCTGTCTCGGCAGCCGAGTTGCTGTGCGGCCACGAGTGCCTGCTGGTGCACTTCAGCTCCGGATGGGAGGGCTGGTACCGAGAGCTGGCGCCGGTGCTTCAAGCCGTGTTCGAGAAAAACGCGGCGGCCAGGCTGAACGTCGTGACGATATTGGCGGAGCAGAACCAGCCCGGGTCACCGGCGACGTCCGCCTTCTGCAAGCAGTGGGTCGCCCAGTATTCGCTGACACATCCCGTGCTCACCGACCCGTTCGCCGAGTACTGGCCCGCCGTCGTGGCCGGCGGAGGTCTCGGTGTGACCCTCGAGGTCTGCCAGGATTGGGTCGTCCAAGACGGTAGCGAGTGGGCGCCGCCGCCGCCCTGGTTTAGTCCCGGGGGGTGACGCCGGATCGCCGTCGGCAGCTCAGACTGCCAATGCCGACATAGATGCGCTATCCAAGACGCCGTTGGCAGCTCAGACTGCCAAATCCGGCATAGATACGGTATCCAGGACGCCCTTGG
>CAZJHX010000237.1:3950-11794 GCA_964545715.1 uncultured Myxococcales bacterium
AGCTTCAACTGCCAAATCCGGCATAGATACGGTATCCAGGACGCCCTTGGCAGCTTCAACTGCCAAATCCGGCATAGATACGGTATCCAGGACGCCCTTGGCAGCTCAGACTGCCAAATCCGGCATAGATACGGTATCCAGGACGCCCTTGGCAGCTCAGACTGCCAAATCCGGCATAGATACGGTATCCAGGACGCCTTTGGCAGCTCAGACTGCCAAATCCGGCATAGATACGGTATCCGGGGCGTGGCTTGGCGCCGCCAGTCCGGCCTCATTGGGCCGCCGGTCTGCCACTGGCCGAGCTAACGGCGAGCAGTCCGCTGAGCCCAGGCCCGCACACGGGCGATCGTGATCGGCGCCCCGGCCACCTCGGCATTGGCCAACAAAACCCGGTGCACCGGGAACTCGTCCCTGATGATCGGCGTGGTCAGATAGCGCATCGCCGTGTCGCGCATGGTCTTGAACCGTGCGTTCCCAGTGAGGCTCACCAGGTCATTGGCAAAGCGAGCGGCCACAACATTCTCGGTGCGAATCACAACGGCGTCCCCGTTGGGCGAGCTGTCCTTGCGCTCGACTGCCGCGGTGCGCACGCCGGGTCGGGCGCCTGCTCGCTCATCCACGAAATAGCGCTGGATGAACTTGCCGGTGTTCTGGGCCTGGACGAGCCAGGTCTTGTCGCCGGTGCTGCGGTACAGCGCCAAGAAGGCGCGGCCCATCGCTAGGGAGTCGCTCAGGAAGGGGCCGGCCTTGTCGTACTCGCCGTGGGCGAAGCCGCCGGTGCCCAGGTTGCGCTTGGCGATGATGTAGTCGGCGGCGCGGACGGCGCGACGCAGGGTAGCCTGGTCGCGAGTGGCGTCGTAAAGCACCGCCAGGGCCTCGATCGCCCAGCCGTTTTCGCGGGAGTAGATGTTCTTGTCGATGCGCGGGATGCCCAGGGCGCGGCGGGCCTTGTCGCCCAGTCCGAAGTAGCCTTCGCTATGCTCGCCCTGCTTCAGATCGGCGTCCTGGCTGGTGTAGAACGCGCCCTCGGGGCTGGTCAGAAAGTCGCTCAGGTACCGCTCGATGGAGCGGGCCGCGTCCAGGTAGCGCTTGTCGCCAAAGGCCGCGTAGCCCAGGGCATAAGCGCGAATGTTGCCCGCCTGAAAGCTCATGATCTTCTCAAAGTGCGGGTTGGTCCACACGCCGCTGTCGGAGTACTGGTACGCGCCGCCCCAGACGCCGTCGATAAGCGTCAGCTGGGCGTCCAGGGTCTGGCGGGCGCGGGCCGCGGACTCGGTGTCACCCTCGACGACCTGCGTGAAGAGATACTCGATGCCGTCCCACTGCAAAAACTTGTGGTGGCGGCCCCAGCTGCCCCATTTGGCGTCGTATTGAGCCCGCTGCCGGCTGTGCAGGTCGGCGCGCTCAGCCGGGGTCAGCTGCGTGGTGGTCGCCCAGGCGATCTTGCTGGGCTCGGTGATGGACGGCCCTGGACGCGGATCCTCCACAAACGCCTGCAGCAGCGACACCATGCGGTTGGGGCGGATAAATCCGGACAGTTTGGCGATCTCTTTGCCCTTCGGGTCAAACAGGATCGTCGCAGGCCAGCCATAGTCCTCATAGCGATTCGAGATGTCGGGCCGTGAGTCCTGGTCCACCTTGATGGCGATAAAGTGGCGGTTGATGAGGTCCACCACGCGGGCGTCGGTGTAGGTGGTGCCGTCCATGACATGGCACCAATGGCACCAGACCGCCTCCAGGTCCAAAATGACCAGCTTGCGCTCTTTGCGTGCCTGCTCAAAAACGGCCGAGTCCCACTCGACCCAGTTGATCGCGCTGCTGTCAGCAGCCTGCGCGGGCGCGGCGACGCTCAAAAGTACGGCGATCAAAAGTGCTCTCATCGGTGTCCTCCGAAGTGGTGAGTTATTGGTCTCATCCCTCTTACGAAGCACAGGCCACTTTGGATCGTCAGGCGTCTGAAACCGGCGTCCGCATTGTCACAAACTCCTCCGCCGCGGTCGGATGGATGCCGATCGTCGCGTCGAATTGCGCCTTGGTCGCGCGACACTGCAGGGCCACCGCCAGGCCCTGTATGATCTCACCCGCCTCCGATCCGACCATGTGACAGCCCACAACGCGATCCGTCCGGGCATCCACGATCACCTTCATCAGCATCTTCTCGCGCCGCCCGGTCATCGTGTGCTTCATCGGTCGAAACGACGACCGGAAGATGGTCACCTCGTCCAGGCGGTCGCGAGCCTGCTTCTCGGTCAGCCCCACCGTCGCGATGTTGGGGTTGCTGAAGACCGCCGACGGGATGTCCTCGTAGCTGATCCGATAATCGAAGCCGCCAAACAGGTTGCGCGCCAGCATCATCCCCTCCGCCAGCGCGACCGGCGTGAGCTGAATGCGGTTGATCACGTCGCCGCACGCGTAGATCGAGGGCACGTTGGTCCGCATGTCGTGGTCCACGATCACAGCCCCGCGGTCGTCGCACTCAACACCGGCCGCAGCCAGGCCCAGGTGGCTGGTGTTTGGACGCCGCCCGATGGCGCCGAAGACCAGGTCCGCGTCCAACGTCGTGTGGTCGGTCAGCGTCGCCCGAAAGCCGCCCTCGATTCGCTCCACGCACGTGATGTTGGTGTCAAAGCGCAGATCCACGCCGCTGCGCCGCAGCTCGTCCGCCAGGTGATGGCGGACATCGTCGTCAAAGCCCCGTAGAAACAGCGAGCCGCGATACAGCTGCGTCACGTGCGCGCCAAGCCCGTGGAAGATCCCCGCAAACTCCACCCCGATGTAGCCGCCGCCCAGCACGATCACGCTCTGGGGCAGCTCAGGCAGCGCAAACACCGCATCCGAGTTCATCACCAGCTCGCCGCCGGGGATGTCGGGATCGTTGGGCTGCCCGCCGGTCGCGATCAGGATATGCTCCGCCGTGACCTGCTCTCCGGCCACCGACACCGTATGCGCGTCGACCAACACGCCACGACCGCGCAGAATCTGAACGCCCACACCCTCCAGCAGCCGCTCATAGACGCCGTTGAGCCGAGCGATCTGCTCGTCCTTGTTGGCGATCAGCGTCCCCCAATTAAAAGAGGTCTCGCCAACCGTCCAGCCGTAGCCCGCTGCATCCTGAAAATCCGCCGCGTACCCGGCGCCATAAACCAACAGCTTCTTGGGCACGCAGCCCACGTTCACGCAGGTGCCGCCCAGTCGCTTGTCCTCGCAGATCCCGGTCCGCGCGCCAAAGCCCGCCGCCATCCGAGCCGCCCGCACACCGGCCGACCCGGCCCCGATCACGAAGAAGTCATAGTCATACTTGGCCATGCTTCGGATATACTCGGTGTCGACCGACGGGTCGAGGCGCCAGGGAGGGCCAGGAGTGAGACTACGACAACACGCAGCTTGAAGCTTTGAACAACGGCTCCGTTAAGTGGGACATCAGAGAACGAGTGGGACGCTGACGTTATAAAAATTCGTCCTCTGATAAAAACGGTTCTGAAGTCATCGCAAGGCTAAGTGTTGTCGGTCCTCACTTCTGGCTCTCCCTGGCGCCTCCCCGCCGGGGGAATCGGGGGTCGCTCCCCGAGCATTACTGACACCCGTTGATAGGGTTGTGGATGCATCCGAAAAAGGTCGCGCACAGGTCCAGCGTGCACGGATCATCGTCGTTGCAGTCGGTCAGCGCGCCCCCGACGCACTGCCCAAATTTGTTGCAGAGATCGCCCGTCGTACACGCGTTGCCGTCGTTGCACGGCAGCTTGGAGACCCCCAAAAACACGCAGTCATACGGCTGATCGCAGTGGTTGACGGTGCACGCGTTGCCGTCATCACACACCTTCGGGTCGCCGATGCAGGCCCCCGCCCCATTGCAGGTGTCGTTGACCGTACAGCCGTTCATGTCGTTGCACGGGCCGTCATCAAATGTCACCTTGCAGCCCGACAGCGGGTCACACGTGTTGATCGTGCACTGGTTGCCGTCGTAGCAGGACAGCGGCGGCCCCGGCTTGCACGCCCCGTCTGAGCACGCATCGTTTTTGGTGCACTTGTTTCCGTCCGTGCACGGATTCGAGTTGAACAGATTGAAGCACCCCGCCGCCGGCTGGCAGATGTCCGTCGTGCAGTCGTTGCCGTCGTCGCACGTGTCGATTGGGCCGCCGACGCACTCCCCGGCGACGCACTGGTCGGGCCCGGTGCACAGATCGCCGTCCTCACACGCGTCGTTGTTGGTCGGGTTCTGACACCCCTCATCGGGGTCACACAGGTCCGCCGTACACGGGTTCTCGTCGTCACACGTCAGCAGGTCGGTCTGACAGCCCGTCAGCGGATCGCACCAGTCGACCGTGCACGCGTCCCCGTCATCGCACGCCTCTTCGGGTGACTCGTTGATGCACCCCACCTCGGGATCGCAGGCGTCCTCAGTGCACGCATTGGCGTCGTCGCAGTCCAGCTCCAACAGGCCCTCGCACACGCCCTCACCGCTGCACGCGTCCAGCAGCGTGCACTCGCTGCCGTCGTCACACGCGACCGCCGCCAGCACCAGCGTCACACACCCCACCGGGTTGTCGCAGAACTCCAGCGTGCAGGCGTTGTCGTCGTCGCAGTCGATCGTGACGCCGTTGCAGTCACCGGCGTAGCACACATCCGCCGCCGTACAGGCGTTGCCGTCGTCACACGCGTCGGTGTGGGCGACGTTGACGCACCCCTGGGCCACGGCCGAGTCGCAGTAGTCCAGCGTGCACTGGTCACCGTCGTCGCACTCCACCGGCGAGCCAACCGTGCAGGCGCCGTCCACGCAGGCTCCGGGCAGCGTGCACGGGTCCCCGTCGTCGCATTGCTCGGCGTGCGGTTGGTGCTTGCAGCCGCCCCAGGGCTCACAGAAGTCGATGGTGCAGGGGTCGTCATCGTTGCAATCCATGGGGTTCTTGCCGATGCACGTGCCCTCGTCGCAGCGGTCCTTGGCCGTGCACAGATCGTTGTCATTGCAGGGCGACGTCGTGTACGCGTACTCACACTCCAGGTCGCCGTTGCACAGCCCCGCCGTACACGGATCCCCGTCATCGCAGGAGCTCTCGTCCACCTGCCCGTTACAGTCGTTATCCAGCCCGTCACAAATCTCCGGGACCCCCGGATGGATCTCGGGGTTCAGCGGCTGACAGTCCTCGTCATCCGGCACCGTGTCACCGTCGGCGTCCGTGTCGCACTCGTCACCCACGCCGTCGCCGTCCAAATCCTTCTGCTCAGGGTTCTTCTTGAACGGGCAGTTGTCCTCGGTGTCGTCAACCTGGTCGCTGTCGTCGTCCGCGTCGATGCAATCCGCCACGCCATCCGCGTCAAAGTCCTTGAACCCCTCGTCGATCTTGTCGTCGCAGTCGTCGTCCTGGCCGTTGCAGACCTCTTCACCCGGCGTGGTCGCGTCGCACTCGCTCATGCCGTCGGTCGTGCAATATCGCGCCCCCTCGCAGATCCCCCAGCTGTTGGCGCGCTCGCAGGTTGTCCAACGCGTCTCAAACACGGCCCCCATGTCGCATTGGCACGGGGCAGCCGGGTCCTCCGGGATGCACCAGAAGAGCACCTCGTCGCCGGTGCCCTTGGTCACCTGACACCTCTGGCCGGAGGGACAATTATAGCCAGTACCAGAGGATTCTTCATCACAGGGCCGGCTGCAGAACGCGCCGTCCTTTCCGAAGCTCAAGCAGGTGGCCGAAAAGCCCCAACGAGACGAACAGTCGCTGTCCTGAATACACGGCAGGCAGTCACCCGGTGTCGGGCTATCCACACTCTCCACGATGTCAGGTATCAGCTCTTGCGGCTCTTGCGCCGTTCCACACGACGCAACAATCCCTGCCACCACCAACGGCGGCATCGCTGACCAACTCCTCCCCATGCGTCCCTCCCTCAGACATCCACCCGCTATTCACGCGTGGACAACGCACAGTTGATCACTGCTTTTCACCATATGGATTCGATCCGCCGTGGTGCAAAAAGTTCACGCGTGCACGCGCGACCATGACTTGGGCGCAGTCAGTCGTTTTCATCACAATCTTCATATTTCCGAACGCCCGCTACGCCGTCCGCACGCTCCAGTGCTGCGCAGCCTGTACGTCAAGCGTTTGACATCCGCACGCCCCGCGATCGTCGGGTTCTCTGACAGTTGAGCGCCGCACCGCCGTCCCGATCGCGGCACTGCACAGCCGTCCCCACGGTGGCACGCGCTTTGCGACACAAGCCCGAACCAGTGGCTGAAAAATGGGTGGCAAAACGTGGAGACAAGACATCGCACCGAGCGGCGACACGAGATAGCAGATCCCCGGGGGTTGAGCCGGGACATGGTCATGCTGCAGTGGCGTCAGCTGGTCATCACCGGAAGACTGAAGCGACGCGCCAATGAGCGCATCATCGAGACGGACGCGTCCCTGGTACCGCCGCCCGGCGTGGTCGTGACCCTGCGCGTGCCCGGTCCTTACTGCGGATTTGCCGCCGCCGACCACTGGATCGTGATGGCGGTCGAGCCGGTCGACGGCTCGTTTAGCAAACGACGCATCACCGTGCGCCGTCAGCCCTTCTTCGCCTCCGCGTAGGCGGCGTCCTCGACCGCGCAGACCTCGGCGCTCTTCAGGTTTCTGAACCAGAAGAAGTACAGGCCGATCCCGCACATGGTGCTGATGATCGCGAAGAAGAAGAACTTCTGCCAGTCGTGGAAGATGAACGACATGCCGCCCAGCAGCAGGCACATCTGAAACGGCACCGCGAAGCACAGCGCGATCGCGTCGTTGATCTTCTCCCACAGCTGCTCGCCGGCCTGCTCTTTGGTGATCTTGCCTGTGTCCAGCGCCTTCTTTGTGATGCGACGCCAGAAGCCCCACGGGTTGACCTGCGTGTAGAACTTCACCAGGACATCATCCGACACCGGCGCCGTCATGTACGTGGCGACCGTGCAGCTGATCAGGCCGCCGGCCACGATGGTCGGAAACGACTGGTACAGCGGCAGCTGCATCGCGCCCTCGACCACGCCCGCGACCACGATGCCGCCCGCGGTCCCAAAAGCAAATCCATAGCCGTTGAAGCGCGGCCAGTACCAACGCAGAAACAGCGGAACGAACAGCGCGGGCCCAAGCGCCATCGTGATGAGCCCCCAGATCTTGTTGATGTTGGGGATGACGCTGGCCATCGCGACGCCCGCGACACACAGCCCGACAGTGGCCCACTTTGAGACCTGCATCAGCCTCTTGCCGTCCGCCTCGGGGTTCACGTAGGTCTCATAAACATCTTTGACGATGTAGCTGGCGCCCGCATTGAGCGTCGAGTCGAAGGTGGACATGGCGGCCGCGATCAGGCCGGCGATAACCACGCCTTTGACCCCGACGGGCAACATGTTGCCCAGCACGATCGGCAGCACCTGCTCTGGGTCCTTGCTGATGATGTCGGCGCCCTCGCCGCCCGTTTGGATGAGGTGGTACGCCATGACGACCAGGCCGGCGACCATGGTCCAGCGCATCAGGCTGAGGATGATTGCCTCCAACGTCAGCAAGCTGGCCTCACGCTCGCTACGCGCCGCAAAGAAGCGCTGATCGGTGTAGCCGCCAACCCCGCCGCAGCCCTCGATGACCGTGCGGAAAAGCCACATCAGCACGCATATCCCAAACATGTTTAATATCGGTTCCCACCCCGCTGCTCCCGGTCCCGACAGCAGCTGTTCAGCCCCCGGTCCGGTCGGATTGGCGAGGCTCAGGGTCAGAAAGCCCTCCGGCAGCGTGATCTCGCTGGTCATGCCGAACGCGATCACCGAGATGTACACCGCCGCAAACGACAGCAGGATCATCTGCACGACGTCGGTGAACACCACGCCGTACAGCCCGGACATC
>CAZJHX010000238.1:0-11692 GCA_964545715.1 uncultured Myxococcales bacterium
GCCGTATCTAAGACGTCTTTGGCAGTCTCAGCTGCCAAAGACGACCCAGATGCCGTATCTAAGGCGTCTTTGGCACTTTGCTACGCGGGTGCGCCTCAGTGCGCTGTGATGTCGTGGTCGATAAGGGCCTTGCGGAACCACCACAGCGGCATGCCGGCCTCGGCGCGATACTGGATGGCGCCGAAGACCCGATCCGAGACGCCGCGAGCAAACTTCACCTCGTTGGAGCAGTCGTGGATGACGACGTCTTTCCAGCCCTCGGCGACGGCGAGGTCGAGCAGGTCGTAGGTGAGGCGGCGGCTCGACATCGGTGAGATGTACCCGCCCTTGTACTGATAGAGCGCTTCGTCGCGATAGTTGGGCAGGTTGTTGTCGTCCAGGTGCAGCTCGGCGCAGTGGATGTGTTTGACGCCCGTGGCGAGGATGGCCTGGCGGCGGCTGACGAAGCGGTCGAAATACTCGCGGTACATCGGAGACTCGATGCAGACGAACTCGAAGAGATCCACGGCCACGCTCAGCTGCTCCAGGACCTTGTCCGCGCACATGGACGCCGCCAGATTGAAGCGGATCTCGTTTAAGCCGGCGTCGGCCAGGGCCCGCATGTTGTCGGGCGTGCAGAGCGTGCCGTTGGTGTACATGTGCTGGTGGACGCCGAGGTCCCTGATCCAGCGGACGATATCGGGGTGCTTGTCAAAGTCAGTGAACGGCTCGAACCACACCCAGGCGATGCCCTGGATGCCTCCCGGACCCTGGACAGCCTTCTTGAGCATCAGCTTGATGTCGGTGCCGGAGGCCACGCGCTCGCGCACGGCGAACTGCCCCGGCAGCAATCGCGCGCCCTGATCTTCCTGCCCGTAGTAGTAGCAGAACTTGCAACGCAGGTTGCAGGAGTCGGCGGACCGGATCGCATCAAACCCGTGGTCCAGACAGCCGCGACAACCCGGCGTCAGCTCGCCGCCCCACACCGCGGTATACCCCAGCTCCCCGGTGTCCAGACCCGGTATGCGCTGCTGCCGCTCCCGAATCTCGGCCAGGAAGATCCCCTGGACGGCAGCCAGGATCTGGTCCAGAAAAAAGGCATCGTCGCGGCCCACCGACCCACCGGTCCGGATCCGGTCATTGATGGCGTCGACGTGAGCGATGGCCCGGTGGCGCGAGATGTCCGCAAGCAGCTGGTCTTGGCGCATGGCTTCAGTCTAATCAGGCGGCCGGCACATCGGCCGCCCACAAACAGTGCGGCACTGATCGAGACCATGTGACCTGGGTCACGACCGAGCCGACTCAGTGATACACTCACCTTCATCCGACATGCCTGAAGGGGGACCTGTGAGCCTGAGAGTGCTGTTTTGCGCCATGGCGGCGCTGTCTTGCGTGATGGGCTGCTTCGATCAGCCGCGCGTCGTCCGGGCGCCGGGTCAGGTCGCCGCGGCGGTGGACAACCCCACGATCACCATCATCGACCCGACCAACTTCCAGAACTACAAGCTGGGCGACGACACTGAAGGCACGGCCCAGGTGACCATCGCCTTTGCCACCAACGCCGCCCTGGAGATCGAAGCGGGCAGCCTCCAGGTCGGCTGGTATGTAGGCGGCACGACGGCGTTGGGCACGCAAGACAGCGTGGACAACATCGTCCTGGACCTGCACTACGGGCAGCACGTCGTCGGCGTGCGACTGCTGGACGCGGACGGCGACCCGATCGACAGCCCCCTGGCCATCAGCGTCGTGACGGTCATCGTCAGCAAGAACTGCGAAACAACCGAAGAGTGCACGGACAACATAGTCTGCAACTCCAGCGCATGCCTTCTCACCGCCATGGGCGGCAAAGAGTGCAAGTTCGGCGCGCCCCCGTTCGCCAAGTGCTGTGACAGTGATCTGAGCTGTCTCTTCGGCGACACCTGCGACCTGGAGACCAACACCTGCGGCGCGCCGCCTGAGCCACCCGCCGATGACGGCCCCGCAGAAGACGCAGGCGCAGCGCCGGACGAGGGCGAGCCCCCCGACGAGGATGGCGCTGTCGAAGCGGACATCGCCATCCCAACCGACGAGTGGGTGGCCCCGGACGAGGGTGGCGCCCCACCGCCGCCGGACGAGGGCGTGACGCCGCCACCCGACGAGGGCGAAGCGCCCGCGCCTGATGAAGGAACTGCAGCTCCCCCCGTGGATGACGGCTCGACCGACACCGACGATGGTGGCGAGACCCCGACGACGCCCGGAGAGGCCAACGACGGTGGTTGCAGCGCCGCGCCCAACGGATCCGCGCCACCCGCGATCGCGCTGCTGATGCTGATCCTGCTGGCGCTTGCGTCCCGCCGCCGGGTTTAGAACAGCAGCTGCTGCAGCTTCATCGCGGTCATCATGCTGCCGCGCAGCCGGATCTTGCCGGTCAAAAACGCCATCTGACCGCTCAGATCGCCGCTCATCATCCGCACAAAGTGCTCGTCTTTCATCGTGATGGAGAAGGCCGCGGCGTCGTCCAGGCCCTCGTCGACGGTCATCTGTCCGTCCCCGATGGTCGCGGTCCACTGCCCGCCCGCGTCGCCGGTGATGGCCAGCGCGAAGGCGCCGGTGAAGCCGCCCGCGCGTCGAGGATCCTCGGCCAGTCGCTCGGGCAGCACCGTGCGGATCCAGGTCTCGGCGGTCCGGGTGCTCTCCACGCTCGCCGCCTCGGACGGGCCGGCCAGCACGACCTCCGGCGGCAACGCATCGCACACCGCAGCCGTGGCGGTCTCACCGGCGGCGGCCAGCTCATCCTGGTAGTAGTAGTCGATGTTGACGCTGCAATCCTGGCACTCCTGGCATTGGCAGCTGTCGCGGGGTGGCAGCGCCTCGTAGAAGCCGCGCTCCTTCATCAGCTGGTGCATGCTCCGGCCCAGGTCCAGGTAGTACTCGGTCGAGGGCTCGGGCGCGTTCTCCCACAATGAGCCGGGCGCCGGCAGCCAGACGGTCGTCGCCGGAGCCACCTTGTGGTCCAGACACCACCGCACGCCATCCAACACCGAGTCGCGCGCGGCCTCGGGCGTCTTGAAGCAATCCGGCACGGTCTCAGTGCCCGTCACGAAGTAGCTGTTGACCTTCCAGTCCCCATAGACGTCCACCGCGCGCTTGAGCGAGTCGAGGTAGTTGCCGCGACCAAACGACTTGGTCTTGCCGGGCACGACGATCGGCCAGAGATCCTCGTGCCACACCTCCAGATTGATCGTCACCGCGTCCACGCCCGCGTCCCGCAGCGTGGACAGCTCGTGCGTCTCCAGACCCGAGGGGTTTGCGCCGAAGACGACCTTGGTCCCCAGCTCCTCGCGCACGTCGTTCAGCGCTCGAAAGACCCCGGCCATGCGGTCGATCTCCCGCGTGTTGTTCAGGATCGCCCCGCCTGTGATCGCGAAGTGCCGCACGTTGCCCGCGGTCGCGCCGCGCCTGAACGTCTCAGCCACAATCTCCGGCTTCATCGCCACGCGATAGCCCAGCCCCGCCAGCTGACCGCCCTTGCCGGAGCCGTCGGTATCGGGCTGCAGGCAGCAGAAGCGGCACTGATCGCCGGTCTTGGTGTACTGGCAGTAGCGCAGCGACACCGCGTACCAGCACTCGGGCGCCCACGGCTGCACAACCGTGCCGAAGACCGTCCCATCGGAGGCGCGGTCCAGCAGCCAGCCCGGCCGTCGGTGAAAGAAGATCTCCTGCACGAACTCGTCGTCCCGAAACAGCCACTGCCGCCCACCGTCGTTGCGGATCTCGTACGGAGCGTCTGAGTCCCAGAAGCGCGTCTTGATCGTCGTGCCGTCAGCCAGCCGCAGGTTCCAGGGCGTCAGCAGCCAGTCCTCGGGCGCCTCTCCACGCGCGTCCACATCAAAGGCGTGCTCCGGATTCCACTGTAGAAAGTGGGGGATGGCCCAGCGGCCGATCTCGTTGAGCGCCGGCGTAAAGCGGATGCCCTCGCGCAGCAGATCCATCTTGAGAATGATCGAGCGCGGGATGTCAGGGAACTTGGCTTGTAGGTCGTCCAGTCTGCTCATGTCGTCTCCTGTCGTGGCTTTGAGGCGGGGTCCAGGCCCAGCGCTCCGAGAATGAAGGCCCTGGCCTGCGTTTGGGCCGCAGCGAGGCGGGCCGGATCGACCGGCAGGCTCCGTGTCGCATCGATCGAGAGCCCCAGCACGACCGCGCCGGCCGCCACGATGAAGGACTCGGGATCCACGGCGCGGATCTCACCGTTGTCAGCTCGGCGGCTCAGCTCCGCGGCAACCAGGGCAAACAGCGGCTGTTGCAAAAGGCGCTGGCTTTCAGCGATGCCCTCGAGCTCACCCAGCTCAATGCGCTGCAAGATGCGCGGGACGGTTGGGTTTTCGACAAAAAACGCCACCGTGCGGTCGATCAGCGCGCCAACCGTGGGGTCCAGGTCCCCCGTCGCGGCCGACGAGGACCGCACGATGCCCGCCATCCGCTTGATGACCCGGCTGTACAGCGACAAGAACAGCTGCGCCTTGCTGCCGCAGTGATAGTAGATGGTGCCCACCTGGACGTCCGCGGCCCGCGCGACCGTGCGCATGGAGGTCGCGGCAAATCCGCGCTCGGCAAACAGGCCCTCAGCGACTTTGCGAATGTGCTCGCGCCGCTCGTCCGAGCTGGGCCCGGGGCGGTCCAGAGTATGTGGCTCAGCGGTCTTAGATGGCATCACGGCACCCTTTGAACGAACGTTTTGAACGATCGTTAAACTCGCAACCCAACGCGACCCGTCAAGCCGGTGCCGACCGGACTCTGCCCTGGATCAGACTTTCAAAAAATCAGGGTTGGAAGGCGTTGGTCGTCACATCACGGTCGGGGCCTGGCACGAGCCCAGGAACCCCTCGATGACAGCCTCAAAGTCGGCGTCCACGACCTCGCTCTGCTTCGCCTGGATGAGGCAGTCGGGCGTGACCAGCATGTTGACCGGCAGCCCGCCGGCCCCGATGAAGTCCTTCAACTCTCTCAGACGGTCCGCCCACACCCGCACAGTCAGCTCATACTGGCCGACCCACGTGTTGCAAAACGCAGACGAGAGCGCCTCGCCGGGGACGTCCGGGTCGGTGAGTATGACCACCACCTCGAGCCCACACTTGCCGTATTTGTCGAAGAGCGCCTGCAGCTCGTCCTGCTCTTCTCGACATGGCGCGCACCAGCCCGCGGCCAGGGAGATGAGCAGCAGCTTGCTCTGTGACAGCACGTCGGACACGGCCACGGGCGAGCCGTCGCAGTCGGTCACTGCGATCGCCCTGATGGCCTCACCCGTCTCGGTGCCGGTGCCGCCCGCGCACAGATCGGTCGCGGCCTCGACGATCTCCGGCGCCGTGTCGACAGCCGGAGTGACGTCCACAGGCACGTCCTCGCTCCCAAGGACCTTGGCCTCGCACCCAAGCGAGCCGGCGCAGACCACCAATATGAAGAGGCGCATGGTTCACTTCAACGCGCTACAGCCGCGGCCGTCAAGGAGAGGTCAGCAAGCTGTCCAGCAGGTCGTCGATCGCCGCCTGATCCGCGTGCTGCTGCATCAGCGCCAGGACCGCCCCGTGCCGCAGCACCAAACTCCGGTCGTTGGCCTGCGACGCTTTGTAGCCGAAGGCGGCGGGCATCTTGCCAGTCGGGTCGTACAGCACAGGCATCGTCAGCTTGTAGCCGTCGCGGATCAGCTTGCAGTATTGCGCGTTGGGCGGGGCGCTAAGACCGTCCATGATGATGAAGTAGGCCGCGTAGTTCGCGTCCGCCAGCCGCTGCTGCCTCTGCTGCGCCACCGACCCGGCGACCTCAAAGCAGTCCGTTCACGAGCCCGAGAACGTAAAGATCCAAGCTGCCTCGGCGTCGCAGAGGTCGTGAAAGGTGTGCGCGACACCGTCGCAGTCGAGCAGCTCGAGATCCGGCACGACATCGCCCGGCTCCACGCCCATCAGACCGTCAGGCGGGCATTGGCCGCGCGGTGTCGGGGCGACGAAGACATCGGGCTCCGGCAGCTCCACTGGCGCATCCGTCGCGATGTCGGCGACGGCATCCGGGGGTGCTGTGGGCGTCGTGCCGCACGCCGACAAAATGAGCGCCACAGCCGGCGCGCATCGTGGCCAGCGCGCCAACGGTCAGGGCACCGGCGCCGTCAACCGCAGCGTCGCCACCGTGTCGTCCACAAATCCGACGGCCAGGCCGCGCTGCGGATACGCCAGGTGCATCTGAAACGGGTCGGACTGGCCATCGCCCAGCGCGGTCATGACAGTTTCGCGCGTAACGCCCGGACCCACACCATCGGCGGTTACGCCATCGAAGCCCTCAAAGAGATAGAGGCTGGTCACGACCGCATCGTCGCCCGGGCCGTCGAGATGCGCCGCCAGATGCAGCGACGCAAAGTCGGCGCGGAACCCCAGCGGGCCCAGGTCACGAACAGCGCTCGGCTCGCCGGCCGCCTGACGCAAATCGGCCAGCGACACGCCAACAGAGACGGTCAACCCGTCAGACTCAACGCCCTGACCCGGCGTAATGATGAAGGCAGGTGGCGTCGGCTCCGGCTCGCCGGTGTCCACCACGGGTTCGACCGGCACGGGATCCTCGCCGGCACATGCGGCTACGCACCCAAACAATGCCACGATAAGAGCTGCTCGCATCAGTCGGCCTCCTCGCCCAGCTCCGCGCGGGACGAGCACTGCTCGCCCAGCCGCTCGCCGCTGTCGTGGTCGGTCATCAGCGCGTGCCAGACGGCCCACGTGGCCGGTCGCCCCGCCTCAAACGGCGGCTGCGTGATCGTGGCGAACAGCACCGAGCCTTCCGGCATTGTCATCGTGTAGACGCCGTCGGCCAGCACGACGTCATGGCCCTCGATCGGGCCCGCAAAATACGTCGGCGGGCCATCCTCGTACTGCACCAGCACAAGCAGATCGACCCGGCGCTCCGGCCCCGGGTTGTACAGGGTCAGGTGCACCTTCATCGGCTCGTCGGCCAGGGTGTAGCGGATGCGCTCGGTCACGATCGCAACCCGCGGCGTCGGCGTGGTCACCGGCGCGTCCAGGTGGCCCGCAAAAGACACCGTCCCCATGTCCTCGTCATCGGCGCCGTCAAAGATGTTGGCGTCCACGACCGACGCGTCCGCGGTACCCCACCAATTGCGGCCCAGCGCCGGGTGGCGGACCCAGTCCGGATAATCGCCCTCGAAGTCGTTGAACCAGCCGAAGTCCATCGTGCCCTCGCCGCTCTTGTTGTCGTGAATGTTGTTGTCCGCCAAGCCCCGGATGAACGCCGCGCCCAGCCCCCCGGCCTCGCTGCCGGCGACGTTTTCCACGATGGTGTTGTCCATGAAGAACGGGTGCGCGTGAGGATCGCAGGTGCGGCAGACATGGACGCCGCCGCCGTCGTAGAACGCGTCGTTGCCGGTCACCACGTTGTTCAGAAACGCCGTCGTGGACGACAGCAGGCTCACGGCGCCGCCATCCGAGACCGACGTGTTGCCGTCAAACGTGTTGCCCACCATGGGGCTGCCCACGGTGTCGGTCGCGATGGCGCCGCCGTAGCTGCCCTCGTTGTTGATGAAGGTGTTGTCAGCGATGATCGGCGATGAGTGCTCGGCGTAGATCGCGCCGCCCCAGGAGATCAGCTCCGCCCGGTTGTCCTGAAACAAGCACCGCACAATGCGCGGCGCGCTGCCTTCGCCCACGTAGATCGCCGGTCCACCCGCCGGATCCACCGACAGCTCGGTCTCGTTGAACTGAAAGGTGCTCAAGGCGATGTACGGGGACGACGCCTCCGTGCGGACGGCGCGCGTCCCATGCTCCAGGACACAGTGCTCCAGAACCGATCCCGACGCGTACTCATCCAAGGCGACAAAGCGCGCGTCGGTGCTTTCGTCCTCAAAGCGAATCGACAGCCAGCGAGCCTTGCCCTCCGCGGTATCGGCCCCTGTAAAGGTGATCGGCGCGTCAGCAGTGCCTCGCGCGACGAGCTCACCCGCGATCGTCAGCTCGGCCCCCGCCGCCAGCTCCACGCGCACGCCGGGCTCGATCACCAACTGCGCGCCCGCCTCAACCCGCACCGCGCCCGCCACGATCCAGGGGCTGTCAGCGGCCGTCCAGACGGTGTCCGCATCGATGATCTCCGGGGCGGGAGCGCCCGCCAAACCGGCGACCAGACACACGATTAGAACGCTCATCGGGCCTGCCTCCTTTGCAGCTGACTGCAGCGCAGGCGGCAATATACCCATGGGCTGTCGGGGTCGAGTTGATCCCGATCAACCCCTCGGCAGCACCATCACGCGATCCTCAGCACACGCAGCACCCGAAACAGCCACGCTGTCGTCACTTCGCCGACCAGCAGCTCCTTGTGGCGCAGGCGATCGCCCAGGCTCGGGCGCATCACGGGGAGATCGACCGGATCGGCCGGCCGGCCCAGCGGCACATCGGCCGTCACGATCTGCTCCGTCGCCTCGCCGCCGTCGTCGGCCACGGTCCGCCCGCCGACCACGATGCGGCTGTGCCCTGACGCCCGCCACGACAGCGACGTCCCGAAAACCGGCAGCCTGCTCTCAAACGGCCCGCAGCCATCGGAGAACACGACGGGAACGCGGGCCCGCGCCGACAAGCGCTCGGCAAACGCGATGGGGTAGCGATTGTGAAAGGCGGCTGAACCCGCGCGGACAGGCACGCCTTTGGACGACCGAAAGTCCGGCCAGGCCGCGGCGCTGATGATCAGGTCCACCGTCTCGTGGTCGTAGCGCGACCACGGCGTGCCGAAGAGCATGTCCGCGCAGATGCCGATGCCGATCCGGCCCAGGTCGGTCTCGATGATCTCGTTGCCGCCACCGCACTGCCAGATCGCGTTCTCCGCCGACGACACGTGCCGCTTGCGATAGACCCCGCACAGGCCGTCCGGGCCGACGACGACTTGCGTGTTGTGGCAGCGCCCGTCGCGATCCTCGGTCATGCCGGCGACGAGGATCGCGTCGGGCCGCCTGGCCAGCTCGCACAATGCGGCGACCGAGGGACCGTCCAGCGCCTCCGCCTTTCCGGCGTTGGCCGCCGAGAGGTCGTATCCGGTCACCGACAGCTCGGGAAACACGGCGAGCTGCACCCCCTCTGCCGCGGGAGAGCTCAGCAGGCCGTCCATAAGGCTGATGCGATGCGCTGCCGGTGCGGGCGTGAGGTCCATTTGAACAGCCGCCAGCCGGGCCGGCCTGGCAGCGGATGGGTTGTCCTCGGTCACAGTGCGGCAAGCATACCGTGATTGTGGCGCCGGGTTTTTGTATACTCCCCCCGGCGGTGCGCGACAGTTGGGGAGATCAGACTCGTGAGAGGTCGTGCAGTCGTGTGCGCAGCCGCCGCTCTATGGTTAGCGGCGTGCCATTCAACACCCAGAGATGGGACAATTTTCACCCCTGAGACAGCGTTGCCGACACCGGGCGAGAACACTGTCACAACCCCGGTCGCCGAGACCCCGGCGGACCCGGTCGCTCAGCCCGGGCCGGACGCGACCATCTGCCGCGTCACCGACCTGGTGCCCACCGTGGGCTACCTTGCCGGCAACGGACTCGAGTTCGCCCGCCAGCCGGTGGCCAGCGGCACCAGCTTGTATCTGCACCGCCGGGAGACCGTCTACTCCAACGCCGCGAGCGACCTGGAGATCTTCCGCGTGGATCCGGTGGCGGAGACCGAGGGTCAGCTGACGGCCAACGACGTCGAAGACTACCTGCTGGACGTGCGGGGCGAGGCCATGCTGCTGCAACGCCAGCTGCCAAACGGGTCGCCGGGGGGCAGCAAGCAGCTGATCTATCAGGACGCAACTCAGGAGGTGATCCTGAACAGCCAGGACAGCTGGCCCGGGCTCTTATGGGACGCGGGCGGCGGCCTGCAGGCGCCCCCGCGACGCATGGTCCAGCAGGGTGTGGCGGCCTGGCGCGAGGACGGCGGCGTCTATCGATTCCACTTCGGCAAGGTCGTGGAGATCTCGGCCGGCCACGCCGCCACCTCAGCGCCCTGGCTGGACGGCAACCGGGTCATCTGGTCGTCGCATGACGGCGCCGACACCGAGATCTGGCTGTGGACGTCGAGCGGGCTGCAGAGACTGACCGACAACGACAAGCAGGACCAGTACCCGGTCGTCAGCGGAAACAAAGCCTACTGGCTGTCCGACGGCGCGGCGATGGTCATGAACTTCAACACCAGCGAGCTGGTGATGTTGGACGAGGGACCCTGCAGTGCGCCGGACACCGACGGCGGCGCGGCCGTCTTCGCGTGCGTTGAGCCTGGTGAGGGCGTGCCCGACACCTGGGTCCCGTGGTCCAACCACAGGCGGGTCTTCACGTATGACGGCGTGGCCACACGCGAGCTGGAGACGCTGGGCGGCACGGCCTTTGCGCCGCGTATCGTCGGGGATCGCGTCGCCTGGTTGGAGTATCCGACGTCGGCAGACTTCTGCTACCCGACGGAGGTCCCGGGCAGCGTCGTGGTCACGTTGGCGTCCGGAGAGCTGGCGCCGCGCGCCGTCGCGGAGGTCGGAGCCGGCTGCTACTGCTGCAACGCCTACTGGCCGGAGCCGCGATTGGCGTTCACCGGCTCGCTGCTGGCCTGGAACTATCCGGTCTCCAAGCCCAAAGCGAACCCCGACGAGTACCCGCTGTGGCCGTACGACATGGGCGTAGGCTACGCGACGCTGTCGGAGAAGCGGGAGTGCACGGACGCCTCCCAACCTTGAGCGCTACTCCGCGGGCATGTTGCTGTACATGCCCGAGGCTGTCTTGACGCCGCACTTGCCGGCGTCTTGCTTGGTGCTGCCAAAGCCGGTGCGCTCAAACGTGGACAAGAAGCCGTCGCAATCGAGATCGCCGTTGGCGCGCGCCGTGTAATAGGCGCCGTCCTCCACCGGCCTCGTCGTAACCGAGTAGCCGAAGGCGTGCTGATCCTTCAGTTCGAAGTTCAAGCCGGACCAGGTCGGATGTGTCCAGTGCGTCTCGTCGACGTCGCAGCGGCTGTTTTTATCCACATCCAGCGCGCCGCCGCAGCAGGCCAGCGCCGTGATGTCGGGTGTGACGCCGACATCGCCGGGAAAGCGGCACTTGGGCACGCTCTCGCCCTCGGCCAGACGCGGCGCCATGAAGTACGTCGCTCCGGCCTCATACAGCTTGTTCAGCAGCAGGATGGCCTCTGTCGTCTGTGACCGGCGCATGATGGCGCCGTACACCGGCACGGCCACCATAACGAGGACGGAAATGATGACCACGGCGACCATCAACTCAAGCAGGGTGAACCCGGTGGGTACGTGTTTTTTGTGCTTCATGCGGATTCTCATCGTTCAGCCCCTGCCGGGAATTAACGGGCCGACTGGGATCTAAAACTCTTTTTGCTGTGCGCGGCTTTGGACCGCCGCCGAAGAATCTGCGCCCTGACCGCGATCAGCGGTGTGCGTTGTCCAGGCCGGGCGACCGACGAAACAACCTTAAGTGCGCGTTGTGATGCACAAGCCATCACGAGAGGAGGTTGCTGTGAGAACACTCGCACTCGTATCAATGCTGACACTGATGCTGGGATCCTGCGCCAAAGAGGGCCCCGGCAAAGCGCCGCCGGCCCGCGCGGTCAGTCCGGCTGCGGCTGCCCCTGCCCCGCCGCCACCTGCCGTAGTGGTCGCGCCGACGCCGACCCCCGAGCCGGCGCCTGCCCCAGCCCCGGACCCCGCACCAGAGCCCGAGCCCGCACCAGAG